>NZ_PEOG01000071.1 GCF_002761755.1 Roseateles chitinivorans
CCGGGCCTTGCGCGCTGGCGATCTGCGCAGCCGTGGCGCTCAGGTCCTGCCCGGCCTTGAGCACCACCGCGCCCTCGGCCTTGATCTCGGTGCCGACGTCCTGGCTCTGGCTTTCCTTCTTGAAGTTCGTCGCATTCCAGACCTGGTCGCGCGAGCTCGAGGTCTGCACCGTGCTCAGCGTCAGGTCGCGCCCTGCGGCCACCATCACGCCGCCTTCGGCGCCCGCGCCATCCGCGCCGCCCTGCGTGATCTGCACCGCCTGCAGCTGCGCGTCGCGCCCGGCCTGCACCACCATCACGCCACCCGCGGTGAGCGAGGCCACCTGGTCCAGCACCGTCGCCTTCGTTGTGACGTTGCCCTTCACGGTGCCGCCGCTGGCGGTGGTGCTCTGCATGACGATGTCACGGCCCGCCACCAGGCTCATGTCGCCCGTGGCCGCCAGCTGCCCGCCGATGTTGCGCAGGTCCTCGCGCGCCGTCAGCGCCAGCGTCGTGGCACGCATGTCGCCGGTGTTGGCGATGTTCTGCGCCTGGATGGCCACCACGCCGCCGCGCACACTGCCGCCGTTGTTGAAGTCGCCCGTCAGCGCCATCTCCACCCGGCCGCCCGCGATCAGCGAGCCGCTGGGCAGCAGGTCCCCTTCGCGCGGCACCAGGTAGACCTGCGGCACCAGCACGCGCTGCGTCGTGCCGTCCGCCAGCGTCACCGTCTGCTCCACCAGCCACACCAGGTCGCTGGTGAGCTGCGTCATCTGCTCGGCGGTCAGCGCCACGCCTGGCACCAGCTGGTGCTCCTTGGCGAAGGTCGCGCCGTTGGTCAGCAGCGCGCGGTACATCGACTCGTCGTCGGCGTAGCCCGACAGGTAGCCCGTGCCGGTCAGTTGGCCGATCTGCTCGCGCACCAGGCGCTGCTCGTAGAAGCCGTCGCCCAGGCGCTTCTGCGTCACCGTCGGGTCCAGCGCCATCGCCTCCAGCAGGAAGTCGCTGGAGAGCCACTCGCGGTAGTTGGCGAAGCGCGGGTCGGTCTCGACCAGGTACTTGCTGCCCGGCTCGCTGTGCGTCTTGAACAGGCTGTTGGACGGCAGCGTGAGGTTGGGCATCACGCCCAGCAAGCGGCCACCGACGCTCAGACCCGAGACCTTCAGCGCCGCGCTCTGCGCCGAGCCGGGTCGGCTCGTCGAGCCGGCTTGGGTCGTCACCTTGCCGATCTGCGTCGTCGCCTTCTGGTCGGACGGCGCCGACGCGTCGACCTGTGCGGCCGCCGCGGCACGGGCCCGCTGAAGCAAGCCGGCGAGCCCGGTCCGCGCCGTGCCCTGCACCTGTTGCGTCGTGCCGTTGCCCTGCGCGGCTTCGACCGCCTGCCCATCTCGGAACTGCGTGGTCACACGGGCGCCTTGCAGGTCTTGCGCCGAGCCCGTCTGCACCGCGTCGCCATCGCGCTCGTGACGCATCGCCGCTTGCACTTGTGCGCCCGCGTCGCCGGTCTGAGCAGCGGTGATGGCGCGCTCGGTCGCGGTCGCGCCGCTGCGTTGGATGACCTGCACCGCGCCAGCGCCTGCGGCGCCGTTGCCTGTCGCCACTGCGTTCGACGCGATCGCGCTGCCCGCCCGCACCTGCGCATTGCCTTGCGCGTTGGCCTGCGCGGCAATGCCTTGCTGCACCTGGCGAGTCACGCGGCCGAGCAGACCGCCGGCACCGGCGAGACCGCTCGCACTGGCGGAAGCGCCGCCCTGCGCCTGCTGTGTCGAGGCACCACCCCCAGTGCTCACCGCACCGGCGCCCTGACGCCCGCCCGGCGCCTGCGACACCTGCCCTACCACCGGTACACCGCCCGCCAGCGCCAGGTTCACCGTGTGCGCCACGCCCTGTGCGTCCGTGGCGGTCACGGTGTGCGGCACGTTCGTGACCTGCCCACCGGTGATCGCCGCGCCGGTCATGCCGACCACCTGGCTCATGTCGTTGTTGATCGTGCCCGCACCGATGCTCAAGGTGCCGCCCACGATGATCTTGGCGGCCATCGACTGCGTGAGCGGCGCGCCTTCCTCGCCGTTTACCGCGGTCGACGTGTACGAAACGATGAGGACGCCTGGGTGCTCCCGGTCGAAGTCCGCCAACGCCTGCTGCTCGGTGCGGCCATTGAGCTCGTACTCAATGAGGTTTATGTCCTGCCTGCCGCTCTCCTTGTACTGGATCTCGAGCACGCCCTCTGTGGCGGCGGCGGCTTCGTACCGCCCCCACATCAGGTACGGATTGACGTTGTCGATGCGTCCGGCCGTCAACATCAGATTGCTTCGCGCCTCGATAGATGCGCCGCTGTTGAGCAGCGTCGCGCCCGTGATCGTCATGTCCCCGCCGGCGCGGATGAATGCCCTTGACGCCAAGTCCCCCTGCCCATAACCCTGTCCGGTGCTTGCTCCTTGAAGCACCGTCCGATTCACGATCCCACCCGTCATCTGCAGCGCCAGCGCACGGCTGGCCTCGATGGTCGAGTTCTCGTTGAGCAGGCTCGCGCCCGCGAGCCGCAGGTCGCCGTCCGCGAAGATCAATGCGCCGTCCGTGTTGGACACCTCGCGGCTGAGCTGCGCATCGACGGAGCGCCGACCCGCGATCACCGCCGCCACGCCGCCTTCCGCGCCGTTGACCAGCGTGCCGCCGTCGATGACCACGTCGCCGCCGTAGATCCGGCCGGTGCCCAGGTTGACCAGCCGGTCCGAGGTCAGCAGCACGCCGTCGCCATCGATCAGGCCGCGGTTGGTGAGCTGCCCCGCCGCAGTGAGCAGCGTGTTCACGCCACTGAGTTCGCCGCTGGCCGCGTTGTCGATGTTCTGCGCCGAGATCGCCAGCGTCCCGCCGCTGCGCAGCGTGCCCTGGTTGGCGAAGTTGCCCGAGACGTCGAGGACCATGTCGCCCGCCGACTGGAACTGGCTGCTCGCGCCGTAGACGAAATCGCCCACGAGCTTGACGCTCATGCCAGCGCCGCTGCTGATCTGCCCGCCGACACCGCCCGCGAGCTCCCGCAGGTTCAGCCCCATCGCGCTGCCCGACCAGATGCGTCCGCCCGCATTGTTCAGCGACAACGCCGACACCGACGCCCCGTCCCCGATCGTCTGCGTGCCCGACGATCCCAGCGCGCCGCCTGCGTTGTTGAGCGACTGCGCGATCGTCAGCCCCAGGCTTCCACCAGCCAGCACCTGACCACCGATGTTGTCCAGCTGCTGCGCGCGCACATTGACCGCGCCGCCCTGGATGCCCTGCCCGGTACCGCCGGTGTTCGTGTTGTCGATGCGGCCCGCCGCCGTGAGGTTGAGCGTGTTGCCGCCGTAGATCAGCCCGCCCTGGTTGAGCACCTGCTGCGCCGACGCGTCCAGCGACTGCGCGCCGATCAGTCGCCCGCCCTGGTTGTCCAGCGTGCCCCCGACCGACACGGTGAGCGCCGAGCCCGACAGTTCCGCGCGGTTCACCAGCTGGCCCACGTTGACCTGCGCCGACGTGCCGGCGCCGATGCCCTGCTCGTTGGTCAGCGTGCCGGCGTTCAGCGTCATCGCGCCCTGCGCGCGGATGCCCGTCGGCGTCGTCACCGACCCGTCGCGGGTGTTGTTCAGCGCCGCGCCATGCGTCTGCACCGACAGCCCACCACCCGACTGCAGCAGCCCGCCGCGGTTCTCCAGCGTGCCGCTGTCCACCACCAGCGACTGCGTCGCGATCAGCCGGCCGCCGCTGTTGTCCAGCGTCTGGCCGCGCGTATCGATCACCACTGCCGCGCCCGACACCTCGCCCCGCGCGTTGACCAGCGACGCCGAGCCGAGATCCGCCGTCTGCCCGGCCTGGATCACGCCCGCTGTGTTGTCGATCGCGCCCTGCGCCCGCAGCGTCACGCCGCCTTGCAGGCTCGAGATCCGACCCTGCTGGTTGCCCAGCGTCGCGGCGCTCAGCGACACGCCCTGCTGTGCGAGCAGCGTGCCGCTCGCGTTCTGCAGCCCGCCGCCCGTGGTCACGCTCAGCGAGCCGTCGCTGCCGGCCCAGCCCCCGCGGTTGTCGACAGTGCCCGCATTCAGCGTCATCGCCGCGCCGCTGCGCAGCCGGCCGCCCTGGTTGTCGAGCGTGCCGCCGATCGTGGCCTGCAGCGTCGAGTCGCTCTGCATCAGGCCATTGCCGCCGTTGAGCAGGCTGGCCCCGCGCACATCCAGCGCGCCCGCGCTGGCCACCGTGCCGCCGCGGTTGTCGATGCCGCCGGTGAGGTTGAGCAGCGCCCCGCCATTGCTGACGAGGTTGCCGCCGCGATTGTCGAGACTGCTGCCCGACACCGTCACGCCCGCGCCCTGCGTCTGCGCCCCCGCCAGCGTCACCGCGCCGGTCGCGGCGATCGTCACCGCGCCATTGCCCAGGATCTGGCCGGAGCTGCCATCCAGCGTGCCGGTCGTGACCGTCAGCGGACCGCTGCCCGCTGCCATCAGCGTGCCGCGCACGTTGTCCACCGCCTGTGCCTGCAGGCGCAGGCCGGTGCCGGCCGCCTGGATGCGGCCGTCGGTGTTGAGGAGCTGGTTGCCGACCGTCGCGGTCAGCGCGCCGGCCGCGCCGGTCTGCGTCAGCGAACCGCCGACATTGCGCCAGTCCGTCGCCGTGAGGCCGACGTTGGCGCCGCTCAGCGTCGCCGCGTCGGTCGACAGCAGCCCCGCGCTCGCGAGCATCAGGTCGCCAGCGCTGGCGACGATCGCACGGTCCAGGCGCAGCGCACCCAGGCCCGAGGCGCCGGTCGAGGTCATCGAGACCGACGCCGCCTGCAGACGGCTGTCCTGCAGCTGCAGATCGCCGCCGCGCAGCGTCATCGCGCCCGCGGCCAGCATCGAGCCGGCCGATTGCAGCGTGCCCGTGGTGCGGACCGTCAGGTCGCCTTGCGCGCCGAGCGAGTTGTCCGGACGCAGGCCAGCGGCCAGCGTGCCCGCGCCAGCCAGCGCGGGCGCCTCCACGGTCAGCGCGCCCTGTGCGCCGATCAGGCCGTGGTTGGTGAGCGTCTGCCCCGCGTTCACCGTCGCGTTGCCTTGCGCGTAGACGTTGCCGCTGTTGGTCAGCGCGCCGGTCGTCGTCAGCCGCGTGTCCGCGCCCGATTGCAGCGAGCCCGCGTTCGTCACCTGGCTCGCGCCGATGGTCAGGCCGGTCTGCGCGTTGATCAGGCCCTGCGCGCCATTGGTCAGCGTGCCGAGCGTCAGGTCGACAGCCCGAGCGCCGAGTTGCCCGCCGGTGTTGTCCAGCGACGCCGCCTGCGCGCGCAGGTAGCCGCCCGCGCCCATGGCGCCGCCGGTGTTGTCGATGGCGCCGGCGACGCGCAGCTGCGCATCGCCGCCGCTCAGCAGTTGGCCGCCTTGATGACGCAGGCTGTCCGCCTGCAGCGTCACCGTCCCGCCCTGGGTCTTCGCCTGGCTCAGATCGACCGCGCCCGTCGCCGTCAGCGTCACCGCGTGTGCGCCGAGGATCTCGCCGCTCGCGCCGCTCAGCGTGCCGGTCGCGAGGCTGAGCGCCTCTGTGCCCGCATGCACCACGCGGCCACGCGTGTTGTCGATCGATCCCGCATTCACCGTCAGCGTGCGGCCCGCCGCGGCGATCTCGCCGCGGGTGTTGTCGAGCGCGCCCTGCAGCGTCGCGCTCAGCGCGCCGGCCTGGCCGATCTGCGTGACCCCGCCATCGACGTTGGACCAGCGCTGCGCCGCCACCGACAGCGTGTCGCCCGAGATCGACGCCGCGCCCGTGTCCAGCGCGCCCGCCGCCGACATCGCCAGCGCCCCCGACGATGCCAGCGTCGCGCGATTCAGGCGCAGGTCGCCGCTGCTGGCCGTCAGGTCCGCGCGCTGCGCCTGCAGCTTGGCGTCCTGCAGCTGCAGCGTGGCACCCGACAGCGTCATCGTGCCGGTGGCGACGGTCTGGCCGCTCTGCTGCAGCGCGCCGCTCGTGCGCAGCGTCAGGTCGCCCTGCATGCCCAGCGTGTTGTCCGGCTTGAGGCCGGCGACGAAGCCGCCACTGCTGGCGATGCTCGCCGCCTGCACCGACAGCGCGCCCTGCGCCGCCAGCAGGCCGCTGCTCGTCAGCGCGCCCTCGGCGGTGATCGTCAGCGCGCCGCGCGCATACGCGCTGCCGGTGTTGCCGAAGGCGCCATGTGCCGTCAGGTCCATCGCCGCCTGCGACTGCAGGCTGCCGGCGTTGTCGAGCTGGCCGGCTTCCATCGTCAGCGCCTGCACCGAGGTGATCAGGCCCTGGCCACCGTTGAGCAGCCGGCCCGCCGTCGTCAGGCTGACCGCGCGGCCGCCGAGCTGCCCGTCGGTGTTGTCCAGCGAGGCCGCGCCCACGCGCAGGTCCCCGCTCGCCTGAACCAGGCCGCGGGTGTTGTCCATCGCGCCGCCGATGGTGAAGGCCGCCCCCGTCTGGCTCAGCAACTTGCCGTCCCGATGGCTGAGGCTGCCTGCGTTCACGGTGATGTCGCGCGCCTGCGTCAGCGCGCCGTCCAGGGTCAGGGCGCCCGGCGTCCGGATCGACAGCGCGCCCTTGGCCAGGATCTCGCCGCCGGTGCCGTCGAGCTGCTGCGCGCTCAGCGCCAGCGTGCCGGCGCCGGCATGCAGCAGCGTGCCTTGACGGTTGTCGATCCGCACCGCGGCCAGCGTCACGTCCGTCGCGTTGGCCGCGATCGAGCCGCCCTGGTTGACCAGCGACTGCGCCACGAAGACGCGCAGCTCGCCATCCGCCGCGCTCTGCGCGAGATCGCCGCCGGCGTTGCGCCAGTCGGTCGCCGTGATCGACACCGAGCCCGCGCCCAGCGTCGCGCCGGACGTGTCCAGCGCATTCGCCGCGGACAGCGTCAGACGCTCGCCGCCGGCCACCGTCGCGCGGTCCAGACGCGCGTCGCCGGCCCGCGCCGTCATCGTCACGCGTTGCGCCTGCACGCGGCTGTCCTGCAGCGCGAGTCCGGCGCCGCTCATCGTCAGCGCGCCGCCCGCCAGCGCGGTGCCGCTCTGCTGCAGCTGACCGCTCGCGGTCAGCGTCAGGTCGCCATGCGTGGCAAGCGTGTTGTCCGCGTTCAGGCCAGCGGCGAAAGCCCCGCTGCTGGCGATGTCGCGGGCTGCGACGGTCAGCGCGCCTTGAGCCGTCACGGTGCCGGTGTTGACCAGCGCGTCCGCATTCAGGAGGCCATCGCCCTGCGCACGCAGCGTGCCGCCGTTGCGCAGCGCGCCGCTCGCGCGCAGGTCGAGGTCGCCGCCCGCTTGCATCGAGCCCGCATTGCTCAGGCTCGCCACGTCCGCCGAGAGCTTCCCGCGCGCCGCAATCAGGCCCAGGCCCGCGTTGTCGATCGTGCCGCCCTTCAGCGTCACGTCGACCGCGCCGAGCTGACCATCGCGGTTCACCAGCGTGCCGGCATCGATCGTCAGGCGGCTCCCGCCGTGGATCAGACCGTCGGTGTTGTCGAGTTCACCGCCGACGGTCAGTGCCGCCGAGCTCTGCGCGAGCAGCTCACCATCGCGCAGCTTCAGATTGGCGGCGTGGACCGTCACGCGATCGCCTTGCGCGGTCGCGCCGCTCAGGTCGGCATCGCCCGCGATGTTCAGCGCCAGCGCGCCGTTGCCGGCGATGGTGCCGTTGACGCCATTGAGCGTCGTCGCATCCAGGCGCAGCGTGCCGCCCGCCGTGCCTGCATGAACGATCTGGCCCGCGCCGTTCTCGATGCGGTCCGCTGACAGCGTCAGCGTGGCGCCGTTGCCGGCGATGCGCCCGCCCTGGTTGTCCAGGAGGCCGCTCAGCGTCGCCGTGAACTGGCCCGCCACATCCGTCTGACCGACCTGGCCGCCGGCATTGCGCCAATCGACCGCCGTGATGGCGACGCTGGCGCCGCTCATGCGCGCGCCCTCGGTGTTCAGCGTGCCGCTGCTGCGCAGGTCGAGCAGATCCCGCACCGACAGCAGCGCGCGGTCCAGGCGCAGTTCGCCGCCGCGCGCATTCAGCGTGATCGAGGCGGCCGTGGTCTGGCTGTTCTGCAGCAGCAGCGATGCACCCTCCAGCGTCGCGCGGTCCACAGCCTGAGCCGTGCCCGAGTGCTGCAGCGTCTGTGTCGCGGACAGCGTCAGCTCGCCCTGCGCGGCCGACGTGGTGTCCGGCTTCATGCCGGCGGCGAAGGCGCCGCTGCTGGCGATGCTGTCCGCCCGCACCGTCAGGTCGCCCTGCGCCGCGATCAGGCCGGTGTGCGTGAGCGCGCTGCCCGCAGTCACCGTCATCGCGCCCTGCGCGTAGAAGCTGCCGGAGTTGTCCAGCGCGCCGCTCGTCCGCACCGAGGCATCGCCCTGGCTGAGCAGCTGACCATCGCGATGGCTGAGGCTGCCGGCATCGAGCGTGACCGTCCGCCCCTGCGTCTGCGCACGATCCAGCGTCGCCGCGCCGCGCACGGTCATCGCAAGGTCGCCGCTGCTGGCGACGCGGCCGTCCGTCCCCGACAGAGAAGCCGCCGAGATCGTCAGCGCGCCGACGCCGGCATGCGTGATCGCGCCGCCGCGGTTGTCCAGCTGGCCGGCGTTCAGCGTCGCCGATTGAGCATTCGCGCCGATGCGGCCGCCCTGGTTGTCGATCAACGCTGACACGTCGACCTGCATCACCCCCGCCGTGTCGGTCTGCGCCAGCGTGCCGCCCGCGTGGTGCCAGTCGGCGGCCGCGATCGAGACCGAGCCGCCGCTCAGCGTCGCACCCGCCGCGTCCAGCGCGCCCGAGGCCGACAGCGTCAGCTGCCGGGCCGCTGCGACCGTCGCCTGGTCCAGCGCGAGACTGCCCGCCAGCGCCTGCAGCGACACCGATCCCGCCTGCGTCCTGCTGCCTTGGAGCGCGACGCTGTCGGCGCTGAATGTCAGCGTGCCGCCGGCCACGGACGTGCCGCTGTGACGCAGCCGCTGCGCGGTGATCGTCAAGTCCCCACGATCGCCAATCGTGTTGTCGGCCTGCAGTCCCGCGGCGAAGCTGCCGCTGCTGGCCAGCGTGCTGGCGGTGATGCGGGTATTGCCGCTCGCGGCCACGGTGCCGGTGTGGTCGAAGGCGCTCGCGTCCAGGCGGGCATCGCCCTTCGCCGTGATCAGGCCGGCATTCGTGAGCACGTCGCGAGCGGTGACGTCAACGTCACCCGCGGCTTGCAGCTGGCCCGCGTTGTCGAGGCGATCCGCATTCACCGTCAGGCTCGAGCCCGAGGTCACGAGGCCTTGCCCCGCGTTGTCGATCGCGCCGGCGCGCAGCGTGACCGCCGCGCCGCCGATCTGGCCGTCGCGGTTGGTCAGCGTCGCCGCCTGCAGCGTCACCGGGCCGCCGCCCTGCACCAGGCCGCTCGTGTTGTCGAGCGCCTGCGCGGCGGTGAGATCGACCGCGTTCTTGGCCACCAGCTGCGCGTTCTGCAGCGACAGGCTGCCGGCATGGACCGTGATGCGGTCGGCCTGCGTCTGCGCCTGGCTCAGGTCGGCGGCGGCGCTCGTGGTCAGCGTCAGCCCGCCATTGCCGAGGATCTCTCCCCGCGCGCCGGCCAGCGTGCCGGCGTCGATGCGCAATTCGCCTGCGGCAGCGCCCGCGTGGACGATGTGGCCTGCCGTGTTGTCGAGCTGCTGCGCCGAGAGCGTCAGCGCCGTGCCGTTGGCGGTGATGCGTCCGCCGCGGCTGTCGAGCGCGCCCGCCACCGTCGCCACGAGTCGTCCAGCGGTGTCGGTCTGCGAAAGTTCGCCCCCGGCATTGCGCCATTCGGCGGCCGACAGCGTCACCGTGCCGCCGCTGAGCTGGCCGTTCTCGGAAACGATGGCGCCCGTCGCGCCCAGGTCGAGCGCGCCCGCCGAGGCCATCGCCGCGCGATCGAGGCGCAGGTCACCGGCCTTCGCCTGCGCGGCGACGCTCGCGGCCTGCGTGCGGCTGCCCTGCAGCTGCAGCTCGGCGCCTTCGAGGCGCGCCGCGCCACCGGCCAGCGCCGCACCGCTGTGCTTCAGCGCGCCATCGGCCTTCAACGACAGGTCGCCCGTGGTGCCGACCGTGTTGTCCGCCTTCAGCCCCGACGCGAAGGCGCCGCTGCTGTCGATGGTGCCGGCATGCACCTCCAGCGCGCTGCCAGCGGCGATGGTGCCGCCATGCGTCAGCGCCTGCGCATCGATCGACGCCGCACCCGCCGCCCGGATCACGCCGGTGTTGGTCAGCGCGTCGGCGCGGACGCTCAAGTCCCGCGAGGAGACGATCAGGCCGCTGCCGGTGTTGTCGAACTGCTGTCCGCGCAGGTCGACGCCGCGACCGCTCAGCTCGCCGTCGCGGTTGTCGAGCCGGCGCGCATCGACACGCAGATCGCCGCTGGTCGAGAGGACGCCGCCCTGGTTCGCGAGCGACTGCACCGTCATCGTCAGCCCGTCGCCGGCGGTCGAGATGCGGCCGCCCGTGTTGTCGACGTCCTGCGCCGTCAGCGTGAGGCTGCGCGCGTTCGTCTGGATCTGGCCCTGGCGGTTGTCGAGCTGGCCCGACAGCACGACGGTCCAGTCGCCGGTGCCGCTCATCGCGAGCTGGCCGCCGGCATGGCGCCAGTTCTGCGCCTGCAGCGTCAGCGACGAGGCGCTCATCCGCGCGCCTTCCGTGACCAGGTCGCTCGCCGTGCTGATGCGCAGCGCGTTGGAGGCCTGCAGCTGTGCGCCGGCCAGGTCGATGCCCGCCGCGTCGAAGGCCGCGTCGACGGCCAGCAGTTGACCGCGCAGCGAGAGTTCCGAGCCCGCCGACATCGCCAGTGCGCCCTGCACGCCGACGCGGCCATCAGTGCCCAGGCCGGCCGCGATGGTCGCGGCGCTGCCGGTCTGGAGGCGGCGAGAGGCGCTCGCGTTCAGGTCGCGTTGAGCGGCGAGCAGGCCGCTGACGCTGAGGTCGCCGCCGGAGGTGGCATTCACGTTGCCACCGTAAACGGAGCCGCCGAGCACGGCGCTCTCGCGCGCAGACAGGCCGAGCGCGCCGCCTGCGCGCACCTGCGCGTCTGAGGCGATCGAGGCTGCTTCGACGGACAGGCTGTTGCCCGCCGACAGCCGCGCGCTCGCGTCCTGGCGCAGCGCGCCCTGCAGCTTCAGCTCGACGACCTGGCCGTCGATCGATGCACCCTGCTCTTGCGCCAGCGATCGCGCTTCCACCGAGATGCCATCGCGCGCCGCGATCGCGCCCGCGGTGTTGACCACGTCGGCCTGACCTCGGATCACGATGCCGCCCGCGGCGGCGTACAACTCGCCGCGATCGTTGCGCAGCTCGGTGCCCGCCTGCAGCGTCACGCCGCCATCGGCGGCGACGCGCGCGTCGCGGTTGTCAATGCGGTCCGCGCTCAGCGTCGCGGCGCCGGCCGAGCGCAGCGACGCGCGCTGCTGGCTCAGCGTGCCGTCGGCCTTCAGCGAGATCGACAGCGCCTGGACATCGGCGCCATCGAGCATCAGCTGCGCCGCGCGCGCCGACAGCGCGCCGTTGGACAAGAGCGTCGCGCCGTTCAGCGTGAGCGCCCGGGCGTCCAGGGTGAGCCCGCCGGTGCCGTACTGCTCGATGCTGGCGCCCTGCGCGCTGAAGGCATCGGCGGTGATCGCCAGCGCGGCGCCGTTGCTCGCCAGGCGCGCGCCATCGGCGGTGAGGGTCGGCGCCTGCAGGGTCATGCCGTCACCCGCGAGCAGTTGGCCCAGCTGCGTGGCCGACTGGGCGGCGGTCAGCGACAGGCTGCCGGCGCCGGCGACGATGGCGCCGTCCGAGCTCATGCCGGCGACGGTCGCGCTGCCGGCTTCGCCGGTCAGCTGCGGTGCCTTGAGTTCCACGCTTCCGCGCGAGGCGAGCCAGCCGGCATTGCGCACGCCGGTGTTGGACTGCACCGTCAGCGACGGCGCGCCGTTGGCATCGGCCTCCTGCGCGTAGACGGTGCCCGTGTTGTCCAGCCAGCCATCGGCGCGCAGCGTCAGTTGGCCGCCGACGATCTGGCCGGCCTGGCGCACCCCCAGGCCCGCTTCGGTGCCCACCAGCGTGATCCGCTGCGCGTAGATGCCGCCCAGCGCGGTGCTGTCGAGCGCGTAGCGCGGGCGATCACCGCTCGGCGCCAGGGCCTCCCCCGCGCCGCTCCCCGCAGCAGCGCCGTCCACCGTCATCACCTGCGTGCCGGTCTGGATCCGCGCGTCCTTGGCCCACAAGCCCGCGTTCAGCTCCACCGCCCGCGCCAGCAGCGCGGTGTAGTCCGTCTGCGAGCCATCCAGCCCCTGCCCGTCGATGCGGATCAAGCCGCCCTGCACGCCGTACCCGGCGATGCTGCCGTCGGCGTTGAAGCGCGGCGTGCCCGTCGTCAGCACCGCGGCGCTGGCGTTGATGAAGCCGCCGCCATCGACCTGGATGCCGGCCGGGTTGGCGATGATGACCTCGGCCCGCTGCCCGGCCACTTCCACATAGCCCTTGAGCTGGCTGGGCGCGCTGCTGTTGACCTCGTTGAGGATCACCCGCGCGCTGCCCTTGGCCAGCCACGGATTGCCCTGCACGAAGCCGCCCAGCTGCGTGCTGGTGTCGCCGCGGGCGTTGTTCAGGATCACGCCCTGCTTGTCGACGTCGAACTGGCTGTAGGTGTTGCGCGAGACGCCGGCTGCGCTGGGCGTCTGGATGTTCACCTGCACCGTGCCGTTGGCGCTGTTGACCACCGTCGGCTGCTGGTTCCTGGGCGCGTTGGGATCGGCCTTCACCTGGGCCAGCGCCTCCGGCGCCAGCGTGATCACCGCCCCCATCGCAAAGGCCGCGGCCAGCGCGAGCAGCGCCGGCGGGCCCCGGGAGATCGCGGGCACCCCGTCCGCGGAGGCCAGTGCGCGACGCGCCGGCGCTCCGCTCTCCCCGCCGCCGCCCTTGGTCTGGCTGACGGCGGTCTCGGCCACGGCCATCAATTGGCCGCGCTGCTTGTTGAAGACGATTCGGTACTGGAGACGGTTCATCGTGAGCTCAACGGAGAAATTGGGCGGGGGATCCGATCCGGGGCAGCGGGCGGAACCGGCGGGAATCAGCGGGAATAGGTCAGCGTGAAGCCCGCGACGACGCGGGCCACCGGGAATCGCGCGGGCTGCCACAGCGGCGCGCCGGCGAAGACGTCGAGCGAGAAGCCCTGGGTGCGCAGGCGCGAGCCGATGACGGCGCCGGTGAGGTGGCGGCCGGCGAGGCGCTCCGCGCCGTTGCCGCCCACCATGCCGGCGTCCACGCCCAGGTACATCGACACCGCCGGCGTGCCCTGCGGCGCGCTCAGCGGCAGCTCGGCCTCGTTGCGCCACAGCAGGCCGTCGTCGGCGGACAGCGAGGCGTCGCTGCCGAAGCCGCGCACCGTGTAGCGGCCGCCGATCGAGAAGCGGTCCTGCGGCGTCAGGCGGTTCAGCGCCAGCTGGCCCCGCAGCGAGGTGCTCAGCTGCAGTTGCCGGCCGCCCAGCGGCAGCGCGCCGTTGAGGCTGAAGCTGCCCTGCAGCAGCTTGACCCGTGAATCGCCCTCGCCGAAGGCTTCCTCGGGCGCCTCCAGCGCATGGAAGGCGCCGGTGCCGCGCTTGAGGCTGAACTCGGCCTCGCTGCCGACGCCGCCGGCCTGGCGCTTGAGGTTCAGACCGGCTTCCCAGCCGCCGGTGCGCCGGCGCTGGACCTCGACCTCGGTGTCGTCGATGTAGTTGCGCGAGCCGCGGCCGAACAGCTTCACGAAGCCGCTGAACTTGTACTGGCCGTCGCGCCAGAGCATGCGGGTGAGCTTGAGCTCGCCGTTGCTGCTGGCGCCGCGGTAGACGTAGGTCTGGTTCGCGCCGATGACGACCTGGCGATAGCCGCTACGGCTGACGGTCAGGCTCAACAGCGCATGGCCCCAGGGCAGCGAGTAATGCAGCACATGGCCGCCGGTGCCCTTGTGCGGGCCCTCGCGGTCGTCGACGCGGCGGGCGAGCCAATCGGCATCGCGGTTCAGCGTCACATAGAAGAGGTCGTTGAGCGTCAGCGCATGGTCCAGCGAGACGGTCAGCGCCAGCGGATAGCGGCCGGTGGCCTCGCTGCCGCTGTCGTCCAGCGACACCTGCCAGCGCCATTGGCGTCCGCCCTGGTAGCTGACGGCCAGGTCGCTGTAGCCGGGCTCGGCCGTGTCCCGCGCCGGTTCGACCTGGATGTCGGCCTGCGCGCCGGGCACGCGCTGCAGGTTCTCCAGCGCCTGTTCCATGTCGCGCAGGTTGAGCACGTCGCCGGGCTTCACCGGCAGCGCGTTGGCCAGCCGCACTTGCGGCGAGCTGCCCTCGCGCAGCCGGATCGCGTGGACGCGTCCCGGCACCACGGTCAGGGTCAGCAGGCCGGTGGACAGGTCCTGCGGCGCGGCCAGCACGCGCGTGGTGATGAAGCCTTCCTCGATCAGGGCGTCCTGGAGGCGGGTGACGAGGGTGGCGATGCTGGTGGCCCCGAGGCAGCGGCCGATCGGCGAGTCATCGCCCTGTGGGCCGTCCAGCGCGCGGACCTCCCGGGCCATGCGGGGCTGGCCCTCGACACCGCGCAGCTCGATCCGGCTGATGAGGAAACAGGGCGATTCATCGTCGCGCAGGCGTTGACGCGCGGGCGGCGGGCTGGCGCGCAGGCGCACGTCGGGCTCGCGTTCGAGCGACTGGCGCTGCTGCGCCTCGCGCTGCTGCTGGAGTTGGCGCTGGGCGTCGGGGTCGACCGTGCCCGGGGGCAAGGCCTGGCCCCAGGCGGTTTCCACGCCGGCGGCGAGCGCCGCGGCCAGCGCGACCATCGCCACTGCCGGCACGCCGGCGGCCGGGCGCGCACGCACCCGCTTGTTCTTGTCCTGCTGCATCCCTTGCCTGCCATCGTTGGGCGTTGTTTTTCTGAACCCAAGGCAGCCGGGAAGGCGGCAATGCATCACGAACTGGAGAGAACCAGTCCGGCAACCCCGCTATCTCGCGGCACGGCATCGGAGGGATGCCGGCAGGAGACCGGAAGCTTTGCGTCGCCGGCTCGCGCCGGTTTTGCCCTAGGCAGTCCGCGCGCCGTGAGATTCCTCACGAAGGCCTCGCCCGGCGGCGGACTCAAGGGAAGGACTGTATCGGAGTGAAACACGATCGACACATCGCACCTCGGGGAGGATTGACGAAGCGCCGCCGAGCCGCTAGCGCGGTCTTGAGGGCAGAAAGTCTCACGCCGGGCGGCCGGGGACGCCGCCCGTGATGATGCGGTGCGATGTCCGCCCAGTCGCCCGCTATCCTCCCGAACTGAACGCGCGTCGCGAATCGCCGCGGCGCCTTGGCTGATCGCCGGTCCTCGCGTTTACCGATGCCCTTTTCCGCCACGCTCGCCTCGCCCCGATCCGCGCTGATCCGGCTTGCCCGCTGGATCCTGGCAAGTCTGCTGGCGGGCGGGCTGATCATCACGGCGTCGGCGCAAGACCTGGCGCTGACCACGCACACGCAGTCGGACGGGCTCTCGAATCTCTCCGTCATCGCCGTGGTCCAGTTGCCGGACGGCCGCTTGGTCATCGGGACCGAGAACGGTCTCTATCGCCACGACGGCGCCCGCATCACCCGCATCGATCCGCCCGGGCTGCCGCTCGCCGACCGCCACGTCAGCGCACTGGCGCCCGACGGCCGCGGCGGCCTGTGGGTCGGGGTGATCAGCGGGGTCGCCCACCTGGGGCCCGAGGGGCTGGAGGTGATCGACACCGGACGCCCCGGGCTCCTCGTGCGCCAGGGTCATCGGACGATCGCCGCCACCGCCGACGGCGGTGCGCTGGTGGCGGCGATGGACGGGCTCTACGCCTTGCGCCGGGACGGCGCCGGCTGGCGCGCCACGCCGGCCTTCCCGCAGGCGCTGCGCGACCGGGAGCCGTCGCTGGCCGCGATCCATGCGGTGCTGGTGGAGCCGGACGGCAGCTGGTGGCTGGCCTGCGGTCAGGCTCTGTGCCGCTGGCGGGACGGCGCACTGACCCGGTTCGGCGAACGGGAGGGCCTGAAGCCCGCGCGCTGGGGGGATCTGCTGCGCACGCGTGACGGCGCCCTGTGGGCGCGCGCCGAGACACAGGTCTCGCGGCTGGCGCCGGATGCGGACCGCTTCGAGGACCTCACGCCGCCGCAACTGAGCGACGGCACCGTGAGGCTGCACCTGCCGCTGGCCGAGGACGCGCAGGGCCGGCTCCTCACCTCGAGCGACGACGGCGTGCTGCGCTGGCAGTCGGGCCGGTGGACGCGCTTCGGCGCCGCCCACGGACTGGATGTCGGCAGCGGCGTGCACGCGATCCTGCAGGACCGCGACCACGACCTCTGGCTGGGCACCGCCGGGCATGGGCTGGTCCACTGGCGCGGCTACGAGCATTGGCGCCAGTGGACCCGGCGCCAGGGCGTGCCGAGCGACGACCTCTGGACCTTCCTGGAGGAGGCACCCGGCCGGATGTGGCTGGGCACCGGCAATGGCGTGGCCTTGCTGGATCCGGCGACGGGCAGCGTGGAGGTCCGGATGCCCGGCGGAACGCGCGATCAGGTGGGCGGCCTGGCGCGGGACGCGGCGGGCCAGCTGTGGTTGGCGACCTACTCCGGCGAGCTGTTCCGGCGGCGGACCGACGGCGCGTGGCGGCGAGAGGCGGAGGGACTGCCGCTGGTGTTCGTGCTGCATCCCGGGCTCGGCGGCGGGATGTGGGTCGGGGCCGACAAGGGCCTGTTCTTCGTGCCGCCCGACGGTGGGTCCGCCGGATCGGCGGGATCGGCGCGATCGGCGCGATCGGCGGGCTCCGGCGGAGCGCCGTCCCGGGTCGTGCCGGCGCCCGGCATGGATGCCGACCGCGCCAAGTCCCTGACCGTCTTCGCGGCGTGCACCTCGCCCCAGCGGCGCACCTGGTTCGCCACCTCGGCCGGACTGATCGCCCACGACGAGACCCGCGGCATGGCCACACCGACCGTCGCCGGGCTGCCGGCCGGCCTGGCGATCGAGAAGCTCGCCTGCGGACGCGACGGTGCGCTGTGGGTCGCTTCGCGGGACAACCGGCTCTGGCGCGTGTCGAGCACCGCCGGCATTACGACCGCCTCCGGCACCAGCAGCACCAGCAGCACCAGCAGCGCCAGTAGCGCCAGCAGCACCAGCAGCGCCAGTAGCACCAGCAGCGCCAGCAGCGCCAGCAGCGACGGCAGCGACGGCGACGCCTGGCGCGCCGACGCGCTGCAGCCGGGCGAGGTGCTCGGTCGCCGCTCGGTGATGGCGCTGCTGTCAGACCGTCGCGGCTGGCTGTGGGTGACGACGGACGACGGCGTGCTGGTCTGGAACGGCGGCCCCTGGCGCCGTTTCGACGACAGCAACGGGCTGGGCTGGAACGACTGCAACCAGAACGCGCTGGTCGAGGACTCGGCCGGCGACATCTGGATCGGCACCAGCCGCGGCGCGACGCAGGTGATGGCCCCCGAGCGGCTGCTCGACCCGGTGCGTGTCGCCCTGCACCTCACCCGGGTGACCCGCGACAAGGTGTCGATGCCGCTGGATCGCGCCTGGACGGCCGACTGGTCCGCCGGCGCGCTGGAGATCGTCTGGGCCTCGCCCGTGTTCCGGAATCGCGCCACGCAACAGGTGCGCTACCGCCTGCGCGGCCTGGACGAGCAATGGCGCACCACGGCCCACGAGGACGTCGTCTTTCCCGCGCTGGCCGGTGGCCGCTATGTCTTCGAGGCCCGGGTGGAGAACACCGACCTGGGCCTGGTGTCCGAGCTCGCCTCGCTGGCCTTCGAGATCCGGCCGCCGTGGTGGCGCAGCGCCTGGGCGCTGGCCGCCGGTTGCGCGCTGGCGCTGGCGCTGATCGCGCTGGCGCATCGCTGGCGGGTGCGTGCCTGGGTGCGGCGCCAGCGCGAGCTGGAAGGCCTCGTCGGGCAGCGCACCGCCGAGCTCAAGGCCTCCTATGAGCAGATGCGCACCCTGGCGCTGACCGATGGCCTGACCGGCGCGATGAACCGGCGCGCGATCACCGACCTGGCCGCCCGGGAGATCGCGCGGGCCCGCCGCGGCGAAGCGGCGGTCACGCTGATGCTGATCGACGTCGACCACTTCAAGCGCATCAACGACACCCACGGCCATCCCGCCGGAGACGCGGTGCTGACGCAACTGGTGCAGCGGCTGCGCGCCACGATGCGCGACTACGACGCGATCGGCCGCTGGGGCGGCGAGGAGTTCCTGCTGGTGCTGCCCGGCCTGTCGATGGCGCAGGCGCAGGGCCGCCGCCGCGCGCAGGCCCTGCAGCGCTGCATCGGCGCCGAACCCTTCGACATCGGCACCGGCACGCCGCTGCCCGTGACCTGCAGCGCTGGCGCGGTCGGCGTGCCCGCTTCCGGCGACGAGTCGCTGGAGGCGCTGGTCGCGCGCGCCGATGCGGCGCTCTACGACGCCAAGCATGGCGGACGCGACCGGACGGTGATTGCCTCGTGAGAACTCGGTGAGAACTTCGAGCTGCATCGCCACGGCCGGGGGCCGGATGTTGTGCGGCTCCGACGGGCAACGGTCACAGAGTGCAACGGTTGCGGCGATGACAACGGTGTCCGGCCAAGATGCGCCACGCGCTCGCGAGCGCCGCTTCGCCGCCCTCCCTTCCTCTTCCGACGCAGGCCCCAACGTGATGAATTTCGACCTTGACGCGTGGCTCGCGTCGACCAGCACCCGCCGCCAATGGATGCGCCGAGCCGTCGTGACCGGCGGCACGGCGCTGGGCCTGTCGGCCTGCGGGTCGGGCGGCGGCGGCGCCAACGAGGCCGTGTCGGCCGACAGCAGCGGCGGCGCGTCGACGCCGACCGGTGGAGGCAGCACCGGCGGCACGACGACCACCGGCACCGGGACGGCGCGCGTCTTCACCCACCCCGGCCTGCTGCACACCGAGGCCGACTTCACCCGCATGCGTACGCAGCTCGCGGCCGGTCGCGAACCCTGGGTGAGCGGCCTGCGCGCGCTGACCTCGAGCGGTCGCGCGCAGCTGGGACGCGACCCGCAGCCGGTCGTCACCGCCATCCGCGGCGGCGACGGCGAGAACTTCCGCGCGATGGTCGAGGACGTGCAGCGCGCCTACCAGCTGGCGCTGCGCTGGAAGGTGACCGGCGACACCGCCTACGCCGACCAGGCGGTGCGCTACATCAACGCGTGGGTCACGACGATGACCTCGCTCACCGGCAACGGCGACCGCTTCCTGGCCGCCGGCATCTACGGCTACCAGTGGGCCAACGCGGCCGAGATCCTGCGCACCTACACCGGCTGGAGCGCGGCCGACCGGAACGCCTGCCAGCAATGGCTGCTGGCCCACTTCTATCCGCTGCAGAGCAGCTTCCTGAAAGACCACAACGGCACCAACATCACCAACCAATGGGCCAACTGGGACCTGGTGTGCCTGGTCGGCATGCTGGCCATCGGCGTCTTCGCCGACCGGGCCGACGTCTACCAGGAGGCGCTGGACTACTTCCACCGCGGCCGCGGCAACGGCGCGTCGCGCCACATGGTCTATGCGCGCCATCCTGGCCACATGGGGCAATGGCAGGAAAGCGGCCGCGACCAGGGCCATTCGACGCTCAGCCTGGGCATGGCCGGCTACCTGTGCGAGATGGCCTGGAACCAGGGCGACGACCTCTACGGCGAGGACGACAACCGGCTGCTGGCCGGCGCGGAGTACGTCGCCAAGTCCAACCTGAAGGACGCCGCCGGCGCCTTCTACACGCTGCCCTTCTACCTCTACATCAACCGGCAGGGCACCTTCACCGCGGTGTCCGACGGTGGCCGGCCGAACGGCCGCCCCTGCTGGGAGCCGATCTACAACCATTACGTCAAGCGCAAGGGCCTGGCCGCGCCGTGGGTCAGCGCGCTGGCCGCGCAGCTGCGGCCCGAGGGCAACACCTGGCTGGGCGACGACCTGAGCTTCGGCACGCTGACCTTCTCGCGCGACGCGGATGTGACGCGCGTCGCGCCCACCGGGTTGCAGGCGATCGTGCGCGGCGGCGCGGTCCAACTCTCGTGGTGGGGCAGCGCGGATGCGGCGGCCCATGCGGTGCTGCGGGCGCCGGCCGGGTCCTCGACCTACACCGAGCTCACCCGCGTCAGCGCCGGCGGCCTGCCCACCTGGACGGACAGCGCGGTGTCGCAAGGCCGGTGGCAGTACCAGGTCCGCGCGCTGGACGGCGCCGGCGCGGTGCTGTCGACCTCGGCCAGCGCGGCGGTGGACCTCGACGCCCCGCTGCTGCTGAGCCTGCCCCTGGATGACGGCCAGGGCACGACGGCCCGCGATGTCGGCGGCCGACAGCGCAACGGCGCGCTGGTCGGCGGCGCCTCCTGGGGCGAGGGCCGAAAGGCCGGCACGAAGGCGCTGGCGCTGGATGGCGCCTCGGGTCACCTGGCGCTGCCCACCGGCGTGCTGGCCGGCGTCGGCGACGTCACGATCGCCGGCTGGGTCTGGTGGAACGGCGTGAACCGGGGCAACGCCCGCGTCTTCGACTTCGGCTCGAGCGACATCACCTATCTGACGCTGCTGGTGAGCAACGACACGACGCGGGTCAGCGTGACCAACACCACCTACTTCGGCGAGCAGTCGGTCTCGACCGGCCCGCTGGCGAAGGGCCGCTGGGTGCATCTGGCGATGACGCTCAAGGACCGGACCTGCACCCTGCATGTCGACGGCACCGCGGCCGCCTCGATCACGACGATGGACCTGGCGCCCTACCAGCTCGGCGACACGACGCAGAACTGGCTCGGCCGGGCGCAGTACGGGCAGGACCCCTACTTCAACGGGCGGCTGCAGGACTTCCGGATCTACGGCGGCGCGCTGAGCACCGCGCAGGTCCAGGCGCTGGCGCAAGGCTGACCGCCGGCCCGCGGCGGCCGGTCCGTCATTGGCCGACGATCGGAGCGCCGCGCGTGCGCAGTAACCGCTAGGCCGCCGCGGTCTCGCGCCGCGGCCGGGCCACAGGCGCCGCGCCCTCGACGATCCGGCCGTGGTCCATGCGGATCACGCGATCGGCCAGGTGGAAGTAGCGGTCGTCGTGGGAGACCACGATCACCAGGTGGCCCTTGTCGCGCAGTTCCGGCAGCAGCTCCGTGTAGAACAGGTGGCGGAAGGTCGGATCCTGGTCCGCCGCCCACTCGTCGAAGACCAGCACCGGGCGGCCTTCCAGGTAGGCATGCACCAGCGCCAGGCGCTTGCGCTGGCCGGTCGAGAGGTCCACCGTGCTGAACGCGCCGTCCTTGACCGACACCTTGTGCGCGATCTCCAGCCGCTGCAGGTAGGGCAGCGCGCGTTCCGGCAGGCTGCCGCCCTGCCCGGCCTCGGCGGCCAGGTCTTCGAACAGGTAGAAGTCCGAGAACACCGTGGTGTAGAGCTGCCGGTAGTGGTCACGGGTCTGGTCGGTCACCGGCCGGCCGTCCGCCAGCACCTGGCCCTGCTGCGGCGCATACAGCCCCAGCAGCAGCTTGACCAGCGTGGTCTTGCCCGAGCCGTTGTCGCCGACGACGAACACCATCTCCCCGCGCCGCAGCGTCAGGTCCACCGGCCCGAGCACGAAGGCCTCGCCGCCGTCGGGCGCCGGGAAACCGTAGCCCACGCCGCGCAGCTCGATCGCATCGGCCAGCGCGGCCGGCTCGCCGGGCTGGTCCAGGTCCAGGAAGGGCTCCGGCGTCGCGAAGCGCGCCGACATGTCGGCGATCCGCTGGAAGGCGACCCGCGCCCGCCCGATGCCGGGCACCGCCGCCGCGATCTGGTCCAGCGGCCCCTTGAGGAACAGCAGCACCAGCACGAATCCGCTGAGCACCGAGGGCGGCATCGTGCGCAGCGCCGCCCAGCCCAGGATCAGCGCGATCAGCAGGAAGAACAGCGCCGAGCCGAAGGCCGTCGCCAGCACGTACGTGTTGATGGCGCGCCAGTTGATCTCGCGGATGCGGTCGACCGTGCCCTCGATCTGTCCGCCGTACATGCCGGCGCGGCGCGCGCGGTGCATGCGCAGCTCCTTGGCGCCGTCGCTGATGGCGCGATAGGCCTTGTGCAGCTGCTCCTCGGCATCGCGGGCCTTGTGGAAGCCCTTGATGCCGCGCGCCTGCGCCCAGGTCTGCACGCCCACGCCGACCACCAGCGCCAGCAGCAGCAGCCCGAACAGCGCCGGCGACAGCCAGGCCAGGTAGCCCAGGCAGCCCAGGGTGATCGCCAGCGCGATCAACGCCGAGGACAGCACGAAGGCGGCATCGCTGATCATGTCCACGTCGCCGGTCAGCACCGGCATCAGGCGATGGGTGCGATAGCGCTCGAGCGCGTCGATCGGCGCGGCCAGGATCTTGCGCGCCAGGCTCTTGCGCACCTGCGCCACCAGCCGCTGGCCGACCAGGTTGGTGCTCATGCTGGACGCCGCGCGGCCCACCAGCGCCACCGCGCACAGCGCCACGAAGGTCAGCAGCAGACCGCCGGCCATGCCGCCCGGCCGGTTCAGCACCGCGTTGATCGTGCCCAGCAGCGCCACCGTCGCCGCCCCGGCGGCCACGCCGGTCACGGCGGAGAAGGCCAGCCAGGGCAGGAAGGGCTTCAGGAGCCCGGAGACTTCGCCGGCCTTGCCGGGAGCGGGGCCCGGCGGATCGCCGGCCGGGGTGCCAGGAGCAGTGTTCATCAGCGCGGTCTTTCAGGCCGCCGGCCCAGCGGCGCGGCGGTCGGGTGAGGTCCTAGGTAGACGATCCGGCGGCGTGTTTGTTCATGGCGGCGAGCGCCGGGGCCGTCGCCGACCGCCGCCATCGGTGAACAAACGCATCGGCCGGACGTCTTCCCTGCAGGCGCGTGATGGCGCCTCTCCCGCAACGATTCCGCCCGAGTGCGCCGGCGGCCTTGCCATGCCCCTGCATCCCGATCTGGAAGCCTTCCTCGACCTGGTCAACGCCGCGAATGCCGACGGCCCCGCTCTGCACGAGCTCTCCGCCGCGCAGGCGCGCGCCGCCTACGACCGCTCGACGGGCGCGCTGGACCTCCCCGGCCCCGACCTGCCCTGCGAGGCGCTGACGCTGCCCGCCCGCGATGGCCACGCCCTGCCCGCCCGGCTCTACCGCGGCGACATCGCGCCGCGCGCGCCGGTGCTGCTGTTCTTCCACGGCGGCGGCTATGTGCTGGGCGGGCTGGACTCGCACGACTCGCTCTGCCGGGACCTGGCGCGGCAGGCGGACTGCGCGGTCCTCGCCGTCGATTACCGGCGCGCGCCGGAACACCGCTTCCCGACGGCCTTCCACGATGCCGAGGACGCCGCGGCCTGGCTGCGCGCCCATGCCGGCGCGCTGGGGTTGGACCCGGCCCGCATCGCGGTCGGCGGGGACAGCGTCGGCGGCACGCTCGCGACCGCGCTGACCGTGGCCGCGCGGGACGCCGGCCTCGCCCAGCCGGTGCTGCAGCTGCTGCTCTATCCCTGCACCAGCGCCCACCAGGACACGCCGTCCCATCGGCGGCTGGCCACCGGCCATCTGCTGGAACAGCGCAACCTGCAATGGATGTTCAGCCAGTACCTGCGCGACGACACCGACCGCCTGGACTGGCGCTTCGCGCCCTTGCAGGCCGCCAGCCTGCAAGGCCTGGCCCCGGCGCACCTCGCCCTGGCCGAGTTCGACCCGCTGCTCGACGAAGGCCTGGCCTACGCCCGGGCGCTGGAGGCCGCCGGCGTGCGGACCGATGTCCAGGTCTACGCCGGCATGGTCCATGACTTCGCGCGGCTGGGGAATGTGGTCGAGGACGCTACCAGGCTGCGCGCCGACGCCGCCGCGGCGCTCGCCCACGCCTTCCGCTGAGCCGGCGAGCACCACCCCGGGCCACTGCCCGCGTGAACAAATCGGCGCGGCCAACGTCATTACCGGAAGACGGCGGCGCGCCGAGCGCCGCGACCACATTCGAGGCAGTCCCATGTCCATCGCTGCGCCGGCCCTGTCCGCCGGCTCCGATCCTTTCCTCGCCACCGCCGGCGCCCGCGCCGCCGGCCGCGTCCTGAGCCGCATTGGGGGCCAGGAGTTCGAGGCCGTCATGAACGGCCCCCACCTGAGCGTGCTGCCGCGGGATGGCGGACCGGTCAGCGCCTGGATGCTCGAGCCCGGCACGCCGCTGCCGCTGCTGCAGCCGCGCGACGGTCTGGACCGGGCACCGGCGGCGCTCCTGGACCTCCACCTGCCCGTGGCGCTGGAAGCGGTCTTCGCGCTGCGCCCGGACCTGCCGGCCGTGTCGCTCGGCGGCGTGTTGCCGGCCAGCTCGGCGCTGCTCGCCGGCGGCATCGCGCTGCAGCCCGCCGGGCAGCCGGCCACCGTCTCGCGGGAGCTGTTCTGGCAATGGGACCGCCTCTGGCTGACCGACCGGCGCGATCCGCCGCCCAGCCAGTGCGTCTTCAGCAAGGACGGCCGCCGCCATCCCCGCCGTCCGCCCAAGCCCGTCGGCACCGTCTACCGCCGCCACATCCCCTGGCTGGACCAGGCCTTCAGCCTGCGGGCCATGGACGTGGAGCGCGACCTGGCCACCGTGAACCGCTGGATGAACGAGCCGGCCGTCGCCCACTTCTGGCAGGAAACCGGCGACCTGGACCACCACCGCCGTTATCTCTCCGGCGTCGCCGCCGACCCCCACACCGTCGGACTGATCGGCTGCCTTGACGACCGGCCGTTCTGCTACGTCGAAGCCTACTGGGCCAAGGAAGACCGCATCGCGCCGTTCTACGACGCCGCCGACCACGACCGCGGCTGGCATGTGCTGGTCGGCGAGCCGGCGCTGCGTGGCAGGCCGTTCCTGACAGCCTGGATGCCGGGCGTCTCCCATTACCTGTTCCTCGACGACTGCCGCACCCAGCGCCTGGTGATCGAGCCCCGCATCGACAACCGCCGGATGATCCGCAGCCTCAACCGCTGCGGCTATGCCTCGCTCAAGGAGATCCAGTTCCCGCACAAGCGCGCGGTGCTGGGCCTGCTGATGCGCGAGCGCTTCTTCGACGACGCGCTCTGGATCCCGCGCGCCGACGACGCGGACGCGTCCTCCGGTCCCTCCCTCGCAGTTCCCCAATCCTGAGGCACCCATGCACCTCCATGACCTGATCGGCATCGGCTTCGGCCCGTCCAACATCGCCCTGGCCATCGCGCTGGAGGAAGGCCGCGAGGGTCGCCCGCAGCAGCGGCCGCTGGACGCGCTGTTCGTGGAGCGCCAGCCCGGTTTCGTCTGGCACAAGAACATGCTGCTGGACCAGGCGCACATGCAGATCTCCTTCCTGAAGGACCTGGCGACGCTGCGCAACCCGTCCAGCCGCTTCACCTTCCTGAACTACCTGCATGAGAAGGACCGGCTGCAGGACTTCATCAACCTGAAGACCTTCTTCCCCAGCCGCCACGAGTTCAACGACTACCTCGCCTGGGCCGCCGCCCAGTTCGAGGACCGCTGCGCCTATGGCGAGGATGTCTTCGAGGTGCTGCCCGAGCCGCGTGCCGGCGAGGTCAGGCTGCTGCGGGTGCGCTCGCGCGACGCGGCCGGCGCGGTGCGCGAGCGCCTGACCCGTCACCTGGTGGTGGGCGTCGGCGGCATGCCGCGCGTGCCGGCCGAGTTCAAGGCCTTCAAGGACGATCCGCGGGTCTTCCACTCCAGCAACTACCTGGAGGCCATCGCCCGCCACGGCGAGGCGCGGCGCATCGCGGTCGTCGGCGCGGGCCAGAGCGCGGCGGAGATCTTCATGGACCTGCACGGCCGGCCGCAGCGGCCGCAGGTGGACCTGGTGATGCGGGCACGCTCGATCAAGCCGTCGGACGACAGCCCCTTCGTCAACGAGATCTTCAATGCCGACTTCACCGACTTCGTCTTCAGCCGCTCCGGCAGCGAGCGCGAGGAGCTGCTCAACGAGTACTGGCACACCAACTACGCGGCACCGGACCTGGCGCTGATCCAGCAGATCTTCGAGGTCTTCTACCGGCAGCGCGTCAGCGGCGAGCCGCGCCACCGCTTCCTGCGGCGCCACGAGGTGGCCGGCGTGCAGGCGGGCGAGCACGGCCTGCGCCTGACGCTGCGCGACCTGAACCATGAGCGCACGATCACGCAGGACTACGACGCGATCGTGCTGGCCACCGGGTATGAGCGCGACCGCCACCGCAGCCTGCTGGCGCCGCTGGCGCCCTACCTCGGCGACTGGGAGGTCGACCGCCACTACCGGCTGCGCGGCCAACCCAATTTCCATCCCAGCGTCTTCCTGCAGGGCGCCTGCGAGCTGACCCACGGCCTGAGCGACACGCTGCTGTCGGTGACCGCGATCCGCTCCGGCGAGATCCGCGGCGCGCTGCACGGCGCCACCGGCCTGGACCATGCGACCGGGCGGCAGGAAAGCTCCCGGCAGGCCGCATGACCGGCCGTCCCGGGTCGCCACCGGCCGGCCGTTGCCGGCCACCGCCGGGTCCTTGAGCGGAGGACCCGACGACGTCGACTACCCCCTTCACCGCGACGCGCGCCGCCACACGGGATCCGTGGCGGCGCGCTTTTTCACGTTCCGGGCGCCTCGTCGCCCAGCCCCGTTCCCTTTCGCCACAACCATGAATCCTCAGAAGGATCGCGCCATGTCCCCGTTCCCGTCGCTCGCCCTGTTCCGTCCTCACCGGCTGTCGTTGGCCCTGGCCACCGCCTTCGGCACCCTCGCGCTCTCGGGCGCCTCGCCCGTGCGAGCGCAGGCGGTGACCGCCGAGGCGGCCGCCGACAGCGCTCCGGCCGCTGCCTCCGCCGCCGCGGCGCCCGGTGCCGCCGCCTCCTCGCCCACCGGTTCAGCGTTGCCCACGGTGTCGGTGAGCGGTCGGTCCACCACCAGCGAGGGCACCGGCTCCTACACGGTGCGCAGCACGGGCGCCGGCACCCGCATGCCGCTGTCGCCCCGCGAGACGCCGCAGTCGCTGACCGTCATCGGCCGCCAGCAGATGGACGAGCAGAACCTGGACACGCTCAACGAGGTGATGCGCCAGACGCCGGGCATCGTCGTCAACCGGCGCGACGAGCGCGTGGACTTCACCTCGCGCGGCTTCTCGCTGAGCCAGATGGTCGACGGCATCCCGACGCTGGCCTACAACAATGTCTCGGCCGAGGCCAGCATGACCAGCATGGCGATGTATGACCGGGTCGAGGTCATCCGCGGACCGGCCGGCCTGCTCAACGGCGTCGGGCAGCCCGGCGGCTCGGTCAACCTGGTGCGCAAGCGCCCGACGCAGCAGTTCGAGGGCAGCGTCACCGTCGGCGCGGGCAACTGGAGCCGCTACCTGGCGCAGGCCGACCTCGGCGGCAGCCTCACCGCCAGCGGTGGCGTGCGCGGCCGCATCGTCGCGTCGCATGCGGGCGGCGATACCTTCATCGACAACAAGCGCCGCAAGGACAGCCTGCTGTACGGCATCGTCGAGACCGACCTCGGCCCGCGCACCGTGCTGGCCGCCGGCTTCGAGTACCAGAAGAACGACATCGATGGCGCCAACTTCGGCAACATCCCGCCCTACTACGGCAACGGCGCCCGCCTGGTGGTGCCGCGCTCCTACTCCTTCAGCACGCCGTGGAGCACCTGGAACATGGAGACCCGCCGGGTCTTCGTCAACCTGCAGCACGCCTTCGACAACGGCTGGCAGGTCAAGGCGGAGGTGGCGCAGGTCAAGAACCAGCGCGAGCGCTACAGCGGCGACCTGCAAAGCACGCTGCCCACCTTCCCGATCAACGCGGCGACCAACATCGGTGTCGTCTCGCTGAGCGACAACCCGGCGGACGGCACCAACAAGTCGCTGGACGTCTATGCCTCGGGGCCGTACCGGCTGTTCGGCCGCACCCACCAGGCGGTGATCGGCTTCAACGTCAACAAGCTCGAGACCGAGATCGCCAACAACAGCGCGCTCAACACCGGCACCCGGCTGGATCGCCGTCCGGGCGGGGTCTTCGACCTCGGCGCGATCGCCAAGCCGGACTTCCTGTACCCCCGCCTGCGCCAGAACGCCGAGACCGAGGAGCGCGCGGCCTATGCGTCCACCCGGCTGCAGGCGACCGACGCGCTGTCGGTGCTGGTCGGCGCGCGCGTGACCTCCTATGAGAACCGGTCCTACCAGCGCTCCTGGGCCGGCATGGCCAACGGCGCGCGGGTGGACGGCGTGCCGATCAAGGAGACCTCGGTCGTCACGCCCTATGCGGGCGTGGTCTACGACCTGACCGGCGACTTCTCGGTCTACGGCAGCTACACCCAGATCTTCCAGCCCAACACCTCCAAGGATGTGAACGGCAACGTGATCGATCCGCAGCGCGGCAGCAACGTCGAGGTCGGCGTGAAGGGCGAGCACTTCGGCGGCCGGCTGAACACCGCGGTCGCGGTCTTCCGCACCAAGCAGGACCATGTGCCGGTGGCCACCGGCACGCTGCAGCCGGACGGCTCGCCCGCCTTCCGCGGCGAGCGGGGCACGGTCACCGAGGGCTTCGAGCTGAGCGTGTCCGGCGAGGTGCTGACCGGCTGGCAGCTGATGGCCGGTTACGCCTACGGCACGCCCCGCAAGGCCGACGGCACGCCGCTCTCGCCGCACCTGGCCACCCGCACCGTCAACCTGGCGACCAGCTACCGCCTGCCCGGCGCGCTGAGCCGGCTCACCGTCGGCGGCAACCTGAGCTACCAGAACGCCACCTCGATGGACATCGTGTCCAAGCCGACGTTGACCCAGGGCGGCTACACCCTGCTCGGCCTGCTGGCGCGCTACGAGCTCACGCCGCGGATGACGGTGTCGCTCAATGTCGAGAACGTGACCGACAAGACCTACGTCTGGATGAGCGGCCAGTCGGGCTACATGTTCGGCACGCCGCGCAGCACCTGGCTGCGCGGCAACTACCGCTTCTGAGGCGGCCCGCGGCGCCTCTTCTGGCGCCGCTCCTGACGTCACTCGGGCGGGCGTCCAAGGCGGGCGTCCAGGCCGGCATTCAGCGCGACCGGTGGGCGATCCGGTGCCGGGAGGCACCGGATCCCCGCGTTCAAACGCCCCCTGCCCGCTCCGCCACCTCGACGCAGTGCGCGATCAGCGCGACCAGCTCCGCGCGGAAGCCCGCGGCCAGCCCGTCCATCGTCGCCGGCTTGAACATGCGGTCGCTGTAGGACCAGTTCATCGTCAACACGCCGTCCATCACCTGGCCGATCACCTCGATCCAGCACGGCAGCGGTCCGCGCTCGTCCCGCGCCATGCCGCCGGAGTCGCGCGCGCGGCTGAAGCCCGCGCCGTCCTTCAGCGTCTGGTCCAGCTGGCCCAGGTAGTTGAACGCGATCCGTGGCTGGACCGCCGCCAGCGAGGCCCGCACCGCCTCGTCGGCATGCAGGTACCGCAGCACGCCGAAGCCGACGCCGCGGTTCGGCACCGCGCGCAGGTGGTCGGACACCGCCGGGATCGCCGCCGCCCAGGGCTGGTCGTGGCCGGACAGGCGGACCGGATAGGCGCTGGTGAACCAGCCCACCGTGCGGCTCAGGTCGATGTCGGCCGCGTCGCCTTCGCGGCCATGGCCCTCGAGCAGCACCAGCGCCTCGGGATGACCGCTCCAGGCCGACAGCGTCCGCCCGAGCGCGGTCAACAGCAGCGCGTCGATGCCGCCGCCATAGGCCGCGGGCGCGACGCGCAGCAGCTGCTTGGTGAGCGCCGCGTCCAGCGACATCGCCGCGGTGCGGCGATCCTGGATCCAGGCCTGCGCCTGGGGATCGTCGCGCGGCAGGTCCGGGATCGCGGCCAGCTCGCGCCGCCAGTGCGGCAGCTCGGCGGCCAGCGCCTC
>NZ_PEOG01000072.1 GCF_002761755.1 Roseateles chitinivorans
CTGAGCGTTCGGCCGGGCGGGCGCGTGGGGGCTCAGGCAGCGGCGCGCGGGCCGTGGCGCAGCGTGAGCAAGGTGCCCAGGGTGATCGCGGCGGCGGCGAAGGTCGGTCCGCCGAGCGCGCCGATGTGGTCGACCAGCATGCCGCCGCCGATGGCGCCGCTGGCGATGGCGATCTGGAACGCGGCGACCAGCAGGCCGCCGGCGCCCTCGGCCTGGTCCGGCGCGGCCCGCACGATCCAGGTCTGGAAGCCGACCGGGAAGGCGCCGAAGGCGAAGCCCCACAGCACCACCGCCACCGCGGTGACCCAGGTCGACGAGCCCGCCAGCAGCAGGCTGGCCGCGAGCACGACGATCAGGCTGCCGCCGGCGACGATCGCGCGCCGCTCGCTGCGCTCGGCCAGGACGCCGCCGGCCAGGTTGCCGAAGAAGCCGCCGATGCCGTAGCCCAGCAGGATCGCGGTGATCGCCGACACCGGCAGGTGGGTGACGTTCTCCATCAGCGGGCGGATGTAGGTGAAGCCGGCGAAGTGCCCGGAGATCACCAGCAGCACCGCCAGCAACGCCACCCGCACGCCGGGTCGCGTCAGCAGCTCGCCGAGCACGCGCAGGTCCGGGTTGTCCTTGGGCGGCAGCGCCGGCAGCGTCGCGATCTGCGTCGCCAGCGTCACCAAGCTGAGCGCGCCGGCGGCGACGAAGGCGCTGCGCCAGCCCCAGACCTCGCCCATCCAGGCGCCCAGTGGCGCGGCGCAGACGGTGGCCACCGACACGCCGGCCAGGATCACCGACATGGCGCGGGCGAACAGGCGCTCCGGCACCAGCCGCATCGCCAGCGCCGCGGCCATCGACCAGAAGCCGCCCAGCGCCACGCCCAGGATCACCCGCGCGGCCAGCAGCACGCCCAGCGAGGACGCGGTCACCGCCAGCAGGTTGGACAGCACCAGCAGCAGCGTCAGCGCGACCATGACGGCCCGCCGGTCGAAGCGCCGCGTCAGCAGCGGGATGGAGGGGGCCGCGACGGCGCCCACCAGCGCCGTGGCCGTGACCGTCTGGCCGGCCGCGCCGGCGCTGATGCCGAGGTCGGCGGCCATGGCCGTCAACAGGCTCGCCGGCAGGAACTCGGCGGTGACCAGGCCGAAGACGCCCAGCGTCAGCGAGGCGATGGCCGGCCAGTGCGCGTGTCCGCCTTCAAGCGCCGATGCGCCGGCGGCCGGGGGTGAGCCGGTCGCGGCGGCAGGCGTCGGCGCTGCGGCGGAATGGAAGGCCGGGGCGCCGGGCGAGGTGGGCGAGGCGGGCGAGGGGGACGACGAGTCCGCCGCGGGCGCCGTCGGCGAGCGGGGGTCGAGGCAATCGGTGCAGGAGGAAGACACGGTGCAGAGACGGGGCAGTGGCAATGGACATCAGCTTATGGATAGCATCCCGGCGTTTCCATGACGGAAGAGCCGAAATGCTTGACGATTCCTCCAGCGCCGTGCCCGTCCGTACGCCGGTTCATGTCCCGGTGACCGGGCCGCTGCCGTCCACGCCGCTCAAGCCGGCCGACCTGCTGACGCAGATCCTGCTGGGCTTGCGGCTGGAAGGCGTCGAATACGGCCGCTGCCTGCTGCGCGCGCCCTGGGCCGTCGCCTTTCCGGCGGGGGCCGAGGCGCGCTTCCATTTCGTCGCGCGCGGGGGCTGCTGGCTGAAGACCGCCGGCAGCGCCGAATGGGTGCGGCTCAATGCCGGCGACGCGGTGCTGCTCCCGCGCGGGAGCGCGCATGTGATGGCGAGCGCGCCGGACCTGCCGACGGTGGAGATCGATTCGCTGTCGCGCCGCGCCGTCGCCGACGACATCTACCTGGTGGGCGCCGAGGCCGAGGCGGCGGCAAAGGCGATGCCGTCCGCCGAGCCGGTCGACGTGATGTTCTGCGGCGCGATGCGCTTCAACCTCGACCCGCTGCATCCGCTGCTGGCGATGATGCCGGACGCGATGTGGGCCAAGGACCTGGCGCGGCGCGATCCGACCGTGCCGGCGCTGCTCGAGGCGATGGAGCGCGAGGTCGCGATGGACCGCATCGGCGCCTGCGGCATCCTCGCGCGCATGGCCGACGTGCTGGCGGCCAGCATCATCCGCGCCTGGGTCGAGTGCGCCTGCAACGATGCCAGCGGCTGGATCGCCGCGGTGCAGTGCCCCAGCATCGGCAAGGTCATCGCGGCGATCCATGCCGAGCCCGAGCGCGACTGGCGCGTGCCCGAGCTGGCCGGGCTGATGGGCGCCTCCCGCTCGCGCTTCGCCGAGGCTTTCACCCGCACCGTCGGTGAGAGCCCCGCCAGGTACGTGGCCAAGGTCAAGATGTTCCAGGCGCGCCGCTGGATCGCGCAGGAAGGCATGCGGGTGGCGGTGGCCGCCGACCGGCTCGGCTATGACTCGGAAGCCTCCTTCAGCCGCGCCTTCAAGCGCATCGTCGGGCAGCCGCCGGGCGCGCTGCGACGTGCCGCGGCGAGCGCGCCGAACGCGGCGAGGTGAGCCTCGCGACGTGAGGCTGGCGTGAAGCGCCGCCTGCATTTTCAAGCGCGTTTTTCAAGCGGTTGCAAAGAGGCGCGACACGCGTTTTTGCGGGTCGCATCCCCCTTGTTTGCGGGGGCGGAAACGCCGATGACGACGGGGGCGGGACCCATTCTTGCTATGGACCCCTGCGAACCCGGGATGGCGGCCTTCAGACCCCCTGGAATGAGGCAGTTCCGTCATGGTGCAGGGCTACACTCGCCGCTCGCGAGCGCCTGTGGGCCGCCCTCGACAGGCCTGCGGGACAGACACAACAAACAAGGTCGAAACATGCATGTGAAGCGGACTCGGGTCCACGGTATTTCAGCGCGACGCGCCGCTCCGGCCGGCGCCCTTTTCACCGCCGTTCTTGCCGCAATCCTGCTCACCGCCTGTGGGGGCGGCAGCGGTGCGAAGGCCTCGCAGACCGCGGCCAAGGTGAACAAGGAAGAGATCACCGTTCACCAGATCAACTTCGTGCTGCAACGTCAGCCCAACATCAAGCCTGAGCAGGTGGATGCGGCATCGCGCCAGATCCTGGAGCGTCTGATCGACCAGGAACTGGCGGTGCAGAAGGCCCAGGACCTCAAGCTCGATCGCGATCCGCGGGTGGTGCAACAGATCGAAACCGCCAAGCGCGAGATCATCGCCAGGGCCTATGCTGACCATCTGGGCGAGACGGCGACCAAGCCGACCGACCAGGAGATCAAGCAGTACTACAACGACAAACCGGCACTTTTTGCCGAGCGTCGTATCTACAACTTGCAGGAAATCAACATCGAGGCGAAGCCGGATCAATTCGAAGCGATCCGCGCCAAGCTCCAGGGTGCCAAGACCCTTCCCGAATTCCTCGAAGCGCTGAAGGCCGACAACTTCAAGTTCGTCGGCTCGCAGATGGTGCGCTCGGCCGAGCAGATCCCGCTCAACAACCTCGATGCCATCGCGCGTCTGAAGGACGGCCAGTTCATCATGAACGGCCATCCCAACGGCCTGACCGTGCTGTTCCTCGCGGGCTCGCAGCGCCAGCCCGCGACCGAGGCGCAAGCGCGCGCCTCGATCGAGATGTTCCTGCTGAACCAGCGCCGCGCCGAGCTGGTCGCCAAGGACATCAAGTCCATGCGCGACAACGCCAAGATCGAATACGTCGGCAAGTTCGCCGAGGCCGCCGCCTCCGCGCCCGCCGGCACCACGCCCGCGACGGCCCCCGCGCCGGCCGCGTCCGACAGCCCCATCGGCGCCAGCGGCCCGGTGGACAACAACGAACTCGCCAAGGGCCTCGGCATCAAATGATGAACACGCATCGCTTCCCGATCCTCCCGCTCGTCTCGACGGCCGTCTCGGCCGTGCTGGCGGTCTCGCTCGCCACCGGCGCCGTCGCCCAGACGGCCGCCCGTCCCGGCAACGCACCGGCGCCGACCGGCCTGTCCACCGGCGCCGCCGCCGAGTACCGCCTGGGATCGGGCGATGCGATCAAGATCAGCGTGTTCCAGAACCCGGACATGACGCTGGAGACGCGCGTCTCGGAGTCCGGCACCATCACCTTCCCGCTGCTGGGCGTGGTGCGCATCGGCGGCCTGTCGATCAGCGATGCCGAGCAGCGCATCGCCGACGGCCTGAAGAAGGGCAACTTCGTCAAGCAGCCGCAGGTCACCATCGTGGTGCTGAAGGTCACCGGCAACCAGGCCAGCGTGCTGGGCCAGGTGAACCAGCCCGGCCGCTATCCGCTGGAGGTCGCCGACATGCGCCTGACCGACCTGCTGGCCAATGCGCGCGGCGTCTCGCCCGCGGGCGGCGACCTGCTGGTGCTGACCGGTCAGCGCGGCGGCAAGCCGTTCCGCCTGGAGATCGACCTGCCGACGCTGTTCGGCCCCAATGGTCGCGAGCAGGACGTGGTGGTGCTCAACGGCGACGTGCTGTGGGTCGACCGCTATCCGATGGTCTACATCTACGGCGAGGTGCAGAAGCCCGGCCAGATCCGCCTGGAGCGCGGCATGACGCTGCTGCAGGGCCTGGCCGCCGGCGGTGGCCTGACGCTGCGCGGCACCGACCGGGGCATCCGCGTGCACCGAAAGGACGCGTCGGGCAAGGTGCAGGAGATCAAGCCGGCGATGGACGAGGCGCTCAAGGACGGCGACGTGATCTTCGTCCGCGAGAGCCTGTTCTGACGCAGTAACCCCGGGCGCCCGTCCCGGTGAAGGAGTGCATGGTGACGCCCAGCAAATTGATGTCGATCATCCTGGCCCGCTGGCAGCTGGTGCTGCTGGTGGTCCTGGTGACCACCCTGACGGCGCTCGGGGTCAGCCTCGTGCTGCCCAAGCGCTACCTGGCCAGCGCCTCGGTCGTCGTGGACGCCAAGCCCGATCCGGTGTCGGCGCTGATCTATCCCGGCATGGCCTCGCCGGCCTACATGAACACGCAGGTCGACGTGATCGCCAGCGATCGTGTCGCGCTGCGCGTGGTGCGCGACCTGCGCCTGACCGAGCTGCCCGAGCTGCGCGAGCAATGGCAGGCCCAGGGTGCCGAAGGCTCGATGGAGCAATGGGTCGCCGCGTTCCTGCAGGCCAACATGGAGGTCAAGCCCTCCAAGGAAAGCAACGTGCTGACGGTCAACTACCGCTCGCCGTCGCCGCAGGTCGCCGCCCAGATGGCCAACGCCTTCGTCAAGGCCTACATCGCCACCACGCTGGACCTGCGCGTCGAACCCGCGCGCCAGTACGCCGGCTACTTCGACCAGCAGGCCAAGGCGGCGCTGGACCGGTTGGAGCAGGCGCGCGCCAAGCTCTCCGCCTATGAACGCGAGCACGGCATCCTGGCCTCCGACGAGCGCCTGGATGTCGAGAACGCGCGCCTGAACGAGCTGTCCTCGCAGCTGGTGGCGCTGTCCTCGCTCGCGACCGAGTCGCGCAGCCGCTCCGGCCAGGCCGCGCGCGGCGGCGATCAGTTGCCCGACGTGCTGGCCAACCCGGTGGTGTCGCAGCTCAAGGCCGACGTCAGCCGCGCCGAGGCCAATCTGCAGCAGCTCAGCACGCGCTACGGCGACAACCATCCGCAGGTGATCGAGGCCAAGGCCTCGGTGGCCGATACGCGCGCCAAGCTCAACACCGAAATCCGCCGCGTGACCGGCTCGGTCGCGGTCACCAGCACCATCAACAGCCAGCGCGAGGCCGAGACGCGCGCGCAGCTGGAGGCGCAGCGCGCCAAGGTGGTCAAGCTCAAGGAAGCGCGCGACGAGGCCAGCGGCCTGATGCGCGAGGTCGAGAGCGCCCAGCGCGCCTACGAGAACATCACCACCCGGCTGACGCAGACCAGCCTGGAAAGCCAGTCGACGCAGAGCAATGTGAACCTGCTGGCCGAGGCGACGCCGCCGCTCAAGCCGGCCTCGCCGCGGGTGGCGCTGAACACGGCGCTGGCCTTCGTGGCCGGCCTGGTGCTGGCGATCGGCATCGCGCTGCTGCTGGAACTGCGCGACCGCAAGGTCCGCGACGCCGACGACGTCATGGCCGTGCTGCCGCTGCCGATGCTGGGCGTGCTGCCCGCGCCGGGCCGGCGCGCGCAGGCGCTCCCGTCCGCCGAACGTCGACTGCTGGGCGCGCCCGGCGCCGCGAGCCGAGGAGCCGCCTGATGTCCGATCTGAAGGAACCCATTTCCCTGGCGCAGAGCAAACCCGTGGACGGCCCTCTGAACAAACCCTCCGGCGGCGGCGCGGGCGTGCACGACCGCTCGATCGGCGCGATCATCGCCGAGACCCGCAACCTCAGCGCCGACCAGGTCGAGCGCGTGCTGCAGTACCAGCGCGAGCGCGGCATCCGCTTCGGCGAGGCCGCCGTGGCCCTGGGCTATGCCAATGCCGAGGACGTGCTGGAGGCGCTGTCCAAGCAGTTCCACTACCCGTACGCACCGAACGAGCGCAAGACCCGCAGTCCGGAGCTGGTGGCCTTGAACCAGCCGTTCTCGTCGCAGTCGGAAGTCTTCCGCGGCATCCGCAGCCAGATCACGATGCGGCTCTATCGCGAAGGCGAACCGCGCCGCGCGCTGGCGGTGATCAGCCCGGACACGCTCGACGGAAAGAGCTACTTCACGGCGAACCTGGCGGTGACGCTGGCCCAGCTGGGCGGTCGCACGCTGCTGGTGGATGCCGACCTGCGCCGGCCGCGCCAGCATGAGATCTTCGACGTCAGCAACCAGGCCGGGCTGTCCTCGATCCTGTCGGGGCGCAGCGAGCCCCGCGTGATCCAGCAGGTGGAAGGCATGAACAGCCTGTTCATCCTGCCGGTGGGCGCGGTCCCGCCCAACCCCGTGGAACTGCTGGAACGCCCCGCGTTCGGCATGCTGATGCGGGAGTTGGCCGGCAAGTTCGATTACGTCCTGGTGGACACGTCCGCGAGCCGCTATGGCGCGGACGCCGCCATCGTCGCGTCGCGCTGCGGCGCGGCGCTCGTCCTGGCACGCCAGAACCAGTCGCGGGTGAGCGCGCTGCAGGACCTCACCGACAGCCTGGACGGGGTGTCCACGACCCTCGTGGGCACCGTGATGAACCAGTACTGACACCGGGCACCGGGCGAGACGGCACAGCGGCCACCAGAGCCGCGAGCATCGACCATCGGCACGGCCGCGAGGCCACGCCGCCGCATGTCCGGAACCACCAGCAGGGATCGCAGTGAACAGCATGTCGCAGAACGTCCTCCCCGGCGCGCCGGGTCGCCCGGGCGTGGCCTTCTGGGCCGCCAACCGGGTCGCGCTGATCGCGCTGGCGATCGGCCTGGTGGCGCTCTATGCGCCAACGATCGTCGACTTCATGCGGGGGCCGTGGCGCGGCGACCGCAATTCCCACGGACCGATCGTGCTGGCCCTGTCGGCCTGGTACTTCTATTTCCAGACGCGGCGCATGGCCCGGCAGGGCCAGTCCTTCCGCCCGCGGCCGGCGCCGCTGGCCGGCTGGACCCTGATCGTGCTGGGACTGCTGGGCTACGTGCTGGGCCGTTCGCAGTCGGTCGCGCTGCTGGAGATGGGTTCGCTGATGCCGGTGCTGCTGGGTCTGGCGCTGCTGCTGCTCGGCCCGACGATCACGCGACGCTACGGCTTCGCGTTCTTCCTGCTGCTGTTCGCGGTGCCGCTGCCGGCGTCCATCGTCGACGTCATCACCCAGCCGATGAAGCTGGCTGCGTCCTGGGGCGCGGAGTACCTCATGTACGCGCTGGGCTACCCGATCGCCCGGGCCGGCGTGATCCTGCAGATCGGCCCCTATCAGCTGATGGTCGCGGATGCCTGCGCGGGCCTGAACTCGCTGTTCACGCTCGAGGCGCTGGGCCTGCTCTACATGAATGTCGTGCGCCATGAATCGGTGTTCCGCAACATCGCGCTGGCGCTGCTGATCGTGCCCATCTCCTACTGCTCCAACGTGATCCGGATCCTGATCCTGGCCCTGCTGACCTACCACCTGGGCGACGACGTCGGCCAGGGCTTCATGCACGAGTTCTCCGGCATGGCGCTGTTCCTGACGGCGCTGATGCTGATCGTGGGCGTCGACACCTTGCTGCGCGGCCTGTCGGCGCGCTGGGACCGCCTGCGCGGCCGGGAGGGAGCGCGATGAGCCAGCCGATGCAGATGCCGCAGGCGGCGGTCCCCGATACGCCGGACTCGACCGACGCGCTGCCGCGCTTCTCCCGCCGCGCCTGCCTGGGGGGCGCCGCCCTGATGGGCGTGGCCGCGGTCGGCGCCTGGCTGGCCACGCCGCGGCTGCAGGCCGTGACCGGCGCGCCCAGCCTGGACGCCGTCGTGCCGAAGGCCTTCGGCGAGTGGCGCGTGATCGCCGACGCGACCACGCAGGTCGATGTGGCGCAAGGCGTGGAGACGGTGCTGGAGCAGCCCTACGACCAGACCGTGATGCGGACCTATGCCAACGGCCAGGGCGAGCAGGTGATGCTCGCGCTGGCCTGGGGCGAGCGGCAGCGCCAGGACGTCAAGGTGCACCGTCCCGAGGTCTGCTATCCGGCGCAGGGCTTCGCGCTGCGCCGCGTCGAGGCGGGCCCGCCGATCGCCACCGGCGGCCGCGCATTGCCCGTGCCCACGACCCAGTTGCTGGCCGAGGCCCGCGGCGGTGGTTTCGAGGCGGTGCGCTACTGGATCCGCATCGGCGACAACTATGGCGGCGACGGGCTGAGCGCGCGCTGGTACATCCTCAACGAGGGCCTGGCCGGGCGCATTCCCGACGGCATCCTGGTGCGCGCGTCGCAGCGCCTGGCGCAGGCCTCGGCGGCCCCCGGCTCGCAGCAGCTGATGGCGCGCTTCCTGGCCGAGCTGGTCGCGGCGGTGCCGGCGCCGTTCCGCGGGATGCTGGTCCGATGAGCGCGGCCGGCGGCTATCTCAAGGGCCTCAAGGGTCTGGCGGGGCTGGGCGGCCTCATGGGTTCCGGGAGCTCCCGGGGCCCGCAAGGCCTGAACCCCTATGGCAACGACCGTCCGTCGCGGCGGCCGAGCTGGCGCACCCTGCTCGCGGCGCTGGCCGTGGCCGCGGGATGCATGCTGATGGGGCTGGTGTGCGTCGTGATGGGCGACATGGTGGCGCAGAAGCCGGTGTTCTTCGTCGTGCTGCCGGTGGCGCTGATCGTCGCCTTCATGTTCCTGGCCAATCCGAAGGCGCTGCTGCTCACCATCGTGCTGCTGCGGGCGATCGCCAATCCGGTGCTGGAGGAGGCGCGCTTCGCCAGCTTCGGTGGACTGGGCGGACTGGTGAACCTGGCGGTGATCCTGCTGGCCGCCGTCTTCTGGATGCGCGAGCCGCGGCGCATCCCGCGCGCGGCGTGGATGGTGTGGCTGCCCTTCATCGCGATGCAGGCGGTGGGGCTGCTCTATTCGCCGGACAAGCTGCCCGAGCTGCGGACCTTCCTCGGCACGCTGAGCACGATGGCGATGTTCGTGGTGGCCTTCTACGTCGTGGAGGACTGGACCTCGTTCGACCGCATCCTGAAGCTGGTCATCTGGTCCTCGGTGCCGGTGGCGATCTACACGCTGATCGCGATCGCGCGCGGCGATGTGCACGTCACCAACGATCCGGCGGCCATGGGGCGCTACAAGGGCCCGTTCTCGCATCCCAACATCCTGGCCTTCTACCTGGTGCTGATGCAGGGCGTGCTGCTCTACCTGTGGAAGAACGCCCGCACGCTCGCCAGCACCACCACCGGCGCGCGGCTGGCCATGGCCGGCTATCTGCTGGTCCTGCTGGCGCTGCTGGCCGCGACCAAGACCCGCAGCGCCTGGATGGCCGCGGGCGCCATGTTCTTCCTCTACGGGCTGCTCTTCGAGCGCCGCTTCCTGCTCTACCTGCTGCTGGTGCCGCTGCTGGCGCTGCTGGTGCCCGACATCCGGGACCGCGTGCTCGACATCGGCCAGGGCAACGTGGTGGTGCAGTACGCCAAGCTGAACTCCTTCACCTGGCGCCGCGTGCTCTGGGCCGATGCCGTCAGCTGGATGGCGCCGGCCCGCTACGCCTTCGGCTACGGCTCGGGCGGCTTCTTCTTCAACTCGCCGACCTTCTTCAGCCTGAGCGGCGGCATGACCACCGGCGCGCACAGCGTGGCGGTGCAGATGCTGTTCGACGTCGGTGTGGTGGGACTGGCCACGTACTACTGGAAGTACCTGCGCGCGGCGCAGATCTTCTGGCGCTTCCGCCGCGACGACGGCCTGCTGTCGGCGATGTTCATCGCGCTGCTGATCGGCTACATCGTGGTCTCGCTGTCGGACAACATGCTGAGCTACCTCGTCTTCAACTGGTTCTTCTGGTTCGTGATGGGCGCGGGCTGCGCCATCGTCTGCCGCGTCAGGCCCGATGTCGGACATCGGGCGCCGCGAATACTGGGACGGCGCGCGCGTCCCTGGTCGGCGAGGCCGGCATGAGCGCCGCCGGCAGCCGGTCCGCAGTCCTGGACGGCGTGCGCGGCCTGAGCATCGTGACCGTGCTGGTGGCCCACTGGCTGCCGCTCAACGCGTTGCGTCCCCGGCTCAACGAATCGGTCGGCATGCTGGGCATGGCGCTGTTCTTCGTGCTGTCGGGCTACTTCATCGGCAAGCAGGTGCTGGTGCATGTGCATCCGCTGGAGTTCGTCGCCAAACGCCTGCTGCGCATCCTGCCGCTGGCGTGGCTGGTGGCGGTGGTGGTCGCGGCGATCTGGCACTTCCCGCCGTCGGCGCTGGCCGCGCACCTGCTGTTCTACGCCAACCTCAGCGACGCCGGCATGCGGGTGCCGCTGGACCATTACTGGAGCCTGTGCGTGGAGCTGCAGTTCTACGCGCTGGCCACGGCGCTGCTGCTGTTCCGTCCCGGCGTATCGCGCGTGCTGGTCCCGGCGCTGCTGGTGGCGGTGACCGGTTACCGCGTGTACATGAGCGGCTACAGCGGCAGCATCACCTGGTATCGCATCGACGACATCCTGGCGGGCTTCGTGCTGGCGATCCTGCTGCATTCACCGAGCCGGCGCGAGGCGATCGGATTCTTCGAGCGCCCCGCCGTGCTGTGGGGCGCGGCGGCGCTGCTGTGCCTGGCCTGCTACAACGTCGACGGCAACGTCGCGTCCTTCCTGCGGCCCTATGCCGTGCTGTGCCTGACCGGCGCCTTGCTGTGCCAGCCGCGATCGGCGGCGGCGGCCTTCCTGTCGCGCCCGTTCTGGACCTACCTCGCGACGGTGTCCTTCGCGGTGTACGTGCTGCACGTGCCGTTGGAGCACACCTGGCTGGGCAGCGGCGATGTCACCGAAAAGTACCTCAAGCGTCCGCTGCTGCTGGCGGCGGTCTTCCTGCTCGCGCACCTGTCGACGTTTTACTTCGAGCGACACTTTATTGCGATGGGCCACCGGCTGAGGATGTCCAATGACGCGGTTCGTAGTGTTTAAGGGTGGACGGATGACGTCGATGCTCACAATCCGTTCCGCCACCTGGCTGCTGTCGGGCGTGCTCGCCGGACTCGCGCCGGCGATCGGCGCCGGCGCGTGGGCGACGCCGCAGGCGACCGGCAAGGCCGACAAGGCTGACAAGGTCGACAAGGCTGACCGCGCCGACCCCCAAGCCCGCGCGGTGCGTCACTTGCGCTTCGGCACCGCGGACCGGCCCTTCGCGGCGGACTCGCCCTGGAACGCGCGCCCGATCGGCGTGACGCTGGGCAGCTTCGAAATCCCGAAGGCGAAGAACTTCCCCACGATGGAAGACGGCAAGTGGTCGACCGGCGTGTTCGTCGCCGCGTCCGACGATCCGCCGGTCACCGTGCTGCCGCTGCCCGGCCGCAAGGGCATCTGGGATCCGGACGCCGAGGCGATGCGCGAGCAGATCACCATCCCGCGCTGGCCCGCCGGCGTCGTGCCCGCGGCCGCGGCAGACGGCCATGGCGACATCGTCGATCCGGTGGACCGCGTGATCCATTCGTTCAACGTGCTGCGATTCATCGACGGCCAGTGGCGCGCCGACCAGTACGCGTGGACCCGCCTGGACGGTCGCGGCTGGGGTGAGCCCGGTCACTACTTCCAGGGCGCCCGCGCCGCGGCGGTGCCGACGATGGGTGGCTTGGTGCGCGCCAAGGAGATCGACGACGGCGACGAGCTGTTCCGGCATGCGCTGGCGATGTCGCTGTCCCATACCGGGCTGTCGGCCGATCCCGCCTACATCTTCCCGGCGACGTCCGCCGACACCGGCGCCAAGTCCAACACCGGCCAGATCCCGCAGGGCGCGCTGATGATGCTGCCGCCCGACTTCGATGTCAGCCCCATCGAGGACCCGCTGCTGCGCAAGGTCGCACGCACGCTGAAGGTCTACGGCGCCTACGTCGTCGATCGCAATGTCGAGACGCCGTTCGTGATCTACGTCGAGATGGGCGCCAACAAGTCGCCGATGAAGCGCGGCTGGCATCCCGCGTTCGCGGCGCAGCTCGACCGCGTGCGCGGCGCGCTGCGTCAGGTCACCGCCGTGGAGCGCTGGGTCGATGGCAACGGCCGGCCGATGTCGATGGAGGCGCCGCAGAACCAGATGTCGCTGCGCGGCCCGTGGCGGCGTGGTGGCGCGGAGGCGACCGCCATGAAGGCGGCGGGCGCGGGCCCGAATGCCGACGCCGGCCGTCCGCCGGGCGTCTACGACACACGCCGACAGGCGGTCGTCTTCCCACCGGGCGAGGGTATCGCGGTGCAGGTCAACGACAGCGGCCGCAGCCTGCAGCCGGTCACCTGGGCCAGGCCCGAGGCGGGCAAGCGCTACAAGCTGACCGCGACCGCGACCGGCGGCGCGAAGCTGCAACTGCAGCTGCTCGACGCGGATCGGCGCACGACGCTCTTCGACAGCGGCGAGCTCGCCGACGGCGCGAGCAAGACCTTCGAATGGCCGCAAGGGCAGGGCGCCGTCCGGCTGACCGTGCGCAGCGGTCCCGGGCCGGGCGAGTCGTCGGTGGGCGGCACGCTGGTGCCGCTGGAGGGGCCGTCCCCTTCCTCCACCCGCGCGCCGGCCGGGTCCGGCGGCGAGAGGAGCGCACGATGACGCTGCGCGCGCACCGCGACCCGGACTGGGCCGCCGACGTCGCCCGCTGGGGCCTGGGCCGCATGCCGCTGCGCGAGCAGTCGATGTGGGCGCTGTGGGTCTACCGCTACGGGCGCCGCGTCGATGCGGCGCCGCCCGGCTTCGCGCAGGGCCTGCACCGCCGGCTGCACCTGCTGCTGCACACCGTCGTGGAGACGCTGACCGGCATCAGCCTGCCCAAGCAGACCCGCATCGGGCCGGGTCTCCGGATCTGGCACTTCGGCGGCATCTTCGTGAACCCGGGCACCGTCATCGGTGCCGGCTGCACCCTGCGTCAGGGCGTGACCCTGGGCAACCGCGTCGACGGCGGGCCCTGCCCGGTGCTGGAGGACGGCGTGGAGCTGGGCGCCTATGCGCAGGTGCTCGGTGGCGTGCGACTGGGCGCCGGCTGCAAGGTCGGCGCGATGAGCGTCGTGCTGCAGGATGTGCCGCCAGGCGCGACCGCGGTCGGCAATCCGGCCCGCATCCTGCACCGCGGCGAGGCGGCCCGTCCCAGGAACGATGCTTGCCCTGGCGCCGAACCTGTCGGCGCCGACGCCGGCCAAGAGCAAAACAAGCATCCGGCCCTGCAGGGGCAGGAGCCAGGGAGTGTGACCCTTTGAAGATCGCCTACCTCGTCAATCACTATCCGAAGGTCAGCCATACGTTCATCCGCCGGGAGATCCTCGCGCTGGAAAAGCAGGGCCAGGATGTCCTGCGCGTGGCGGTGCGCGGCTGGGACGATCCCGCGCCCGACGCACAGGACCAGGCGGAGAAGGCCCGCACCCATTACCTGTTGCGCGGTGGCGCGGTGGCGCTGGGCACCGCGCTGGTTCGCGAGGCGCTGCGGGCGCCGGGTCGTTTCCTCGGCGCGCTGGGCCTGGCGCTGCGCATGGGGCGCCGCGCCGATCGTCCCTGGCCGCTGCACCTGGTCTACCTGGCCGAGGCCTGCGTCGCGCTGCGCCTGATGCGCGAGGCGGGCGTCACCCATGTGCATGCGCATTTCGGCACCAACTCGACCGAGGTCGCGATGCTGCTGCATGCGCTTGGCGGTCCGGGCTACAGCTTCACCGTGCATGGCCCCGAGGAATTCGACAAGCCGGAGTTCCTGCACCTGGGCGAGAAGATCCGTCGCGCGCGCTTCGTCGTCGCGATCACGTCCTTCTGCCGCAGCCAGCTGTTCCGCTGGGTGGAGCGCGCGCACTGGGCCAAGGTGCAGGTCGTGCATTGCGGGCTGGAGCCCGGTTTTCACGCCGGCGCCGAAGCGCCGCCCAGCGGTCGTCGGCTGGTCGCCGTGGGGCGCCTCGCCGAGCAGAAGGGCCACCTGCTGCTGATCGAGGCCGCGGCGCTGCTCGTGCGCGAGCGGCCCGACTTCGAACTGGTACTGGCCGGCGACGGCGAATTGCGGTCGGCCATCGAGGCCCGCATCGCCGAGCTCGGCCTGCAGCGCGTGGTGCGCATCACCGGCTGGATCGGCAGCGACCAGGTCCGCGCCGAGCTGATGGCGGCGCGCGCGCTGGTGCTGGCGAGCTTCGCCGAGGGTTTGCCGGTCGTGGCGATGGAGGCCATGGCGCTGGGCCGTCCGGTCGTGAGCACGTCCATCGCCGGGATCCCCGAGTTGATCGTGCCGGGCACGCACGGCTGGCTGGTGCCCGCGGGCGACGCGCCGGCGCTGGCCGAGGCGATGCGCGACTGCCTGGACTGCGACGACGCGCGCCTGCGCGAGATGGCCGAGGCCGCGCGCACCCGCGTGCTGGCCCGTCACGACGTGGACACCGAGGCCTCGCGCCTGCTCCGTCTTTTCAGCGAGTACGCCCATGCTTGACACCGTGCTGACCGTCGTCCACGTGCTGCTGCTGGCCGGCACCGCGCTGCTGGTGCTGCCCGCGCTGCTGCTGCTGACGCAGATCGTGCTGGCGCTGCGGCAACCCTCGCCGCTGCCGGCGCAGCCGCGGCCCGCGCGCATCGCGGTGCTGATTCCGGCCCACAACGAGGGCCACGGCGTGCGCGCGACCATCATGCAGACGCTGTCGCAGCTGGGGCCGGACGACCGCGTGCTGGTGGTGGCGGACAACTGCAACGACGACACCGCCGCCCAGGCGCGGATGGTGGGCGCCGAGGTCGTCGAGCGCCAGGATGCGGAGCGCCGCGGCAAGGGCTACGCGCTGGACTTCGGCGTGCGGCAGCTGGAGATGCTGGCGCAGCGCGAGGGCCAGGCGCCCGACGTCGTGATCGTGCTGGATGCCGACTGCGTGCTGTCGCCGGGCCTGATCCCGCGCGTGGCCGGACTGGCGCAGGCCCATGGCCGTCCGGTGCAGGCGAACTACCTGATGTCCGCCCCCACGCCCGGGCTGAAGGCACGGGTGGCCGAGTTCGCGATGCGCGTGAAGAACCTGGCGCGCTCGCGCGGCATGTTCCAGCTGGGGCTGCCCTGCCAACTGCTGGGCACCGGGATGGCGTTCCCCTGGGCGGTGGCACAGCGCGCGCCGCTGGCCAGCGGTCACCTGGCCGAGGACATGCAGCTGGGCGTGCGGCTGGCCCGCGACGGCACGCCGCCGCTGTTCTGCGAGGACGTGCTGGTGACCAGCGTCTTCGCCGCGAGCCAGGAAGGCGAGCGCAGCCAGCGCACGCGCTGGGAGCACGGTCATCTGTCGCTGCTGGTGGGCGAGGGCCCGAAGCTGCTGTGGGAGGCTGTGCGACGCGGCCGCTTCGCGCAGGCGATGCTGGTGATGGACATGCTGGTGCCGCCACTGGCGCTGCTGGCTGGGCTGCTGGTCGTGGCCACGCTGGTGCAGGCGATCTGGGCGCTCCTGACCGGCTGGATGGCGGGGCTGGTCGTCGCGCTGCTGGGCGTGCTGGCGCTGCTGGTCGCGATCGTCGCGGCGCGCCATCGCTTCGCTGCCGAGCTGATCGGACTGGGCGAGCTGCTGAAGGCGCCGGTCTACGTGCTGGCGAAGTTGCCGATCTACCTGAGCTTCGTCGTGCGCCGCCAGACCGAATGGGTGCGCACCAAGCGCGATCACTGAGACGCAGGCCCGCACCATGACGGATCTTCACAGTCCCACCTCGCGTCCCGGCGCCGCCTCGGGCGGTCCGTCCTGGATCGATCGCTGGCGCGCGATCCTGGGCGCGCTCACGGTGGTGGAGGACGAACGCGGCGTGGAGGACGAACTGCTGCGGGCCATGTGCGCGCCGGGCCCGGAGGGTGGCATCGATCGCCCGCGCGTGGTGGCTTTCGTCAATGCGCATGCGATGAATTCGGCGGTGACCGATCCCGGCTTCGCCGATGCCGTGGCGCAGGCCGACTGGGTGCTGCGCGACGGCTCCGGCATGCGCATGCTGATGGACCGGCTGGGCCGCGCGCCGGGCCTGAACCTCAACGGCACCGACCTGATCCCGCGCATCGTCGCGCGCCATGCCGGCCGACGCATCCTGGTGTTGGGGACGCGCGATCCGCAACTGTCGATCGCGGCCGCGCGGATCCGCGACGAACTGGCGCCGGGCGCCGTGGTCGACGCGATGGACGGCTTCCGCGCGCCGCAGGCGTATCTGGAGCAGGCCCGTGCCTTCGCGCCCGACCTGATCGTGCTGGGCATGGGCATGCCCAAGCAGGAGCAGGTCGCGCAGCAACTGCGCCGTGCGCTCGCGCGCCCCTGCCTGATCGTTTGTGGCGGCGCCATCCTCGACTTCCTGGGCGGCGGCGCGACCCGCGCACCGGCCTGGATGCGCCGACTGGGCATCGAGTGGCTCTACCGCCTGGCGCGCGAGCCGCGCCGGCTGTTCAAGCGCTATGTGCTCGGCAATCCCCTGTTCCTGTCGAGGGCCCGGCGCTATGCCGCGGCCGTCGGCCAGCAGCGCTCGTCAGCCTGACATGCCAGCGACGCCCCTCGCCCGTTTCGGAGGAAATTCCCATGTCCCAGCCTGAGCCGATCGTTCACGCCAATCCGCGCCAGCAGCACGTCATCGCCATCGACCTGGTGCGTTTCCTGGCCGCCGTGCTGGTGCTGTTCTCGCACCTGGCCTTCAGCATCGGGGACCGGCCCGACAGCCGGCCCTATGAACTCAGCGGCGGCACCTTCTCGCAGCCGCTGATCCCGTGGTTGTCCTTCTATGGCTGGATCGGGGTGCAGGTGTTCTTCGTGATCTCCGGCATCGTGATCGCGTACTCCGCGCGCGGCGCGACGCCGTATGCCTTCCTGCGCAGCCGGGTGGTGCGCCTGGTGCCGGCGGCCTGGGTGTGCTCGACGCTGACGCTGGCGGTGCTGGCCTGGCACTACGGCGGCTTCACCCCCGATCTGATGCGGGGCTACCGCCACAGCATGCTGTTCATGCCCTGGTATCCGTGGATCGACAACGTCTTCTGGACGCTGGGCGTGGAGATCTTCTTCTATGCGTCGGTGGGCGTGCTGATCTGGCGCGGCAAGGAACGGGCGATCGGCCGGCTGGCCGCGGCGCTGGCCTGGATCTGCCTGGCCTACTGGGCGGCCTATACCCTGGGCCAGACCGGCGCGGTGCCGGCGCTGGCGGTGCTGCACAAGACGCTGCCCTACCTGGTGGAGCGCGTGCTGGAGCTGCTGCTGGTCAAGCACGGTGCGTTCTTCGCCGCCGGCATCTTCATCTGGGCGGTGCTGATCGACGGCCAGAAGCGGCCGTCCTGGGCGACGCTCGCCGCGACGCTGGCGGCCTGCGTGATCCAGATCTTCTGGACCAATGTCGATGCCAACGGCCCGCGGACCAACCCGTGGTGGCCGGCGCTGGCGATCTGGCTGATCAGCCTGGCCGTGATCTTGCTTGGCATCCGGCACAACGCGGCGTGGCGCTCGAGCAAGTCGCTGGTGAGCCTGCTGCGGGTGCTGGGCCTGATGACCTACCCGCTGTACCTGGTGCACCAGAACATCGGCGCGGTCGCGATGGGGCAGCTGCGCCGCCTGGGCGTGGAGCCCGCGATGGCGTTGACGATCGCCTCGCTGGCGGTGTTGCTGCTGAGCTGGCTGGTGGTGACCTACGCCGAACCGGTCGTCAAGCGCTGGGTCGGCGGGGTGATGGATCTGGTCCGCCTGCGCCTGACCGGCGCACGGGCCGCGGCCGCGCCGCGGTCCAAGGGTTGATTTCGAGGATGGATGCTGCGTTCATGGACATCGATCTGCTGATCTCGAAGATTCACCGCAAGCTGGTCTACAAGCTCGCGCCGCGGCTGGTGCCGAGGCAGGTGCGCGCGCTGCAGCGGCGCAACGAGACCGCCACCGAGCCGGTCGTCGCGCCGGGCGGCCCGGTCGTGTCGCTGACCACCTATGGCCCGCGCATCGACACCGTCCACCTGACGATCGAGAGCATCGGCCGGGGCCGGCTCAAGCCCTCGCGCCTGGTCCTGTGGCTGGACGACGCGGCGCGCTTCAACGATCTGCCCGCGGGACTGCGCCGGCTGCAGGCGCGCGGGCTGGAGGTGCATCTCACCGACAACCTCGGCCCGCATACGAAGTACTACCCGTACGTGGCCTCACAGCCGCATCACGAGGTGCCGCTGGTCACCGCCGACGACGACATCGTCTATCCGCGCTGGTGGCTGCGCCGCCTGTGGGAGGCCTACCGTGCCGCGCCGGACCAGATCAGCTGCTACCGCGCGCATGTGGTGGCGCTGGAAGGCCGGGACGGGGCCGTCATCCGCCCGTACCGGGAATGGCCGCCGTGCGGCAGCCGCGAGCCGCGCTGGCGCCATTTCGCCACCGGCGTGTCGGGTGTGATCTATCCGCCGCATTTCCTCGACTTCATGCATGCGCAGGGCGACGCGTTCAAGGCCTGCTGCCCCAAGGCGGACGACATCTGGCTGCATGCGATGGCGCTGCGCGCGGGATTGCGGGTGCGCCAGCTCGGCCGGCTGCCGCGCTACTTCGAGGGCCTGCCCGGCACGCACGACCAGGGGCTGGTGCACTTCAACAGCTTCAGCGGTGGCAACGACCGCCAGATCGCCGCGACCTATGTCGCGGCCGACCTGCGCAAGATGGCGGAGGAGCCGGCCTGAGCCGGCCCACGCCCAGAGATCCGGAACGCGCGCGTGTCCATCCTGCACAACATCAAGTGGGCGGCCTTCTCGCAGCTGGCCCGCATCGGCTCGCAGATCGCCAGCGTGACGCTGCTGGCGCGGCTGCTGTCGCCGTCCGACTATGGCTTGCTGGCGATCGCGGCGATCTTCACCAACTTCGCGATGCTGTTCCGCGACTTCGGCACCGGCTCGGCGCTGATCCAGCGCGAGACCCTGACCGAGGGCCTCAAGGCCTCGGTGTTCTGGCTCAACATGGCGCTGGGCGGCCTGATCTGCCTGACCTTGATGGCGGCGTCGCCGGCGGTGGCGCATTTCTACGACGCCCCGGCGCTGGTGCCGGTGCTGTGCCTGATGGCGCTGTCCTTCCCGGTGGCGTGCAGCAGCATCGTCCACCAGTCGCTGCTGGAGCGCGCTTCGCAGTTCAAGCGCATCGCCGCGGTCGAGAGCGTCGCGGTGGTGCTGGCGCTGCTGGCCGCGGTCGGCGCCGCGCTGGCGGGCTGGGGCGTGTACGCGCTGGTGGCGCAGACGCTGGTCGCCGCGACGGTGCAGGGCGCGATGCTGTGGGCCATGTCCGACTGGCGGCCCGCGCCGCGGCCGCGCTGGGACGGGTTGCGGGAGATCTCGGGCTACAGCGGCAACGTCTCCGCGTTCCAGTTCGTCAACTACTTCGCCCGCAATGCCGACAGCTTCATCATCGGCAAGGTGCTGGGCTCGGCGGTCCTGGGCCTGTACAGCGTGGCCTACCGGCTGATGCTCTTCCCGGTGCAGAACATCAGCCACGTGGTGGCCCGCGCCGTGTTCCCGCTGCTGACGCAGGCGCATCAGCAAGGCGGTCGGGCGCAGATGGCCGACGTGTACCTGCGCTCGCTCGGCGTGATCACCTTCGGCACCGCGCCGGTGATGGCCGCGCTCTGGTTCTTCCGCGAGCCGACGGTCGCCGTGGTCTTCGGCGCGAAGTGGGCCGGCGCCGAGGCGCTGCTCGCCTGGCTCGCGCCCACCGGCTTCATCCAGTCGGTGCTGAGCACCTCGGGCAGCGCCTTCCTGGCCACCGGCCATGCCGGGCTGATGCTGCGCTACGGCGTGATCGGCTCGGTGCTGCAGGTCGCGTCCTTCGCCGCGGGCATCCATTTCGGCGTGGTGGGGCTGACGCAGGCCTACCTGATCGCCACCGTGCTCAACCTGCTGCTGACCATGGCGGCGGTGCTGCGCCTGCTGGAGGCCGGCCCGGCCGCGCTGTTGCGGGCGATCGGCTACCAGGTGCTCGCGGCGCTGGCCGCCGGTGCCCTCGTCTGGGGCGGCGACCGCTGGATCTTCGGCCACGCGACCACGGGCCATGCGGGTCTTTGGCGACTGGCCGCGCAGTACGCGCTCTTCGCCGCCTGCTACCTCGGCCTGATGGCCATCCTCGCGCCGCAGAAGATGGCCTCGGTCAAGGCCATGTTCCGCAGCAAGCTGTCCCGCGCATCCTGAGGCGTTCCCGATGACTTCCCCTGTCCCCGCCACTGCCGACCCGATCACCGAATCCCAGGCCACCGCCTCGGCCGCCGACGGCGCCATCCTGATGGTGTGCTTCACCTTCCCGCCCGAATTCGGCGGCGCGATCGTGCAGGCGCTGCGCCTGGGCGCCGAACTGCAGACGCGCGGCTGCGAGGTCGCCTTCCTGGCCGACAACGGCGACGGCGCCGATGCCGACCTGCGGCACGAGTCCTTCGACCTCTATCGGCGACGCACCTTCACGGCGGCGCGGTCCAACCTGCGCAAGCTGATCTGGACGCTGCGCATCGTGCTGTTCGCGCTCGCGCATCCCAAGTTCCGCGTCTTCCACTTCCACTCGGTGCAGGGCCCCGAGTTGCTGGCCATGCCGGTGCTGAAGTGGCTGGGCCGCAAGACCATCGTCAAGCTGACGCTGGCCGAATCCGACGACCCCGCCACGCTGACGCGACGCCGGCTGATGGGCAAGCTGTACCGCGCCTGCCTGGGTTCGGTGCACCGCTACATCGCGATCTCGCCCAGCCTCAAGCGCATGGCCTGCAGCGTGGGCGTGGCGCCCGAGCGGGTGCTGCTCGTGGCCAACGGCGTGGAAACCGCCCGCTACTACCTTCCGATGCCCGACGAGATCGCGCGCGCGCGCGCCGCGCTGGACATTCCCGACGGCGTGCCGGTGATGGCGACCATCGGCGCGGTCGAGCACCGCAAGGGCTACGACCTGCTGATCGCCGCCTTCGAGACCATCCGGCGGGAGCGGCCCGACGCGGTCCTGCTGATCATCGGCCCGGGCAACGAGGACACCAACCCCTTCTACCTCCAGCTGCAGCAGTTCATGGCCGAGCGCGGCATCGGCGGCGTGCGCTTCCTGGGACGGCGCGAGGACATCCACGAGATCCTGCGCGCGGTCGACCTGTTCGCGTTCTGCTCGCGCCAGGAAGGCTTCGGCACGGCCATCGTCGAGGCGATGTGCGCGGGACTGGCCGTGGCGGTGATGGACATTCCGGAGATCACCGGCTGGATCGTCGGCGAGCGTCCGGACGCGGTGAACACGCCGTCGCGCGATCCCCAGGAGTTCGCGCGGCTGTGCCTGCAACTGCTGGCCCAGCGCACGCCGGCCTCGTCGGCGGCCCTGGCGGAGAGCGCCGCGCGCGACTTCGGCATGACGGCCATCGGCAACACCTACGAGGCCCTGTATGCGGAACTCCGCCGTCACTGAAATGATCAACACGGAGCACTCTCGATGAGCGCGGTCACCTTCCGCATCCAGCCCACCGGCAACCTGGGCAACCAGATGATGCAGCTGATGCTCGGGCATTCGCTGCGCTCGCAAGTCCCCGAGCTCGACATCGTCGGCTACGACATGCCGCTGTGGTCCCTCAAGGGCGGCGAGGAACCGGTCCCGCGCGCCAAGCCGGTGGAACTGCGCGGTCACCTGATCGACATCCACGGCGTGGCCTCGCTGGTCAAGGCGGGCCTGCTGCGCGACATGAAGCTCGTGGGCATCGGCTCCCGCATGGCCAACTACCTGCCGCCCTCGGCCTACCAGGCGCTGTTCCCGGCGGGCCGGGCCGAGGTCGAGCGCCACGGCGACGACGAGCTGCTCATCAGCGTGCGCGGCGCCGAGATCCTCGGCCAGTGCCATCCGGACTACGGCCCGGTGCCGCCGGCCTACTACCGGCAGCTGGCCCGCGAGACCGGCCTGCGCCCGGTGCTGTTCGGCCAGATCGAGGACGACTGGTACTCGCGCCTGCTGATGGAGGCGATGCCGGATGCGCGGGTCGTGCGCAGCCAGGGCGTGCTGGCCGACTTCGAGCGCCTGCGCAGTGCGCGGCACGTCGTCACCAGCGTGAGTTCCTTCGCCTGGCTGGCCACCTGGCTGTCGGATGCGCAGACCATCCATGTGCCGGTGCTGGGCCTGCTCAACCCGGCGCAGCGGCCCGATGTCGACCTGCTGCCGCTGGACGACCCGCGCTACCGCTTCTACCGCTTCCCGGTGCGGCGGTGGAATGGGCAGCAGGAGGACGTCGACGGCCTGAGCCGCGAAGCGCACTACCCGCTGATGACGCGCGACGAGGTCGCCGCGCTGCTGCGCCAGGCGGCCTCGAGCACCCGGGCCGAGCGCCTGGAGGTGGCGGCCAAGACGGTGGTCAAGGGCCTGCTGGGACGGTTGCGCGGATGACACCCCCCATGAGCAAGGGACCGACATCCGTCCGACGCGGGGAGTCATGGAGAATGGCCGGCGTTGCCTTCATTGAATCGCGGGAGTGCGCTTGAAGATCCTCGTCACCGGCGCCGCCGGCTTCATCGGCATGCATGTCAGCCAGATCCTGCTGGCGCGGGGCGATCAGGTGGTCGGCCTGGACAACCTCAACGACTACTACGACCCGCGGCTCAAGCACGACCGGCTGGCGCGCCTGAACGGCCGCCCCGGCTTCGAGTTCGTGCACATGGACGTGGCCGACCGCCAGGGTATCGCCGACCTCTTCGCGAAGCACCGCTTCGATCGCGTCGTCCACCTGGCGGCGCAGGCCGGTGTGCGGTACTCGCTGGTGAACCCGCATGCGTACATCGACGCCAACATCGTCGGCTTCACCAACATCCTCGAGGGCTGCCGCCACACCGGCGTGCAGCACCTGGCCTACGCGTCCAGCTCCAGCGTCTACGGCGGCAACGCGCTGATGCCCTTCAGCGAGCACCACGGCGTGGACCACCCGGTGAGCCTGTACGCCGCGACGAAGAAGGCCAACGAGCTGATGGCGCATACCTACAGCCATCTGTTCAACCTGCCCACGACCGGCTTGCGCTTCTTCACCGTGTACGGTCCCTGGGGCCGGCCCGACATGGCGCTGTTCCTGTTCACCAAGGCGATCCTGGCGAACGAGCCGATCAAGGTCTTCAACCACGGGAAGATGATCCGCGACTTCACCTACATCGACGACATCGCCGAAGGCGTGGTGCGGGTGCTCGACCGCAGCGCCACGCCCGACCCGGCCTACGACCCGGCGAAGGCGGATCCGGCGCGCTCCAACGCGCCGTATCGCGTGTTCAACATCGGCAACCACGCGCCGATCCCGCTGATGGACTTCATCGCGGCGATCGAGCAGGCGGTGGGCCGCGAGGCGATCAAGGAGTTCCTGCCGCTGCAGGACGGCGATGTCCCGGCCACGCATGCGGACGTCGAGGAGCTGGCCGACTGGACCGGCTTCCGCCCGGCGATGCCGGTGCCCGAGGGCATCCGGCGTTTCGTCGCCTGGTACCGCGACTACTTCAAGCAATGAGATCCCAGGCGGACTGGCGCGTCGGTCCGTCCCCGTTGATTCAATAGGAGTACTGGAATGAAAGTCACGACGATCGGCACCGGCTACGTGGGCCTGGTCACCGGCGCCTGCCTGGCCGAGATGGGCAACCACGTGGTCTGCCTGGATGTGAACGCCGAGAAGATCCGCATCCTCAACGAGGGCGGCATCCCCATCCACGAGCCGGGCCTGGACGCGGTGGTCAAGCGCAACGTCGAGGCCGGCCGCCTGCAGTTCACGACCGATGTCGACGCGGCGGTCAACCACGGCACCATCCTCTTCATCGCGGTGGGCACGCCTCCGGGCGAGGACGGCTCGGCCGACCTGCAGTACGTGCTGGCCGCGGCCCGCTCGATCGGTCAGCGCATGACCGACTACAAGGTCGTCGTCGACAAGAGCACGGTGCCGGTGGGCACCGCGGACAAGGTCCGCGCAGCCATTGCCGAGGAGCTGGCCAGGCGCGATGCCAAGGTCGGCTTCGCGGTGGTGTCCAACCCCGAGTTCCTGAAGGAAGGCGCGGCGATCGAGGACTTCATGAAGCCGGACCGCATCGTCGTAGGCTCCGACGACGAGCAGGCCACGTTGATGATGCGCGCGCTGTATGCGCCGTTCACCCGCAGCCACGACCGGCTCTTCGTGATGGACGTGCGCAGCGCCGAGTTCACCAAGTACGCCGCCAATGCGATGCTGGCCACGCGCATCAGCTTCATGAACGAGCTGGCGCTGCTGGCGGAAAAGGTCGGCGCGGACATCGAGCTGGTGCGCCGGGGCATCGGCTCGGACCCGCGCATCGGCTACCAGTTCCTGTACGCGGGCGCCGGTTACGGCGGTTCGTGCTTCCCCAAGGACGTCAAGGCGCTGGTGCGCACCGGCCGGGAGCACGACCAGGAACTGAAGGTGCTGAACGCCGTCGAGGAAGCCAACGACCGGCAGAAGCTGGTGCTGGTGGACAAGATCGTGGCGCGATTCGGCGAGGACCTGGCAGGCAAGCGCTTCGCGCTGTGGGGCCTGGCTTTCAAGCCCAACACCGACGACATGCGCGAGGCACCGTCGCTGGTGATCATCGAGGAACTGGTCAAGCGCGGCGCGGCGATCGCGGCCTACGATCCGGTGGCGATGAGCGAGGCCAGCAAGATGCTCGCCCAGGTCCAGGGCGTGAGCTTCTGCGAGCGTGCGGAGCATGCGCTGGCGGACTCGGATGCGCTGGTCATCGTGACCGAGTGGAAGGAGTTCCGCACGCCGGACTTCGACCGCATCAAGTCCGAGCTCAAGCAGCCGGTGGTCTTCGATGGCCGCAACCTGTACGAGCCGGCGCTGATGTCGACGCTGGGCATCGAGCATCACGCCATCGGCCGCGGCACGCGCAAGTCGGACTGAACCGCGACCGACCCGGGCGTTCGCCCGGGGTCGCCCCACCAAGACGACAACGCCGCGTCCCGCAAGGGACGCGGCGTTGTCACTTCAACCCGCGAGGATCAGGAAGCGCAGACGCTGCCCGTCGCGCCGCTGACGCGGACCAGCGTCGGGCGCAGCGTCGATTCCACATTGGCGGTGCCGCTGCGGCCCCAGGTCGTGACCTTGAAGCTGGTGCCCGCCGGCCAGGTGAAGTTGAGCACCGCACCGTCGGCCAGGTAGCCGGTGTCGTAGACGGTGGCGCCCGTCTGGCGGTCGGCGATCGTCATGCGGAAGGTCGCGCCGCCGGTGCCCGCGACGGTGAGCCGATACGGATCGCCGGCCACGGGCAGCGCCCAGCTGACCGGGTTCATCGCACGGCCGGTCGCATTGGCCTGCTCGATCAGCGTGGTCGTCGCGGGGAAGACCAGCGCCTGGCGCCAGGTATCGAACTCGCCGCTGACCGTGCCCTTGGTGCGCCACCAGGCGCCGCGCATCGACAGCAGGTTCATCGCGGTGCTGGTCACCGTGCTGCTGTTCTTGTTGTTCCCGTCCACCCACCAGGCCGCGCTCTCCAGCGGACGCAGCGCGGCGCGGATGGTGTCGAGGTCGGTGGCCGTGCTGCTGCTCCAGCCGTTCTTGTGCAGCTTGAGGTCGGCGCCGATTTCCACGTAGATGACGAAGGGCGTGCCGTGGTTGCGGTCCACGACGTAGGCACCGTACTTCTTCAGCGTCTCGGCGATCTTGCGCAGCTCCGGCGTGGCCAGCGCCTGGGCGTCGAAGCTGGCCGGCAGCATCAGCAGCGAGCCCATCGGGATCTGGCCGCTGTTGGTCGTGGCCGCATTCGAATCCGCCGAGGTGGCCGGGAAGCGGTAGGTCGGGCTGTTGCTCAGGCCGGTGAAGTCCAGCGACATCGCCAGCGCGTGGCTGTAGCTGGCCGCGCCGTCGTTGGCCTCATGGATGCGGATCAGCCCGCCGATCGTCGACACGCCCGCGGCGCGCGCGCCCTGGTAGTAATGCGACGGATCGCCCATGCCCCGTCCGGCCAGCGGCGTCCAGGCGTACTGGTTCGTGACCCAGGCGCCGTTGACCTGCTTGAGGCCCCAGAACGAGTGGATGACGCCGGCGGCGGCGTCGACGATCTCGGCGTGACCATCGCTGCCGGTGGCCGGCTGCGTCTGCGCCGGCCAGTGCGGGATGGTGATGCTGGGACGGTAGACCTCGCTGTCCGGGTCCCACACGCCTTGCGTGTTGGTGCCGGTCACGACCATCGGCGGGTCGGTTTCCGACGCCTCGAAGGCGGCGCTCGACCAGGTGCCGCTGTCCACGGACGGGTAATAGGTCGAGGTCGGGATGGTCGCGGTGCCCAGCACCGCGCCGATCGGGCGGCTGTTCCACGGCGAATCCGGGCTGAACGGGCGCTGGAAGCTGCCGAAGTTGCCGGTGGTGCAGGCGGCGATCGCGGACGGGCGGGCGATGACATCGGCCGCCAGGACCGAGACGCCGGCGACGGCCTCGCTGGCCGACGAGGCCGGCGTCGTGGCGACGGCGGCCGGGGCGGACGCGGCGGTCGGCGGGGTTTCCAGCGCGAGCGGGGCAACGCTGGTGTCGCCGGTGCCACCGCCACCGCCGCAACCGGCCAGCAGCAGGCCGGCCGCGAGCGCGCAGGCGTTCAGGCCGGCGGAGATTCCAAAGGAAGAAGAGGTTTTCGTCATGATGTTTCGAACTGCTGAAAATGCACGGAGCGCGTTGACGAGTAAATGCCGGCGATCTCTTCTTCTTCCGCGCCGACGCTGCGCTGCATTCGTCGGGCGGGATTCTTGTTACTGGATGTTGGCACCCCGGAAATTGACTGCTTCATTCCTGCCTCGCCAGGCAGGTGTTGCGGCCATGACTCAGTATGCGGAGTCCGCCGGTGGTTTTTCCAGAGAGGAAGTCGGCCGGGGTGGGGCGATTCCGGGAATATTCAGCGGTCGCAGCGACGTACCGTTTGAAACATTCAGGTCGAGGGTTGACAGCCCGACGGAAGTCTCGGATCGAGGGGTTATTGCCCTTGGTTACATACTCGCCGCAGGGAGCGAGATACTCGGGTTCGATATTCGAAATAAAACATCGGAGGTCGCACGAAACTCGGGAAGGCAACCCGCCGAATGTGGTGTCAGCCGATTCCCGACGGGCGTGATCGACCGCCCGACCTTGCCCTCCCGGCCCCTTCAACAAGGGGGGGCGTGCGGCCCCTCCGGAGCCGGGGGCCAAAGGGCCCTATGGGATACTCCGCGCCTTCGCCTGAGGGAATCGGAATCGAGATGGTCAAGATCAATGACATCGTGGTCGACAACGCCCAGCCGTTCGTGCTGTTCGGCGGTGTCAACGTGCTCGAGTCGGAGCAGTTCGCGGTCGACGTGTGCGGTGAATACCTGCGCGTGACCCGTGAACTGGGCATTCCCTACGTCTTCAAGGCCTCGTTCGACAAGGCCAATCGGTCCTCGATCAAGAGCTACCGCGGCCCCGGCCTGGAGGCCGGCCTGAAGATCTTCGAGGCGGTGAAGAAGGCGCACGGCGTCGCGGTGCTGACCGACGTGCATGAGCCGCACCAGGCGGCCGAGGTGGCCGCCGTCTGCGACGTGCTGCAGCTGCCGGCTTTCCTGGCCCGGCAGACGGACCTGGTGATCGCGCTGGCCAGGACCGGCCGGGTGATCAACATCAAGAAGCCGCAGTTCGTCAGCCCGCCGCAGATGAAGAACATCGTCGAGAAGTTCGAGGAAGGCGGCAATCCGAATGTGATGCTGTGCGACCGCGGCGCCCAGTTCGGCTACGACAACCTGGTCGTGGACATGCTGGGTTTCGGCGTGATGAAGCAGGTCAGCGGCGGCAAGCCGGTGATCTTCGACGTGACCCATGCGCTGCAGCAGCGCGAATCCGGCGCCGCCGCCTCGGGCGGCCGTCGCGGCCAGGTCACCGAACTGGCCCGCGCCGGCATGGCGATCGGCCTGGCCGGCCTGTTCCTGGAGGCCCATCCCGAGCCCGAGAAGGCGCTGTGCGACGGTCCCAGCGCGCTGCGCCTGTCCCAGCTCAAGCCCTTCCTGCAGCAGGTCAAGGCGATCGACGACCTGGTCAAGGGCTTCCCGGTCCTGGACACCCACTGACCGCCGCGGCGGACGGCCGCGCGGGTCGGCGCCGGATCAGGCGCGGCCCGGCGCGGGCGTGACCGGGCGCTCGGCCTCGGGAGCGGGCGTGCGGCCGTTGAAGAGCAGCCGCATGAGGGCGAAAGGCCGCACCAGCCAGCGGTGGATCGCCAGGCTCAACCCCAGCGTGGTCAGCGCGATGAGCGCGAACTTGGCGGCCGCCGGCCAATCCAGCGGCAGCAGCAGCAGCGCCAGCGCCACCACCAGCAGGTGGTGGACCAGGAAGATCGTGTAGCTCGCCTCGGAGAGCATGCGGCCGAACCGGCCGCGCGGGCCGGCGCGCAGACGGCCCAGTGCGCCGACCGCGGCGCCGGTCGCGATCCAGATGCCCAGCAGCTCCACCGCCAGCGCCGCCTCGCGGGCCAGCGGATGCAGCAGCGTGTTGCTGGCGGCGTCGCCCCAGTTGGCCGCGAAGGCCGCGACCGGCAACAGCCAGAGCGGTGTCGACAGCCAGGCCCGCAACCAGGCCGGCCGGTGCCACAGCGCCAGGCCGGCGAGGAACAGTGGCGCGTAGAAGGCCAGGTTGAACAGCGACAGATCGCCCGGGCCGGCCACGTAGGCGATGCCGGTCAGCCGGACGGCGAGGACCAGCGCATGGCCCAGCAGCGCGCCGGCCAGGGCGACCGACAGCCAGTGCGCC
>NZ_PEOG01000073.1 GCF_002761755.1 Roseateles chitinivorans
GAGCGAGGAGGGGCACCGGCGCCGCCAGCGTCCGCTCCTCCCCGGCCTCAAGTCGCGAGCAGCTTCATCAGCTGCCGGATCTCCGGCTTGCAGGCCACGAGCGCGTTGTCCTCGATCTGCCGATAGAGCGTGACCAGCGCCCGCCCCGATTCCGTCAGCGCGCTGCCACCTCCCTTGGCGCCGCCGGCCGCGGTGGCGACGGCGGGCGTCTTCAATGCGCGGTTGAGTTCATCGATCAGCAGCCAGGCGCGCCGATAGGACATATCGAGCGACCTGGCCGCCGCCGTGATCGAGCCGGTCTCGTCGAGCGCCTCCAGCAGGGCGATCTTTCCGGGTCCGATGGCGATCGTCTCGCCGACGGTCACGCGCATGCGGAGCTTGAGGGACGGCTTGTGCGCCGGCTTGGGCGTCACGGGAGCGGAAGTCGGGCGGGCCACCATGCCGCGGATTAGACCTGATGCGGGGTGCTCAATCGGCGATTCGCCAGCAGCCGCGGCCGGCCGCCTTCGCGGCGTAGAGCGCGTCGTCGGCGCGACCGAGCAGTGCCACCTCGCCTTCCTGGCCGCCGTCGTGGCAGGCGATGCCGATGCTGGTGGACAGCTGCAGCTGCTGCCCTTGCAGCGTCAGCGGCGCCTTCACCGCGTCCAGCACCTTGAGCGCCACGCCGGCGGCTTCGTCCGGCGCGTGCAGGTTCTCGAGGATCAGCACGAATTCGTCGCCGGCCAGGCGGCAGAGCTGGTCGGTCTCCCGGATCGCGCCGCGCACCCGGTCGGCGAAGGCGCGCAGCACCACGTCGCCGGCCGCATGGCCCAGCGAATCGTTGATCTGCTTGAAGTGGTCCAGGTCCAGGAACATCAACGCCAGCGTCCGGCCGTTGCGGCGGTTGCGGGCCAGCGATTCCGACAGGCGGGACTCGAACTGGCGTCGGTTCGGCAGCCCGGTCAGCGGGTCCACGCGGCTGAGCTGGTCCAGCTCGCGCTCGACCTGCTTGAACGCGGAGATGTCGGTGGCCAGCGTGTAGACGCCGGCCACGCTGCCATCGGGCCGCACGTCCGGCACGTATTCGGCCAGCATGTCGCGCACCACCCCATTGGCCTCGGAGCGTGTCTCGAAGCGCTGCCGCACGCCCGCCAGCGCGGCCTTCAGGAAAGGCAGCCGCTGCTCGTACAGCACCGGCCCGATGACGTCGGCCAGCGGCCGGTCCAGCGCCTCCTCCGGCGCCATGCCCATCCAGGCGCGGAAAGTCGCGTTGAGGAATCGGATCCGCTGCTCCGCGTCGATGTAGGAGATCAGCACCGGCAGGTTGTCGGCGATGGTGCGCAGCCGGCGCTCGCTGGACTCCTGGCGCAGCAGTGCGTCGTGCAGTTCCAGCGTGCGGGCCTGCACCCGCAGTTCCAGGGAGGCGTTCAGCTCCGCCAGCGAGCGGTCCTGGTCGGCCTGGCGGTGCGCCAGGTCGTTCAGCGCCTGCGACAGCACCGCCGCCTCGCGATAGCCGCCGACGGCGGGCAGGTGGTCCTCGCTGAGGTGGCGGCGCTGCGCGATCGCGGCGGCCAGCTCGCGCAGCGGCCGGCTCATGCGCCGGGCCAGCCACCAGCTCAGCGGCACCGCCAGCGCCAGCATCAGGATCGCGCTCAGCGCGATCTGGCGCCGCAGGCCGTAGTAGTCGGCCAGCGCCACGGCCACCGGCTGTCGCACCAGCACCGTCCAGCCCAGTCCGGGATAGGGCCCGTAGCCCTGGCTGGGCACGCTCACCGCGAAGTAGTCGACACCCCCGGCCTCATGGTGGCGAAGCCCCTGCCCGCTCTCGGCGCCGATCGGCATCTTCCGGCCCTCGTGATCCGAGGGCCCCAGGATCACCACGCCGTCCTTGCCCAGCACCAGCGCGTCGGCCTGGTGGGAGGCCATCGTCGCGTCGATCAGCTCGCTCTTGATCTGGCGCGCCCATCCCCAGCTCAGGTGCACGCCGAACACGCCCTGCAACTGCCCCCGCCCGTCCAGCAGCGGGACCGCGAAGTCGACGAAGCGCCAGGGCTCGTTCTGGCGCGGCAGCAGCTTTTCCAGCAGCAGCGCCGCGTGGACATCGCCGACGAAGGGCTGGCCGCCGCGGGCGCCCTGCCACCACGGCCGCTTGGAGACATCCACCCCGTCCAGCAGGCCTCCGGCGGCGGCCAGCACCTTGCCCTGGGCGTCGGTCACGCCCAGCCATGCGAAATGGTCGAAACCCACCTGCACCTGGTCCAGCGCCCGGCGCATCGCCTCGGGGTCGTCGAAGCGGCGGAAGGGCTCGAGCTGCGCCAGCACCCGCACTTCCTTGAACTGCTGTGCCATGCCGCGATCGAGCGCATCGCGGAAGTCCACGGCCACCTGCCGCAGCGACTCGACCGCGCGGCGCTCGGCGTGGGCGCGGGCGAAGTTCTCGATCAGCAGCGCGGTGATCAGCAGCGCCGTCGCCACCGCGGCCAGCACCATCGCGGTGAGCCAGCGGCCGAGCGAGGCGCGGGAGCCGCGCGGCGGGATGAATCCATCGTGTCCACCGGCGGCGGCGGAGCCGCCCGGTCGTCCGGGCGTGGGAGGTGGCGGAAGGGCCTGGGAGTGATCGTGCATCGCGGGGTTGTATCGGGAGCGGCGGCCGGCCGCAACGCGGGATAGTGCCACTGCACCAGCGGCGGGCGATGAATGAACCTGCGGAGGCACCGCCACGGGGCAGGCTTTGCAGGCGCACCAAAACCGGTCAAGCTCGGGCCCGTGCCGGCCCGGCAATGGCGTCGCGCTGGGCACGGGCCTTGCAACCTGCCCTGCCGGGCCGCCGCCCGGAGGCGGTCCGTCCCTGGAGACCCCATGCATGCGCTGACCCTTCCGGCCGCCGGCCATTACGACGAGATGCTGCTGCAAAGCGGCGCGATCCGGCCCAGCTACCAGGCCTTCGCGGACTGGCTGCATGCGCAGACGCCCGAGGCGCTCGCGAAGAAGCGGGCCGAGGCCGACCTGCTGTTCCACAAGGTCGGCATCACCTTCGCCGTCTACGGCGACGAAGCCGGCGCCGAGCGCCTGATCCCCTTCGACACCGTCCCGCGCATCGTCCCCGCCGACGAATGGCGCATGCTCGAACGCGGCCTGCGCCAGCGCGTCACCGCGCTCAACCGCTTCCTCTGGGACATCTACCACGACCACGACATCGTGAAGGCCGGCCTGATCCCGGCCGAGCAGGTCTTCGCGAATGCGCAGTACCAGCCGGCGATGCAGGGACTGGACCTGCCGCTGGGCGTCTATGCGCACATCACCGGCGTGGACCTGATCCGGCATGCCGACGGCGGCTATTACGTCCTCGAGGACAACCTGCGCGTCCCCTCCGGCGTCAGCTACATGCTGGAGAACCGCAAGATGATGATGCGGCTCTTCCCCGAGCTGTTCGCCAAGTACTCGGTCGCGCCCGTCGCGCACTATCCGGCGCTGCTGCTCAACACGCTGCGCCAGGCCAGCCCGGCGGACAACCCGACCGTCGTCGTGCTGACCCCGGGGCCGTTCAACTCGGCGTACTTCGAGCACGCCTTCCTCGCTCAGCAGATGGGCGTGGAGCTGGTCGAGGGCCAGGACCTGTTCGTCAAGGACGGCTTCGTGTTCATGCGCACCACCGTCGGTCCCAAGCGCGTGGACGTGATCTATCGCCGCATCGACGACGCCTTCCTCGACCCGCTGGCCTTCCGCGCCGATTCGATGCTGGGCGTGCCGGGGCTGCTGTCCGTCTACAAGCAGGGCCACGTGGTGCTGGCCAACGCGATCGGCACCGGCGTCGCGGACGACAAGTCCATCTACCCGTACGTGCCGGACATGATCCGCTTCTACCTCGGCGAGGAGCCCATCCTGCACAACGTGCCGACCTGGCAGTGCCGCAAGCCGGAGGACCTCGACCATGTGCTGAACCACATGGCGGAGCTGGTGGTGAAGGAGGTCCACGGCGCGGGCGGCTACGGGATGCTGGTCGGGCCGGCCTCGACGGCGGCAGAGGTGGCCGACTTCAAGGAGCGCGTCAAGGCCAACCCGTCCAACTACATCGCGCAGCCCACGCTGTGCCTGTCGAGCTGCCCGACCTTCGTCGAGCGCGGCATCGCGCCGCGCCACATCGACCTGCGGCCCTTCGTGCTCTCGGGCCGCGAGGTCAACATGGTCGCCGGCGGCCTGACGCGCGTGGCGCTGAAGGCGGGCTCGCTGGTCGTCAATTCGTCGCAGGGCGGCGGGACGAAAGACACCTGGATCCTGGAGAACTGATCATGCTCAGCCGCACCGCCGCCCAGCTCTACTGGATGAGCCGCTACCTGGAGCGCGCCGAGAACCTCGTGCGCATGCTCGACGTGACGCACTCGCTGTCGCTGCTGCCGCAATCGCGCGGCGCCGCCACCGAGCTCGCCGCGCCGCTGGCCGTCACCGGCACGCTGGAGGCCTATCAGGCGCGCCATCCGCGCCTGAGCGCCGAGCAGCTCTTCCGCTTCATGGGCATCGACCTGGACAACCCGGCCTCGGTGCTGTCGTGCATCCGGCAGGCCCGCGAGAACGCGCACGCCGTGCGGGGCCAGATCACCGCCGAGATGTGGGAGGCGATCAACACGAGCTGGCTCGAGGCGCGCGAGCTCGCGCGCAAGGGCGTCGCGGAGCCTTCGTCCTTCTTCGACTGGGTGAAGGAGCGCTCCCATCTCTTCCGTGGCGCGACCTACGGCACCTTGCAGCGCAACGACGCGTACTGCTTCATCCGCCTCGGCACCTTCGTCGAGCGCGCCGACAACACCGCGCGCCTGCTGGACGTGAAGTCCCAGTTGATCGCCCCGGCGGTGGACACGCTCGCGCCCGTCGACGCGCCCAGCGAGAGCGCGCCCGATTTCTACGCCTGGAACGCGCTGCTGCGCTCGCTGTCGGCCTTCGAGGCCTACCATGCCGCCTATCGCGACAGTCTCAACGGCCGCCGCGTGACGGAGTTGCTGATCCTGCGCCCGGACGTGCCGCGCTCGCTGCGCGCCTGCTGCGACGAGATCCGGGCCATCCTGCCGCAAATCGAGGCACGCGACGGCGCCGAAGACGCCGGCCGCACCGCCAAGCAGAGCGCCAGCCGGCTCGCGCTGCGGCTGGAATACGGCGCGGTGGACGAGATCCTCGAGCAGGGGCTGCATCTCTGGCTGACCGGCTTCCTGGAGGACTCGGCACGCCTGAGCCTGGACATCCAGCGGGCCTACTTCGAAGCCCAATGACCTCGCCGCCGACCGCGTTCCGACGCGGCGGACGCGATCCGGAGACAAGGCCATGCACCTGCACATCTCGCACGAGACGGTCTACGACTATGACGCGCCGGTGGCGCGCAGCACGCAGTACCTGCGGCTGACCCCACGCGCGGGCCGCGGCCTGCGCGTGCTGCACTGGCAACTGGAACTGCCCGCGCCAGCGAACACCTGCCGGGACGCGTTCGGCAACACCATGCATGTGCTGAGCCTGGACGGTCCGCGACGCGACATCGTCCTGCGCGCCATCGGCGAGGTGGACACCAGCGACGCCCCACCGACGCCCGACCCCGAGGACGAACTGCCCGCGCCGCTGTTCCTGCGCGACAGCCCGCTGACCCGCGCCGACGAGCAGTTGCGGCAGTTCGCCGCGAGCTTCGCGGACACCGCATCCGTCGATGCCCACGGCGCACTGCTGGCGCTGATGGCGGCGCTCGGCGAGCGCATGCCCTACGTGCGGGGCTACACCGACGCCGCCACCCCGGCGGCGCAGGCCTTCGCCACCGGCCACGGCGTCTGCCAGGACCATGCGCAGGTCTTCGTCTGCTGCGCGCGGCTGCTGGGACTGCCGGCACGCTATGTGTCGGGCTACCTGGCCACCGACTTCGAGCACGTGGCCAGCCATGCCTGGGCCGAGGTGCGCCTGCCCGACGCGATGCCGACCGCCGGGGACGGTCGTGACGCATCGCACGGCATGGCGGGCGGCTGGCTGGGTTACGACATCAGCAACCAGTGCCTGGCCGATGGCCGCTACGTGAAGCTGGCGATCGGCGCGGACTATCTGGATGCCTGTCCCGTGCGCGGCGTACGAACAGGCGGCGGGCTTGAAACGATGCGGGCCGAAGTGCTCGTGAAGCCCGGCACGGCCGATCAGCAATGACGAAGGGCGAGGCGCCCACAAGCCCGGATTGATCGGCTACGCTCCCGCCCCATGACTTACTGTGTTGCCATGCGGCTGCGTGCCGGTCTGCTGTTCGCGTCGGATTCCCGCACCAATGCAGGCGTGGATCACATCGCGACCTTTCGCAAGATGAATGTGTTCGAGCAGCCGGGCGAACGCCTGGTCACGCTGCTCAACGCCGGCAACCTGGCGACGACGCAGAGCGTGGTAAGCCTGCTGCGCCAGCGCGCGGTCGGCCAGGGCGCGCATCTGATGAACCTGACGTCGATGTACGACGTCGCGGAGCTGGTGGGCAAGACGCTCAAGGAAGTGGTCGCGCGCGACAGCGATGGTCCCGGCCAGCTGAACCAGGGCGTGGACTTCGGCGCGAATTTCATCGTCGGCGGCCAGATCCGGGGCGAGGCGCCGCGGATCTTCCATGTCTATCCGCAAGGCAACTTCATCGAGGCCACCGAAGACACGCCGTACCTGCAGATCGGTGAATCCAAGTACGGCAAGCCGATCATCGACCGGGTCATCGACTTCGACAGCTCGCTGGCCGAGGCGACCAAGTGCGCGCTGATCTCGTTCGACTCGACCATCCGCAGCAATCTGTCGGTGGGGCTGCCGATCGACATGCTGCTCTACAAGACCGACAGCTTCGCGCCCGCCCAGCCGCACCGCATCACGAAGGAGGATCCCTACTTCATGAAGGTGAGCCAGGGTTGGGGCGGCGGGCTGAAGCGCGTCTTCGAGCAGTTGCCGGACGAAGACTGGTTCGCGTGAGCGAGCAGCCCGGCTGAAGCTCAGCGCTTGCAGTCGCAGACGTCGCTGCCGTTGTCGAAGACGACGCGCCAGCGGCCATCGGGATCGAGCCGCCAGGTCGATGCGAAGCGCGCGACCAGCTTGCCCTTCGCATGCACCGGCCCGGTCGAATAGGCGAGCTTGCCGTCGGGCAGCGCCTCGACGAGATCGGGCGCCCACGTGAACGGCGCTTCGGCGCCTTCGAAGAAGCGCTTCCATTCCGCGAGCACGGCCGCTCGGCCGCGCAGCGGCTTGTTCCCGTTGATGAAGATCGCATCCTGCGCGACGAACTCGGCGAAGGCCTTGAAGTCGCGCCTGGCCATCGTCGCGGCGAAGGCGATCTCGGCCTCGCGCACCGCCGAGGCGCCATCAGACGCCACCCCTTGAGCGCGCAACGGCGTCATGGACGACAACGCCAGGATGCCGGCGGCCAGCGCCCAGGTGGATCGAAGGGTCGAGCGACGGTCAGGCATGGGGGGGCTCCTCGCAAGGTCGGACGCGAAGTCTAGGCCGCGCCCGGCCTCCTGCCACTCGGCATCCCTGCGGCGGCTACGCCTCTCACAGGCGATTCAATCGTCCAGCGACTTGAGGAACTGCTTCAGCTCCGGCGTCCTGGGCGCGCCGAAGAGATCGGCGGGTGGTCCGATCTCGTGCACGCGGCCCTGGTGCATGAAGATCACCCGGTCCGCCACCTTGCGCGCGAAGCTCATCTCATGCGTGACCATCAGCAGGGTCATGCCCTCCTCGGCCAGCGACTCCACCACGCGCAGCACCTCGCCCACCAGCTCGGGGTCCAGCGCCGAGGTGATCTCGTCGCACAGCAGCACCTGCGGCTCCATCGCCAGGGCCCGCGCGATCGCCACCCGCTGCTGCTGCCCGCCGGACAGCTGGTCCGGCATCGCGTCGAACTTCTCGGCCAGCCCCACCCGCGCCAGCAGCGCCCGGGCCTGCTCGGCGGCGTCCTTGTCGGAGCGCTTCTTCACCAGCGTCGGCGCCAGCATCACGTTGCGGCCCACGCTCAGGTGCGGGAACAGGTTGAAGCCCTGAAAGATCATCCCGACCTGCTGCCGCAGCGCCCGCATCGCCATCGCGCTCTCGTGCAGCAGCGGCTTGTCGGCCACGCGCAGCGAGCCGTCCTGGAACTGCTCCAGGCCGTTGATGCAGCGCAGCAGCGTGCTCTTGCCCGAGCCGCTCTTGCCGATCAGCGCGATCACCTCGCCGCGCATCACGTCCAGGTCGATGCCCTTGAGCACCTCGTTGGTCCCGTAGGACTTGCGCAGCGCGGTGATGCGCACGATGGGCACGCCCGGCGCGGGCACCGTCCCGGCCGTCACGGCGCCGACGGCATCCGCCGTCACGGTTTCAGGCAGCACGGCCATGTTGCTTCCTCTCCAGATGTTGGGCGGCCAGGCTCACAGGGAAGCACAGCGCGAAATAGAACAGCGCCACGCAGCCGAAGACCAGGAAGGGCTTGAAGCTCGCGTTGGCGATCATCCCGCCCGCCTTGGTCAGCTCGACGAAGCCGATCACCGAGGCCAGCGCGGTCCCCTTGATCACCTGCACCAGGAAGCCCACCGTCGGCGCGATCGCCAGGCGTGCCGCCTGCGGCAGGATCACATGCCGCAGCTGCTCGCCGAAGCTCATCGCGAGGCTGCGCGCGGCCTCCCACTGGCCGCGCGGCACGGCCTCGACGCAGCCGCGCCAGATCTCGACGAGGTAGGCGCTGGTGTAGAGCGTCAGCGCCAGCGAGGCAGCCGTCCAGGCCGAGACCTCGATGCCCAGCAGCGCCAGCCCGAAGTAGGCGAGGAACAGCTGCATCAGCAGCGGCGTGCCCTGGAACAGCGCGACGTAGGCGCCGATCAGGCGCTGCGTGCGGCGCCCCAGGCCGATGCGCAGGCACAGCAGGGTGCCGCCGACCAGGCCGCCGCCAATGAAGGCGATCAACGACAGGACCACCGTCCAGCGCAGCGCGAGCGCCAGGTTGCGCAGGACGTCCCAGAGGGTGAACTCGATCATGCGCGGCTCCCGGTGCCGATGCCGGCCAGGCGGCGCCACAGCGGCGGCCGGTTCGCGACCGTCGCGCCGCCGAAGAACCACCGCGGCCCGGCCCACAGCAGGAATCGCCGCACGAGCACCGACAGCGCCAGATAGATGAGCGTCGCGACGATGAAGGCCTCGAACGCGCGGAAGTTGCGGCTCTGGATCAGGTTGGCGGCGTAGCTGAGCTCCTCGGTGGAGATCTGCCCGCACACCGCCGAGCCCAGCATCACGATCACGATCTGGCTGGTCATCGCCGGCCACACCCGCTTGAACGCCGGCGGCAGGATCACACGCGTGAAGACCTGCGTCGGTCCGAGTGCCAGGCTCTGCGCCGCCTCCCACTGGCCCCGGGGCGCGGCCTGGATGCCGGCGCGCAGGATCTCGGTGCCGTAGGCGCCGAGGTTCAGGGTCATCGCGATCAGCGAGGCGCTGGTCGGCGACAGCTTCACCCCCAGCGACGGCAGGCCGAAGAACACGAAGAACAGCTGCACGATGAACGGCGTGTTGCGCAGCAGCTCGACATAGACGCCGACCAGCCGCCGCGCCCAGGCCGGACCGCAAGCGCGCGTCCAGGCGCCCAGCGTCGCGATCGCCAGGCCCAGCGGCACCGCGATGACGGTGAGACCGACGGTCCACCCCAGGCCGCGCAGCAGCAGCGGCCATTCGGCGAGGACGGCGCCGAAGTCGAACTCGATCATGGGCGGCTCCCGGAAGGACCGGCGATCGGCGCGGTCGGTCTCAAGTCAGGCACGGTGGCGATCCGCCGGCGCTCAGAGCGGCAGCTCGCCGGCGCCGCGACCCAGCCACTTCTTCGACAGCGCTTCGAGCTCGCCCGCCTGCTTGGCGGCCGCGATGATCGCGTTGACCTTGGCCAGCAGCGCGTCCTCGCCCTTGGCAACGCCGATGAAGCAGGGGCTGTCCTTGAGCAGCAGCTTGTATTCGACGTTCAGGCCGGGCTGGCGCTGCATCAGGTTGCCGGCGACCGCGGCGCTGGTGGCCAGCACCTGGGTCTGCCCGGCGGCGAACGCGGCGATCGTCGCGTTGTTGTCCTCGAAGCGCTTGAACTCCAGCGTCGACGGCGCGACCTTGGCCAGCTCCTGGTCCTCCATCGCGCCGCGCGTCACCGCGACGCTCTTGCCGGCCAGGTCGGCGAAGCTCTTGATGGTCAGGCTCTTGGGTGCGAACACCGCCTGATAGAACGGCGCGTAGGCCGCGCTGAACGAGATCACCTTCTCGCGCTCCGGGTTCTTGCCCAGCGTGGAAATGACCAGGTCGGCCTTCTTCGTCTGCAGGTAGGGAATGCGGTTGGCGCTGGTCACCGGCACCAGCTCGGCCTTCACCCCGAGCTTGGCGGCGATCAGCTCGGCCATCGCGACATCCAGGCCTTGCGGCTTCATGTCCGGACCGACGAAGCCATAGGGCGGGTAGTCGGTGGGGATGGCGATCTTGATGGTCTTGGCCTTGGTGATCGTGTCCAGCGCGGTCTGCGCCTGGGCGCCGAGCGCGAGCAGGCCGAGGCCGGCGGCCAGCAGCAGGCGGCGCGGCAGCGCGCGGACGGAGGGACGGACGGCGTGGCTCATAACAGGGCTCCTAGGTAGGCGGGGGCGGGATCGGCGGGGTCGGATCCGTCGCGGCGCGCGGCGCGCGGGCGGCGGGAGGTCGAGGAAGCGGCGGCCGTGGCCGGCGTCGGCGGCGAGAGCGGCGTCAGGGCCTGCCGCAGTTGATGCAACGGGTCGTCGGTCTGCGTGTCGAGTTGCAGGCCGGACTGCACGCTGGCCAGGTGCGCGGCCATCAGCGCTTCCGCGCGGGCGGCGTCACCCTGCTCGAGGGCCGCGACGATGGCGACATGCTCCTGGCAGGACTGCGCCGCCTCGTGCGACGACTGATAGAGCATCGCGATCAGCGTCGTGCGCGCGGTGTAGTCGCGCAGCGTGTCGGCGAGCAGGCTGTTGCCCAGGCACTCGGCCAGGCAGACATGGAAATCGCCGAGCAGGAAGCTGCGCGCGCCGACGTCGTCGCCGCGCAGCGCAGCCTTCTCCTGCGCCAGGTGCTTCTTCAGCCGCGTCAGCGCCGGTTTGTCCAGGGGGCGGCGGCCGCGCAGCAGGCCGAGCTCGATGACCCGGCGCGCCTCGAAGGCCTCTCGCGCTTCATCGCGCGAAGGCGCGATCAGGTACCAGCCGCGCCGCGCGCTGACGGTGACGATGCCCCGCGCCGCCAGGCGCGTCAGCGCCTCGCGAACGATGGTGCGGCTGCAGTCGAAGAGCAGCGCCAGCGGCTGCTCGCCGAGCCGCGTGCCCGGCGCCAGCTTTTGCGCCAGCACGGCTTCGATGATCCGTTGGCTGATGTCGGTGGCGGTGATGCCCATGGCCAGGGCATTGCAGCTTCCGTGCCAGCGGCGGCGGGGCGCCGCCTCACTGGCTCATCTGTCTTGTATGCAAGCCAGGACGACAGCGGTGCACCGCGCTTGCGCACAAGCTTGGTGTGCGGGCACCGTCGCGGTGCCCTGCCCGGCCTCAGCCGTCGACCCGCATCGAGTAGTCCACCGCCTTGGCGTCCTTGGTGAGTCGCCCGACCGAGATGCGGTCGACGCCGGTGGCCGCGATCCAGCGCAGCTGGTCGATGGCCACCCCGCCCGACACCTCCAGCAGCGCCCGGCCGCCGGCGATCGCCACCGCCTCGCGCATCATCGGCTCGCTGAAGTTGTCCAGCAGCACGCTGACCGCGCCGGCGGCCAGCGCCTCTCGCAGCTGCTCGATCGTCTCGACCTCGACCTGGATCGACACGCCGGCGTTCAGCGCCTGCGCCTGCTGCAGCGCCTGGGTCACCCCGCCGGCCGCGGCGATGTGGTTCTCCTTGATCAGGATGCCGTCGTACAGCGCCAGGCGCTGGTTCGCGCCACCGCCGACGCGCACCGCGTACTTCTGCGCCAGCCGCAGACCGGGCAGCGTCTTGCGCGTGTCCAGCACCGCGCAGCCGCGCGGATTCGGACTGGCGCCCTCGATGGCGCGCGCATGTGCGCGCGTCGCCGTGGCGGTCCCCGACAGCAGCTGCAGGAAGTTCAGCGCCGGCCGCTCGGCCGAGAGCAGCGAGCGGCCCTCGGCCTCGATGCGGCAGACGATCGTGTCGGGCGCCATGTCGGCGCCCTCGTCATACAGCCACTCGATCCGCGAGGAGCCGTCCAGCGCCAGGAACACGCCCTCGAACCAGTCGCGGCCGCACAGCACCGCCGCCTCGCGCACCCGCACATGGGCCTGCACGCGCCGGCCCGCCGGCACGAGCCGCGCGGTCCAGTCGCTGATGCCGATGTCCTCGAACAGCGCATCGCGGATGTTTCGCGCGCGGGCCTCGTCCAGGGTCTCGTTGTGGTCGAACATCGTCGCGGTCCCGGCTGCCTCTGATTACTCGGCCTCGCCGATGGTGATCGACAGCTCGCCGAAGCCCTCGATGACGCCGGTGATCACGTCGCCCGGCTTCACCGGACCGACGCCTTCGGGCGTGCCGGTGTAGATCAGGTCGCCGGGCGCCAGGTGATAGAACTGCGACAGGTTGGCCACCAGCTCCGGAATGCTCCAGATCATGTCGGACAGGTCGCCGCGCTGCTTCTCGACGCCGTTCACCGCCAGCGTGATCGCGCCGCGGGACAGCTCACCCAGTTCCGAACGCGGCACCAGCTCGGTGATGACGGCCGAGTGCTCGAAGCCCTTGCCCAGGTCCCAGGGCCGGCCGATGGCCTTGGCCTCGTTCTGCAGGTCGCGGCGCGTCATGTCCAGGCCGGCGGCATAGCCCCAGACCGCATCGGCGGCCTGCTCCGGCGTGGCCTTGAAGACCGGCTTGCCGATCGCCACGACCAGCTCCATCTCGTAATGCAGGTTCTTCGTGCCCGGCGCGTAGGGGATGGTGCCGCCCGACGGCGCCAGCGCGCTGGCCGGCTTGGTGAAGTAGAACGGCGGCTCGCGGTCCGGATCGCTGCCCATCTCGCGGGCATGGGCCGCGTAGTTGCGGCCGACACAGAAGATGCGGCTCACGGCGTAGCGCGCGTCGCTGCCGCGCACGGCCACGGCGGCCTGCGGCGCTGGGGGGAAGACGTAAGTGCTCATGGCGGGCGGAGGTAACGATCGCAACGATCGTGCAAGGAAGGTGGGGAGCGCGGAGCATAACCTTGGCAAATCCGCGCCGCATTGCTAGGGTTGCGGCCATGTTTGAAGCCCGCCCCGCCGGCCAGCGCCTGGCCGTCCTGACGTGTGCCCTGATCCTGGCCGCCTGCGCCAGCCGCGGTCCCGCCCCCAGCCGTCCCGCCCCGGGCGGCCCCAAGGTCTCCTCCTGGCCCGACCGCGACGGCCCCGACGCCGTTGTCCCGCCCGACCTCCAGAAGGTGCCCGACGCGGTGCCCAGACTGGAGTCCATCCGCAAGGGCGGCCCCAACAAGCCCTACGAGGTGCTGGGCGAGCGCTACGAGCCGATCGCCGACGACAAGCCGCTGATCCAGAAGGGCCTGGCGTCCTGGTACGGCCGCAAGTTCCACGGCCGGCCGACATCCAGCGGCGAGATCTACAACATGTACGCGATGACCGCGGCCCACGCGACGATCCCGATCCCGAGCTATGCGCGGGTGCGCAATCCCAGGAACGGCCGCGAAGTCATCGTCCGCATCAACGACCGCGGCCCGTTCCACAAGGGCCGGATCATCGACCTGAGCTACACCGCCGCGCTCAAGCTGGGCGTGCTGAACGGCGTGGCGCCGGTCGAGATCGAGCGCATCACCTACGAGGACATCCGCACCGGCGCCTGGACGCGCGACCGCGACACGCTGTCGCCCGATCCCAAGGTGGCGCCCGACACGCCGGTCTACGCCGCCGCGACGCCCAGCGGCGCTCCCGATTCGACGACGACCGCCCAGCTGCGCCCGCCCGCCGAGCCGGTGACCGTGCCGGCCCAGGTGCCGCTGCCGGTGCCGGTGGTCCCGGCGGTCGCCCGCGGCGACAAGCCCGGCGCGTCCTCGTCCGCCAACCCGGACGCCAGCCTGACGCCGATTCCCATCACCGCGCTGCCGCCCGGCAGCGACCTGCCGCCGTCCGGCCAGTCCAAGGCCGATGCGATGGCGGCCGCGACCGCCGGCGCCATCGCCGCGGCCGACCCGCAGGCGCCGGTCCCCGCGCTCAAGATCGCCGCGGCGGCGCAGGGCTTCTGGCTGCAGTTCGGCGCGTTCTCGCGGCTCGAAGGCGCGGAGCAACTGCGCGAGCAGTTCACTCGCGGCATGGAGGAGATCGCACCGATGCTGACGATCTTCAAGGACCGCAATCTGCACCGCCTGCAGGCCGGCCCCTTCGCGAGCCGCGAGGACGCCCGCGCCGCCGCCGACCGGGTGCGCACCGCGATGTCGCTGACGCCGGTGCTGGTCGAGCGCCGCTGAGCATCGCCACGCGCGGCCGAGCACGGCCCCGCACCGGCCGCGCGCCCGAACCAGGTCGGCCCGCACGCCGATTGCCCCTTTCCCGCGGGGCGCCGTGGGGCGCTCCCCTACCCGGGAGAGGACGCCGGGGTCGGTGACGGCGGCGCGATGGTGCGCCGCGCATCGCCCTGCGAAGATGACCCGCATGCCGCCACTCGACGCCGCCACGCTGCTGATGGCGATTGCCGTCATCGATACCGTCGCGTGCATCGTCTGGCTCGCGCTGGGCGAAGTGCTGCGCATCGCGCCGCGCGCGGCGCGCCGGCTCTCCGCCTATCACGGCCTGTGCGCGCTGGCTTGGTGGCCGGCCTTGCCGGCGTCGATGGAGCGCCTGGTCGCGCTGCCGCTGGACGTGATCGCGGCGGGACTGCTCGCTGCGGGCGTGCGCGGACTGATGCGGGTGCGCTACGGGGCGCCGGACATCATCGCGGTCGTGATGCTGGGGCTGGTCGCGACCGCCCTCACCGCCGGCGATCCGGACCTGTCCTCGGCGCGGGCCGTCTCCAACATCGCCGGCGGCGTGCTCGCGCTGATGGCAGCCTGGGACGTCGCCATCGGCGCCGGCTTCCGTGCCGGCCTGACCGCCGTCGTGGTGACGCCCTACCTCGTGCTGGCCGGCGGCTGCCTCTGGCGCGCGGGCGGGCTGCTTGGCTGGATGCCGTCGGGACTCGGCGTCGCGGGGCTGGGCGCGAACGCGCCGCTGGCGATGCTGCGGCTGGTCGTCGACCTGACCATCGCCACCGGCCTGATCGCGCTGGTGATGCAGCGGCTGATCGCGCGCGTGCGGCACCTGACGCGGCGCGACGCCCTGACCGGGCTGCTGAACCGGCGCGCGATCGAGGACCATCTCGCCCGCCTGCAGGCGCTGACCGAGCGCGGCTGCGCCAACGCGGTCATGGTGCTGGACGTCGACCACTTCAAGCGCATCAACGACGAGCTGGGTCATGCCGGCGGTGACGCCGCGCTGCAGCACCTGGCCGCCGTTCTGGGCGAGACGCTGCGGGACACCGACTGCTTCGGCCGGCTCGGCGGCGAGGAGTTCGCCGTGCTGCTGCCCGACACCGACCTCGACGGCGCGATGCTGGTCGCGGAACGCCTGCGCGGGTTGCTGCAGAAACACCCGCTGGCCTGGGGCGACAAGCTCTGGCCGATCAGCGCGAGCTTCGGCGTCGCCACGATGCGCGCCGGCGATGCCCACGGCCACGGCGCGTTGTCGCGGGCCGATGCGGCGATGTATGCCGCCAAGGCACGCGGCCGCAATCGCGTGCTGCGCGCCGCCGGCGAAGCGGAGTTCGCGTGAGCACGCGGTCGATGGAGCACGCCTGATGCTGCCCGCCGCCGATCCGGTCTCGCTGATCGCCGCGCTGGTGGCGCTGTTCGGCATCGCCGCGGTGGTCTGGCTGATGATCGCCGCCGGCCTGCGCGAATCGCCCGGGGCCTGCGCCTGCCTCGCGGGCGCGAACGCGGCGCTGGGCGGGTCTTTCCTGCTCCATGAAGCGCTCGGGCTGATGCCGCCGCTGCACGACTGGTGGTCCGACCTGCTGTCGCTGGTCGCCTTCGCGCTGATCCGGCTGGCGGTGCCGATGGTGGGCGAGCGGCCCGCGCCGTGGCGCTCGGTCGGCGGCGCGACGATCGCCGTGGGCATCGTCGCCGCCCGCTTCACCGGCGGGCCGGCCACGCTCGGACACAAGGTGCTGATCTTCGGCGCGATGGCGAGCCTGGCGATGCTGGCGGCGGTCGATGCCTGGCGCCTGCTGCGGGCGCGCGGCCTGGCCGGCCGCGTGGCACTGGCGATGGCCGCGCCGCTGGTCGTGGTCGGCCTGCTGCTGCTGTCGCGGCCGGTGGAGGCGCTGCTCGCGCCGGGCCGGAGCGAGGACATCGATGTCCCGTCCGCCTTCAACATCGCCTGGCTGTGGGCGTCGCTGGTGCTGGCGCTGCTGATCAACGGCTGGATCGCCTTCCTGCTGCTGATGAAGCTGGTGCTCGAAATCCGCCGGCTCACCGAGCGCGACCCGCTGACCGACGCGCTGAACCGGCGAGCGCTGTCCGAGGCGGTCGATGCCGAGCACTCGCGCCAGATGCGGGGCCACGGCTACGCCCTGGTGCTGCTGGACATGGACCGCTTCAAGCAGCTCAACGACACGCTGGGGCACGCGGCCGGCGACGCCGCCCTGAAGACCCTGGTGCGGGTGCTGCGCCCCTGCCTGCGAGAGGTCGACCGCCTCGCCCGGCTGGGCGGCGAGGAGTTCTGCGTCCTGCTGCCCCACACCGGCATCGCGGGCGCGGCGCTGGTGGCGGAGCGGATGCGCGCGCTGCTGGCGGGACAGGACTTCGCCTGGGAAGGGCAGACCTGGACGCTGACCGCGAGCTTCGGCATCGCGGAGTCCTCGGCCGCCGATGCCAGCGCCGCCGAGGTCATGCGTCGCGCCGACCAGGCCCTCTACCGCGCCAAGGCGCAGGGCCGCAATGTCGTGCAGGCGGTGGAGCTGGAGCCGGGCCGCTGAGCGAGCCGGCGCGACGACCCCGGGTCAGAAGCGCCCACGCACGCTCAGCATCACGCTGCGCGGATCGCCGTAGTTGGGGTAGTCCAGGTTGGTCCAGTAGGTCTTGTCGAGGGCATTGCGGATCGACAGGCCGAGGCTGAAGCGCTCGTTGAGCTGATAGGTCGCATGCAGGTTCAGCAGGGCATAGCCGCCTTGGGTGACGGTGGTCGTGCCCAGCGTCGGATGCGCGATGCCATAGCCGGTGACCGTGCTCTGGTAGTTCACCCCGCCACCGACGGTGAGCCGCTCCCAGGCGCCGCCGAAGCGGTAGCTGGTGCTCAGCTGCAGCGTGTGGCGCGGCAGGTTCGCATAGATCAGGTCCAGCGCGTGGCGGGTGATGCGCGTGTTGGCATAGCCGGCGCTCAGCGTCCAGCCCGGCGCCAGCTGGCCGGCGACATCGACCTCGAAGCCTCGGGTCCTGGTGCCGTTCACGCCGATGTAGGCGGAGCTGCCGTCGGGCAGCGACCCCTCGGGCACCGAGGCGTCGCGCACCGCGTAGTTGTCCTGCTTGGCCTCGAAGACCGCGGCGGACATCGCCAGCCGCTTGTCGAGGAACTCACCCTTGATGCCCAGTTCGGTGTTGCTGCCGCGGATCGGCGAGAGCAGGTTGTCGTTCCGGTCCTTGTAGTTCTGCGGCTTGAACAGATCGGTGTAGCTCGCGTAGAGCGAGACCGTGTCGCTCAGGTCATAGACGATCCCGACATACGGCGAGACCTCGTCGGTGACCTTGTAGGCGCCCGTGGTCGCGGTGTAGCTGCCGGCCGCGTTGAAGGCATCGGTGCCGGTCTTCCAGTAGCTCAGCCGCGCGCCGGTCACCAGCGCCAGCGGCTCCAGCAGCTTCCATCGGCCCATCGCGAAGAGACCGCTCTGCTCCGTCTCGGCGACCCGCTTGGCGCCGGTGGCGCTGAAGGTCGGGGCCGGCGCGCTGCCGTCCCAGCTGCGGATGTCGGGGATGGTGTAGCTCCAGGCCGCGACGGAGGTGAGCGTCGGCGTGACCGTCGTGGTCTTCACCCCGTTGGCGCCGACCACGAGGTCATGCTTGCGGCCGAACAGCGACAGCGTGCCCGACGCGTAGACATCGAGGCTGTCGCGGCGCTCCCAGCTCTTGCCGACGGCCGCCAGCAGCTTCAGCCCGCCGCCGGTGACCGGGTCCGGATAACCGCTGGCATAGGTGGTCAGCCGGAAGGTGTCGCCCTCGCTGTGGTTGGCGATGGCCTTGAGCGTCCAGTCGCCGCCGAGCTTCTGCTCCAGCTGGGCATAGAAGGTGCCGTTCTGGCGCGACCAGCGGGTCCAGGACGGCGAGAAGCTGGTCTCGCGCGGCAGGCCGGCGAGCGAGCCGTCCGACGCGAAGCGCGGGATCGTGCCCCAGATCGCCCCCTGCGGCACGTTGTTCTGGTCCTGGTAGCCGAGGGTGACCGTGGTGCTGGCGCCCAGGTCGGCCTCGACGGTGGCCATGAAGGCCGTCTTGGTCTCGCTGTGGCGCTTGCGGAAGCCGTCGCGTTCCTGGGCCGACGCGATGAAGCGCGCGCGCACGCGGCCGTCCCGCGTCAGCGGCGTGTTGAGGTCGGCCTCGACACGATGGAAGTCGTCGCTGCCCATCACCAGCCCGCCGTAGGCGGAGAAGGCCTTCTCCGGCCGCTTGCGGATCATGTTGACCGTCGCCGACGGAACGCCGGCGCCGGTGGTCAGGCCGTTGGCGCCGCGCACGACGTCGATGCGCGAGTAGAAGACGGTGTCGAACTCCTGCTGCGTGCTGCCGCTGTAGGTGGGAATGCCGTCGATCTGGAAATCGGTGATCTGGAATCCGCGCGCGAAATACAGCGGGCGCTGGGTGTCGTAGAACGACACGTTCACGCCGGTGATGTTCTGCATCACGTCGTTGATGCTGATCAGCGTCTCGTTCTCGAGCCGGCTCGCGTCGATGCTGCTCATCGACTGCGGCGTCTCGCGCGCGGTCAGCGGCAGGCGCGTGCTGGCGCCTTCCAGCTTCTTGCGGGCGGCGCTGATGGTCACGCGGTCCAGCGCGCTGCGACGGCCAGCGCGCGGGCCGTCCTCAGCCGCGGACGAGGACGAGGGCTCCGCCGCGTCGGAGGCGACGGGCTCGGCATCCGGCGCCTCCATGGCGCGGGCGACCGGCGGGTGAGAGTCGGCCAGTGCCAGGCCGGTGGACATCAGCAGCGCGACAGCGGCCGCGACGGGGGAGAGGGAAGAACGCGACATGGGAAAGAGCAGCAGCAGGCGGGCGCAAGCCCGCACACCGGCGCGCAGGCGCACCGGCCCCGAAGGGAGGTGGATGGGAAAGGCTCGCGGGGCCGGCTCCGGCATCGCGCGTCACGCACGACCGAAGTCGCGGGGCGCGGTGGAGCGTGGGCATCAGGCTGGCGTGAGGCTCAACCGCGCCGGTTTACCGGGCAGATGAGAACTGTTCTCATTGTAGAAACAGGTGCGGGCGGAGATGAGGCAAGGCCTGCCCCCTTGTGCGGTCTACAGGTCGGCTGTCGTTGGCCCCAGGGGGAAGGCGCTCTCGACGATGCCGGTGTCAGGCGAGGGCGACGCGGTTGCGCCCCAGGTGCTTGGCCCGCTCGACGGCGGCGTTGGCACGCGCGATCAGCAGGTCGGTCCCATAAGGCGGCGCGCTCGCCAGGCCCATGCTGAGCGTCACGTCCAGGCCGTCCGCCAGCTTGTGCCAGGGATGCACCGACACGCTGGCGCGGATGCGCTCGCAGACCTCGAAGGCACGGTCGGCCACGGTGTCGGGGAACACGACGAGGAACTCCTCACCGCTCCAGCGCAGCAGCAGGTCGGAACCGCGCGTGTTCTCGCGCAGCAGCTGCGCCAGTTCCTGCAGCACCCGGTCGCCGGTCTCGTGGCCATGCCGCTCGTTGATGTTGCGCAGGCCGTCGGCGTCGATCAGCGCGACCGTGAGCGGGCGCGTGTCCTGCTCTGCCGCGCGCAGCAGCGGCGGCAGCCGGGCCTCCAGGCAGCGGCGGTTGCCCAGCCCGGTCAGCGGATCCTTGAACTCGGCGGCGTCGCGGCTGCTGCCGCTCGCCGCGTCGCTGGCGAATTCGGCCTCCATGCGCGAGACGAAGTACTGCGATTGCGCCATCAGCTGGCCCACCGCGCGGCGACGCTCCAGCGTGCGCGCCTGCTCGAGGTGGAACAGCGACGGTCCCAGCAGCGCCAGCGCCCTGGCCGCGCGGTAGCTGGCGTGATGCAGCCGCAGGCTCAGGAACAGCGGCACGCGGGGCTGAGGGGCGACCGTCGCCGCAGAGGCCTCCAGATCGACACCGGCGTCCGCGCCGAGGGCGGCCGTCTCTTCGCGCAGCGCCTGAAGCTGCTGCCAAGCGGCATTCGACTGGCCGCGCGCCAGATGCAGCTCGGCCAGCATGCAACGCAGGCGCCAATCCAGCAGGCGGAAGCCCGCGCGCTGGCTTTCGTCGCGGGCCTCGATCAGCAGCGGCTCGGCTTCGTCGAGGCGGCCCATCAACAGCAGCACCTCGCCGAAATTGGACGCGGTCAGCGCGATGCCGTAGCGGTCGCCGAGCTGCAGCGAATGGGGCCGGGCCTCGCGCGCGAGTTCCAGCGCGCGCTCGAGCGTGCGGGTCGCCTGCTCTGGCGCGGCGCCATCGCGCTGCAAGTGGTACGCGCCCAGCGCGACGGTGCACAGGTTGGTCAGCGTGACCACGCGCTCGTAGGGCGTGGCATTGGTGCGCAGCAAGCCCGCGGCCTCGCTCATCAGGCGCTCGGCCTGCCAGGGGTCGCCCATGCGCTCGAAGCAGGCGCCCAGGCCGTTCAGCGCCACGGCATGCAACCGCACGTCACCCAGCTCGCCGGCGAGCTTGAGCGCCTCATGGGCGCAGGCCAGGCCCTGCTCGTAGGCGCCGAGCTCGCAGGCGGCCAGGCTCATCCAGCGCAGCAGTTCGCAGGTGGCGGGGCTGGCGCCGAGTGGTCGCATCAGCCGCAACGCGCGTTCGCCGACCTCCAGCATCCCGGGCAGGTCCCCCATCCGCAGGCGGAAGAAGCTGCGCAGCTTGCCGGCTTCGGCCTGCTCGTTGATGAAGCCCTCGGCATCGGCGCGATGCCACACGGCGTCGGCCAGCGCGAGGCCGTCGTCCAATCGCGCCTGCTGCTGCGCGAGACGCGCCCGCGCGAGCAGCTCGCTCAACGGCACGCCGTCGAGCGCTGCAGGGGACATCAGGTCGGAAGGGGCATCGCCGCTGGGAAACATCCGGCAAGGGTAGCCGATCAGGCTTCATGCCCGTCGCGGGCGCGCTCGCCCGGAGGCCCGCAGGCCGCCTTACCGGCTGGTCGGCATCACGAACTCGGCGCCCTTGCCGATGCTCGCCGGCCAGCGCTGCATGACGCTCTTCTGCTTCGTATAGAACCGCACGCCCTCCTCGCCGTAGGCATGCATGTCGCCGAAGAGGCTCTTCTTCCAGCCACCGAAGCCATGCCATGCCATCGGCACCGGGATCGGCACATTGATGCCCACCATGCCGACCTGCACGCGACGCGCGAACTCGCGCGCCACATTGCCGTCGCTGGTGAAGCAGGCCACGCCGTTGCCGAACTCGTGTCCGTTGACCAGGTCCAGCGCCTCGCCGAAATCCTTGACCCGCACGCAGGCCAGCACCGGGCCGAAGATCTCCTCCTTGTAGAGGCGCATCGACGGCTGGACATGGTCGAACAGCGTGCCGCCGGTGAAGAAGCCGTCGGGCAGCCCCTCGACCCGATGGCCGCGGCCATCGACGACCAGCGTCGCGCCTTCCTCGACCCCGTGGGCGATCGCGCCCTCGATGCGATCGCGCGCCTCGCGGGTGACGATCGGACCCATCTCGGCATCGAGCGCCATGCCGTTCTTGATCTTGAGCGCCTTCGCCCGCTCGGCGAGCCGGGGCACGATCCGATCGGCGACATCGCCGACCAGCACCGCCACCGAGATCGCCATGCAGCGCTCGCCCGCCGAGCCGTAGGCGGCGCCGATCAGCGCGTCGACCGCCTGCTCGATGTCCGCATCCGGCATCACCACCATGTGGTTCTTGGCACCGCCCAGTGCCTGCACGCGCTTGCCATGCCGGGCGCCGGTCTCATAGATGTACTGCGCGATCGGCGTGGAGCCGACGAAGCTGAGCGCTCGCACGTCGGGGTGATGCAGCAGCGCATCGACGACCTGCTTGTCGCCCTGCACCACCTGGAAGATGCCGTCGGGCAGGCCGGCCTGCTGGAACAGCTCGGCGATGGCCAGGCTGGGCGACGGGTCGCGCTCGCTGGGCTTGAGGATGAAGGCATTGCCGGTGGCGATGGCGATCGGCGCCATCCACATCGGGACCATGAACGGGAAGTTGAAGGGCGTGATGCCGGCGACGACGCCCAGCGGCTGGCGCAGGGTCCAGTTGTCGATGCCGGTGGAGACCTGCTCGGTGAAGTCGCCCTTGAGCAGTTGCGGGACGCCGCAGGCGAACTCGACCACATCGATGCCGCGCGAGACCTCGCCCTGCGCGTCGGTGAAGACCTTGCCGTGTTCGGCGGTGATCATCGCGGCGAGGCGATCGCGGTGCTGGTTCAGCAGCTCGAGGAACTTGAACATCACCCGCGCGCGGCGCAGCGGCGGCGCGTCGGCCCAAGCCGGGAAGGCCGCCTGTGCGGCAGCGACGGCGCTGTCGACGTCGGCCGCGCTGCCCAGTTGCAGTTGCCGCGCGACTTGGCCGGTCGCCGGGTTGAAGACCGCCTGGCTGCGTCCCGACGTCGCCGCGCGGCGCTCGCCGGCGATGAAGTGGGTGATGTCGGCGCTGTCGGTGAAAGCGGCGGGGGCGGTCTGGCTCATGGCGGTCTCCTGCTTCTGGGGGCTCGCCGCGAGTCTAGGCAGCGCGCCCTGCTGTGCCTAGGCCAGATCGCCGATCACATTGTTCGATAGACTGAACAATATGCCCTCCCGATCTTCTCCTCCATCACCGGTACGCCCCGAAGTCCGGGATGAACTGCTGTGGTCGCAGCTGCAAGCGCTGATCGCGGTCGCGCGGCTGGGCAGCTTCACGAAGGCGGCGCAGCGGCTCAATCTGTCGAAGGCGGCGGTGAGCCAGCGGGTCGCCGACCTGGAACGCCACCTGGGCCAGCAGCTGGTGCAACGCACGACACGCTCGGTGCGCCTGAGCGACGCGGGGTCGCGCCTCGTCGAGCAGGCCGAGCCGGGCCTGGCCCTGCTCAACCGCAGCCTGGGCGAGGCCCGCGAGTCGGCCGGCGCCCCGCGCGGCCTGCTGCGCGTGACCGCGCCGGTCGCGCTCGGGCGCCAGCATGTCGCGCCCGCGCTGCCGGCCTTCTTCGAGCGGTATCCGGAACTGCGCATCGAGCTCGACCTGTCCGACCGGCTGGTACCGCTGGCGCAGGAGGGCTTCGATCTCGCGATCCGGCACACCAGCGCGCCGCCGGACACGCATGTCGCCTTCAAGCTCTGCGCCTCGCGCGCGCTGCTGACGGCCAGCCCCGACTACCTGGCGCGCGCGGGCCGGCCGCAACATCCCGCGGAACTCGCAGGACATCACTGCCTGCCCTATCTGCGGCCGGGACCGGCGCAATGGTTCTTCGAGCGCGCGACCAGCGCGCCAGCGCCCGAGCGCCTGCGCGTGCCGGTCCAGGGCCTCTTCCGCGCGAGCAACAGCGAGGTGCTGCGCGACGCGGCGCTGTCCGGGCTCGGCATCGCCCTGCTGCCGGACTTCAGCGCGCGCGACGCGATGCGCGACGGCCGTCTGGTCGAGGTGCTGCCGGACTGGCGCGCCGTCGGCTTCTTTGGCGATGCGATCTACGCCATCCATCCGTGGAGCAGCCACACGCCGCAAGGCGTGCGGCTGCTGGTGGACCACCTCAAGGGCGTCGTGGGCGCGGGGTTCTGAGCCGCTTCTGGCGTTCGCGCTCCCCCACAGTGGGGAAACACCCCTGATACGCGGGGCCTGCCCTTCCCTCCCATGGGGGTCGGCATCCCTAGTCCAGTGGTTTTTTCCCGCGGCACCGCCGCCGAAAGTCGCCCCGGGCGGTCGATGTTGGCCGTCAGGAGACAGGTATGACTTCGTTGACTGTGATGCGTCGTCGCATGGCCGCCTGGGCGGCCCTGTGCGGCGCGACCGCCGCGATGCTGGGCATGGCGCCCGCCGCGGCACAAACCCTCAAGCCCGAGACCGACGTGGTCCAGGGCGTGACCCTGCGCACCGGCGAGACGCTGCGTGTGGGCGGCTATTCGGCGCTGCGCGCGAAGGCGCTGCAATCGCCGCGCAAGCTGCGGGTGATCGCGCGGCTGTCGGCCTACGCGACCGGTGCCGGTCCCGCCGGCGAACCCTTGCGCGCGATCGGCGAGACGCCCGCCATCCGCGGCGCGCGCGACCAGTTGGTGCTGCGCCTGCGGGCTCGTGGCGCTGACGCCGTCGAAGGCCTGCCAGACACCTCGCTGGTGGTGATGGAGGTCGATGCCGCCCAGCTCGATGCGCTGGTGGCCAACGGCGAGATCGCCGAGCTGACCGAAGACGTCCCCGTGCCGCCGACGCTGGCCGAGTCCGGCCCGCTGGTGCGGGCGCCGCAGGCCCATGCGCTGGGCGCGCGCGGCGCCGGCACGACGGTGGCCATCCTCGACACCGGCGTGCAGGCCAACCATCCGTTCCTGAACGGGCGCGTCGTCGAGGAGGCCTGCTTCTCGACGACCTCGGCGGCCAACAACTCGACCTCGGTCTGCCCCGGCGGCGCGTCGAGCAGCACCGCGGTCGGCTCCGGCGCGGCCTGCGCGATCAGCGGCTGCGACCATGGCACCCATGTGGCCGGCATCGCCGCCGGCCGCGCCACCGGCGCCACCACCTTCAACGGCATGGCGCCCGACGCCAACATCATGGCGGTGCAGGTGTTCTCGCGCTTCACCGACTCGCCGGGGAACACACCCTGCGCGAACTCGAACAAGGCGTCGCCTTGCATCCTGAGCTTCACCTCGGACCAGATCCGCGGCCTGCAGCGCGTGCTGGAGCGGCGCGCGGCGCGCAACATCGTCTCGGCCAACATGAGCCTGGGCGGCGGCGTCAATGCCGCGGCCTGCGATGCCGACGCCCGCAAGGATGTCATCGACGACCTGCTCGCCGTGCGCGTGGCCACGGTGATCGCGTCGGGCAACAACGGCTCGACCACCGGCGTCAGCGCGCCGGGTTGCATCTCGACCGCGGTGACGGTGGGCTCGACCACCAAGAGCGACACCGTCTCCAGCTTCTCCAACAGCGCGGCCCTCGTCGACCTGCTGGCGCCAGGCTCCGGCATTACCTCGTCGGTGACCGGCAGCGGCTTCGGCGCGAAGAACGGCACCTCGATGGCGACGCCCCATGTGGCCGGTGCCTTCGCGGCGATCCGCTCGGTCGTGCCGGGTGCCAACGTCGGCGACATCCTGGGCGCGCTGCAGGCCACCGGTGTCGCGGTCACCGACACGCGCAACAACCTCACGCGGCGGCGGATCAATCTGGAAGCGGCGGTGAACCAGCTCGCGCCGCAGCCCTTCGCGCTGTCCAGCGGCATGCTGTTCCAGATGCATGCCGACGGCCGCATCTGGGCCCACACCGGCGTGGCCTGCAACGGCACCGGCTGTCCGGGCTGGGTGCTGCTCGACGCCAACCCGGCGACGCGCGCGATCGCGGCCGGCGGCAACGCGCTGTACCAGTTGCATGCGGACGGCAAGGTCTGGCGCTACACCGGCATCCGCTGCGGCGGCAACGCCTGCCCGGGCTGGCAGATGCTGGACAACAACCCGGCCACCAAGCAGATCGCGGCGGGCGGTACCTCGCTGTACCAACGTCATGCGGACGGGAAGATCTGGCGCTCCACCGGTGCGGCCTGCTCGGGCAACAGCTGCCCCGGCTGGACGATGCTGGACAACAACCCGGCCACGATCGACATCGTCGCGGACGGCACGCGGCTCTACCAACTGCACAACACCGGCGCGATCTGGCGCTCGACCGGCGCGGCCTGCTCCGGCAACAGCTGCCCCGGCTGGACGAAGCTGGACAACAACCCGCATGCCAAGGCGCTTGCCGCGGCGGGCGGGCAGCTGTACCAGCGGCATGACACCGGCGCGATCTGGCGCTCGACCGGCGTGGCCTGCTCCGGCAACAGCTGCCCTGGCTGGACGATGCTGGACAACAACCCGGCGGCGCGCGAGATCGCGGCCAACGTCGGCGGGCTGTTCCAGCGCCATGCGGACGGCAAGGTCTGGCGCTTCACCGGCCAGGTGTGTTCCGGCAACAGCTGCCCGGGCTGGACGATGCTCGACAACAACGGCGCCACCGTGCAGATCGAGGCCGCGACCAGCGGGCTCTACCAGCGCCACGGCAATGGCCGCATCTGGCGCTCGACGGGCGCGGCCTGCTCGGGCAACAGCTGCCCGGGCTGGGTGATGCTGGACAACAATCCGGCCACAAGCACCATCGTCACCGCCCAGCCATGAGGTCCCGGTCACCGCGCCCGTTCCGGCTCCCGATGCCGGCCAGCCTGGTCATCGCCCTGATGGGCATGGCCGCGGCGGTGATGGGCGAAGGCGGCGCGGTGGCCGGCGAGCCGGGCGCATCGGCGGCCTCCGCCGTGCGCCCGGCGTCTTCACCAGGGGGATGTCCCACGATGGACCGCATCGAAGGCGCCGAGGCGCTGCTCGCAGTCATGGATCGCACGCCGGCTCGGGCGGTGCGGCTGCTCCTCAAGGTCGGACCGGACACCGCGCTGGCCCGGCTGCGGCAAGCGCTGCAGCCGGCGACGGTCGCCCTCGAGCCGCTCGGCCGCGGTCCGTGGCTGGTGGCGGAGCTCGATGCCGCTCAGCTGCGGACGCTGCTGGCGACCTGCGAGGTGCAAGCCGTCCAGCGCGACCAGCCCGCACCAACCGGTTGAACGGTGGTTCCGCGGGTCGGCCTGTCATGATGGCGGTCCGCCGAAGCCCCGCGGGGGCTGATGGCCGAGGAGAACCGACCATGAGCACCACCGCGATCCTGACGAACCTGCTCCGGCATCAGGCCTGGGCCCACGATGGCTTCCTGAAGATCCTGGCGGAGACCGATGCCGAGGCGCACGCCGAGGTCCGCCACACCGCGCTGCGAATCCTCAACCACTGCTATGTGGTGAACCAGATCTTCGCGGGACACCTCACCGGCCGTCCCCACGGCTATGCGGAGAACAACACGATCGAGACGCCGACGCCGGACGCACTGCGCGCGGCGCATGCGGCCTCCGATCGCTGGCTGCTCGAGTACGTGGCGTCGATGACGCCGGAGCAGCTGTCCGAGCGCGTCCCGTTCACTTTCACCGACGGCGATCGCGGCGCGATGACGCGTGAGGAGATGCTGTTCCACCTCGTGACCCACGGGAGCTATCACCGCGGCGAGGTCGGGCGCCTGCTGAAGCAGATTTCGTCACCGCTGCCCTGGGACACCTTCGCGGTGTTCCTCCATCAGGATGAGCCCGCCCGGCGCGAGCACGGCTAGTCGGCGTTCAGGCCCGCCCAAGCGCCGAGGACTTCAGGGGCACTCCCCCACGATCCCCAAAAAAGGACGCCCGACCAGCGGAGCTGACCGGGCGTTGCAAGTCCTAGAAAGGACGTCGTTGGGATCGGTGCCCTCCATCGGGGCCGAGGGCCGCGCCGTTGGAGGGCGTGAGATGGACTCTAGGGCGAACCCTGAGGGCGCGGCATCCCCTCAAGGTGGGATACCTGCGGAAAATGGTCAGCAGGTGTAAGGGGCACTCCGCATTACGGAAAAATGCGCCGCGTCTCACACCGCCGACCATGACTTCCGTGCGCCGGCGCACACAAGGCACCCCGCTCGCTGTGCCTGTACGCACGTCCTGTCGCCCGTGCCTTGGACGGTGGGGCGTCCGGCGGATCGCCAGGGGCAGCGCGCAGGCGCGCCGGATAATCCCGCCCCATGACCGCGTCCAAGCCTCCCAAGAAGTCCGCGCCCCGGCCTCCCGCCAGCAAGACCGCGGGCCCGCCCGCGAGGGCCGGCACGCCGTCGCACGGGCCGCGTCCTCAGCATCATCGACCCGCGGTCGACGCGCCCAGCGCGCCGCCGGAAGCGTGGAGCGACGACGATCTCGACGAACTGCAGTCGCTGCTCGATGAAGTGCCGGCGCCGCTGGAGCCGCTCGATGTCTCGATGCTCGACGGCTTCCTGGTCGCGTTGATCCTGCAGCCCAAGCCGGTGCCGCTGTCCGACTGGTGGCGCTGGGTGCTCGATGCCGAAGAAGGCCGACCCGCCCCCGCGCGCTACGACGCGCAGCCGCTGCTGCAGTTGGTCCAGCGCCGCGAGCATCAGCTCAAGCAGGCGATCGCCGATCGGCAGTGGTTCGACCCCTGGGTCTTCGAGCTCGACGAGGAGGCCTCGCCGTCGGAGACCGTGCTGCCCTGGGTCGCCGGCTTCGCGCTCGCCGCCGACCTGTTCCCGGCGCTGATGAACCTGGACGAGTCCGAGATCAACGAGCCGCTCGCCCAGCTCTACATGCACCTGGATCCCGACGACCTCGAGGACGCGGAGGCGCTGCTCGAGGAGATCGAAAGCCTGGAGCCGCCCGAGGAGCTGGACGAGGCGGTCGAGAGCCTGGTGCGCGCCAGCCTGCTGCTGGCGGACATCTCGCGACCGCGCCCCGCGCCCAAGCCGCAGCGATCGGGC
>NZ_PEOG01000010.1 GCF_002761755.1 Roseateles chitinivorans
GTTCAAGCGCACCCAGACCGCTTTCGACGCCAGCCAGTTCGAGAGCAAGCGCGTCTTCGTCACCAGCAAGGACGGCACCAAGCTGCCGATCTTCATCGCGCATCGCAAGGGCCTGAAGCTCGACGGCTGCGCGACCGACATCGCGCGCCAGCCGGCGTCCGGCCCTCCGGACGCGCCGGCCGGCGGCGCGGCGCCGCCGCGCTTGCGCGTCGCCTTCGGCTCCTGCGCGAAGCAGTCCAAGCCGCAGCCGATCTGGCACGCGGTCGGCGCGGCCAGGCCGGACCTGTTCGTCTTCCTGGGCGACAACCTCTATGCCGATGCCCGCGACGAAGCCACGCTGCGCCAGCGCTATGCCGAGTTCATGGCGGTCGCGCCCTTGCAGGCCTTCCGGCGCTCGACGCGCCATGTCGCGATCTGGGACGACCACGACTTCGGTGACGACGACGAAGGCGCCGACTACCCGCTCAAGCGCCTGTCCCAGCAGCTGTTCTGCGACGCCTGGGGCGAGCCGGCGGACTCGCCGCGCCGACGCGCCGACGGCATCTATCACGCCGAGGTGATCGAGGCCTTCGGGCGGCGCATCCAGGTGATCCTGCCGGATCTGCGCTTCAACCGCACGATGCTGACGGCGGACCCGTCGCTGAAGTCGAGCTATGCGGCGATGGTGCTGCGGGCCAGGCTCAGCGGACAGCCGATGACCGGCTGGTACCTGCCTGATTCGCGGCCCGAGGCCACGCTGCTGGGCGAGGCGCAATGGCAGTGGCTGGAAGCGCAGCTGCGTGTACCGGCGGATGTGCGCCTGATCGGCTCCAGCGTGCAGTTCGCCGCTGACGGCAGCGGTTGGGAGGGCTGGGCCAACTTCCCGCGCGAGCGCGCCCGGCTGGTCGACCTGCTGCGCACGACGCGCGCCGAGGGCGTGGTGTTCCTCAGCGGCGACATGCACTATGCGGAGCTGTCCTCGGTGGACGTCGAAGGCGGTTACCCGCTCTGGGATGCGACCTCCAGCGGACTGACCGAGGTCTGGGACATCCCGACGCCCAACCGCAACCGCCGCTCGGCGGTGATGGCGGAACTGAACTTCGGCCTGCTGGACATCGAGCCGGTCGCGCCCGACGGCACGGTGGCCGTCGCCGCCCCCCTCGACGGCGAAGGAGCGCATGATCTGCGCCTGCGCTTCGCGCTGTGCGACGTGAACGGCCGCGCGAAGATCACGAAGGAACTGCGCCTGTCCGACCTGCGCTGGCCGGACCGCGCCAGGGCCGCGGGCGCCACGATCGCGCGCCCCGCCGCCGAGGAGAAGACCTGATGACGCTGACCCGACGCACGCTGCTCCAGGCCGTGCCGCTCACCCTGCCGGCCTTCGGCGGGCTTGCCGCCTCCCAGGCGGCCGCGCAGGGCGGCCAGCCGGCATCGGTGGCGCTGGACGCGCTGATGACCGCCGCGCGCAAGGAAGGCCGGGTGCACAGCCTCGGCATGCCCGACGACTGGGCCAACTGGCGCGCCACCTGGGCGGACCTGCAGCGGCTCTACGGCCTGGCGCATGTCGACACCGACATGAGCAGCGCCGAGGAGATCGCCAAGATCGAGGCCGAGAAGTCCAATGCCAGCGCCGACATCGGCGACGTGGGCTTCGAGTTCGGCGCGATCGCCAAGGCGCGCGGCATCACGCAGCCCTACCGGCCGACGACCTGGGCCGACGTGCCCGAGTGGGCCAAGGATCCCGAGGGGCACTGGGCGCTGGCCTACACCGGCACCATCGCCTTCGCGGTGAATCGCAAGCGCCTGAAGGAGGTACCTCGCAGCTGGCGGGCGCTGTTCGCGTCCAAGGCCCGCGTGATGATCGGCGAGGTCGGTCGGGCGGCGCAGTCCAACGCGGCGGTGCTGGCCGCTGCGGTGGCGCTGGGCGGCGACGAGACCCGCCTGCAGCCCGCGCTGGACGCCTTCGCGCAAGTGGCCAGGGACCGGCGCCTGATCGGCACCAATGCCACGCCCGCGCTGATGGAGCGTGCCGAGGCCGACGTCTTCCTGCTGTGGGATTTCAATGCGCTGTCCTACCGCGCGAAGCTGCCCAACGCGACGGACTACGAGGTGCTGATCCCGTCGGACGGCTCGATCACCAGCGGCTACACGACCCTGATCAATCGCTGGGCGCCGCATCCGAACGCGGCGATGCTGGCGCGCGAGTACATCTTCAGCGACGCCGGCCAGATGAACCTGGCCCGCGGCCATGCGCGGCCGATCCGCATCGCCAAGCTGCCGCTGCCGCCGGAACTGAAGGACCGCCTGGTGCCGGAAGCGCAGTACGCGAAGGCCCGCGCGCTCAAGCCGGCGATCTGGACCGAGGAAGTCAAGAAACTGCCGCGTGCCTGGCAGCGGGAGGTGCTCGGAGGCGCCCGATGACGGTCGCCGGCCTCGGCGCGTCGGGCGGCGTTGCGCCCGCCGATGCGGCCGCCGGTGTCTTCGGACTGATGCAGGCGCTCACGCGGCGCCGAGTCGCCGTGCCGCCCGCATGGCCGCGCATGAGCGTGGACGCATGGCACTGAACGCGCGCACGGCCTGGCGCTCGGCCCTGCCGCTGCTGCTGTTGACCGGCGTGGCGCTGCTGCTGCCCTTCGGCTGGCGCGCGGTGTCCGTGCTCGGCGCTTGCATGGGCCGCGGGGATGGCTGCGCCCTGGGCGAGCTGACCGCCGACGGCTATTATTACCTCGAGGCCGCCTGGAACACCGGATGGCTGAGCACCGCATCGGCGCTGATCGGTCTGGCCATCGGCACCGGGGCGGCGATCGCGCTGCTGCGCCTGCCGCGGCTGGAACGCCCGGTGACGCTGCTGGCCAGCCTCGGCGCCAACTTCTCCGGCGTGCCGCTGTCGGTGGCCCTGCTGCTGCTCTTCGGCGCGCAGGGGGTGGTGACCGCCTCGCTGCAGGCGCTCGGACTGTCGCCCTGGATCGATCTGCAGGGGCTGGGCGGGCTGCTGCTCGCCTACGTCTGCTTCCAGGCCCCGCTCGCGACGCTGCTGCTCGTCGCGCCGGTGCGGATGCTCGACGCGACACTGGCCGACGCGGCGGCCACCTTGGGGGCCAGCCCGGCGCTGTACTGGCGGCGGATCGGCCTGCCGCTGCTGCTGCCCAGCCTCGTCGAGGTCTTCGGCCTGCTGTTCGCGAACGCGGCCGCGGCCTTCGCCACGCCGTTCGCGCTCAGCGGCACGGCGGCGCATGTCCTGGCGGTGCGCATCGCCGCGCTGGTCAGCGGCGACATCTTCGCGCAGCCGGAGTTGTCCGCGCTGCTCGCGCTGCTGCTCTTCGCGATGCTGACCGCCGTGATCGGGCTCACGCGCTGGATCGCGGCCCGACTGCGCGCGCCCTCAAGCGAGAGCGCCGCATGAACCGGCGCTCGACCCCGCCGCCGATCTCGGCGCTCGCGCTGATGGCGCTCGGCATCGTGGTGCTGGTGCCCGTGCTCACGCTGCTGCTCTACGGCCTGACCGAACGCTGGGATCGCCACTGGTGGCCCGAGGATCCGACGCTGCGCTGGATCGCCGAAGCGGCGCGCGATCCGCGCGTGCAGGCCGCGACGCTGAACACGATGGCGCTGGCCCTGGCGAGCGCCCTGCTGGCGCTCGTCTGCGGTGCGCTGGCGACGATCCCGTCGGCGATCGCCTCGCAGCTCGAGCCTCGGAACGGCGCCCCGCTGCGCCGCACGCTGGACCTGATCGCGCTGCTGCCTTTCGCGATCGCGCCGGTGGTGATCGCGATCAGCGCGCTGGAGCTGTTCGTCGGGCAATGGGGCGGCTGGTTGCCGCTGCCGCTCGTCTACATCGCGGTCGTGGCGCCGACGCTGTTCCCGCTGGTGCACAAGACCCTGCAATCGGCACTCGCGCAGCTCCAGGCCGCGGCGTTGATCGAAGCCGGTCGCACGCTCGGCGCCAGCGACGGCCACACGCTGCGCCGTGTGCTGCTGCCGATGCTGGCGCCGGCGCTGCTCGCGGCCTTCCTGCTCGCCTGGGTGACGGCCGCGATGGAGTTCGCGATCGCCAACCTGCTGCTCGGCGGTCAGCTGGAACTGCTGCAGCCCCTGATGAACAGCCTGCGCAATGCCAACGGCCATCAGGCGGCGGCGCTGATGGTGATGACCTTCGCCGGCGTCGGCGCGGTCGTGGTGGCCGTATCCAGACTTTCTCGCCGATGGACCTGACTTCCCAACTTTCCATTCGTGATGCGCGGCTGGTCCTGGGCGGCCGGCCGGTGCTGCGCGGCATCGACCTGTCGCTGGCGCGCGGCGAGGTGGTCGCGCTGCTGGGCGCGTCGGGCTGCGGCAAGACGACGCTGCTGCGCGCGATCGCCGGGCTGCAGCGACTCGATGCAGGCACGATCACGATGTGCGGACAGCAGGTGCACGCACTGCCGCCGCAGCTGCGCGACATCGGCATGGTCTTCCAGCATTACGCGCTGTTTCCCAACCTGACGGTGCGGGAGAACATCCGCTTCGGTCCGCTCGCGCGGGGCGAGGAGCCCGCGGTGGCCGACGAGCGCGCCGAGCAGTTGCTGGCGCTGGTCGAGCTCCAGGCGCTCGCCGACCGGCTGCCATCGGCCCTGTCCGGCGGCCAGCGGCAACGCGTGGCCCTCGCGCGTGCGCTGGCGACGCAGCCGATGCTGCTGCTGATGGACGAGCCCTTCTCGGCGCTGGACGAGCATTTCCGCCTGCCGCTGCGGCGGCAGTTCCGCCAGCTGCAGCGGACGCTCGGCCAGAGCTGCGTGATCGTGACCCATGACCGCGAGGAAGCGTTCGAGATCGCCGACCGCATCGCGGTCATGTTCGATGGCGTCATCGCGCAATGCGCATCCCCGCGCGAGCTGCGACGCGCGCCAGCCAACCGGCGCGTGGCCGACTTCCTGGGCCTGTTCAATCGCCTGGACGCGCGCACGCTCGACGGCGCCTGGCGCCGCGACGGCGGCCAATGGATCGCACCGGTGGAGGCCCTGATGCTGGCGGAGGGTGCTTCCGGCGACGCGCTGCGCCTGCAAGCCACGCTGCGCGCGAGTTATCCCGGACAACAGCGGGTGACCTGCGAGCTGATCGGGCCCGATGGCCTGGTGCTCACCCTCTGGCGCCGACACGACGATCCGGAACTGACGCCCGGATCGCGCCTCGAGGTGGCAATCGCCGAGCCGGCGCTGCGCTGGATCGCGGACTAGCCAGCGGCAACGAGAGGGGCGACATCGTAACGGGCCGTCTCCGTCCACCCCACCGCAGGAACGGCCTTTGCCTTGAGCCCGGGGCCCATCCTGAGCAACATCGCCAGAACGACGAAGAAGGAGGACTCGATGGACGCCGCCTCGCTCAAACTCGGTCTCGTCGGCAATTGCGCCGTGAGCGCGCTGATCGACGACCGCGCCCGCGTCGTGTGGTGCTGCGCGCCGCGCTTCGACGGTGATCCGGTGTTCCATGCGCTGATCGACTCGCCCGACGGCATCGGCCTGGACGGCACCTTCCAGGTCGTGCTCGAGGACTTCTCCCACAGCGAGCAGGCCTATGACCACGGCACCGCGGTGCTCCGCACCCGGCTCCACGACACGCACGGCAATGCGATCGAGATCACCGATTTCATGCCGCGCTTCTTCCTCAACGACCGGCCCTATCGGCCGATGATGCTGGTGCGCCGGATGCGCCCGCTGCAGGGCCATCCGCGGATCCGCGTCGTCCTCCGCCCGGTCATCCAGTGGGGCTCGGCCCATCCGGCGCGCACGCGCGGCAGCAACCACCTGCGCTTCGTCGGCCCGGAAGGCACGATCCGCCTCACCACCAACGCGCCGCTCACCTATGTCCAGGATGAGACCCCCTTCGCGCTGGACATGCCGATGAGCTTCATCTTCGGCCCCGACGAGACGCTGGACCGCGCCGTCGAGGACACCGCCCGGCTGCTCGAGGAGAAGACCATCAGCTACTGGCGCGACTGGACGCGCCGCCTGGCGATCCCGCTCGAGTGGCAGGAGGCGGTGATCCGCGCGGCGATCACGCTGAAGATGTGCCTCTACGAGGAGACCGGCGCCATCGTCGCCGCGATGACGACCAGCGTGCCGGAGGCGCCCCACACCCAGCGCAACTGGGACTACCGCTACTGCTGGCTGCGCGATGCCTTCTTCGTCGTGCGCGCGCTCAACAGCCTGTCCGAGACCGGCACGATGGAGGACTACCTGCGCTGGATGCGCAACATCATCGGCCAGTCCAAGGACGGCCATGTGCAGCCGCTCTACGGCATCGGCCTGGAGGCACGACTCACCGAGTACCTGGTCCCGCACCTGCGCGGCTATCGCGGCATGGGGCCGGTGCGCGCGGGCAACCAGGCCTTCGAGCACTTCCAGCACGACGTCTACGGCAACATCGTGCTCGGCTCTGCCCAGGCCTTCTTCGACCACCGCCTGCACCAGCGCGCCGGCATCGATGAGTTCGCGCTGCTCGAGCGTGCCGGCGAGCAGGCCTTCGCGATCCACGACAAGCCCGATGCCAGCATGTGGGAGCTGCGCACCCGCGCCCGCGTCCACACCTCGTCGGTGCTGATGAACTGGGCCGCCTGCGACCGCCTGGCCAAGATCGCGCGCGTGCTCGGCCTGCCGCAGCGCGTGGCGCTCTGGCAGGAGCGCGCCGACCTGATCAAGCGCAAGATCCTGGACCACGCCTGGAGCGAGCAGCGCCAGGCCTTCGTCGAAAGCTTCGGCGGCAAGGACCTGGACGCCAGCGTGCTGCTGATGACGGAAGTGGGCTTCATCGACCCGCGCGACCCGCGCTTCGTGAAGACCGTCGACGCGCTCGAGGCGACGCTGTGCGACGGTCCCTACATGCGCCGCTACGAGGCGCCCGACGACTTCGGCAAGCCCGAGACCTCCTTCAACATCTGCGCGTTCTGGCGCATCGACGCCCTCGCCCGCATCGGCCGCTATGGCCAGGCGCGCGAGCTCTTTGAGGCCCTGCTCGCCTCGCGCAATCACCTCGGCCTGCTGTCCGAGGACACCCATCCGGTCACCGGCGAGCTGTGGGGCAACTTCCCGCAGACCTACTCGATGGTCGGCATCATCAACGGCGCGATGCGACTGTCGCGGCCGTGGGACTCGGAGATCTGAGCCTCGCCGCGGGGTCGGACGACGGGCGCTGATCGCCCCGATCCGTCCGCCCCCGGGGAATGTCCTCCCCTTTCGCGCGCCGCTTCCCGCCACGCGCCGCGTCAGAATCCGGCCCGGATTCGAGAGGGATGGACAAGACATGAATGCTGCCGACTTCGAGCAGATGGTGGCCCGCCTGGAGCGGGAGAGCGAACAGGCCCCCGAGGCTTACAAGGTGAAGGTGGCGCTGCTCGCGCTGGCGGGCTTCGCACTGCTGGCGGTGCTGCTCTCCTTCGCCGGCCTGGGGCTGCTGCTGCTGGCGGGCTTGGCCTGGCTGCTGGTCTCCAGCGGGGGCACCGCGCTCATCCTGCTGCTCAAGCTCGGCAAGCTGCTGGTGCTGCTGGCCTTCCCGCTCTGGTTTCTGGTGAAGGCCTCGGTCTCCGCGCTCTTCGTGCGCTTGCCCGCGCCCCGGGGCCTGCCGGTCACCCGCGAACAGGCCCCGGCCCTTTTCGCCGCGCTCGACGACATGCGCCGTCGCATGCGCGGCCCGCGCTTCCATCACGTCCTGCTGATCAACGAGATGAACGCGGCCGTCGTGCAGCGGCCCTTGTTCGGCCTGATCGGCTTTCCGCGCAACTACCTGCTGCTGGGCCTGCCGCTGCTGGAGTCCGCCACGCCCGACGAGGCGATGGCCGTCGTGGCCCATGAATACGGCCATCTGGCGGGTGCCCATGGTCGTTTCGGCGCCTTCATCTATCGACTGCGGCTGTCGTGGGGCACGATCCAGGCGATCGCCGGGCAGTGGACCGGCTGGACCGGCCGGCTGCTGCGCAAACCGGTGGACTGGTACGCGCCCTACTTCAACGCCTACACCTTCGTCCTGGCCCGCACCAACGAATACCAGGCCGACGCCGCCTCGGCCGAGCTGGTCGGCACGCCGGCGGCGGCCTCGGCCCTCAAGCGGGTGAACGTGAGCGGCGGCAGCTACGAGCGCTTCCTCTCCACCACCTTCGCATCGGCCCGTTCGGAAGGCACGCCGCCGGACGACCTGTCCGAACGCTGGGCCCGCACGGCGCTCGCGCCGCAGGCGGCGGAGCTCGCCAGCAAGGACCTGGGTGAGGCGCTCGCCAGGGATCCGGGCGTGGCCGACACGCATCCCTCGCTGCGCCAGCGCCTGCTGGCGCTGGGCGTCGCGGAGGCCGCGCTGAACGAGCCGCCGCCAGCGCTCGACGCGCGCTCGGCCGCCGCCGCCTGGCTGGGCGACGCGCTGCCGCTGTTGCGCCGCGACATCCAGCAGCAATGGCGCGACGACGTGGCGACCGGCTGGCGCGAGCAGCATCAGCACTGGGCGGACCTGCGCGCCCGCTTCCAGGCCTTGCAAGCGCTGCCCGAACGCAGCGTCGACGAAGCATTCGAACTGCTGCGCCTGGACGCGCAGCTCCGGCCCGACGATGACCATGTGCCGGCGGTCGCGGCCTTCAACGCGGCCAATCCCGACCGCGCCGGTGCGCTCTACCTGGAGGCACTGTTGCGCCTGGACCGCGACGACGAGGCGGGGCTCGCGCTGCTGGACCGCGTGATGACGCTCGACAGCGAGGCGACCCGGCCCGCATGCGAGCGTGCCTATGACTTCCTCGTCCGGCGCAAGGACCCGCGCGCCGAGGACTATGCGCAGCGCTGGCGCCAGCGCGCCGACTGGGAGAACACCCGCGAAGAACAGGTCGGCCGGCTCGATCCGAAGGCCGAGGCGATGTCCAGCGGGCTGTCCGCAGAGGCGCTGGCGGAGGTCCGCGAGCGGGTGGCCGCGGTGAAGCCGAAGATCGTCGAGGCCTGGATCGCGCGGCGCCGCATCCCGGTCGATCCGGACGCGGTGGCGCTGATGCTGGTCGTGCGCTTCACGCGCTGGTCGCGTGCCGGCAAGCGGCAGGAGGCGCTCAACGCGCTCGTCGGCCAGGGCTGGCCCGCGACGATCCACGTCTTCACCGAGGACGCGCCTTACGCCGCCTTGTACAAGCGCGCCCGCGCGGCGGGTGAGCGGCTGATCTGAACCGCGCGGCGCACGGTCAGGTCAGCAGCACCCGCCGCCCGATCACGGCGAGCGGCCGCTCGACCGCGCGCTGCAGCGCCGGCCGCAGCATCAGCGGCTTCAGCGTCATGCGCACCGCGAGGTCCATCGGCAGGTGCGCACCGACGAGTCCGATCGCCTCGCGCGCCAGGGCCTCAGCCTGCGCGATCGGCGCCGGGCCGCCATCGGGCGCGCCGCTGCGCAGCCGCCCGTTCACCGCATGCCGCAAGGCGATCGACGCGTCCTCCTTGCGCAGCTCGAGTGCGCGTCGCACCAGCGCGGTCAGCACGCGGCCGCGGTGCAGCCCCTCGATGCCGCGGTACTTCATGAAGTAGGACAGGAAGTGCTTGTAGTGGCGCACCTCGTCGCAGCGGATGCGCCAGAACAGGTCGCGCAGCACCGGCTCGTCGCACGCCTCGTGCATCGCCTGGTAGTAGGTCGTCGTGCCCATCTCGACGATGCAGCGCGCCACCATCTCCTGGCCGCGCGTCGGCTCCAGCTGGTCCATCGTGCACAGCCGCGAGTACTCGTCGAAGAAGTCCGCGTAGGCGGAGGCCCAATCGAAGCCCGGCCACACCGCCTCGACATAGGCACGCAGCGCGGCGCCATGCTGCAGTTCCTCGGGCTCCCAGTGGTCGCGCAACCAGGTGGCGACCTCCGGGTCATCGTCGAAACGCTCGATCAGGTTGCGGGTGTAGGTGTCGCTGCCGCTCTCGATGAAGGAGGCACTGCAGACCAGCAGGAACAGCGCGTCGTGCTCGCGCACGCGATGCGGCTGCAGGCGCGACAGGTTCAGGTCGGTCAGCGACCAGCGCGTCGGGGACATGGGGGCGATCATGCCGCGAAACGCGGCAATCGGTGTGCGGAGGGAGGTCCGTCGCCTGCCCCCGTCACGCGCCAAACACACGATGGCCACGGGGTCGTACGCCCGCCATCAAATCCCGTTAGGCTGGCGTGATGCCGAAACGTCCGTCCGCCACCGCGGCCTTGCGTCGAGCCTGGCGCAAGGGCCTGAGCACCGTGACGGGCCAGGTCTTGCGCACCGCCCGCGATGCGGCGCGCCAGGCCAAGCGCAGCGCCTCCTCCGACCTGGTGCCCGATCTGGTGCACGGGATGCGCAAGACGCCTGCCCATCCGTCCCCCGGACTCGGCGACTGGATCGCCGGTCTCGCCTCGGGGCGCGCGGGCATGCGCCGATTCCGGCTCTTCCGACCGTCCGGGGTTCCCGTGGGCGAGCGCCTGCCGCTGCTGGTGATGCTGCACGGCTGTGGGCAGGATCCGGCCGACTTCGCGCGCAGCACGCGGATGAACCGGCTCGCCGCGCGCGAACGCTTCCTGGTGCTGTATCCGGCGCAGAGCCGCCTCGCCAATCCGCAGCGCTGCTGGAACTGGTTCGATACCGAGTCCGGGCGCGCGCAAGGCGAAGCCGCGCTGATCCTCGCCGCCATCGATCAGGTCTGCCTGCTGCACGGCGCGGACCGCGAGCGCGTCGCCCTGGTCGGACTCTCCGCGGGCGCGGGCATGGCGGCGCTGCTGGCGACGCTCTACCCCTCGCGCTTCAAGGCCGTCGCGATGCACTCCGGCGTCCCGCCCGGCCTCGCGACCTCGGCGACGAATGCGCTGCGCGCGATGCGCGGCTCGGTGGGGCCTGCGACGGCGGCACCGGCACCGGCCTCGATGTCAACGTCGAATGCGGCGAGCGCCTGGCCGCCCCTGCTGGTGATCCACGGTACGCGGGACCGGGTGGTCGGCTCGTCGAATGCCTACGAGGCCGCGCGGCAATGGGCGGAGGCCGCGGGCGCCAAGCCGGCACCCGCGCGCCTCGTGCAACGCGGCCGTCGCTGGCCGATGACGGTCGTCGACTTCAAGCGCGGCCGCGCGGTCGCGGCCACGCTGGTGGAGATCGACGGCCTCGCGCATGCGTGGAGCGGCGGCGCCGCGAAGGAGGCCTTCAGCGACCCGGCCGGACCGGACGCGACGGCGATGATCTGGCGCTTCGTCGCGAAGCGCCTTGCCCTCAAGGCGTGAGCCCGCTCGCCGTCAGCAGGTCGCGCCACTGGCGCTGCTGGTCGGCGAACTGCTGCCAGGCCTCGTCGGCCAGCGCCTGGTGGCGGTCCGCATCGGCGGTCTCGCCGAGCAGGCGGAAGGTCTGCGCGAGCCGGCTGTGGGTGATCGCGCGGTCGTCGAGCTCGCACTCGGGATCGAGCTCGATCTCGGCCTCGCGCGCCTGGTGCAGCGCATGCTGATGCTGGCCGAGGTTGGCCCGGCACCAGGCCAGGTCCGACAGCAGGCTGCTGCCCAACCGCTCCAGCCCGAGCGACATCGCCTGCGGCAGGTGCTCCTCGTAGAGCCGGCGGGCCTCGTCGAAGCCGCCCTGCATCGTCAGCACCTGCGCGCGCAGCACCGGCGTCAGCTCAGCCATCATCTGCGCGCCGACCGCCTCGTCGAAGTGGTGCATCGAATCGACGGTCAGCAGCAGGTCCGACCCGCGGGCCGCGTGGGCCGACAGGCTCTCGCGCCGCAGTTGCGAGGCGCGCATGCCGGCCATGTTGAACATCAGCGCCGACAGCGAGGCATCGTCGCCCTCCACGGCCGCATGGTGGCGCGCCCGGATGTACCAGCGCTGCGCGGACTCGACATCGCCGGCGTAATGCCAGCCCACACCCATCGCCATGGCCACGCGGGCCAGCGCGACGTGATGGTCGGGCCGGGCTTCGTCGAGACAGCGCCGCGCATGCTCGACCAGCGCAGCCGGGTCGTGACGGATGAAGGCCAGTTGCGCCAGCCAGGCCGCGGCCAGCACGCGCACCTCGCCCAGCGACGGCGCGCTGCCGGCGATCGCCTGGGCGCGCTGGATGCGGTCCCAGGCCTGTTGCGCGACGAAGCCGTTGTAGTAGCTCATCAGGCCTTCGGCCATGTGCAGCCACGCGCCGATCTCCGGATGCGGATGCTGGAAGGACAGCTGATGCAGCGCGGTCAGCGCTTCGCGGGCCTCGCCCACCGCGCCATGCCGCGCCAGCAGCATCGCGCGCTTGGCTCGCGCGGCGGCCGACGCCATCGGCGATGCGGCGGCGGCGATCTCCTTCTCGAGGTGCTTGAGCAGCCGCGACTTGATCGCCGGGGAAGGAGTCGCGTCGGGCGAGGCGTCTTGCATGGGAGCCTCAGCGCGTCAGGCGGTCCAGCGCTTCCTGGTACTTCGCCGCCGTGTTGGCGATCACCTCCGCCGGCAGCGTCGGCGCCGGCGCGACCTTGCCCCAGGGCTGGCCGTCGACCGTGGCCTGCTCCAGCCAGTCGCGCAGGAACTGCTTGTCGTAGCTCGGCGGATTGCTGCCGACCGCGTAGCTCTCGGCCGGCCAGTAGCGCGAGGAGTCGGGCGTCAGCACCTCGTCCATCAGCGTCAGCGTGCCGTCGGCATCGAGGCCGAACTCGAACTTGGTGTCCGCGATGATGATGCCCTTGGTCAGCGCATAGTCGGCGGCGCGCTGGTAGAGGCGGATGGCGATGTCACGGACCTGCTCGGCCAGTTCGCGGCCGATGATCTGCGCGCAGCGCTCGAAATCGATGTTCTCGTCGTGGTCGCCCATCTCGGCCTTGGTGGCCGGCGTGAAGATCGGCTGCGGCAGCTTGCTGGCGTTCTGCAGGCCCGCCGGCAGCGCGACGCCGCAGACCTTGCCGCCGGCCTTGTATTCCGACCAGCCGCTGCCGGCCAGGTAGCCGCGCACCACCGCCTCGATCGGCAGCGGCTTCAGGCGCTTGACCAGCATCGCGCGGTCGCGCACCTGGTCCTTCTCCGCGTCGCTCACCACGGACAGCGGATCGTCGCCGGTCAGGTGGTTGGGGACGATGCCGTCGAGCTTGTCGAACCAGAACAGCGCCATCTTCGTCAGCAGCGCGCCCTTGCCCGGAATCGGCTCGCTCATGATGACGTCGAAGGCCGAGATGCGGTCCGAGGCGATCATCAGGATGCGGTCCTCGCCGACCGCGTAGTTCTCGCGCACCTTGCCGCGCGCGATGAGGGGAAGGGAGGTGATCGACGAGGTGTGCAGGGCGGCGGTCATGGGCGTGCGGTCGGACGGAACGGCAAAGCCGGGATTCTAGGGGCGGCAGGGGAAATCCCTCGGCCGCGAGCGCCCCCGCGATCCGCTTCACGCCGCGCCGGCGCGCCTGCGACCGCGTCAGATCGCGTCGAAACCGACGTAGCGCGACACGAAGCGGGCCTTGCCCTCGCGCTCGAAGGCGGCCTCGTCCCAGTCGCCGGCTTCGAGCCGCGCCGCATGGCCCGGCTTGAAGAGGTAGGTCCAGGCGCGCTGCCAGCTGCCGTCGGCCAGCGTGACCAGCACCTCGTGGCGCTCGTACTCGTCGCCCTCGAACAGGTCCAACCGCGCCCACGCGGCCTCGGGCAGGTCGAGGTAGAGGCGACCGACGACCTGATGCCCGGCCGCCGGGATCATCGCCGGATAGTCCTGCCCGCGCACCGGATGGCGCGCGTGGCCCGCCAGCGTCGCGGCCAGGGGCGGCGCCAGCGGCGCGCAGGCCGGACCGCAGACGCGGGCCATGATGTCGGGCCACATCAGCGTGCCGTAGGTGAAGACATGCGCCATGGCGTCCCCGATGGGAAAGGACCGGCGCGAGGCCGGTCCCTGTCGATCACTGGACGACTTGCGCCAGTTCGCCCCGCGCGTAGGCGGCGGCCACTTCGGTCAGCGGACGCGGCTTGATCTTCGACGCCTGGCCTTCGCAGCCGAACTCGAGGTAGCGCGCCTTGCAGACCAGCTTGGCGGCCTCGCGGGCCGGCTTCAGCCATTCGCGGGCATCGAACTTGTCCGGGTTCTCGGCGAGGAACTTGCGCACCGCGCCGGTCATCGCCAGACGGATGTCGGTGTCGATGTTGATCTTGCGCACGCCGTGCTTGATGGCTTCCTGGATCTCCTCGACCGGCACGCCGAAGGTCTCCTTCATCTTGCCGCCGTACTGGTTGATGATCGCCAGCAGCTCCTGCGGCACGCTGGACGAGCCGTGCATCACCAGGTGGGTGTTGGGGATGCGCTTGTGGATTTCCTTGACGCGGGAGATCGCCAGGATGTCGCCGGTGGGCTTGCGCGAGAACTTGTAGGCGCCATGGCTGGTGCCGATGGCGATGGCCAGCGCATCCAGCTGCGTGGCCTTGACGAAGACCGCGGCTTCCTCGGGGTCGGTCAGCATCTGGCTGTGGTCCAGCTTGCCGGCGGCGCCGATGCCGTCCTCCTCGCCCGCGTCGCCGGTCTCCAGGTTGCCCAGGCAGCCCAGTTCGCCCTCGACGGTGACGCCGACCTTGTGCGCCATTTCGACGACGCGGCGGGTCACGTCCACGTTGTAGTCGAAGCTCGCGGGCGTCTTGCCGTCATCCATCAGCGAGCCGTCCATCATCACCGAGCCGAAGCCCAGGTTGATCGCGCCCTCGCAGACCTTGGGGCTGGTGCCGTGGTCCTGGTGCATCACCAGCGGGATGTGCGGATAGGCCTCGACAGCGGCCTGGATCAGGTGCTTGATGAAGGGCTCCCCGGCGTACTTCCGGGCGCCGGCGCTGGCCTGGAGAATGACCGGGGCACCGACCTCGTCGGCGGCGGCCATCACGGCCTGCACCTGCTCCAGGTTGTTGACGTTGAACGCTGGAATGCCGTAGCCCTGTTCGGCCGCGTGGTCCAGCAACTGGCGCATCGAGACGAGTGCCATGAGAGTTCTCCGAGGAAGTGAAAAATCCTGGGCCGCGGACCGGCGCCAACACCATGCCGTAACCGCGCCGTAACTGGGGCGGGATTCTAGCCAGCCCCCATGACCGGCTCTGTAACCAACCTGGGGCTCCCCCCGAACTGGTGCCATACCAGCGCCCATCGCCAGCGGAGCCCGGGCCGGCCCCGCCCCCTCGGACAGGGGTGATTGCGGTTGCGCGGCGGCGGAAGCGGCCGGTAGGCTCTCGCCCGGGCGGCCCGACTCCGGTGGGAGCAAGCCTCGTGCCTTGTCCGGCCGCGGCCGGCGCGGATCGCCCACGACTTCCCTTCGCGCGCCGCGTCGCGCCCGCCAGGACCTTCATGACCCGTCTCGCGATCGATCAGCTGACGCTGTGGATCACCGCCGCCGCCAACGAGCATTCGCTGGACCTGCCCGCCTATGTCGAAGAGCGCACCGGCGCCAGCCACCGCGCGACGCTCGCGGCGCTGCGACGCCTGGTCGACGCCCAGTGGCTGACTCGCTCGGGCACCACGCGCCGGCCGGTCTTCGGCCCGGGCGCGCTGCGGCAGGTGGCGCGCAGCTACACCTTGCACGGGTTGATGGAGGACGTGGTCTGGCAACGCGACTTCGCCCCCCACTTCCTGCTGCCGCGGCATGTCGCGCGCATGGTCCAGCACGGCTTCACCGAGCTGGTGAACAACGCCATCGACCACAGCGGCGGCACCAGCGTCACCGTGTCGCTGCGTCAGACGCCGACCCACGCGCAGCTGCTGGTCTCCGACGACGGCTGCGGCGTCTTCGACAAGATCTGCGACACCTACGAGCTGACCGACGCCCGCCACGCGATGCTGGAGCTGAGCAAGGGCCGGTTGACCACGCAGCCGCAGGCGCACACCGGCCGCGGGCTGTTCTTCAGTTCGCAACTGGCCGACGTCTTCGACATCCACGCCAACGGCAGGGCCTTCCAGCGCCGGGCCTGGGAAGGCAATGCCTGGAAGGACGGCAAGGGCCTGCCGCGCCAGGGCAGCTCGATCTACATGGCGATGGCCCTGGAAAGCACCCGCACGCTGGAACAGGTGCTGGAGCAGTGGAGCGTGGACGGCAGCGGCATCGCCTTCGACCAGACGCGGGTGATGCTGAACCTGGTCGTCGGCGCGGGGCAGATGCTGGACTCGCGGGCACAGGCCCGGCGCGTCGCGGCACGGTTGCCGCAGTTCAAGCGGGCGGAAGTGGACTTCGCCGGCGTCACCGATGTCGGCCATGCCTTCGCCGACGAGCTGTTCCGGGTCTTCGCGCGTGCGCACCAGGATGTGGAGCTGGTGCCCCTGAACATGACGCCGCGCATCGCCGCGCTGGTGCAGGCGGCACGCAACGCCTGAGGGCCGAACCGCCGCCTGCCGGTGCCGGTCAGAGATCGCTGTCGACCAGCGCCTGGATCGCGCCGCGGCTGCGCTGGATCGCCTCGTCCAGCCGCGGCAGCAATGCGGCGGGCTCGCTGTCCTTGGCGGCGGCGAACAGGATGCCTTCCTCCACCAGCGGCCGGGGCAGCACCTGCAACTGGGCACCGTCGCGCAGCGTGCGCAGGCGCCGCTCCAAGGCGGCCGCGCTGCCGCGGTGGGTGGCCAGCATCGCGTCGCAGCGTCCCGCCACCAGCATGCGCGCGCGGCCGCCGAGGTCATTGCCGCCGTGCTCGACACGGAACAGCCGCCGGCGGGCTTCCTCGAAGGCGGCACCATAGGTCGCGCCGCGCGACACGCACAGCGTGAGACCGCGCAGGTCCTCGAGCCGCTCGAAGGCGATGGGCCTTGCCTTGGGCACGACCAGCCAGCCCCGGCTGACGAAAGCCGCCTGGCTGTAGGCGAAGACCTTGTCCCGCGCCGGACTGCGCGACAGCCCGAAGGTCAGGTGATGGCCGAGTTCCGCGCCCAGCAGCGCGCGCGGCCAGGGCAGCAGCTGCAATTCCCACTGCAGGTTGGCCGCCTCGGCGATCAGCCGCAGCAGCGGCAGGACGAAGGGCTTGTGGGTCCGTTCGTTGATGGCCAGGCGGACCGGTGCCGGCGCCCCCACGGCGGAGGCGTCCGGCTTGGCGAGCGCGCCACCGAAGCCTGCCGCCGGGCCCACGCCGCCGATCAGCAGGTCTCGGCGACGCAGCGGCATCATGCGACCGGGCCGGGGTTCAGGCGACCCGGCAGACCTTCAGCATGTTGGTGCCGCCCGGGTAGCCCATCGGCTCGCCGCAGGTGATGGCATAGGTGTCGCCCGGCATCAGCACGCCGCGCTCGATCAGCAGGTCCTCGGCAGCCTTCAACGCCTGGTCGCGATCGCTGAAGTTGGGCATCAGCAGCGGCGTCACATTGCGGTACAGCGCCATCTTGCGCTGCGTCAGCACCTGCGAGGTCAGGGCGAAGATCGGCACGTGGATGCGGTGACGGCTCATCCACAGCGCGGTGGATCCCGACTCGGTCAGCGCGACGATCGCCTTGCAGCCCAGGTGGTGGGCGGTGAACAGCGCGCCCATCGCGATCGACTGGTCGATGCGGCCGAACTGGCGGTTGGCGAAGTCGGTGTCCAGCGTCACGAACTCGGCGTTCTCCGCCTCCCGCGCGATCACGGCCATCTGCTGGATGGTCTCGACCGGGAAGCGGCCGGCGGCGGTCTCGGCCGAGAGCATCACCGCGTCGGTGCCGTCCAGCACCGCATTGGCCACGTCGGACACCTCCGCGCGGGTGGGCACCGGGTTGACGATCATCGACTCCATCATCTGCGTCGCAGTGATGCAGACCTTGTCGAGCTCCAGCGCCATCTTGATCATGCGCTTCTGCAGCGCGGGCACCGCCGCGTTGCCCACTTCCACGGCCAGGTCGCCGCGCGCGACCATGATGCCGTCCGAGGCCTTCAGGATCGTCTCCAGGTGCGGGATCGCCTCGTAGCGCTCGATCTTGGCGATCATCCCCGGCTTGTGCCGATAGGGCTCGCCGGCGACGTTGGCCAGCTGGCGGGCCATCTCCATGTCGGTGGCGTTCTTGGGGAAGCTCACCGCCAGGTACTCGCACTGGAAGGACATCGCGGTCTTGATGTCCTCCATGTCCTTGCCGGTCAGTGCCGGCGCGGTCAGGCCGCCGCCCTGCTTGTTGATGCCCTTGTTGTTGGACAGCTCGCCGCCCTGCTTGACGATCGTGTGCACCTGCGAGCCGCGCACCGCCTCGACCGTCAGCACCAGCAGGCCGTCGTTGAGCAGCAGCGTGTCGCCGGGCTTCACGTCGCGGGGCAGTTCCTTGTAGTCCAGGCCCACGACCATCTCGTTGCCGGGCTCGGTGCGGTCGGCGTCCAGCACGAAGGGCGTGCCGTTCACCAGCTCGATCTTGCCGTTCTCGAACTTGCCGACGCGGATCTTGGGGCCCTGCAGGTCGGCCATGATGGCCACCTGTTTGCCGGCACGGGCTGCGGCCTCGCGGACCATGCGGGCCCGGTCGATGTGGTCCTGCGCCTTGCCGTGCGAGAAGTTCAACCGCACCACGTCGACGCCGGCCTGGATCATCTGCTCCAGCACCTCCGGCGACGAAGAAGCGGGACCGAGGGTGGCGACGATCTTGGTGGCACGGGACATGACTTGTCTCTGTCTGAAATTTAGTTACAGCCGCCGATTATGAGGGGCTCGCGGGCCCCCGGCGCAGTTTCCGGGAGTTACAGCGAAGTTTCCAACGCCGCGACTCCCGGTGGGCCGATCAGCCCTGCGACGCCTTCACGTCCGCGCTGGCGAGCGCGGTCATGTTGACGATGCGACGCACCGTGGCCGACGGCGTGAGGATGTGCACCGGCCGCTGGGCGCCGAGCAGGATCGGCCCCACGGTCACGCCCTGCCCGCCGACGACCTTCAGCACGTTGAACAGGATGTTCGCGGCGTCCAGCGTGGGCAGCACCAGCAGGTTGGCGGAACCGGACAGGGTGGAGTCCGGCAGGAAGTTGTTGCGCACGTCTTCCGACAGCGCCGCGTCGCCGTGCATCTCGCCGTCGCATTCGACCTCGGGATGCGCCGCCGCGAAGAGGTCGCGCGCCTTGCGCATCTTGACCGCCGAGGCCCGCTTGCTGCTGCCGAACATCGAGTGCGAGAGGAAGGCGACCTTCGGCGGCAGGCCGAAGCGCTGCAGTTCCTCGGCAGCCTGCCAGGCGATGTCGGCGAGCTGCTCGGCGCTGGGGTCCTCGTTGACGAAGGTGTCGGCGATGAACAGCGTGCGCTGCTCCAGCATCAGCGCGTTCATCGTCGCGAAGTTGGACACCTCCGGCTTCAGGCCGATCAGGTTCTGGATGTGCTCCAGGTGCGAGTCGAAGCGGCCGACCATGCCGCAGATCATCGCGTCGGCGTCGCCGAGCTGGATCGCCAGCGCGCCGATCGTCGTGTTGGAGCGGCGCACCGCCGACTTGGCCATCTCCGGCGTGAAACCGTTGCGGCCCATCGCCTGGTGGTAGGCCTCCCAGTACTGGCGGAAGCGGTGGTCGTTCTCGGGATCGATGACGGCCACATCCTCGCCCAGCTTCAGCCGCAGGCCGGCGCGCTTCAGGCGCATCGCGATCACCTCGGGGCGGCCGATCAGCGTCGGCTTGGCCAGGCCTTCATCGAGCGCCACCTGCACCGCGCGCAGCACGCGCTCGTCCTCGCCCTCGGCGTAGATCACGCGGGCGGGATGGGCCTTGGCCTCGGCGAAGACCGGGCGCATGAACATGCCGGTCTGGTACACGAAGCGCGAGAGCTGCTCGCGGTACGCGGCCATGTCCGTGATCGGACGCGTCGCGACGCCGGAGTCCTCCGCCGCCTTCGCGACCGCGGGCGCGATGCGCAGGATCAGCCGGTTGTCGAAGGGCTTGGGGATCAGGTAGTCGGGACCGAAGGCCAGGTCCTGGCCGGGATAGGCGGCGGCGACTTCCGGCGGCGTCTCGGCCTTGGCCAGCGCGGCGATCTCGCGCACGCAGGCCAGCTTCATCGCCTCGGTGATCTTGGTCGCGCCGCAGTCCAGCGCGCCGCGGAAGATGTAGGGGAAGCACAGGACGTTGTTGACCTGGTTCGGATAGTCCGAGCGGCCGGTCGCCACGATGCAGTCGGGGCGCGCTTCCTTGGCGAGTTCGGGACGGATCTCGGGCTCGGGGTTGGCCAGCGCCAGGATGATGGGCTGGCGCGCCATCGTCTTGACCATCTCGCCGGTCAGCACGCCGGCGGCGGAGCAGCCCAGGAACACGTCCGCGTCCTTGACGACGTCGGCCAGCGTGCGGGCCGGCGTGATCTGGCAGTAGCGGCGCTTGGACTCGTCCAGCTTGGCGGCATCGGCGCGCTCGCTCTGGACCACGCCCTTGGAGTCGACGACGAAGACGTTCTCGCGCTTGACGCCCAGGCCGACCATCACGTCCAGGCAGGCGATGGCGGCGGCGCCGGCGCCCGACACGGCGACCTTCACCGCGCCGATGTCCTTGCCGACGAGCTCCAGGCCGTTGAGCAGCGCGGCGCTGGAGATGATGGCGGTGCCGTGCTGGTCGTCGTGGAAGACGGGGATGTTCATCCGCGCGCTCAGCTGCTTCTCGATGTAGAAGCATTCGGGCGCCTTGATGTCCTCGAGGTTGACGCCGCCGAGCGTCGGCTCCATCGCCGCGATGATCTCGACCAGCTTGTCGGGGTCGCGCTCGGCGAGTTCGATGTCGAAGACATCGATGCCGGCGAATTTCTTGAACAGGCAGCCCTTGCCTTCCATCACCGGCTTGGCGGCCAGGGGGCCGATGTCGCCCAGGCCCAGCACCGCGGTGCCGTTGGTGACGACGCCGACCAGGTTGCCGCGCGAGGTGTACTCGGCGGCCAGCGTCGGGTCCTTCTCGATGTCGAGGCAGGGATAGGCGACACCCGGGGAGTAGGCCAGCGACAGGTCGCGCTGGTTGGCCAGCGGCTTGGTGGGGGTGACGGCGATCTTGCCGCGCGTCGGGGTGCGGTGATAGTCCAGCGCCGCCTCGCGCAGTGCGGCTTCGGCAGGGCTCAGGCCGAGGCCGTCGTTCTTGTCGGTCATGCAAATCTCCGTCGCGATGAAGGGGCCCGGCGCCTTTCCCGGCGTGGCGATCGCGGCGACGAACCGGTGCCGTAATCGCCCGGTAACAGGGCCCGGGGGGCGCAAAGCTTAATCCTCCGGGTCGCGCGGCGCGATGAATTCAGCTTTAACTGCCATGCAAAGATGGCAATCGCTCATGCGCGCAATGACGGTCCGCATCGGGATTTGCCCTCAAGTCCGGGCGTTCGCCCGGGAACCGTGCCCAATTGCGCTTCGCCGCGCCCGGCTCGCCGCGTGCGAGGAACGCGCTCACTAGAATGCGCGCCGCCCGTCGATCCACCCACCCGAGCCCGTTGCCGTGCCTGACGCCGTGTCCTCCGTCCCCTCCTCCTTCCCTGTCGCCGTCCCTCGCCGCCGCGCGCTGCTCCGGCTGACCGCCTGCCTGCCCGCTGCCCTGGGCGTCGGTGCCCTGCGCGATGTGCTCGCCCAGCCCACCGCGATCACCGGCGCCGGCGCCTCCTTCCCGTCGCTGGTCTATGCCCGCTGGGCCGCCGCCTACGAGCAGGCCAGGGGGCAGGTCGTGCGCTACAAGCCCACCGGCTCCGGTGACGGTCTCAAGCAGATCACCGCGCGCGGTGTGGGCTTCGGCGGCAGCGACTCGCCGCTGGCCGCGGACGAGCTCGGCAAGCGCCGGCTGGTCCAGATCCCGATGCTGGTCGGCGGCATCGTGCCGGTGGTGAACCTGCCGGGCGTGCCGGAAGGCCGCCTGCAACTCAGCGGCGAGTTGCTCGCCGAGCTGATGCTGGGCCGCGTCGCGAAGTGGAACGATGGCCGCATCGCCGCGCTGAATCCGGGCCTGGCCCTCCCGGCGCTGCCGGTGCGGCGCATCGTGCGGGCCGACAAGTCCGGCACGACGGAGGGCTTCACCCGCTACCTGGCCGCCGTCTCGCCGGCGTTCGCGCAGGACCTCGGCATCCAGGCGCAGCCGAAATGGCCGGGCGAGGTCGAGGCCGCGGAAGGCAATGACGGCATGGTCAAGGCCCTCAAGGCGGCCACCGGCACCATCGCATACGTCAGCTACGACCGGGTGCAGCGCGACAAGCTCCAGGCGGTGAGGCTGCGCAATGCCGCGGGCCAGTGGGTGAGCGCGGGCGAAACCGGCTTCAGGTCGGCGATCGCCAACAGCGAGCTCTCGCGCAAGGGCGACGACCTGGCCTCGCTGATGAACCGCGACGGCGCCGACAGCTGGCCGATCACGATGACCAGCTTCGTGCTGATCGACGCGACGCCCGCGCGCGGCGCGGATGCGACGCCGGTGATGAGCTTCCTCTACTGGTGCTTCATGCACGGCGACGACCTGACCCGCGGCACCGGCTTCGCGCCGCTGCCAGTGGCGCTGCAGTCCAAGCTGGCCGCGCGCTTCGCGGCGGTCAAGCCGCTCGATGGCAAGCTGCCTTCTTACTTGGGACTCTGAGGCATTCGAGCGGGAGGGCCCTCACCCCTTCAGGCGGGGCGTCGCGTCGACGCGCGCCTGCAACTCCGGCGGCAGTCCCTCGGTCAGGTAGCTGAGGCGCGCGCCCCACTCCCGACCCGCGGGCCACAGCAGGTCCGCCGTCGACTGGACCTGGTCCAGCACATCGTCCTCGGTCAGATGGTGCTCGCGCAGGCCGACCGGGTCGATGCGCATCACCAGGCACAGCATCGCGCCACCGCCATCCGCCTCGGGCAGTGTCGCGTCGAAGGCCCAGGCCTGGCCGATCAGCGGGTTTGCCGCCAGCGCCTGAGCCAGGGCGTCCCGTTGCCAGGGCGTCAGCGTGTGTGGCCGCACCCGCCCGTGCTGCAGGGCCTCCCCCGCGGCCGATAGCCGCCGCTGGCGACGACGGCGCGACGCCTCTTCGCGCCGGGGCGCCGCCATCGCGGGCGCCGGCCATTGGGCCGGGTCTGTACCGGCCAGCGCCGCGTGTCCCATCGCCCAGCGCAGCCGTCGCGATTCCCCGGCCCACGGTGAATGTTCGCGGCACACCGCCTGCCAGGCAGCGGAGCTCATCCAGTGCGCCGCGGCGCAATCCTCGAAGCGGGCGGGTGTCAGCGTCAGCTGTGATGCATCGCAGCCCAATGCCTCGAGCCGAGCCGCGTGCGGCGGATGGCTGCCACGCGGCTGGCGATGGCGCAACAGCGCCTCGCGCTCGGCCTCGGTCACCGGCGATTGCGCCAGCAGGCGCGGCGTCCATTCGACCCAGTCGGCCGGCGGCTCGGCGTCCAGCGCCAAGCGCTCGCGCACCATCGCCGCCAGCGACTCCTCCTGACGCTGCGATGCCCGCTCGATCAGCAGCAGCGCGCGGCCAAGGGCCGCTGGCGACGCGTATCGCGCGGCCTGAGCGTCGGCCTCGAATTCGCAGCGACGCGAGTGGGCCTCACTGGCGCGTCGAAACCATGGCAGGAACATCGCGGCGAAGTTGCGGCCCGCGCGCTCCCACGGCGAGGTGCTCTCGACGTCGTCGTGTCCGCCCAGCCGTTCTGCGCGTGCCCAGTTCATCCAGGCGGCACGCGTGCGGTAGATCCAGTGTCCGAGCCGGCCGTGACGCCGCGAGAAGTGGCCCAGCTCATGCGCGATGACGGCCTCGGCCGCATCGGTGTCCAGCAGCCGCAGCAGCGGCAGGCCCAGCACGAGCACGCGCCGAGTCGGCCGCAGCGACAGGCCTCGATGACGTTCGAAGGCGCCGGCGTTGATCGAGTTGTCCAGCGCGATCTCATGAACGCGCGGCGCCTGCAGGGCGTCGGCCAGGGCGTCCACCTTCGCGTAGAGCGCCGGCGCCTGATCGCGCGGGAGCGTCTTCAGCGCGCTCCGCCAATCCGGCTGGACCAGCCAGGCCAGGATCAGGAAACCCAGGCCGCCCCAGACCAGTACCGTGGTGTTGGCGCCATAGAAGAAGATCGGGAAGGCCATCACCACCGCGCAGGGCAGCAGCAGCATCAGCTGGAAGAAGGCGGCGGCGGCCAAGGCGGCCATCGCCAGCAACCATCGCGGTGGCGCGTGATCGTCCGGGATCCCTGCGTCCGCCAGCGCGGACGACCGCAGGTCCACCTCCTTGGCCCCCATCCCCTCCGCCTGGTTCGCATGCAGATCCGACTGCGCTCGGGCCTTGGTATCCATCCGTCCTCCCTGCCGCCGCGGCGCACTCCGGGCCGTCGGCCTGTCCTCATCGTGCGACCGCTGCGCGGCGATCGCTCCATCGATATGCAAAGGGGCGCCGAAGCGCCCCTTGCGTCGCGCGGCGGCCGTCGCCGCCACTCCTCGCCTCGTCGCGCTCAGCCCTGCGCGCGCTTGGCCAGGATCTCGAACGCCGGCAGGGTCTTGCCTTCCAGCACTTCCAGGAAGGCGCCGCCGCCGGTGGAGATGTAGCCCACGTCCTGCTCGATGCCGTACTTGGCGATCGCCGCCAGCGTGTCGCCACCGCCGGCGATCGAGAACGCCTCCGACGCAGCGATCGCGCGGGCGATGGTCTCGGTGCCGTGCGCGAAGGCGTCGAACTCGAACACGCCCACCGGGCCGTTCCAGACGATCGTGCCGGCCGCCTTCAGCTGCTCGGCCAGCAGGGCCGCGGTCTGCGGGCCGATGTCCAGGATCAGATCGTCGTCGGCCACCTCGTCGGCCGCCTTCACCGTCGCCGGCGCATCGGCCGCGAAGGTCTTGGCAGTCACCACGTCCACCGGGATCGGCACCGCGGCGCCGCGTGCCTTCATCGACTCGATCACCGCTTTGGCTTCGCCCAGCAGGTCCGGCTCGGCCAGCGACTTGCCGATCTTCAGGCCGGCCGCCAGCATGAAGGTGTTGGCGATGCCACCGCCGACGATCAGGCCGTCGACATTCTTCGACAGCGACTGCAGGATCGTCAGCTTGGTCGACACCTTGGAGCCCGCCACGATCGCCACCAGCGGGCGCTTGGGCTCGGCCAGCGCCTTGCTGATGGCATCGATCTCGGCGGCCAGCAGCGGACCGGCGCAGGCCACCTTCGCGAACTGGGCGATGCCGTAGGTCGAGGCCTCGGCCCGGTGCGCGGTGCCGAAGGCGTCGTGGACGAAGATGTCGCACAGCGCGGCCATCTTCTTCGCGAGCTCCTCGCTGTTCTTCTTCTCGCCCTTGTTGACGCGGCAGTTCTCGAGTAGCACCACCTGGCCCGGCTTCACCTCGACGCCGTCGACCCAGTTCGCCACCAGCGGCACGTCGCGGCCCAGCAGCTCGCCCATGCGCCGGGCCACCGGGGCGAGCGAGTCCTCGGGCTTGAACTCGCCTTCGGTCGGGCGACCCAGGTGCGAGGTCACCATCACCGCGGCGCCGGCCTTCAGCGCCATCTCGATCGCGGGAATCGAGGCCCGGACGCGGGTGTCCTCGGTGATCTGGCCAGCATCGTTGAGCGGCACGTTCAGGTCGGCGCGGATGAACACGCGCTGGTCGGCCACCTTGCCGGCGGCGATCAGATCGGCGAATCGCAGGACGTTCATGGGCTTGAGCTTCGAGTAGTTGGAAAGCGGTGGTCCGGGCGCGGCGATCGGGCCCGGCGAATCGGGGCGCAGCTTACCAGCCGGCCGGGCGCGGCCCTGTCCGGGATGGTTACGGAACGCCGCTGGAACCGGCGTCAGGACGGCCCCGGCGGGGGCCTACCAGCCCAGGCCGACGCGCAGCGCCAGCATGACCGCCGTGCCGCTGACGATGGTGCCGAGGATGCCGCGCCGCCAGAAGAAATAGGCGGTGCCGACGGCCGTCGCATACAGCCGGGCGTCCTTCCAGGTGTGGATCAGCTCGCCCTGCGTCATGACGATCTCCGGCACGATCACCGCCGCCAGCGCGGCCAGCGGCGCGTAGCGAAGGCCGTCGCGCACCCACTGCGGCAGCGGGATCTCGCGCTCGGGGATCATGAAGAAGCTGCGCGTGATCACGGTGATCGCCGCCATGCCGAGGATGCCCAGCACCGCTTCCCACACGCTCATGCGGACCTCCCGCCGGCGGCCGGGGTCGAGGGTGGCAGCCACTTCTCCATCAGCAGGCCGACGGCCACCGCCGCGGCGATCGCCACCAGGATGTTGAGCCGCAGCGGCAGGCCGTAAGCGGCCACGGCCGCGCAGCCGGCCACCGCGCCGGAGACCCAGGTGTTGCGGTCCTTGAGCAGCGAGTAGCTCAGGCCCAGCAGCGCCAGCACACCGGCGAAGCCCAGGCCCCAGGTCGTCGGGATGGTGTCGGCCAGCAGGATGCCGGCGATGGCCGGCACCTGCCAGGCCACCCAGTTGGTCGCGACGCCGCCCCAGAAGTACGGCAGCTGGTTCGCCGGGTCGGGCTTCAGGTCCGGGAAGCGCTTGAGGAAGGCGACGTAGTTCAGGTCGGCTGCGAAGTAGCCGATGAACAGACGCTGCGCCCGCGGCAGCGGCTCGAAGTACAGGCGCCACTGCGCGCTGAAGATGACGAAGCGCAGGTTCACGCAGAAGGAGGTGGCCCACAGCACCCAGAGCGGCGCGCCACTGGCCAGCAGCGGCAGCGACGCCAGCTGCGAACTGCCGGCGAAGACCACCAGGCTCATCAGCAGGGACAGCCCGACGCCCAGGCCGCTCTTGACCATGGCCACGCCGGTCACCAGCCCCCAGGCCGAGATGCCCAGTGTGATGCCGAGCATGTCGCGCGAGCCGCGCTTGAATTCCGGGTGGCGCACCAGCGCCGCGAGTCCTTCCACCATGGCCGCGATTGTCGTCGGCATGGTCCGGAAACGAAGCGCCCCTCGGCCGCTGTCGCGGCGAGGGGCGTCCACAGAGCGCCCGGCGCAGCCGGCGCCCGGTGCTTACTTCAGCTTGCGGACCGAGCCCGATCCGGCATTGGACAGGCTGATCTCGGGGCTACCGACGTAGCCGACGTCGCCGGAACCGGCGATCCGCACGTCCAGCTTGCGGGTCGGCGCCACGGTGACATCGCCGCTGCCGGAGATGCTGACCTTGGCTTCGTCGACGACCAGCTCGCGGGTCTTGACGTCGCCGCTGCCCGCCACCGACACGGACAGCGCATTGGCCTTGCCGTGGACCTGCATGTCGCCGCTGCCGGCGACGCGCAGCGTCACATGGTCGGCCTCCAGGCCCTGCACGCGCAGGTCGCCGCTGCCGGCGATGCTGGCCTCCAGGTTGCCGGTCTTCATCGGTTCGACGCGGATATCGCCGGAGCCGGCGATCGACAGGCCGCGCAGCTGGCGCATGTCCAGCGTGATCACCGGCGAGCCCTTGGCGTTCAGGCTGTAGCCGCGCTTGGGCGAGATCTCCAGCGTGCGGCCCTTGCTGCCGTCGACGACCTTGGTCTCGATGTAGCTCAGCAGATTGCGGTCGGTCTTCACCTCGACCTTGTCGGATGCGCCCGGGCGCACGAAGACCTTGAAGTCGCCCGACAGCGCCACCGCGTCGAAGGCGCCGACGTCGCGCGCTTCGGCGGCGACGTCGCCGTTGCCCTCGATGCGCTGCGAGCTGCCGAAGCTCAGCGACCAGGCGTGGGCGGTGCCTACCGCACCGGCGGCGGCCAGGCCCAGCGCGGCGACGGCGAACAGACGGCGGGAAGCACGGAAGGACGAAGTGGTCATGGGCGATCTCCTGATCTTTCGGATGATCGCATCTTCGTCGCGACGCCCCCCGCCGGCGACCGGCGCAAGACGAACTGCACCAACCGGGGGATCAGCTGCGCAGCTGTCCGATGGCCCGATCGAACCGATCCGGGCTCAGTGGCCACCCTTCTCGCCGGCCTTGTCCTTGTCCGAGCCTTTTTCGGAGCCTTTCTCGGCGCCCTTGTCCGCCGCCTTGTCCGAACCGCCGACCTGCCCCTTCGCGGAACGCGGCGAGGGCTCCTCCTCGTCGGCGGCGGCCGGCCGGCTGGCCTGCGGATTCGCCACCAGGGGGCGGGTGCCCTCGAGCTTGTTCTCGCGCATGTATTCGTCCATCTCGCGCCAGCCGTCGTAGACCGCGGCCTTCTGGGCCTTGGGGTTCAGGGCGTAGCAGTCCTCGATGGCGCGCAGCGCGTTGCGGCAGGCGCCGCCGATGGCCTTGCCCTCGGCCTGCTTGGCCGCCGCCACCTTGGCGGGGTCCTCGATGCCGAGCTGGTCGCAGCCGGCCAGCAGCGCGACGGCGCCGAGCAGCGCTGCCGAAGCGGTCAGGGAGCGGAGAGAGGCCTTCATGCTGTCCTTTATCGGCCGCCGGGACGAACGCTTGAATCAGGCAGGCCGGCGGAACGGGCCATTGTGCCGCCGCACCCGGGCTCGCCGGTCGAATGAAAAACACCGCCCGGAGGCGGTGTTTCGTCGGCACCGGTGCGCCGGGTCGTCCGGCCGGACGCTGACCCGGTAGTCAGCGGCGGGCCATCGCCATCAGGCGCTCGATGCGTTCCTCGGTCGACGGGTGGGTGCTGAACAGGCCGCGCAGGCCGCCGCCGGACAGCGGGTTCATGATCATCATCTGGGCCGTCTCGGGATGGCGTTCCGCCGTCTCCAGCGGGATGCCCTGGGCGTAGCGATGGATCTTGTCCAGCGCCGAGGCCAGCGCCTGCGGGTCGCCGGAGATCTCCGCGCCGCCGCGGTCGGCCTCGAACTCGCGGGCGCGGCTGATCGCCATCTGGATCAGCGAGGCGGCGATCGGCGCCAGGATTGCCACCAGCAGCCCGACGATCGGGTTGGCCGGCCGGCCTTCGCTGTCGCGCGGGCTGAAGAACATCGCGAAGTTGGCCAGCATCGAGATCGCGCCGGCCATCGTCGCGCTGATCGTGGAGATCAGGATGTCGCGGTGCTTCACGTGCGCCAGTTCGTGGGCCATCACGCCGCGCAACTCGCGTTCCGACAGCACGCGCAGGATGCCGGTCGTCGCGGCGACCGCGGCGTTGTCCGGGTTGCGGCCGGTGGCGAAGGCGTTGGGCGCTTCTTCCTGGATCAGGTAGACCTTGGGCATGGGCAGCTGGGCGCGCTGGGCCAGCTCCTTGACCATGTTGTAGAACTGCGGCGCGCTGCGCTCGTCGACTTCCTGGGCGTTGTACATCTTCAGCACCAGCTTGTCGGAGAACCAGTAGCTGAAGAAGTTCATGCCCACCGCGACCACCAGTGCGATCAGCATGCCCGTCTGGCCGCCCAGCACGGAGCCGATCGCCATGAACAGCGCGGTGATGGCGGCCATCAGGATGGCGGTCTTCATCAGGTTGAACATGCAATCACTCCTCGGAAAGCTGCGGCCGGAGCCGCGATCGGAAATCAGTCTGAACGGTACACCGTCCAGGTCGTCCCACCTGACGGCGGGGTCGGCGCATTCAAGGCGGTTTCACCGCCAATTCAGTCAGAGTTAAGCGAACCCGGGCCTCCGCCCCGCGTCGCGCAAAGGAAGGCGCCCTCCCGCACGCGGGCGATGCCCATGCCCCTTGAAGCGAATGCCGAGCGTGCGGAGGCGATTGAGCGGAAAGGGGCATGGGCATCGCCCGCGAGCCGCTCGGTCTCCCGAGCAGCCCAGCTCAACCGAGCAATTCACCCACCTGCAACGGCCGCGCCTGAAGGAACGCAGCCGCCGGCAGGCGCTTGCCGCCGGCGCGCTGGAGCTCGGTCAGGCGAACGCTGCCGTTGCCGCAGGCCACGACCGGGCCGTCGTGCGACACCGCCAGCACCCGGCCGGGTTCGCCGCGCATGCCGTCGGCCTGGACGACGTCGGCGCGCCAGACCTTGAGCGGCTCGCCGTCCAGCTGGGCGACGCCGCCTGGGAATGGATCGAAGGCGCGCAGCCGCCGCGCGATCTGCGTGGCGTCGTCGGACCAGCGGATCTGGCTCTCGGCCTTCTCGATCTTGTGGGCGTAGGTGACGCCCGCCTCGGGCTGCTTCACTGGGCGGAAACCGCCACAGGCGGCGAGTTCGAGCGCCTCGACGATCATGCGGCCGCCGAGCGCTGCCAGCTTGTCGTGCAGCGTCGCGGTCGTGTCCGCCGCGGCGATCGGCAGGCGCTCGATCAGCAGCATGTCGCCGGTGTCCAGGCCCTCGTCCATCTGCATGATGGTGATGCCGGTCTCGGCGTCGCCCGCCTCGATCGCGCGGTGGATCGGCGCGGCGCCGCGCCAGCGCGGCAGGATCGAGCCGTGGATGTTCAGGCAGCCCAGGCGCGGCAGGTCCAGCACCCATTTCGGCAGGATCAGCCCGTAGGCGGCGACCACCAGCACGTCGGGACGGGCGTTCAGCAAGGCATCGCGGCCGGCCTGGGCTTCGTCGGGGAACTTGCCGTCCAGCCGCAGGCTGCGCGGCTGGACGACGGTGAGACCGTGCGCCACGGCCAGCTGCTTCACCGGCGAGGCCTGCAGCTTCATGCCGCGGCCGGCGGGGCGATCGGGCTGGCTCAGCACCAGCGGCACCTCGAAGCGCGCGTCGAGCAGCGCCTGCAGCGCGACGGCCGCGAACTCGGGCGTACCGGCGAAAGCGACGCGCAGGCCGCCGGGGATCGGGGCGTCGGCCATCAGCGCTTGGCGTCCTCGCGGGCCTTCTTCACCAGCTTGGTCTTGATGCGTTCGCGCTTGAGCGGGCTCAGGTACTCGACGAACACCTTGCCGGCCAGATGGTCCATCTCATGCTGGACGCAGACGGCCAGCAGGCCCTCGGCGTCGAACTGGAAGGTATGGCCGTCGCGGTCCAGCGCCTGCACGGTGACCTTCTTGTGGCGCATGACCTTGTCGTAGATGGTCGGCACGGAGAGGCAACCCTCCTCGCCTTCGATCATTTCCTCGCTGCGCGCGACCAGCTCCGGGTTGACCAGCACCAGCGGCTGGTTGCGTTCCTCGGAGACATCCATCACCAGCAGGCGCTCGTGCACGTCCACCTGGGTGGCGGCGAGGCCGACGCCGTCAGCGTCGTACATCGTCTCCAGCATGTCGTCGGCCAATGCGCGGATGCGATCGTCGACGGCGGTGATCGGCTTGGCGACGGTATGCAGGCGCGGATCGGGGTATCGAAGAATGGAAAGTTTCGCCATGGTGGGGACGCGAAGGGTGGTGGACCGCTGTGGACGGCGCACAACGCCTGTTTGTAAGGGCTTGCAAGGGACGGCGGGCACCTTCATTGCGGGTGCCCCTGAACCGGGGCAGAATCGCCGCCAGCGAGAAGGTCGATTTTCGCCGATTTGGCGGACTGCACGGCCCTCGTCACAAAAGCGCCATTGGCCACGAGGGGCCTTCGATCTCGGCGCGGGAGAACAAGTAATGACGCAAAGGCGGCCGCTGGGCTTGACGACGATTTCTGCAGCCCTGCTGGCGGCCTCTGCCGCCGCGACGTCCTTCGCGGCAGGCAACTACCCCATCACGCCGGAGCAGCGCCAGACCGCCCAGCAGGTCGCGCAGGCCGGTGTGCCGTTGTCGGAACTGGCGCCCAACGCGCCTGACACCTACACCGTCAAGTCGGGCGACACGCTGTGGGCCATTTCCGGCCTGTTCCTGAAGAGCCCATGGCGCTGGCCCGAGCTCTGGGGCATGAACACCGACCAGATCCGCAACCCCCACCTGATCTATCCGGGCCAGGTGCTGATGCTGATCAAGTCCGACGGGCGCGCGCGGCTGCAGGTGGGCCGCGATGTCGGCGGCGCGGCGGGCGGCACGGTCAAGCTGTCGCCGCGCGTGCGCGCCGAGTCGCTGTACGACGGCTCCATCGCCGCGATCCCGCAGCACCTGATCGAACCCTTCCTCAACGAGGCGGTCGTCCTGAACGGCAACGAACTGGCCACGGCCCCGCGCATCGTCTCGGCGCAGGAGAACCGGGTCTGGATGACCAAGGGCGACCGGGCCTACGTGCGGGGCAACCTGGCACCGAACGTCGACGCCTTCCGCGTGTTCCGCGAGCCGCGCCCGCTGCGCGACCCGGTGTCGAAGGAAGTGCTCGGCTACGAGGCCGTCTATGTCGGTACCGCGGACCTGACCCGTGCAGGCAGCCCCGCGACGAACAAGAGCCAGGAAGTTCCGGCGACGCTCACGCTGACGCTGAATCGCCTGGAGGCGCAGCCCGGCGACCGGATCGCGCCGATTCCGCCGCGCGCCTACACGAACTATGTGCCCCACGCGCCGGCTGGCGCGATCGATGGCTACATCATTTCCATCTATGGCGACGCGATCACCGCGGGCCAGAACCAGATCGTCGCGCTCAACAAGGGCAGCCGGGACGGCCTCGAGCGCGGTCATGTGCTGGCGCTCTGGCACAGCGGCCGTGTCGTGCGCGACCCGACGACGCCGCGCCGCGAGGAAGTGAAGCTCCCCGACGAGCGCCACGGCCAGCTGTTCGTCTTCCAGGTCTTCGACCGGGTGTCGTACGCGCTGATCCTGTCGGTCCAGGAACCGGTCGTCCCGGGCGACCGCTTCACCCAGCCGTGATCGAGCGGCTCTCCGGACCAGGTCGCAGTCAGGACCGAACGGATGAGCCCCGAGGACCTGCGCGACTGGCTCCGGCTGCTGTCCTGCGTCTCACGCGGAGCCGCCCGCCGACTGCTCGCGCGTCACGGCGACCCTGGTGCCGCCCTGGCGGCCGGTCGAGCCGGCTGGGGTCCGGCGGTCTCGGCCGAGGAAGCTGAGCGGCTGCGCAGCCAGCCCACGGAGCTGGACCGCCTCGTGGGCCGGACGCAGGAATGGCTGTCGGGCGGCGAACGACGCTCGATCCTGCTGCTCGGCGACGCCGACTACCCCGCGCCACTGCTCCACACCGCGGACCCGCCGCTGATGCTGTACCTCGACGGCCGACGCGAACTGCTGGGTCAGCGCTGCGTCGCTGTGGTCGGCAGCCGCCGACCCAGCCTCCAGGGCGACGAGAACGCGCGCCACTTCGCCGCCGGCCTGGGCGAAGCCGGCTTCTGCGTTGTCTCCGGCCTTGCGCAGGGCATCGATGGCGCCGCGCACGAGGCGGCGCTGTACACGCGCGGTGGCACGATCGCCGTGCTCGGCACCGGGCCGGACCAGGTCTACCCGCTCGGTCACGCCGAACTCTCCCGCCACATCGCCCGACGTGGTCTGCTGGTCAGCGAATACTTCGTCGGCACGCCACCGATGGCGCCGAATTTCCCTCAACGCAATCGCATCATCGCGGGCCTGTCCGAAGGCTGCCTGGTCGTGGAGGCGGCGCTGAAGTCCGGCTCGCTGATCACCGCGCGGCAGGCTTCGGAAGCGGGCCGCGAGGTCTTCGCGGTGCCCGGACCGATCCACTCCCCACAGTCCAAGGGCTGTCACCACCTGCTGAAGCAGGGGGCCTGCCTGGTCCAGGATCTGGACGACCTGCTCGCCGAGTTGCCGGCCCATGGGTCGCCACGACAGGCGGCGGTCGATCCGGCGTCGGAACCGGAGGCCGAGGCGGCGCCAGAACCCTCCCCGGCGCAGGACGAACACCCGCTCCTGCGGGCGATCGGCCGGGACACCGTCTCGCTCGAACAGCTGTCTCAGCGCAGCGGCTGGCCGCAGGACGAACTGAACGCCACCTTGCTGGATCTGGAGCTCGACGGCCTCGTCGCCCGGCTTCCCGGCGCGCTGTTCCAGCGCCGCCGCCGTGCCTGAAGCATCCTCGGATTTCGGCGTCCGCCGGCGCTCATTTCGGCCGGAAGGGCTTTCGGGCGGTCGGTTATAGTGCCCGCCATGTTCGACGTGCTCGTCTATCTGTACGAAACCTACTGGCGGCCCGACGCCTGCCCGGATCATGCCCAGCTGACCCGGAAATTGTCGGCAGTCGGCTTCGAGGATGACGAAATCCGCGACGCGCTGTCCTGGCTGGACGGCCTGGCCGCCTCGGCCCAGTCGCACCACGGCGAGCCCGGCGAGCGCAGCCTGCGCATCTATACCCGCGAGGAGCAGGAGCACCTGGGCGAAAGCTCGGTCGGCTTCATCAGCTTCCTGGCCTCGGCCGGCGTCCTGCCGACCGCGATGCGGGAGATGGTGATCGACCGCGCGATGGCGATCCCCGGCGGCCCCTTGGACCTGGAGGATCTGAAGATCATCGTGCTGATGGTGTTCTGGAGCCTGGGCGAGGAGCCTGACGCGCTGATCCTCGACGAGCTGTTCGTCGCGCCGGAAGAGCGTCTGATCCACTGAACCGAGCCCACGCCCTCATACGGCAACCGGCCCCGCATGACGCGGCGCCGGTTTTTTCATGGGCGCCGGGAACAGCGCCGGGGCGTCAGGCGAGCAGCCGGCTCGGATCGACCTCGAGCTTGGCGAGCGCGTTGCGCGTCGCCTTGACGGTGAGCGATTCATCCTGGGCCGGCAGCATCAGCCCGGCCTGCAGGAACGCCGCCAGACGGCTCACCTGGAACAGCACGCCCCGCCCCTGCGGCGAGACGAACAGGATCAAGTGGTGCCGCAGGCCGCGCCAGACCAACTGGACCGGTTCCACCCGGCCACGGTAGTCCAGCATGTACCAGCTGCCGACCTGCAACTCGCGCGCCCAGGCCAGCATCGCCGGCGTCGGCGCGGCGCCGCCTTCGGCCACCACTTCCAGACCGTCGCACTCGTGGCTGGACAGGTCGCGCACCAGCGTCTCGTTGATCTCGCCAGCCTCGGGCGACGGCAGCATCGCCTCCAGCGTCTCGAGCTGGCTCATCAGGTCGTCCAGGCGCTCGCGCGGGATCGCGGCGGTCTTGGCGGTGAAGGCCGCTGCCAGCGCATTGTTCAGCGAACGGATGTGCTCATCCTGCCGCTCATGACCCATGCCCGCATGGCCCATGCCGTCTCGCAGCGTCTTCAGCAGCGGCGGCAGCCGCCGGATCACCTCGGCCCGATCCTCGCGCGACACCTTCGCGCTGGCCGACCAGATCAGGTCGGCCGCGGCGCGCTTCATCGCCTTGGTCTGCTCCGCCTGCGGCCCATAGCGCACGCCGGTCACCGCCAGCACGTCCGCCCAGACCTGGAACAGGAAGTCGCGCACGCCATCCTGCACCGGCACCTCTGACAGCATCTTGCGCAGCTCGATCGTGTACTGGATCGCCAGCGTCTCGCGCTGCTCGACCTGCTGCGCCAGCGACACGCCCTTCTTCGAGACCTCGTTCTCCTGCTCGAAGTAGTGGTCGAGGAATTTCTCGAATTCGGTCAGCACCGTCTGGAACACGCGCCGGCCGGTATCGGGATAGGCCTCGACGACTTGCACGACGCGCTTGATCTCGCGCTCGAGCGCGTCGCCAATCTCGGCGGTGGAGGTGCTGAAGCCCATCACGCAGGAGCCCATCCGGTCGATCAAGCGGCGCGCGGGATGGTCGTCGGTGGCGAAGAAATCCGGCTCGCCGACGGCGACCCGAAGCACGGGCATCTGCAGCCGCGCGAACCAGACCCGGATCGCCGGCGGAATGCGCTCTTCCTGCAGGATGGCCTGGAACAGCAGCGCGACCAGCTCGATCGTCGCGCGCTCCGCCGGTGTGTCGGCGGCGCTCTTGAGGACCTGCTTCAGCGCCTGGTTGCGATGGCGGATCTCATCGAGCGCCTGCGGCGCCGTCAGTTGCTGATCCACCGTGGCGACCTGGTCGGCCCGACGCTGCACCGCTTCCTGGGCGTGATTGATCGCGGCATTCAGGCGCGGCGAGCCGCCACGGGTCGTCGGCCCGCCAACCGATGCGCCGATCGGCGCCGCCGGCAGGCCGCTGCGGGTCGCCGGTCCAGGCATCGGCATGCCGGGCCGCGCGGGCGCCTGGGCGAGCTCCGGCACATGGCGCGCGAGCACCCGCTGCAACTGCGCCATCACCTGCTGGGCCGACTGGCTGGCCGGCGTGCCGACTGGGACCGCTGGCGCACCGGCGCCAAACGCCTGCGCGCCATGCGGCGTCGCCTGCGGCGCGATGCCGCCATGCGCGGTGGCCGGCGCCAGCGGCGCCGCCTGCGTCATCCCACCGGCCGGCGCGTTGCGACGGATGAAGGGCCGCAGGTCCACCTCGGGCATCACGCCCTGCTGGATCAGCCAGTGGTTGGCTTCGTGATACGCCTCGTTCAGCAGCTGGGAGAACTCGTGGTGCAACCAGCGCTGCAGCATCTGCCAGACGGAACTGCTCAGTCCCGCCTCGAACCAGGCATCGAGCACCAGCCGCGCCAGCACCTGCGCGCGCAGCAGGTCCTGCTGCGCGAGGTCCTCGACCCGCTCCAGCGACTGCATCCGGTTGCGCAGGTCGCTGAATTCCCAGCTGGCCTTGTCCATCATCGCCAGCGCGAGCCGCGAGGCGATGATCTCGCGCTCGATCGTGTCGTCGCTGACCAGGGACAGGTTCTGGGGCCGCGACGACAGCGAGGCCGATCGCGAATCGCCCGCGCCGTGGTGATACGCATGCCGGAGCGACTTGCCCAGCCGCGCATGCCAGGGCGTCGAGGACCGCTGCCAGGCGTCGTAGGCATCCCGGCGGGCCATCTGCAGCGAGTGCTCGGCCGGCTGCGCGAGCAGGTCCTGCACCGCCGTGGTCAGGATCGCCACCATGGCAGGAAGCCCTCGCAGCAGCACCTCCGTGTGGACGCGCCGCGCTTGCGAAGCCAGGGCCTGGGATCTTGCGTCGGCGGCGGTCATCGAGCGTGAGGTTGAGGAGTGCGGACGACTCTACTACACGACCGCCCCGGCGTTGGGGTCGTCGGGATCGCCCTGCTTGGCGGGACCGGCCTTGACCAGATCCTCACGCTTGACGCCCAGCCACATCGCGATCGCCGCAGCCACGAAGACCGACGAGTAGATGCCGAACAGGATGCCGATGGTCAGCGCGACCGCGAAGTAGTGCAGCGTCGGGCCGCCGAACAGCAGCATCGACAGCACCATCATCTGCGTCGAGCCGTGGGTGATGATCGTGCGGCTGATGGTGGACGTGATCGCGTGGTCGATGACCTCGTGGGTGTTGAGCTTGCGGTACTTGCGGAAAGCCTCGCGGATCCGGTCGAAGATGACCACCGACTCGTTCACCGAGTAGCCCAGCACCGCCAGGATCGCCGCCAGCACCGCCAGCGAGAACTCCCACTGGAAGTAGGCGAAGAAGCCCAGGATGATCACCACGTCGTGCAGGTTGGCGATGATGCCGGCCACGGCGAACTTCCACTCGAAGCGGAAGGCCAGGTACAGCATGATGCCGATCACGGTGAAGCCCAGCGCCATCGCGGCGTCGTGGGCCAGCTCGGCGCCGACGGACGGCCCGACGACCTCGCTGCTGGTCAGCTTCAGCGGCTCGGCGCCGTTGACCGCACAGGCCTGCTTGCTCACCGACTCCCCTTGCGGGGTGACTTCCTGGTGGGCGACGACCTTGCCCTGCTCCGCCTTGCACAGCTCGCCGAAGACGCGATCGACCAGCTCGGTCTGCTTGACGTCCGGCTTCACCGGCAGGCGGATCAGCACATCGCGCGAGGTGCCGAAGTTGGTCACCTGGATCTCGCCGAAGCCCATCTGCTCGACGATGTGGCGCGTCCGGTTGACGTCCGCCGCCTGTGCGTACTGGACCTGGATCACCGTGCCGCCAGTGAACTCGATCGAGAAATGCAGGCCCTTGGTGACCAGGAAGAACACCGCGGCGATGAAGGTGAGGAAGGACACGGCGTTGAGGACCAACGCGTGCTTCATGAACGGGATGTCCCGCTTGATTCGGAAGAATTCCATGGCGTTGTGCGCTCTCTACTCTTCGAGGGGCCGGGGCGCTCAGCGCGCCTCGGCGGCCGGGGCGTCGCCGTCCGGCGTGCCGGGGGTGGCGTCCGGCTTCCAGACGGTGCCGATGGACACGGACTTCAGGCGCTTGCGGCGGCCGTACCAGAGGTTGACCAGCGCGCGCGAGAACATCACCGACGAGATCATCGAGGTGATGATGCCCAGGCAGTGCACGACCGCGAAGCCCTTGATCGGGCCGGAGCCGAAGGCCAGCAGCGCCAGGCCCGCGATCAGCGTCGTGACGTTGGAGTCCAGGATGGTCGCCCAGGCGCGCTCGTAGCCGGCGTGGATCGCCTGCTGCGGTGCCATGCCGGCGCGCAGTTCCTCGCGCACCCGCTCGTTGATCAGCACGTTGGCGTCGATGGCCATGCCCAGCACCAGCGCGATGGCGGCGATGCCGGGCAGGCTCAGCGTGGCCTGCAGCATCGACAGCACCGCCAGCAGCAGCAGCAGGTTGAAGCCCAGCGCCACCGCCGAGAAGACGCCGAACATCATGTAGTACAGGCACATGAAGACCGCCACGGCGACGAAGCCCCAGGTGACCGACGCGATGCCCTTGTCGATGTTGTCCTTGCCCAGCGACGGGCCGATGGTGCGTTCCTCGATGATCTCCATCGGCGCGGCCAGCGAGCCGGCGCGCAGCAGCAGCGCGCTGTCGCTGGCTTCCTGCGCCGACATGTTGCCGCCGGTGATCGAGAAGCTGTTGCCCAGCTCGCCGCGGATGACCGGCGCGGTCACGACCTGGCCCTTCCCCTTCTCGAACAGGATGATGGCCATGCGCTTGCCGATGCTCTCGCGCGACACGTCCTTCATGATGCGGGCGCCCTTGGCGTCCACCTTCAGGTTGACCGAGGGCTGGTGGTTCTCGTCGAAGCCGGGCTGGGCGTCGTTGAGGTTGTCGCCGGTCAGCACCACCTGGCGCTTGACGATGATCGGGGCGCCGTCTCTTTCGGTGAAGCGCTCGGTGCCGAACGGCACCGGTCCGGTGCCGGCCAGCGCGGCCTGCGCCTCGGCGCTGTCGTCGACCATGCGCAGCTCGAGCGTCGCGGTGCGGCCGATGATGTCCTTGGCCTTGGCCGTGTCCTGAACGCCCGGCAGCTGCACGACGACGCGATCGCGGCCCTGCTGCAGGATCACCGGCTCGGCCACGCCCAGCTCGTTGACCCGGTTGTGCAGCGTGGTGATGTTCTGCTTGATCGCGGCGTCCTGGACGGCGATCTCGGCCTGCGGCGTGAGCGAGCCGTTCAGCCGCAGCTCGGTGCCGGCACCGGTGGCGGTCCAGGCGAAGTCGGGCACCTGCTCGCGCAGCAGGTTCAGCGCCTGCGTGCGGGTGGCCTCGTCGCGGAAGTTGATGGCGACGTCGTTGCCTTCGCGGGTGATGCCGGCGTGGCGGATGTTCTTGTCGCGCAGCATGGTGCGGACGTCGGAGGCCATCGATTCGGCCTTCTTCGTCAGCGCGGCCTTCATGTCGACCTGCATCAGGAAGTGCACGCCGCCGCGCAGGTCCAGGCCCAGGTACATCGGGAACGCATGCAGCGAGGTCAGCCACGCGGGGCTGCGCGAGACCAGGTTCAGCGCAACGATGAAGGTCGGGTCGGAGGTCTCGTTGCCGTTGAGGGCCTTGGCGATCGCGTCCTTGGCCTTGATCTGGGCGTCGGTGTCATGGAAGCGGGCGCGCACGGAGCCGGCTTCCAGGTGCACGAAGTCGGGCGTGACGCCGACCTGCTTGATCGCCTGCTCGACGCGCTGCCGGACGGCGTCGTCGACCTTGACGGTGACCTTGGCGCTGGACACCTGCACCGCCGGCGCTTCGCCGAACAGGTTGGGCAGCGTGTAGATCAGGCCCACCAGCAGCGCCACGACGAGCAGCGCGTACTTCCACAGCGGATAACGGTTCATGAGGAGATCCTCTGCAAACCAGGCGCCTCGCCCTTCCGCGCTCGGCGTCGGGCCGGCGGGCGCCACTGAAAGCGGACCCGGCCGGTGCGGGGCACGGGCCGGGTCGTCAGGGAGCGGTCACGCGGATGGCGCGGGCCGCTCCGGGTCGGGTTGTCGAATTACTTCGAGACGGTGCCCTTGGGCAGGACCTGCACGACCGAGGTGCGCTGGACCTGGATCTCGACGCCGGCGGCGATCTCGACGCTCAGGTACTGCTCGCCGATCTTGCTCACCTTGCCGAGCATGCCGCCGGCGGTGATGACCTCGTCGCCCTTGGACAGGGCCTCGACCATCGCCTTGTGCTCCTTCTGGCGCTTCATCTGGGGACGGATCATCACGAAGTACATGACGACGAACACGGCCACCAGGGGCAGCATCTGCAGGAAGCCGCTGGTCGGATCGGCCGAGGCGGCGCCCGCGGTCTGGGCAAAAGCGTTGGAAATAAACACGTCGATATCCCTCAGGAAAGGCGTTGGCGCGAGCCCGGAAGCCGGAGCGCCGCCGGGCACGAGGCCCGGACGTACGGAAGAACCGGTGATTGTATGCGGCCCGTCCGGCCGGCCCGGCGCCCGCCGGACGCGGATTTAACTGGGGTTGACCTCCGCAAAGTCAATCCAATACCGTCCCCGGAAGCCCGCCGGGTGGACCTGCGATGATCCGCACCCATGACTTCAGACACCCTCGAACTGCAGGACGTCGAGAAACGCCGCCAGGCCGACCAGGCCTATGACGCGATCGAGACCCTGATCGCGACGCTGCAGTTGCGCCCGGGGGCGCCGGTGGTGGAGTCGGAGCTGATCGCCCGGATCGGCCTGGGGCGCACGCCCACGCGCGAGGCGCTGATGCGGCTGGTGGCCAGCGGCCTGATCGCGCAGCAGCCGCGGCGCGGCCTGCTGGTCAGCGACATCCCGCTGGCCGAGCACCTGGACCTGCTGGAGGCGCGCCGTCCGCTGGAGCGGCTGATCGCCTGCTGCTCGGCGCGGCGGGCCTCGCCGGCGCAGCGCTCGGCGCTGCTGGCCTGCGCCGCCCGCATGGCGGAGGCGGCCGAGCGCCACGACCTGGAGGCCTACATGCGGGTGGACCAGGCCCTGGACCGCGTCAATCATGCGGCCTGCCGCAACCGCTATGCGGTGGCGGCGGTGCTGCCGATGATCATCCAGTGCCGGCGCTTCTGGTATGCGTACCGGCACCTGGGCGACGTCGCCAGCGGCGCCCGGGCGCACCAGCGCCTGGCCGAGACGATCGCCAGCGGGGACGGTGTGGCGGCCGCCGAGGCGTCCGATGCCCTGATGGCGCACTTGCGCAACTTCACGCTACAGGTGATCGCATGAATGTCCTGCCCACCCCGACCCGGCTGATCGACGCGCATGTCGGCGGCGTGCTGACTCGCGTGGTCGTCAGCGGCGGTCCCGCGCTGGCCGGCGCGACGATGACCGACCGGCTGGCCGCCTTCGCCGCCGGTCACGATGCCTGGCGCCTTGCATTGACCGGCGCGCCGCGCAGCGCGCCCGGCACCCAGGCCGCGCTGCTCACCGACCCGGAGCGTCCCGGCAGTCTGGCCGGCGTGCTGTTCCTGGCGTCCACCGGTCCGGTGGCGGCAACGCCGGACAGCCTGATCGCAGTGCTGGCCGCGCTGGCCCATGTGGGACGCCTGCGGCCGGGACCGGTGCGACTGGACACGCCCGAGGGCACGATCGCCGCGAGCTTCGCGCTGGACGGCACCGTGCGCTTCGACGATCCGGCGCTTGAGCAGCGCGAGGGGCGCGGTCACATCCTCTTGGACGGCACCTGGGTCGCCGAACCGGACGACCCGTTGGCCTGGGGCGCGCCGGTGTCGGCATCGCCGGACGCGGCCGCGGTCGGCGGCGATTGAACCGGCCTGATCGGAATCCGGTGGGACAGCCGACCCGGGCCGCGCCGGACGGCGGTCTTGCCCGGGCGGCTCATCGCAGGCTCACCCGAGCGACGCTGATCTGCGTGGTGCCGTCGGGCAGCGGCTTCAGCGCCACGACCCGGAAGTCCTTCGGCAGGCCGACCTTGTAGAGCCGGCCGCCGGCATCGGGTTTGTCGTCGTCGCAGGTCAGCGGGCCGCTGTCACGCGGCTTGCCGCGCGGCGCATCGGCCGCGCCGCAGTCGAGCGGCGTGCCGTAGCGCGCGAGCGCGCGGCGGTAGAAACGGCCGATGCGGTCGACGTCGTCCTGGCTCTGGAACTTGCCCGCGGCCAGACGCAGGCCGAAAAGCCCGCCCCACAGGCTCATCCGCACGCCGGACTTGTCCTCGTCCCGGTCCTTGTAAGGCACGGCACCGGGGTAGAGCGGGGTCTCGAGATCGACCCCGTCAGCCTTCGCGTCGAAGGTGATGCCGGCGCTGAAGCCGTCCGAGGCTGGCGGCGGCGGCGGCGGCGCGGGCTGGGCGCAGGCGCCGAGCGCCAGCGTGACCGCCGCAAGCAGCAACACGCTGCGGCGATGCCAGCCGGCGGGCCTGGGCACGGCGTGGAGGTCGGAAGAGGTGGACATCGGGCGCTCCCTGGTTCGCTGAATGCGGCGCACTCTACGAACCGACGCGACGCGCGGCGTCCTCGCGGCGACGGACTGCGCGACCGGCGGGACGAACCGCAGTCCTGAGGGAGAGCCCGCGACACGCCGCCGCGGCTCAGCCGCGCCGGCGCAGCGTCCACAGCGCCGCGCCGATGAGTCCGACGCCCGCCAGTTGCGCCGGCCCCAGCGCGCGTCCGTAGACGAGCCAGTCGACCAGCACCGCCGTGCCCGGATAGACGAACTGCAGCACCGCGATGCGCCCGGTGCCCAGGCGCGCCATGCCCGCATAGAGCACGACATAGGCCAGGCCGGTGTGCAGCACGCCAAGGCCCGCGAGCCATCCCCAGGCGGCGCCGAAGGCCGGCCAGCCGTGCATCAGCGGCCACGGCAGCAGCACCAGCACACCAACGACGCACTGCCCCGCCGACAACGCGAAGGAGCCGGCGCGATCGGCCTCGATCTTGGCGATGAAGCTGGCGGCGGCATAGCTGAGCGAGCCCAGCAGGCACATCAGCACGCCGCTTGCGTAGCCGGGCAGCTCGGTCGCGCGCCCGCCGGCGGTGGCGCCGAAGGCGTCGTCCGCGACGCCGGTGGTGAGCGCCAGCCCGCACAGCGCCACCGCCGTGGCGAGCCACTGCGCGCGGTCCACGCGCTCGCGCAACCAGAACGCGCCCATCGCCATCAGCCAGAACGGCTGCAGGTGGAAGACCACGGTGGACACGGCGATCGAGCAACGCGGGATGGCGGCGAAGAACAGTCCCCAGTTCAGCACCGTCAGCACGCCGACGGCGATCACCGCGGCCAGCGGCCGACCGCGCAGCCGGAAGAGCTCCCCCAACCGGCCGCGCGCGGCCCCCCAGAGCAACAGCGCGGCCAGCCCGAATGCACAGCGGAACCACACGGTCGTGGCCGGGTCCTGCGCGGCCTCTTCGACAAAGACGCCGATGGTGCCGAGCAGCAGGCCGCCGCCGACCATGAGCACCTGGCCTTCGCGCAGACGCCGGGCCGCCTCGGGCGCGCCGGGCCCCGTGCTCGTGACGCTCGTGACGCTCGTGACGCTCGTGGCGCTCGTGGCGCTCGTTGAGCTCGTTGAGCTCACGGGCGTCATACCGGACGTCACGGCGGATGTCGCGCCGGGCGAGGGTTGGGCCGCGGACGGCGCCCCGTCGGTGCTGGCGGGCGTCGCGGCGATGCCTGAGGGGGCGAGTGAAGTCATGCTTCGAGTCTGCGGCGCGGATGTCCGACAGCAAAGCGAATCCTCATCACGCTTAGCATCAGGGAATCGAATGCTCGCCCGCGTGGCGGAGGACAGGATGCCCTCGACCGATCTTCAACTGGACTGGCTGCGCGCCTTCGTCGCCGCCGTGGACGCGGGCTCGCTGACGGCTGCGGGACAGTGGGTGCATCGCTCGCAGTCGGCGCTCAGCATGCAGATCGCGAAGCTCGAGCGGGCGGTCGGACAGCCGGTGCTGGTGCGGACGCCGCGCCGGCTCGACCTCACGCCCGCCGGCCGCGAGCTCCTCGGCCATGCGCGACGGCTGATCGCGCAGCACGACGAGGCGGTGCAGGCGCTGCGGCGCGAAACGCTGCATGGGCGGCTGACCGTCGGCGTGCCGGAGGACTACGCGGTGCCCTACCTCACGCCGGTGCTGCGCGACTTCGCCGGCCGGCACACCGCGGTGGAGCTGACGCTGGTCTGCCAGCAGTCGACGGTGCTGATCCCGCGGCTCGCGCGCGGCGAGGTCGACGTGGCCGTGGTCACGCGCGATCGCGCCGGTCGTGGACAGCCGCTGTTCGATGAGCCGCTCGCGTGGTTCGGCGCCCCGCGCTTCGAGGCCTGGCGGCAGACGCCGCTGCCGGTGGCCGTGTACGAATCGGGCAGCCTCGCGCGCAAGGCGGCATTGGCGGCGCTGGCCGCATTGAAGCGCCCCTGGCGCATCGTCTGCGACAGCGCGAGCCCGGCCGGCATGCTCGCGGCCGTCGAGAGCGGTCTGGCGATCGCGCTGTTCACGCGCTGCAGCGTGCCGGACGGCATGGAGCTGCTGGACGAGCGCCATGGCATGCCGCCGGCCACCTCGCTGCCGGCGATGTCGGTGGTGCTGATGCGGAGCAAGGCCTCGGCCGGATCGGCGGCGGCGGACGCCTTCGCGAGCCAGGTCTTGCGCACGCTGGCGCGCAGCCGGAGCGGCTCGACTATGCTGCGCCGATGATGCTGCTCCGCCGGCTGCGGCCGCTCCTCTTCCTGTTGCTGGCCGGCGCGGCGCTGGCGACCGGATCCCGCGCCTGGGCAGCCGAGCCGCTGCGGATCGGCTCGAAGCGCTTCACCGAAAGCTACATCCTGGCCGAGATCCTCGCGCAGACGGCGCGGACCGGCGACCCGGCCGCCGCAGTCGAGGTGAAGCAGGGGCTGGGCAACACGGCCATCGTCCATGCGGCGCTCCGGACCGGCGGCATCGACGTCTACGCCGAGTACCTCGGCACGATCGAGCGCGAGATCCTCGGCCATGCGACGACCGGCGCGCCGCTGGCGCAGTTGCAGGCGGAGTTGCGCCCCCTGGGGCTGGCGATCGACGTGCCGCTGGGCTTCAACAACGGTTATGCGCTGGCGATGCGATCGGCCCAGGCGCGTGCGCTCGGGCTCAGGGCACTGTCCCAGCTGAAGGGACAAGCGGCGCTGCGGCTGGGGCTCAGCAACGAGTTCCTGGGGCGCGCCGACGGCTGGCCCGGCCTGTCGCGGCGTTACGCCTTGCCGCAGACGCCGACCGGACTGGATCACGGGCTGGCCTACCGCGCGCTCGCGGAGGGCCAGATCGACCTCACCGATGTCTATACGACCGATGCGCAGATCGCGGCGCTCGACCTGACGGTGCTCGACGACGATGCCGGCTTCTTCCCGCGCTATGACGCCGTGCTGCTGTATCGCCTCGACCTGCCTCGCCGGCATCCGCGCGCCTGGGCGGCGCTGCAGACGCTGCGGGGACGGATCGACGAGGCCGCGATGATCGCGATGAATGCGCAGGCGGAGATCCAGCGGCAGCCGTTCGACGCGATCGCACGAGGCTTCCTCGCCAAGCCGCGCGGCCCGGCGAGCGGTGCGCCCGCTGCCGCGTCCTCGTCGACGTCCTCGGCCACGCTCGAGCCGGCCACCACGCGATCGACGTCCGGCCTGTGGGCTCGGATCGCGGGGCCCGATCTCGGCCGGCTCACGGTGCAGCACCTGACGCTGGTGCTGGGCGCCGTCGGTCTCGCCGCGCTGGTCGGCGTGCCGCTCGCGGTCGCGCTGCATCCATGGCCGCGCTGGCGCGAAGCGCTGCTGGCCGCCTGCGCGCTGCTGCAGACGGTGCCATCGCTGGCGATGCTGGCGCTGCTGATCTGGGCGATGGACCGGATCGGGCCGGTGCCGGCGCTGGTCGCGCTGACGCTCTATGCGCTGCTGCCGGTGCTGCGCAACTGCACCGTCGGGCTCAGCGAGGTGCCGCAGGGGCTCACCACCGCGGGGCGCGCGCTCGGCCTCACCCGTGGGCAGGTGCTGCGCTCGATCCAGCTGCCGCTGGCGCTGCCCGTCATGCTGGCGGGCCTGCGCACCGCGACCAGCCTCTCGGTCGGCACCGCGACGATGGCCGCCTTCATCGGCGCCGGCGGCTATGGCGAGCGCATCGTCACCGGCCTGGCGCTGAACGATCAGGCCTTGCTGCTCGCCGGCGCGCTGCCCGCGGCGGCGCTGGCGCTGGCGCTCGAGGGCGGGTTCGGCGTGATGGGCTGGTGGTTGGCGAGGCGCCGTCGCGGCTGATCCACGACCGGGCGCTCAAGGCGGCGTGCCGGTGGCGAACTCGCGGTCCATGGCTGCATAACAGCGCTGCTGCGCGGCGGACCAGTCGCCCAGTTGGGCGGGCTGCAGCCCCGGCTGCATCAGCTGGCGCAGCGCGACGGCCTGGGCCTGCCGCACCAGATGCGCGAGGACGGCCGATTCCGCGCCGCGCCCCGGCCGAGGCGCCAGCGCCTCGGCGACCTGGGGCGGAAAGCCCCAGTGCTCGACGATCTGCGCCGACCAGGTGGCCGTCAGCGGCAGCAGCTGGCGATGCAGCCCTTCGCGGTCCAGCGGCGGGACGGACGGGGCGGACATGCCGTCCAGCACGCGGAGCAGGGCCATCATGCCGAGCTGCGAGCTGAGCCCGGCCAGGTAGGCGGCGAACTCGTCGTCCCCGGCATTGGCCAGTTGCCGTGTGGCGAACGCGGTGCGCTCGCTCAAGTCCCACAGCAGCGTGCCGGCGCGGCTGCCGTAGCGGCCTTTGCCCTGATGGAAGATCGGCCGCATCGCGGCGCCCATCACCAGCTGATCCAGCCCCTGCTGGCCCAGCACCGTCACCGCGCCGGACAGATCGGTGATCTCGCGCTCGGTCCGGTAGCGCGGCGAGTTGGCCAGCCGCATCAGCTCGCCGACCAGGCTGGGGTCGCGCGACAGCAGTTGCACCAGTTCGGCCCTTGCCACGTCCGGCCGACGCGCCAGCCGCATCAGTTGCGGCAGAACCGCTGGCAGGCGCGGCAGCTGGTCGGCCCATTGGGAGCCGCGCAGCGCCTGCAGGCGCTGCATCAGCCCCTGTTCGCCAGCGGACGGCCGCACGTCCTTGAGCCGAGACAGGCCCAGCAGCCGCGCGCTGAACTGCAGCCACTCCGGCGAGGCCTCGAGCGCGGGGAAGACGATCTCGCCCCCGGTGTAGACGGCGGTCTGGGTCGACAACTGGCTGGGCCCGTGCGAGTGCACCGACGCCAGCGGCTGCGACGGCAGTGTGGCGGCCGCGCCCGGTCCGGCCGGTGCGGCGGACGGCTCCGCCGGTCGCGCGGGCGTGCCAGCGGCGGCGGTAGGTCGGCCGGCCGGCGCGGTATCGCCGGAGCCGGACAGCAGTTTGCGGAGGGAGGACAGCAGCGCCATGGTGGGATGTCGGCGGATTATGGTGGGCAGCCCCCGCGCTCATGTTTCGGCCAGGTCACGCCACGCCCCCCGATTCGAGTGGGCCGGGCACGCCGCCGATGCCGCGTGTCGATTCCGGCTTGGGCCGTTCGTCGTCTGCAGGTGACCCACCCTCGACTGAAGGAGATTGCGATGACTGCTTCCGTACCTGCCGTCCCCGCCGCGAACGGCGCGACGCCCTACCTCACCATCCGCGGCGCCGGCGCCGCGATCGACTTCTACCAGCGCGCCTTCGGCGCCAGGCTCGAGTTGCGGCTCGACGCGCCGGATGGCGTGATGCATGCCGAACTGAGCGTCGGCGGCGCGAAGTTCATGCTGACCGAGGAGCGCTCCCACTGCGGCGCGCTGAGCCCCCTGAGCCTGAACGGCAGCGCCACGACGGTGGTGATCTACGTGCCTGACGTCGACGCGACGGTGAAGACGGCCGAGGGCGCCGGTGCCAAGGTGGAGATGCCGGTGGCCGACCAGTTCTGGGGCGACCGCATGGGGGTGATCGCCGATCCGTTCGGCCACAAGTGGATGATCGCCACCCACAAGGAGGACGTCTCCGAGGCCGAGCTCAAGGCGCGCATGGCCAAGATGTTCGCCGAGGGCCAGCCGGGCTGATACAGCCGGTCGGCATGCGCCGCCGCGCCCGGTCCGCGGGCGCGCCGCCGGCTCAGTGCTGCTTGCGGCTCGCGCCCAGGTAGGTCTCGATGACCCGCGGATCCTTGGCCAGGTCCGCGGCCTTGCCTTCCAGAGCGATCTCGCCCGTCTCCAGCACATAGCCATAGTCGGCCACCTCGAGCGCCGCCCGGGCGTTCTGCTCGATCAGGAGGATGGACACGCCGGCCTCGCGCAGCTGCGCGACGATGCGGAACACCTCCTTGACGATCAGCGGCGCCAGCCCGAGGCTGGGCTCGTCGAGCATCAGCAGCTTGGGGCGCGCCATCAGCGCGCGCCCGACGGCCAGCATCTGCCGCTCGCCACCGGACAGTGTGCCGGCCAGCTGCGCGCGGCGTTCCTTCAGGCGGGGGAACAACGCATAGACGCGCTCCAGCTCATCCCGCCAGTCCTTCACGCCCAGACGCATCGGCCGGAAGCCGCCGAGCACCAGGTTGTCCTCGACCGACATCGTCGTGAACAACTCGCGTTTCTCGGGCACCAGCGCGAGGCCCTTCATCACGCGTTCCTCCAGGCCCAGCCCATTCACCTCCTCGCCGTCGAACAGGACCTGCCCGCGCGCGGGCAGCACGCCCATCAGCGCATTCAGCGTGGTGCTCTTGCCGGCGCCGTTGGGTCCGATCACGGTGACCACCTCGCCTTGGCGCAGGCGCAGGTCCAGCCCGGTGAGCACCTCCGCGCGCCCGTAGCCGGCATGCAGGCCGTTGACCTTCAACAACTCGCTCATCTCAGTGTTCCGTTCCCAGGTAGGCCGCGCGCACTTCGGGACTGGCCTGCACCTCGGCGGGCGTGCCCTCGATCAGCTTGGTCCCGAACTCCATCACGACGATGCGGTCCGTCAGGCCCATCACGAAGTCCATGTCGTGCTCGACCAGCAGGATGCTCATGCCCTCGGTCCGCAGTTGCCGCAGCACCGCCGCCAGCGCCTGCTTCTCCTTGTGGCGCAGGCCGGCGGCCGGCTCGTCGAGCAGCAGCAGCGACGGGTCGGCGCAGAGCGCCCGAGCGATCTCCATCAGCCGCTGCGGCCCCAGCGCCAGGTTGCCGGCCAGCTCGTGCAGGTGGTCCTGCATGCCGATGCGGCGCAGCTGCGATTCGGCCTCGGCGAACAGGCGCCGCTCCTCGGCGCGATCGAACCGGAGCATCGCCTTCGCCGTGCCGCTGTGCGAGCGCAGATAGCCACCCAGCGCGACGTTCTCCAGCACCGTCATGTCCGCGATCATCTTCACGTGCTGGAAGGTCCGGGAGAGGCCGCGACGCGCGATCTGGCGCGCGGGCAGTCCGGTGATCGACTCGCCCGCGAAGCGCAGTTCGCCGCTGGTCGCCGGCAGCACGCCGGACACCAGGTTGAAGGTCGTGGACTTGCCGGCGCCGTTGGGGCCGATCAGTCCCATGATCTCGCCCGCGCGCAGCTCGAAGCTGACGTCGTTGACGGCGACCAGCCCGCCGAACTGCTTGCGCAGCTTGTCGACCCGCAGCAGCACCGAGCCGGCCTGCGGTTTGGGCCGCGCCTCGAGCGCGGCGGCGCCCTCCCAGTCCCGCTCGCGGCGAGCCGGCGGCCACCAGCGCGACAGCAGCCCCTGAAGGGACGGCCACAGCCCCTTGGGCGCGTACTTCAGCATCAGCACCAGCACGACACCGAGCACGATGATCTCGAAGTTGCCGTTGCTGCCGAGCAGCGCGGGCAGCAGCTCCTTGAGCTGGTCCTCGATGATCTTGAACACGCCCGCGCCGACGAACGCGCCCCAGACGCTGGACACGCCGCCCACGACGGCCATGAACAGGTATTCGATGCCCATCTTCAGCCCGAAGGGACTGGGGTTCACCGTGCGCTGGACATGCGCGAACAGCCAGCCGGACACCGAGGCCAGCAGCGCCGCGATCAGGAAGATCACGACCTTGTAGCGGAAGGTGGAGACACCCATCGACTCGGCCATCACCGTCGCGCCGCCGAGCGCGCGGATGGCCCGCCCGGGGCGGGAATCCAGCAGGTTGCGCACGGCGAGCGCGCCGAGGATCGCGAACAGCCAGATCAGGTAGTAGATGGCACGGCCGTCGGCCAGGCTCACTCCGAAGAGCTCGATCGCCGGCACGCCGAGCAGGCCGTCGTACTTGCCCAGCGACTCCATGTTGGCGATCGTGAAGTTCAGGCTCAGCGCCCAGGCGATGGTCGCGAGCGGCAGGTAGTGGCCGGACATCCGCAGCGTGATCAGCGCCAGCACCAGCGCGATCGCCAGCGTGACCGCCAGGCCCGCGGCCAGGCCGAGCCAGGGCGACAGGCCGTAGCGCGCGCTGAGCAGCGCCGTCGTGTACGCGCCCACCCCGACGAAAGCGGCCTGGCCGAAGGAGGTCAGCCCGCCGACGCCGGTCAGCAGCACCAGGCCGAGCGCGACCAGCGCGAACATGCCGATGTAGTTCAGCTGCGTGATCCAGAACTCGGGCACCGGCAACAGCGGCAGCACCGCCAGGACCGCCAGCAGCAGCACCGGCGCCAGGCGACGCGACCACGGACGCGCCGCGGCGGACGCAGGGGACGAGGCATTCATGGCGGCTCGATCGGAGGTCACGTCAATGCTCTTCATGGTGCGGGTCGCGCCAGCTGCGCCACAGCAGCACCGGCAGGATGGTGGTGAAGACGATGACCTCCTTGAAGGCGCTGGCCCAGAAGGAACTGAAGGACTCGATCAGGCCGACGAGCAGCGCGCCCAGGGCCGCGCCCGGATAACTCGAGAGTCCGGCGAAGACCGCGGCGACGAAGCCCTTCAGGCCGATGAGGAAGCCGCTGTCGTAGAAGATCGTCGTGGTCGGGCTGATCAGGATGCCGGACAGCGCGCCGATGAAGGCCGCCAGCGTGAACGAGAGCCGCCCGGCCGAGGTGCTGGAGATGCCCATCAGCCGCGCGCCGAGCCGGTTCACCGCGGTCGCGCGCAGCGCCTTGCCGTAGAGGCTCCTGTCGAAGAACAACCACAGCGCCACGATCAGCGCCGCCGAGGCCATCACGATGATCAGCGTCTGGCCCGAGAACATCAGCGGCCCGGCTGCGTAGCTCGCGTCCCAGAAGCTCGGATTGCGCGAGCCCTCCGCGCCGAAGAACACCAGGCCCAATCCGGTCAGCGCGAAGTGCACCCCGACCGACACGATCAGCAGCACCAGCACCGAGGCGTCCGCCAGCGACTGGTAGGCCAGGCGGTACAACAGCCCGCCCATCGGCGTGACCACCGCCAGCGTCAGCAGCGCCTGCGCCACCAGCGGCAGCTTCATCGGCGCCAGCCAGAGCGCGCACAGCCCGATCGCCACGCCGGGCAAGGCGCGCAGCGCGATCGGCGCGAGTTCCGCCCCGAGGCGGCCGGCGCGCGCGGCGGCGATCAGGTCCAGCACCGCGGCCAGCAACGCCATCGCGATCAGGAAGTGGATCGTCATCGGCGTGTGGCCGAGCTGCAGTCCCGCCAGCGTCAGCGCGCCGAAAGCGACGAACTCCCCCTGAGGAATGAAGATCACCCGCGTGACCGCGAACACGAGGACCAGGGCCAGTGCCAGCAGCGCGTAGACCGCGCCGTTGGTGACCCCGTCCAGCACCAGGATGCTTGCAATCGCCCCGTCCACCTTGTCTCCTGTCGTGGTACCGGGCGAGGCCGTTGATCGCGCGCCACCGATGCTTGCCGGGGGCGTCGCGACCGCTCCGAAGGCCATCGCCCGGGGGTTGGTCGTTCATGCGACGTGTGGCGACCGACTCTAGCGGGAAGCCCCCAGCGCTCTGTCAGTGGATGCCGCATTGACATTTCGCAATTGATTAATCCGACCGGTCGGTCGAAGTTGAGGCTCGGGAGGACGGCTTGTGCTAGGCGCCGCTTCGCTAGACTGCGCCGCCATGCCCCAATACCTGCCCGCGCTGGAGATCGACGGCCCGCTCGCCCGGGTGACGCTGCGTCGACCGCATGTCGCCAACCGGCTCGAGCTGATCGACCTGCAGACGCTGCAGGCCCACCTGCGCGAGGTCGAGGCCACGCCGACGGTCCGCGTGCTGCTGCTGTGCGCCGAGGGCCGGCACTTCTGCAGCGGCTTCAACATCGACGCGGTGCCCGGCGTGGACGCGGGCGCCTTGTTCGAATCGCTGGCCGACGCCTGGGAACAGGCCCGGCCCGTGACCGTCGCTGCGATCCAGGGCGGTGTCTACGGCGGCGCCACCGACCTCGCCCTGGCTTGCGATTTCCGGCTCGGCGTGCAGCGATGCGAGATGTTCGTACCCGCCGCGCGATTGGGGCTGCACTTCTATCGCGGCGGCATGGAGCGGTATGTGAACCGGCTGGGGCTGTCGATGGCCAAGCGGGTGCTGCTGGCCGGCGAAACCTTGGACGCCGAGGCGATGCGCGCCAGCGGCTTCCTGGATCAACTGCTCGACGACGGCGAAGCGCTCGATGCGGCGGTGCAGGCCTTGTGCGAGCGGCTCTGCGGCTTCGCGCCGCTGGCGCTGGCCGGCATGAAACGCCATCTGAACGCGATCGCCAACGGCCGACTCGACGCGGAGGCGCTGCTGGCGGACATCGCGGTATCGAACGCGTCGGAGGATCTGGCGGAGGGCGTCCGCGCCTGGCAGGAAAAGCGCGCGCCCAAATTCAAGGGCCGCTGATCGGCGCCCTGACGGGGGCACGAGGGCAGGATGGTCGCCGCCTGCGTCAGGCGGCCGTCAGACCGTTTCCAACTCGTGGCGCCAGGTGTGCAGGTGCAGGCAGACCTTCGCGGTGGCGCGGCGTAGGTCGAGTTCCTCACGTTTGGTCCACACCCGGGCCTCATCTCGCTCCCCCAGCGCGATCACGCCGAAGGTCCGGCCGTTGATCTGGCCGCTGACGTCCAGCATCGCGCGCCAGGTCGGCGGGGGCTGCAGGGCGCTCAAACGGGGGTCGACGCGCGCATCGGCGCAGTTGAAGACGCCTTCGGACAGCAAGGCGTCGAAATAGCCGGGATAGGCGCGCTGCTCGCAAACCGGCGGCTGGCGGCTCGGTCCGTCGATCGCGTGGGCGCCGAGGCAGCGCAGGCGGTAGGCGCCCGGTTCGCCGTCGAGCAGCCAGAGGCTCGCGTGCGAACTGCGGAAGTGACCGCACAGGGCCTCGCTGATGGCCAGCGCGTAGCGCTCGGCCAGATCGCCGGCGGTCTCCAGGCCGCTGTCGCGAGCTTCGGTCGCCGGCCATTCCAGTTCCTGACTTGCCGCCCGCATGGCGGCAAACAGCCCCTCGATCCTTTCCATCGCTGCGCTCGCTCCCTCATGTGTCCTTGTGATTGACGCCACGGTGAACGGCGCGGGCGGCATTCTAGGTGTTTTCCCTAAACGCTGCCAAGCGGCCCCGAGCCTGTGTTACAGGCCCGCCGGTGCGACGAATGTCTCTTGCAACCGATTCGGGCGACCTTCGCGCGAGGTCATTAGCGATGCCCCGGTACGGGGAGGGTCCGGCTTATAGGAAAATACGGGTTTCGCCGTCTGTCCCTGGGGGGAACTTGGGACGGTCGGCGCGGCATTTCAAACTCTTATCAGGATCAGGATCAGCGTGGCCAAGGATACGACCAAGACGACCATCGAAGCCGATGGTCTGCGCTATCGCTCTAAAGCTCCCGGCTCGCCCTTCGCGGCGACCTCGTCATTTGGCGCGGCGACCATGTCGTGCTTCCTTTGCGGCAAGCATCGCCCCCGTGCGCTGCTGAAGTCCCGCAAGCTGCTGGGCAAGTCCCAGCCGGTCTGCGCTCCGTCCTGCAAGGAACTGGAAGAGCAGCTGGCGACCAAGAAGTAAGCCCAGGCTTACCCGGCGTCCGTAGGACGCCATGTCCTCAGGACGCCCTGAAGCAGCGTCCACAGACCGCGCGGTAACGGGAGTTGCCGCCGATCTCGACCTGCGCGCCCTCGGTCAGCTTCCGGCCGGCGGCGTCGACACGCATGTTCATCGTCGCCTTGCGGCCGCAGTCGCAGATGGTCTTCATCTCGTCCATCTCGTCGGCCAGCGCCAGCAGCGCCGCGGAACCGGTGAACAAGGCCCCCCGGAAGTCGGTTCGCAGCCCGTAGCAGATCACGGGCACATGCCGCATGTGCGCGATCTCATGGAGCGACCAGACCTGGTCCTGCGTGAGGAACTGCGCCTCGTCCAGCAGGATGCAGGCGATGCCCGGCGACTGCGTGATCAGCGCGCGGAAGTCCGTCTCGGCGGTGAACACCTCCGCCACGCGCTGCGGCCCCAGCCGCGAGGTGATGAAGCCCTTGCCATAGCGGTCGTCGACGCCGGCGGTGAACAGGCGCACCGCATGGCCGCGCTCTTCATAGTTGTGCGCCACCTGCAGCAGGGCGGTGGACTTGCCGGCATTCATCGCGGCGTAGCGGAAAAACAGTTTGGCCATGGTCCTCGAACACCGGGCCCGCCCGGGAGCGGGCGATTGTCGGCGCAATTGCGACCGTTCGTCGGCCGGTGCTTTCACCCCCGGGCAAGCGATGTAGCGGGGCGTCATACGCCCCACCTAATATGGATCGCGAGGGAATCGATGCACCGCCGGGACACGACCCCGCCGGTGCGAACAAGAGCGCCAAGCGAAGCGAGACCATGAGCAAAGACACCAGCACCGCCGTTCGGGAAGACGGCCTGCGCTACGCCTCCAAGCTGGGAGGGTCGCCGTTTCAGGGTAGCGGCCAGACCCGTTCCTGCTTCAAGTGCGGTCGGCACCGTCCTCCGAGCAGCCTGCAGTCCAAGCGCATCCTGGGCCGGACCGAACTGGTCTGCAAGCCCGCCTGCGAACCGAAGACCTGATTCCCCTTCCCGGCGGCTGTTCTCAGGCAGGACGGACGGCCGCCGTCGATCGGCGCGAATTGCCACGCCCGCGCGGCTATGGGCACAATCCCCCTTTTTCCCGAAGGCCGGCCCCGCGCCGCTTGATGCATGTCCTCCAGCACCCCGCCGCAAGGCGAAGTGACCTCCCCCGAAATCCCGGACCCGAAGGCTCCCGTCGCCGAGACGACTGACGCCGCGCTGACCGCGCCGCAAGCTGACGCCGAGCCCTCCCCGGAAGCGGGCGATGCAGCCGCCGAGGCCAGCCCGTCCGATGCGAGCGCCCCGTCGAGTTCGGCCAAACCCGCCGAAGGCGGACGCGTCGACGTGCAGGCGGTCGCCGCCAAGCTGAAGGAACTCTTCCCTGCCCTGTTCGGCGGCGGCGCGAAGCCACTGAAGCTGCGGGTCCAGGCCGACATCCAGCAGCGTGCGCCAGGTCAGTTCACGAAGGCACAGCTGTCGGCTTTCCTGCGGCGCTACACCGGCGGCACCGGTTACCTGATCGCGCTGACCCGTGCCAAGACCCGCTTCGACCTGGACGGCCAACCCGCCGGCGAGTTGAGCGACGAGCACCGCAACGCCGCGCAGGAAGAGCTGACTCGCCGACGGGGCATCACCGAGGCGCGCCGCGCCGAGGAAGACCGCGGCCGCCAGGAGCGCGCACAGTTGCTGCGCGACTTCTCGCGCACCACGCTCACTCCTGCGAACTTCTGCGCGCTCAAGGGCCTGACGCAGGAGCAGCTCGACACCCAGTTGAAGCTGGCACGCGAGGAAGAGGCGCAACAGCCGCCGCGCCAGGAGCGCAACGACCGGCCGCCCAGAGGCCAGGAGCATCGCCGTGGCGGCCCTCGTGGTGAAGGACGTCCTGGCGGTCCTGGCCAGGCCACGCGCGGCGATGGCCCACGCCGTGACGGCCGTCCGAACGAAGGCCGAAAGCCTCCGCGCCAGCCGCGCTGATCGGCTGACCACGCGCTGACGCGCCCACCACGATGGCTGCCGACGAGCGCCCCCAGCGCGGTGGCCTCGCCGGGCGTCGTGCCCGTTGCCATGGCTGCGGCCGACCGTTGGTCGGCTGCTGGTGCGCCTGCGTGCGACCGGTCGACAACCTCACCCCGCTGCTGATCCTCCAGGATCCGGACGAGGCCGAACAGACCAAGGGCACGGCAGGCCTGCTGACGCGCTGCCTGTCGCGCGTCGAGCTGCGTGTCGGCGAACGATTCGATCCACCGGCCTCGACCGCCGGCCTCGTGCTGCTGTACCCGGCAACGCATGGCAATGCCGCGCTTGCGAGACCCGCGCCGGCGCACGACCTCGGGCTGCAGCGCGGAGCCGTCCACCCCGGTCCGCCATCGCCCACCACCCTCGTTGTCCTGGACGGCACCTGGCGCCGCAGTCGGCGGCTGCTCCATGAGAACCGCTGGCTGCAAGCCCTCCCGCGGCTGGCGCTCGATGCGCCCCCGCCTTCCCGCTACGCCATCCGACGTGCGCAAGCAGAGTCGCAACGCAGCACGCTCGAGGCCAGCGCCCTCGCGTTGGCGCAAATCGATGGCGACGAGTCGCGCTACGCGCCGCTTTGGGCCGCGATGGACGCATTCATCGCCCTTCAGCAGGGTCTGGCTGAGCGAACTCACCCAATCGGTGGAGCCGGCGCGCGGTAAGCTGCCCGGCCATGAATCCCTCCCCCACCCCTCCCCCATCCGAACCCCGACTGACCTCGCTGTCGCACGGCGGCGGCTGCGGCTGCAAGATCGCGCCGGGTGTGCTCTCGGAAATCCTCAAGGGGACGAGCGCCCTGCCGGTGCCCCGCGAATTGCTTGTCGGGATCGAGACGGCAGATGACGCTGCCGTCTACCGGCTCAATGACGAACAGGCGCTGATCGCCACCACCGACTTCTTCATGCCGATCGTCGACGATCCGCATGACTTCGGTCGCATCGCCGCGACCAACGCGATCAGCGATGTCTATGCGATGGGCGGCAAACCCATCATGGCGCTGGCCCTCGTCGGCATGCCGATCGCGGTCTTGAGCACCGCGACCATCGGCAGGATCCTCGAAGGCGGTGCGTCCGTCTGTCGTGAGGCCGGCATTCCGATCGCGGGCGGCCACACGATCGATTCGGTCGAGCCGATCTATGGCCTCGTGGCGCTGGGGCTGGTGCATCCATCGCGGGTGAAGCGCAACGCGGATGCCCGCGCCGGCGACGCGTTGATGCTGGGCAAGGCGCTGGGCGTTGGCGTGATGTCAGCAGCGCTCAAGAAGGGGAAGCTCGATGACGCGGCCTATCAGCGGATGCTCGCGACCACCACCAAACTGAACACCCCGGGGCCGGAGCTGGCTGCGCTGGACGGCGTGCATGCCCTCACCGATGTCACCGGCTTTGGCTTGGCGGGACATGCCCTGGAGATCGCGCGCGGGTCGGGCTGCAGCGTGGAGATCGATTGGGCTGCGGTACCACTGCTCGATGGCGTGCAGACACTTGCGGGCGATGGCTTCGTGACCGGCGCATCAGGCCGCAACTGGGCCGCGTACGGCGCGGAGGTGTCGCTGGCCGGCTCGCTGCCTTCGCAGGCACAGGCGCTCTTGAGCGATCCGCAGACGAGTGGTGGCTTGCTCGTGTCCTGCTCTCCAGCAGCGGTCGGCGCAGTGCTCGAAATCTTTGCCCGTCACGGGTTCGACGCGGCTGCCGCCATCGGGCGCGTCACGGCGGCCGGAGAAGGTCCGAAGCTGCGCGTGACCTGAGCAAGCGCTGGAAAAAACAAAGGGCCCTCGCGTGAGGGCCCTTGTTCGATTGGTTGCGGGGGCAGGATTTGAACCTACGACCTTTGGGTTATGAGCCCAACGAGCTACCAGACTGCTCCACCCCGCGGCTGTGGTGTGTGGCGATCGGCAGGCGCCGAATCACCGGTTGGTTGATCGCATCGCACGGAGCCTGTTGGCCTTCGTGTCGATCCGACAACAACGCTGTCCGTGGACAACGTTCGATGTTCTGGTTGCGGGGGCAGGATTTGAACCTACGACCTTTGGGTTATGAGCCCAACGAGCTACCAGACTGCTCCACCCCGCGATCGAAGAAAGAGAGTGTAGCACGGAATCGACCGCTGTCTCAACTTGTGGCGACGGTCTTCGCGATATTCAAAGGCCGGCCGCCTGCAGCGACTGCAGGAAGCGCTGGGCATCCTGGAAGCCGATCACCCGAACGCCAGTCAATTCCTCGCCCTTCGGGTCGAAGAAGATCGTGCCGGGAGGACCGAACAGCTTGAAGCGCTTGAGCAGTTCTCGGTCTTCAGCGTTGTTCGCCGTGACATCGGCCTTGAGCAGGAGCGCGCCGGCAAGCTTCGCCTGCACTCGCGCATCGGTGAAGGTGAAGCGCTCCATCTCCTTGCAGGAGACGCACCAGTCGGCGTAGAAGTCCAGCATCACCGGCTTGCCGGCGGTGCGCAGCGCCTCGTCGAGTTCGGCGACGCTCTTGACCTTTCGGAAATTCACGGCGGCGGGCTCGCCCGTAGCCGCAACTGCCGAGGCGCCCTTGCCCACGCCGACGACGCCTGCCAACGGCTTCAGCGTGTCGGTGCCGCCGGCGGCGACGCCGATGAACTGCGCCACGCCGAAGACCATCGCCGCCACGGCCGCGCTCTTGCGGAGCCACACGCGAGGCGTGTTGGTCTCGACGCGCTGGAAGAGCCCCAGCAAAGCAGCCAGCGCGATCAACAGCGCCCCCCAGAGCAGTTGTGCAACGACCGCCGGCAGCACCGGCTGCACGATCCACAGCGCGACCGACAGGAGCAGCAGCCCGAAGAAGTACTTGACCGTCTCCATCCAGGGGCCCGCGCGCGGCAGCAAGGTGCCCGCCGACAGGCCGAGCAGCAGCAGCGGGACGCTCATGCCCCAGGCCAGCGCGAACAGCGCCAGGCCCCCGATCGCGACATTGCCGGTCTGGCTGATGTAAAGCAGCGCGCCTGCCAGCGGCGCCGCGACACAAGGGCTGACGATCAGCGCCGACAGGCCGCCCATCACGAAGACGCTGAAGAACTTGCCGGCGGGCAGGCGCTGGGTCGCGTCGGATACGCCGCCGGTGAAGCGGCTCGGCAACTGGATCTCGTAGACGCCGAACATCGACAGCGAGAAGCCGATCAGGAGCAGCGCGAACAGCGTCAGAACCCAAGGCTTCTGGAGGTAGGCCGCCAAGCCTCCGCCCGCAAGGCCTGCCGCGACTCCCAGCGCCGTGTACAGCAGCGCCATACCCAGCGAGTAGCTGAAGGCCAGGAAGAAGCCGCGCGCCCGCGACGGCGTACCGCCTTGGCCGACGATGATCGAAGACAGGATCGGCAGCATCGGCAGCACGCAAGGGGTCAGCGACAGCAGCACGCCAGCCGCGAAGAACGCACCGATGACGAGCCACAGGCGGCCCGAGGCCAGGACGTCGTCCAGCGGTGAGCCACCCGAAAGAGGTGCGGCGGCGCCTGAGCCTGAGGACTCGGACTTGGCAGGGGTCGCGTCTGTGGGCGTCGATGCGACCGCGTTCGATACGCCGAAGCCGCTCAGCGCGTCCGGCGCCGCGCCGATCTTCACTCCCCCGTCACCACCGAAGCCCTTGAGGCCGAGCGTCAGTTCGCTCTTCATCGGCGGATAGCACAAGCCCTTGTCCGCACAGCCTTGGCCCGTCAGCACCAGCTTCAATGGCGCTGCCTGCAAGGCCGCCACCGGCACCTTGATGCTCAGCCGATCGCGGTAGGTCTCGACTTCCTTCTGGAAGGTCTCGTCGAACTTGCGCTTGGGCGTCGGCCAGGCGATGTCGCCCAAGGTCGCTCCGGCGGGCTCCAGCTTGAACTGGTCGCGGTACATGTAATAGCCGGGCGCGATCGTGAAGTTCAATTGGAACTCGCGATCGCCGGTCAGCTGCACATCGACCTTGAAAGCCTGTTCCGGGTCGAGGAAGTCGTCGGCACGGGCCGGCAGGGCCATCAAGACCGACACCAGCGTCATCAACAGGAACAGCGCCGGCACCAACCGTCGCATCAAGGCAGAAGAAGTCATGAACGCGGGACGCATGCGGCTTCGTGGACCGCGTCGTCGAGAGATCGCAAAGGCGCGAAGCTTAGCGCCAAGCGAGACGTCATGACGTTGGAGAAGCGCCATGCCCCGCCTGCGTTGCGCGTATCGCGGATACACAAGAAAAAAGGCCAGCATTGCTGCTGGCCTTCATGCGCATGAGCGAGTCGCCGATTATTCAGCGGCTTCGCCTTCAGCCGCTTCCGGACGGTCGACCAGCTCGACGTACGCCATCGGGGCGTTGTCGCCGACACGGAAGCCCATCTTCAGGATGCGGGTGTAGCCGCCCGGACGGGTGGCGAAACGGGGGCCCAGTTCATTGAACAGCTTGACGACGATGTCGCGGTCGCGCAGGCGGTTGAACGCCAGACGACGGTTGGCGACGGTCGGCTCCTTGGCCAGGGTGATCAGCGGCTCGACGATGCGACGCAGTTCCTTCGCCTTGGGCAGCGTGGTCTTGATCGCTTCGTGCTGGAGCAGCGAAACCGCCATGTTGCGGAACATCGCGGCGCGGTGTTCGCTGGTGCGGTTCAGTTTGCGGAGGCCGTTACGGTGGCGCATGGTGCTTTCCTTCCTTCAGTTATTGCCGGCAGCCGGATCAGGTACTGCCGGGGGCACCGGACAGGTCAAGGACCCGTCCATTTCAAAAATCAACGCTTGTCGAGACCTTGGGGCGGCCAGTTCTCGAGACGCGAGCCCAGGGTCAGGCCGCGCGAAGCGAGGACTTCCTTGATCTCGTTGAGCGACTTGCGACCCAGGTTCGGGGTCTTCAGCAGCTCGGTCTCGGTGCGCTGGATCAGGTCACCGATGTAATAGATGTTCTCGGCCTTCAGGCAGTTGGCCGAGCGCACGGTCAGCTCGAGCTCGTCGACCGGACGCAGCAGGATCGGATCGAAGCTGCTGGAGCGGGCAGCCGGCGCCTGGTCGAACACGTCGACCAGATCGGTGCCTTGCAGCTGCGCGAACACGGCCATCTGCTCGACCAGGATCTTGGCCGAGGCACGGATCGCTTCCTCGGGGCTGATCGCGCCGTTGGTCTCGATCTCCATGACCAGCTTGTCCAGGTCGGTACGCTGCTCGACGCGGGCGTTCTCGACGGCATAGCTGACGCGCTTGACCGGGCTGAACGAAGCGTCCAGCACGATGCGGCCGATGGCCTTGGTCGGCTCGTCGCCGTAGCGGCGCATGTTGCCGGGGACGTAGCCACGGCCCTTCTCGACCTTGATCTGCATGTCCAGCTTGCCGCCTTGCGACAGGTGGGCGATGACGTGATCGGGGTTGATGATCTCGACGTCGTGCGGGGTCTGGATGTCGGCGGCGGTGACGGGGCCTTCGCCTTCCTTGCGCAGGACCAGCGTCACTTCCTCACGGTTGTGCAGGCGGAACACCACGCCCTTCAGGTTCAGCATGATGTGGACCACATCTTCCTGAACGCCGTCGATGGCGGAGTACTCGTGCAGCACGCCCGCGATCGTCACTTCCGTCGGCGCATAACCCACCATCGAGGACAGCAGCACACGGCGCAGGGCGTTGCCCAGGGTGTGGCCATAGCCGCGTTCGAACGGCTCCAGGATCACCTTGGCGCGATGACCGCCCAGGGGCTCCACAGTGATGGATTTGGGTTTGAGCAGATTCGTTTGCATGAGGTCTTTCTTTCAATACCCTCGGTTCGTTACACCGATAAGGCTGAGGGACCAACCAGGCGCGCCCAATACAGCTGACGACGCCCGGACGAGGAAAAGCCGAGCAGGCCCCTGCGGGGCCGCTCGGCAGGCACGAAAGAATTAACGCGAGTACAACTCAACGATCAGCGATTCGTTGATCTCGGCGCCGAACTCGTCGCGATCCGGCGTCTTCTTGAAGACACCTTCCATCTTGGTGGCGTCGACGGCCACCCAGGCCGGCAGGCCGATCGACTCAGCCAGCTTCAGGCTGTCGACGATGCGCAGCTGCTTCTTGGCCTTCTCGCGCACGGCGACAACGTCGCCGGCCTTCACCAGGTAGGAGGCGATGTTCACGACTTCGCCGTTCACGGTGATGCTCTTGTGCGAGACCAGCTGGCGGGCTTCCGCGCGGGTCGAGCCGAAGCCCATGCGATAGACGACGTTGTCCAGGCGCGATTCCAGCAGGACCAGCAGGTTCACGCCGGTCGAGCCCTTGCGGCGCTCGGCTTCGGCGAAGTAGCGGCGGAACTGGCGCTCCAGCACACCGTACATGCGCTTGACCTTCTGCTTCTCGCGCAGCTGCAGGCCGAAGTCGGAGGTGCGCTGGCCCGAAGTGCGGCCGTGCTGGCCGGGCTTGGTGTCGAACTTGGCCTTGTCGCTGATGGCGCGACGGGCGCTCTTCAGGAACAGGTCGGTGCCTTCACGGCGAGAAAGTTTGGCCTTCGGGCCGAGGTAACGTGCCACTTTGCGTGTCCTTCATCAATCTGACGCGCGCCCGGAGACATTCCAGGCAGCGCGCGAGTCCGGCCAGTGTTTTTGTCGGCTCGGACGGTGGGCTTCAAGAAGTCAGAGACTTCGACTGAGGGGCGTTTCCACCATCCTCAGCAAAACGGCCGGCTGGCACTGACGCGCCAGCCGGCTGGATCGGATCGAATCCGCAATTATCGCACTGATTGCGATCGCTTTGCGCAACCGCTTAGATGCGGCGACGCTTCTGCGGACGGCAGCCGTTGTGCGGCACCGGCGTCACGTCAGAGATCGAGTTGATGCGGATGCCCAGTGCGGCCAGGGCACGCACCGACGATTCGCGACCCGGGCCCGGGCCCTTGATCTTCACGTCCAGGTTCTTGATGCCCTGCTCCTGGGCGGCACGTCCGGCCACTTCGGCAGCCACCTGGGCCGCGAAAGGAGTGGACTTGCGCGAGCCCTTGAAGCCTTGGCCGCCCGAAGAGGCCCAGGACAGCGCACCACCTTGACGATCAGTGATCGTGATGATGGTGTTGTTGAACGACGCGTGCACGTGGGCGATGCCGTCGGCAACGTTCTTGCGAACCTTCTTGCGAACGCGCTGGGCAGCCGAGTTATTGGGTGCTTTTGCCATGGTTTGCTTTCTTCAGATGCCGCGGATTACTTCTTGCCAGTCGCGGCCGACTTGCGCGGACCCTTGCGGGTACGGGCATTCGTGCGGGTACGCTGGCCGCGCACCGGCAGGCCACGGCGATGGCGGAAGCCACGATAGCAACCCAGGTCCATCAGGCGCTTGATGTTGATGGACATCTCGCGACGCAGGTCGCCTTCGATGGTCAGGCGGCCCACTTCCTCACGGATCTTTTCCAGATCGGAGTCGGTCAGGTCCTTGACCTTCTTGTCCAGCGGAATGCCGCAGCTGTTGCAGATCTTCTGCGCGGTCGTACGGCCAATGCCGTAGATCGAGGTCAGACCGATCTCGGTGTGCTTGTGCGGCGGAATGTTGATACCAGCAATACGTGCCATGTGCGTCCTCTAATTCGCTTGCAGTCGTGAGGCCAATCAGCCTTGGCGCTGCTTGTGGCGGGGATCGGTACAGATCACACGCACCACGCCATTACGACGGATGATCTTGCAATTGCGGCACATCTTCTTGACGGATGCCGAAACTTTCATGGTCTGCTCCTTGACCTACTCTGTTCGCTCAATCAGCGTTAATCCGGGGGTTGCTAAAAAGCTCACTTCGCCCGGAACACGATGCGAGCACGACTCAAATCGTACGGCGTCAATTCAACAGTCACTTTGTCGCCGGGGAGGATTCGGATGTAGTGCATCCGCATCTTCCCGGAAATGTGACCGAGAACGACGTGACCGTTCTCCAGCTTGACTCGGAAGGTTGCATTCGGGAGGTTCTCAAGAATCTCGCCTTGCATCTGAATGACGTCGTCTTTCGCCATACCTTCGATACTTGCCGAATTAGGTCTGAATTTTTTACCTAGCCTGGTGCATCAGTTGGCCTTGAAGCTGGCCTTCTTCAGCAGGGACTCGTACTGCTGGCTCATCACATAGGACTGGACCTGAGCCCAGAAGTCCATCGTGACGACCACGATGATCAACAGCGACGTGCCACCGAAATAGAACGGGACGTTGTACTTCAGCGTCAGGAACTCAGGCAGCAGGCACACGCCGGTGATGTACACCGCACCCGCCAGCGTCAGCCGAGACAGGATCTTGTCGATGTGCCGAGCCGTCTGATCACCGGGACGGATCCCGGGGATGAAGGCACCGCTCTTCTTCAGGTTGTCTGCGGTCTCACGGCTGTTGAACACCAGCGCCGTGTAGAAGAAGCAGAAGAACACGATCGCGGCCGAATACAGCAGCACATAGATCGGTTGTCCCGGACGCAGCGCATCCGCGATGTCCTTCAACCAACGCATGCTGTCGCCAGTTGCAAACCAGCTCACGAGCGTGGTGGGCAACAGGATGATCGACGACGCGAAGATCGGCGGAATGACGCCCGACATGTTCAGCTTCAGCGGCAGATGCGAACTCTGACCACCGTAGACCTTGTTCCCGACCTGACGCTTCGCGTAGTTCACCAGGATCTTGCGCTGACCACGTTCGACGAACACGACCAGGTAAGTCACCGCGGCCACGATCACGATCACGATCAGGCACGAGAACACGCTCATCGCCCCGGTACGAACCAGCTCCAGCAGGCCACCGATCGCACCCGGCAGACCTGCGGCGATACCGCCGAAGATCAGGATCGAGATGCCGTTGCCCAGACCGCGCTCGGTGATCTGCTCACCCAGCCACATCAGGAACATCGTGCCGGCCACCAGACTGGTCACCGCAGTGATGCGGAAACCGAAGCCCGGGCTCAGCACCAGACCGGGCGAGCTCTCCAGCGCGAAAGCGATGCTCAAGCTCTGGAAGATCGCCAGGCCCAGCGTGCCATAGCGCGTGTACTGCGTGATCTTGCGACGCCCCGCCTCGCCTTCCTTCTTCAGCGCTTCCAGGCTCGGCACCACGTACGTCATGAGCTGCATGACGATCGAGGCCGAGATGTAGGGCATGATGCCCAGCGCGAAGACGGTGAAGCGCGACAGCGCACCGCCCGAGAACATGTTGAACAGGCTCAGGATCCCGCCCTGCTGGCCCTTGAACAGCTGCTGAAGCTGCGCCGGATCGATACCGGGCACGGGGATGTGCGCCCCGATGCGGTAGACCACCAGCGCGAGGACCAGGAACACCAGCCGGCGACGCAGGTCGCCGAACTTGCCGCTCTTGGCCAACTGGGATGCGTTGCTTGCCACTGCCGCCTAGTCCTGTGCTTGGCTGATTAAGCGACGGAGCCGCCGGCGGCTTCGATCGCCGCCTTCGCGCCGGCCGTCACGCCCAGGCCCTTGATCGACACCTTGCGGGTGATCTCGCCGGACTTGATGACCTTCACCGACTTCGCCAGCTCGGACACCAGGCCGACAGCCTTCAGCGTCAGCAGGTCGATTTCATCGCCGGTCAGCTGGTTCAGTTCCGACAGCGTCACTTCCGCATTGAACGGACGAGCCAGCGACTTGAAGCCACGCTTGGGCAGGCGACGCTGCAGCGGCATCTGACCGCCTTCGAAGCCGACCTTGTGGAAGCCACCGGCGCGCGACTTCTGACCCTTGTGGCCACGGCCGGCGGTCTTACCCAGACCCGAGCCGATGCCACGGCCCACGCGACGCTTGGCGTGCTTGGCACCAGCGGCGGGCTTGATGGTATTGAGTTGCATCTTCTGTTCCTCGTCGATGCTGTGCTTACAGCACCTGCACCAGGTAGGCGATCTTGTTGATCATGCCGCGCACTGCGGGCGTGTCTTCCAGCGTCTTCGTGCTGTTCAGCTTGCGAAGACCCAGGCCGACGACCGTCGCGCGATGATCCGCGCGGCAGCCGATCGGGCTGCGGACCAGCTTGACCGTGAGCGTTTTCTTGTCAGACATCTCGATCTCCTGGCGCTCAGTTGAAGATTTCTTCAACCGTCTTGCCGCGCTTGGCCGCCACTTGGGCGGGCGTGGAGCAGCGCTTCAGCGCGTCCAGCGTGGCACGAACCATGTTGTAGGGGTTGGTCGAACCGTGGCTCTTGGTCACGATGTCCGTCACGCCCATCACTTCGAAGACAGCGCGCATCGGGCCGCCGGCGATCACGCCGGTACCGGCAGGAGCCGGAGCCATGATCACGTGCGCCGCGCCGTGCTCACCCACCACGTTGTGCTGGATGGTGCCGTTCTTCAGGGCGACCTTGATCATGTTGCGGCGGGCCGATTCCATCGCCTTCTGCACGGCGACGGGCACTTCCTTGGCCTTGCCCTTGCCCATGCCGATGCGGCCATCGCCGTCACCGACCACGGTCAGCGCAGCGAAGGACAGCGTGCGGCCGCCCTTCACAACCTTCGTGACGCGGTTGACCGCGATCATCTTTTCCTTCAGGCCGTCGTCGTTGCCTTCGGTCTGAGCGCGGGGTTGAAACTTTGCCATTTCCTAATCCTTTGAGCGTCAGAACTGCAGGCCGGCTTCGCGAGCGGCTTCAGCCAGGGCCTTGACACGGCCGTGGTAGGCGAAGCCCGAACGGTCGAAAGCCACCTTCTCGACGCCAGCGGCCTTCGCCTTCTCGGCGATGCGCTTGCCGATCAGGCTCGCGGCGGCCACGTTGCCACCCTTGCCGGACAGCTGCGTGCGCACTTCCTTCTCGGCAGTCGAAGCGGAAGCCAGCACGCGCTGACCGTCTTCGGAAATGACCGAGGCGTAGATGTGCAGGTTCGAGCGGAAGACCGTCAGACGGGCCACGCGCTGCAGGGCGATGCGGGCACGCGTTTGACGCGAACGACGCAGGCGTTGTTCCTTCTTGTTCAGCATGGCGCGGCTCCTTACTTCTTCTTGGTCTCTTTGAGGGAGACCTTCTCGTCGGCGTAACGGATGCCCTTGCCCTTATAGGGCTCCGGCGGACGGATCGCGCGCACTTCGGCAGCGATCTGGCCGACGACCTGGCGATCCGCACCCTTGATCAGGATTTCCGTCTGGGTCGGGCATTCGACCTTGATGCCAGCCGGCATGTCCTTGACGACCGGATGCGAGAAACCGATCTGCAGGTTCAGCTTCTGACCTTGGGCCTGGGCACGGAAACCCACGCCGACCAGGTTCAGCTTCTTTTCGAAGCCCTTGCTGACGCCGTTGACCATGTTGTTCAGCAGCGCGCGCATCGTGCCGCTCATCGCATCGGCTTCAGCCGATTCGTTGACCGGGACGAAGGTCAGCTTGCCGCCTTCCAGCTTGACCGTGACCAGCGGGTTCGCGGCCACGAACAGGGTGCCCTGGGCGCCCTTGACGCTGATCTTCTCAGCGGCGATCGTCACTTCCACGCCTTGCGGGAGGACGACCGGCATTTTTCCAACGCGGGACATTGTCTGTCTCTCCTTGGCTTAGGCGACGTAGCAAAGCACTTCGCCGCCGACACCGGCTTGACGTGCCTTGCGGTCGGTCATCACGCCCTTCGGGGTCGTGACGATCGCCACGCCCAGGCCATTCATGACCTGAGGAATGTCGTGGCGGCCCTTGTAGATGCGCAGGCCGGGACGGCTCACGCGCTCGATGCGCTCGATCACCGGACGACCGGCGTAATACTTCAGCGCGATCTCGAGCTCGGGGCGGGCTGCATCGCCACGCACCGCGAAATCGTCGATATAGCCTTCATCCTTCAGGACCTTGGCGATCGCGACCTTCAGCTTCGACGAAGGCATCACGACGCTGGCCTTCTCAACGCTCTGGGCGTTGCGAATGCGGGTCAGCATATCGGCGATAGGATCACTCATGCTCATACGAAATCTCCTAAACCTGCCGATTACCAGCTGGCCTTGACGACACCGGGGATGTCGCCCTTGAAGGCCAGCTCACGAATCTTGTTACGAGCCAGGCCGAACTTGCGGAACGTGCCACGGGGGCGGCCGGTCAGTTCGCAGCGGTTGCGCTGGCGGGTCGGGTTGGCGTTCCGGGGCAGCTTCTGCAGCTCCAGGCGGGCCAGATAGCGCTCTTCGTCCGACTTCTTGCTGTCGTCGATGATGGCCTTCAGTTCCGCGTACTTCTTGGCGTACTTGGCGACCAGTTGGGCGCGCTTCAGCTCACGTTGCTTGATCGAGAGTTTTGCCACGGGTCACCTCAGTTCTTGAACGGGAACTTGAACGCAGCCAGCAGAGCCTTGGCTTCGTCGTCCGTCTTTGCCGTCGTCGTGATGCTGATGTTCAGACCACGCAGAGCATCCACCTTGTCGTACTCGATTTCGGGGAAGATGATCTGTTCCTTGACGCCGATGTTGTAGTTGCCGCGACCGTCGAACGAGCGACCGGAGATACCGCGGAAGTCACGGACACGCGGCAGGGCCACGGTCACGAAACGGTCCAGGAATTCGTACATCGTGGCGCCACGAAGGGTCACCATGCAGCCGATGGGCACGCCGTCACGGATCTTGAAGCCGGCGATCGCCTTCTTCGACTTCGTGACCACAGGCTTCTGGCCAGCGATCTTGGTCAGGTCGCCCACAGCGTGGTCCATGACCTTCTTGTCGGCGACCGCTTCGCTCACGCCCATGTTCAGCGTGATCTTGGTGATGCGCGGCACTTCCATCACGGACTTGTAGCCGAACTTCTCGGTCAGACCGGGGACGACCTTCTCGCGATAGAACTCTTGCAAACGAGCCATGTCTTACCCCTTAGGCCTTGATCTCTTCGCCGGTCGACTTGAACACGCGCACCCGCTTGCCATCGGCGCCGAGCTTGATGCCCACGCGATCGGCCTTGCCGGCAGCGGCGTTGAAGATCGCCACGTTGGATTGATGGATGGGCATGGACTTGTCGACGATGCCGCCGGTCGTGCCCTTCAGCGGGTTCGGCTTGACGTGCTTCTTGACGACGTTGATGCCTTCGACGACCACGTGGTCGGCATCGACGCGCAGCGTCACGGTGCCGCGCTTACCCTTGTCGCGGCCGGTCAGGACGATGACCTCGTCGCCTGTGCGAATCTTGTTCATGGCAATACCTTTGTCTGAGCGGGGCTTAGAGCACCTCAGGCGCCAGCGACACGATCTTCATGAAGCGCTCGGTACGCAGTTCACGCGTGACCGGGCCGAAGATGCGGGTGCCGATGGGCTCCAGCTTGGCGTTCAGCAGCACGGCGGCATTGCCGTCGAACTTGACCAGGGAGCCGTCCTGGCGGCGCACACCCTTGGCAGTGCGCACGACCACCGCGTTGTAGACCTCGCCCTTCTTGACGCGGCCGCGCGGCGCAGCTTCCTTGATGCTGACCTTGATGATGTCGCCAATATGCGCATAGCGACGCTTGGAACCACCAAGCACCTTGATGCACATGACGGACTTGGCGCCAGTGTTGTCCGCGACGTCGAGTCGCGATTGCATTTGGATCATGTCTGTCCCCAACTTTTCCCGCTCAGGCAACTGCGACCATCGCAGCCATCCAGAGAGCGGTCAGTCTTGGGCCCGTAAGCCAATCACCTGTCACCTTGCGGCGACCCGCGTCTGGCCTAAATGGGCAAGAAACCTAGAACCGAAAGCGGCGCGTTTCGGGAGCGGGCCCCGAAACCCCGTCGAGCGACGGAGCCACCATTCGGCGAAGCTGCGGATTATGCGCGAAGCACAATCCGCCTGTCAACAAGAGGTTTTAGGCGTCAGAGCGCCTGGGCCTGCTTCAGCAGCGTGCCGGCGTCGCTCACCTCGAACTTTCCGGGCGCTTCGATGTTCAGCGTCTTGACGACGCCGTCCTTGACCAGCATCGAGTAGCGCTGCGAGCGCAGCCCCATGCCGCGGGGGACCAGGTCCAGCGTCAGGCCGGTGGCCTGCGTGAACGCGGCGCTGCCGTCGGCCATCATGCGGACCTTGCCGGCCGTCTTCTGATCCCGACCCCACGCGCCCATCACGAACGCGTCATTCACGGACACGCACCAGATCTCGTCCACACCCGCTGCCTTCAATGCGTCGGCTTGAGCGACGTAACCCGGCACGTGCTGCGCGGAGCAGGTCGGCGTGAAGGCGCCCGGCAGCGCGAAGATCGCGACGGTCTTGCCGGCGGTCAGCTTCTCGATGTCAAAGGTGTTTGGTCCGAGCGAGCAGCCATCGCCCTCGACTTCGATGAATTCCTGCAGATTGCCGGCCGGCAGACGATCGCCCACTTTCAGCATGACGTGCTCCTGATTGCTGTTGTCGATGAGAGGAAACGGCAGAGTGTGCCGCGAAAAATGAAAAATGGCTGGACACCGGGATTACCGGCGTACCAGCCATTCAGGCCTCAGGGAGGTTGCCCACCCCAGGCATGCACCGCCTCGAGGGCGGCGCGGGCGATCAGACCAGCTGAGCCTTCTCGACCAGGCGGGTCACCACCCAGCTCTTGGTCTTGGACAGCGGACGGCCTTCGGCGATCTCGACCACGTCACCCATCTTGTACTCGCCCTTTTCGTCATGGGCGTGGTACTTGCGGGAACGAGCCACGATCTTGCCGTAGAGCTCGTGCTTGGCACGGCGCTCGACCAGCACGGTGACGGTCTTGGCGCGCTTGTCGCTGACGACGCGACCGATCAGGGTGCGGGTGTTCTTCTCTTGAGCTTGCGTCATTTCGCGGCTCCCTTCTTCTCGGCCAGGATGGTCTTGGCGCGGGCGATGTCACGACGCGTCTTGCCCAGCACCGAGGTGTTGGTCAGTTGTTGCGTCGCCTTTTGCATGCGCAGACCAAAGTGGGCCTTCAGCAGATCGGTGACTTCCTTCTTCAGGGCAGCCACGTCCTTAGCGCGCAGTTCAGATGCTTTCATGGGGTGTTCTCCAATCAGGCGCCGAGCTGGCGGGTCACGAAGGTGCAGCGCAGGGGCAGCTTGGCAGCGGCCAGCGTGAACGCTTCGCGCGCCAGAGCCTCGGGCACGCCATTGACCTCGTAGAGCACCTTGCCGGGCTGGATCTCAGCCACGTAGTACTCCGGGTTGCCCTTGCCGTTACCCATACGGACTTCGGCAGGCTTTTGCGAGATCGGCTTGTCCGGGAAGATGCGGATGAAGATCCGGCCACCGCGCTTGATGTGGCGCGAGATGGCACGGCGAGCCGCTTCGATCTGGCGGGCCGTGATGCGGCCGCGCTCGGTGGCCTTCAGGCCGAAGTCACCGAAAGCGACGGTCGCGCCGCGGGTCGCAACACCAGTGTTGCGGCCCTTTTGCTCCTTGCGATATTTGCGACGAGCGGGTTGCAGCATGTTGAGTTCTCCTTACGCCTGGCCGCCGTCAGCGGCGGGCTTGCGCACCACACGCTTCGCAGCAGGCTTGTCGCCGCCTTCGGCAGGCTTGTCGCCACGACCACGGCCACTCGGCGCGCCCGGACGGGCATTGCGACGGGGACGACGATCATCTTCGGCACCCGGGGGGGTGTTGATCACGGGGGCCTCGCCATTGGCCAGGCGGTCACCGCGGTACACCCACACCTTGACGCCGATCACGCCGTAGGTGGTCTTGGCTTCGGAGAAGCCGTAATCGATGTCAGCCTTCAGGGTGTGCAGCGGCACACGACCTTCGCGATACCACTCGGTACGAGCGATTTCGATGCCGTTCAGACGGCCGGCGGACATGATCTTGATGCCCTGAGCGCCCAGACGCATCGCGTTCTGCATCGCGCGCTTCATCGCACGGCGGAACATGATGCGCTTCTCGAGCTGCTGGGTGATCGAGTCGGCGATCAGCTGGGCATCGATTTCCGGCTTGCGCACTTCTTCGATGTTGACCGCGACGGGCACGCCCAGACGCTTGGCCAGCTCGGCCTTCAGGTTCTCGATGTCCTCGCCCTTCTTGCCGATCACCACGCCCGGACGGGCGGAGAAGATCGTGATGCGGGCGTTCTTCGCAGGACGCTCGATCAGGATGCGCGAAACGGCGGCGTTCTTCAGCTTGGCCTTCAGGAAGTCGCGCACCTGCAGATCTTCGGCCAGCATGCTGGCGAAGTTCTGGTTGTTCGCGTACCAGCGCGACGCCCAGTTACGGGTGACGGGCAGGCGGAAGCCAGTCGGATGAATTTTCTGTCCCATAGTCTTCCTTCAGGCTCAGTTGCCGACGGTCACGTAGATATGGCAGGTCGGCTTGCTGATGCGATTGCCGCGGCCCTTGGCGCGCGCGGAGAACCGCTTCAGCGTGGTGCCCTGCTCCACGTAGATCGAAGTGACCTTCAGCTCGTCAATGTCGGCACCGTCGTTGTGCTCGGCATTGGCGATGGCCGATTCCAGCGCCTTCTTGATGATCAGCGCGGCCTTCTTCTGGGTGAACTCGAGGATGTTCAGCGCTTGATCCACCTTCTTGCCGCGGATCAGGTCTGCCACCAGGCGGCCCTTATCGAACGACAGGCGGACGCCACGAACGATTGCTTTGGTTTCCATCGTCGCCATCCTTACTTCTTGCCGGCCTTCTTGTCGGCCGGGTGGCCCTTGAAGGTACGGGTCAGAGCGAATTCACCCAGCTTGTGGCCGACCATCTGGTCAGACACATAGACCGGCACGTGCTGCTTGCCGTTGTGCACGGCGATCGTCAGACCGATGAACTCGGGCAGGATCGTCGAGCGACGCGACCAGGTCTTGATGGGCTTCTTGTCCTTGACGGCAACGGCCTTGTCGACCTTGGCCATCAGGTGGTGATCCACGAAGGGACCCTTCTTGAGGGAACGAGTCATGTGGTCAACCCCTTACTTCTTGCGACGCGAGACGATGAAGGTCTGCGTGCGCTTGTTGTTGCGAGTGCGGTAGCCCTTCGTCAGGGTGTTCCACGGCGACACAGGGGCCTGACCTTCACCCGTACGACCCTCACCACCACCGTGCGGGTGGTCGACCGGGTTCATGGCGGTACCACGCACGGTCGGGCGGATGCCCTTCCATCGGATGGCGCCGGCCTTGCCGTACTGGCGCAGGCTGTGCTCTTCGTTGCTCACTTCACCGATGGTGGCGCGGCAGTCGATGTGCACGCGGCGGACTTCGCCGGAGCGCAGACGGATCTGGGCGTACATGCCATCGCGGGCCATCAGCACGACCGACGTGCCGGCGGAGCGAGCGATCTGGGCACCCTTGCTCGGCAGCAGTTCCACGCAGTGGATCGTCGAACCCACGGGAATGTTGCGGATGGGCAGCGTGTTGCCGACCTTGATCGGAGCTTCAGCGCCGCTCAGGATCGAGGAACCGACTTCCAAGTTGCGCGGAGCGATGATGTAGCGACGTTCGCCGTCGGCGTAGCACACCAGAGCGATGTGGGCCGTGCGGTTGGGGTCGTACTCGATACGCTCGACCTTCGCCGGGATGCCGTCCTTGTTGCGACGGAAGTCCACCACGCGGTAGTGGTGCTTGTGACCACCGCCCTTGTGGCGCATCGTGATGTGGCCGTTGTTGTTGCGGCCAGACTTCTGCTTCTGGGGCTCGAGCAGCGAGGCCTCCGGAGCGCCCTTGTGCAGGTGCTTGTGCACCACCTTCACCACGCCACGACGGCCTGGCGAAGTCGGCTTGACTTTAACGACGGCCATTACGCAGCCTCCCCGGAGAAGTTGAGCTCCTGGCCAGCCTTCAGCGACACGTACGCCTTCTTGACGTGGTCGCGACGGCCCAGACGGCCACCGAAGCGCTTGGTCTTGCCCTTGACGTTGACGATGTTCACCGCCTCGACTTCGACCTTGAACATCAGTTCAACGGCGGCCTTGACTTCAGGCTTCGTCGCGTCGCGCAGGACCTTGAACAGGACTTGGTTGTGCTTTTCGCCAGCCATCGTGGCCTTCTCGGACACGATCGGAGCGAGCAGCACCTTGGCCAGACGGCCATCAGCAAACTTGGGCGCGCTCATGCCAGCATCTCCTTCAGTTGCTCGATCGCGGCCTTCGTCACCAGGACCTTCTTGTAGAAGACCAGCGACAGCGGATCGACGTAGCGCGGCTCGACGACCAGCACATTGGCCAGGTTGCGCGAGGCCAGCAGCAGGTTGTCATCGACTTGGTCGGAGATGACCATGACGTGATCCAGACCCATGCCCTTGAGCTTGGCGGCCAGCAGCTTGGTCTTCGGGGCTTCGATCGAGATCGAGTCCACGACAGCCAGGCGGCCTTCGCGGGCCAGCTGCGACAGGATCGCGGCCATGCCGGCGCGGTACATCTTCTTGTTCAGCTTGTGCGAGAAGTTCTCGTCAGGCTTGTTCGGGAAGATGCGACCGCCCCCACGCCACAGCGGCGAGGAGGTCATACCAGCACGGGCGTTGCCGGTGCCCTTCTGACGGAACGGCTTCTTCGTCGAGTGACGGACTTCAGCGCGGGTCAGCTGGGCACGGGTACCTTGGCGGGCATTGGCCTGATAGGCCACGACCACCTGGTGCACCAGGGCTTCGTTGTAATCACGAGCGAAAAGGGTGTCGGGAGCGTCGACCTTCGACGTCGCCTGACCCTGCTCATTCAGGAGCTCGAGTTGCATCAGTTGGCTCCCTTCTTGACCTTGACCTTGACGGCCGGACGGATCACGACGAATCCTTCCTTCGCGCCAGGAACGGCACCACGGACCAGCACCAGCTGGCGGGCTTCGTCGATGCGGACGACATCCAGGTTCTGGACGGTCACGGTGACGTCGCCGAGGTGGCCCGACATCTTCTTGCCCGGGAACACGCGGCCCGGATCCTGCGCCATCGAGATGGAGCCAGGAACGTTGTGCGAGCGGCTATTACCGTGCGAAGCGCGCTGCGAACCGAAGTTGTGGCGCTTGATGGTGCCTGCGAAGCCCTTACCGATCGAGGTGCCCTGCACGTCGACCAGTTGGCCGGCGGCGAACAGCGTCACGGGGACTTGAGCGCCGGCCTTGTATTCGGCGGCGACCGCGGCATCCACGCGGAATTCCTTGATGATTTCACCGGCTTCGACGCCAGCCTTCGCGAGGTGACCCGCTTCCGGCTTCGTGACACGGGACGCCTTGCGCGCGCCGTAGGTCACTTGAATGGCGCTGTAGCCGTCGGACTCTTCGGTCTTGATCTGGGTCACGCGGTTGTTGGACACGTCCAGCACGGTCACGGGGACGGTATCACCGTCGACCGTGAACACACGCATCATGCCCACCTTGCGGCCCAGCAATCCGAGACGATTGCTAAGACTCATGGTTTTCTCCTGACCCCGAACGCGCCGACGGAGACACCGCCCCGCGCCTGAAGTCATTTCACACACCCGACATCGATTGGCCGGGCCGACAAGCACCGCTCCTTCGTTGAGGACAGGGGTAAAGGCCCCGACACCCCTCCGACGGCGATGCGACGAAGCCGCACCAGGAAACCCCGGCGCGGAAAAGCTGCGGAGTATAGCGTCAACCCTGACCGCACCGCAAGCGCGGTACCCTGCAGCCCAACGAAAAAGGCGGCCCAAGGGCCGCCTTCCTGAGACCTGCCGGATCGCTCCGGCGGCCTGGCCGCATTACTGCAGCTTGATCTCGACGTCCACGCCAGCCGGCAGGTCCAGCTTCATCAGCGCGTCGACCGTCTTGTCGGTCGGATCGACGATGTCCATCAGACGCTGGTGGGTGCGGATTTCAAACTGGTCGCGCGAGGTCTTGTTGACGTGCGGCGAACGCAGGATGTCGAAACGCTCCTTGCGGGTCGGCAGGGGCACCGGGCCCTTGACGATCGCGCCGGTGCGCTTGGCGGTGTCCACGATTTCCAGCGCCGATTGGTCGATCAGCTTGTAATCGAAGGCCTTCAGCCGGATGCGGATCTTTTGCTTGGTAGACATGACTTTTCCTTCAAAGAGCGACGCAATGCCAGTGGCATCGCGGAGGCAGCAATGGCGCCGCCGAGTACCGAGCGCGCCACCCGCCGAGACGGGCAGCACCCTTTACCGGCACCCTGCGGGTACCAGCAAAAGATTTACTCGATGATGGTGGCCACGACGCCCGAGCCGACGGTACGACCGCCTTCACGGATGGCGAAGCGCAGGCCTTCTTCCATGGCGATCGGCGCGATCAGCTTCACGGTGATGCTGACGTTGTCGCCAGGCATGACCATTTCCTTGTCCTTCGGCAGCTCCACGGCGCCAGTCACGTCCGTCGTGCGGAAGTAGAACTGGGGACGGTAGTTGTTGAAGAACGGGGTGTGACGGCCGCCCTCTTCCTTGCTCAGCACGTAGATCTCAGCAGTGAAGTGCGTGTGCGGCTTGATCGTGCCCGGCTTGGCCAGCACCTGGCCACGCTCGACGTCTTCACGCTTGGTGCCGCGCAGCAGGATGCCCACGTTGTCGCCCGCTTGACCTTGGTCCAGCAGCTTGCGGAACATTTCCACGCCGGTGACGGTGGTCTTCTGCAGATCACGGATACCCACGATCTCGATTTCCTCGCCGACCTTGATGATGCCGCGCTCGACGCGACCGGTCACCACCGTGCCACGACCCGAGATCGAGAACACGTCTTCCACCGGCAGCAGGAACGCACCGTCCACGGCGCGCTCAGGCGTCGGGATGTAGCTGTCCAGCGCGTCGGCCAGGCGCATGATCGCCTGCTCGCCCAGGTCGCCCTTGTCGCCTTCCAGCGCCAGCTTGGCCGAACCCTTGATGATCGGCGTGTCGTCGCCCGGGAAGTCGTACTTGCTCAGCAGCTCGCGGACTTCCATCTCCACCAGCTCCAGCAGCTCGGCGTCGTCCACCATGTCGCACTTGTTCAGGAAGACGATGATGTACTTCACACCGACCTGGCGCGCCAGCAGGATGTGCTCGCGGGTCTGGGGCATCGGGCCGTCAGCGGCCGAGCACACCAGGATCGCGCCGTCCATCTGCGCCGCGCCCGTGATCATGTTCTTCACATAGTCAGCGTGGCCCGGGCAGTCAACGTGCGCGTAGTGGCGGTTGGCCGTCTCGTACTCGACGTGCGCGGTGTTGATCGTGATGCCGCGTGCCTTTTCTTCCGGCGCCGCGTCGATCTGGTCGTAGGCCTTGGCTTCGCCGCCGAACTTGGCCGCCAGCACGGTCGCGATCGCGGCCGTCAGCGTCGTCTTGCCGTGGTCAACGTGACCAATCGTGCCCACGTTCACGTGCGGCTTGGTACGCTCAAACTTACCCTTTGCCATTTCAATTCTCCAAAAAGAGCATCTCTCCGGTCTGTTGGTTTAGCGTTTCCGCAGCGTCCTGATGCCCCGGCGACCGGCAACCGGGAGGAATCACTGCGAAGACGATTCGATGATCGAAAACGAAAGGAGCCGATGCCCCAGGGGCATCAGCTCGAGACATCACTTCGCGCGGGCGGTGATGATCGCGTCGGCGACGTTCTTCGGAGCTTCGCTGTAGTGCTTGAACTCCATCGTGTACGTCGCGCGGCCTTGCGTGGCCGAACGCAGCGAGGTCGAGTAGCCGAACATCTCGGACAGCGGGACTTCCGCCTTGATGATCTTGCCGCCGCCGACCATGTCGTCCATGCCCTGCACCATGCCGCGACGGCTGGACAGGTCGCCCATCACCGTACCAGCATAGTCTTCCGGCGTTTCGACTTCCACGGCCATCATCGGCTCGAGGATGACCGGGCTGGCACGACGGCAGGCTTCCTTGAAGCCCATCGACGCGGCCATCTTGAACGCGTTTTCGTTCGAGTCCACATCGTGGTACGAACCGAAGGTCAGCGTGACCTTCACGTCGACGACCGGGTAGCCGGCCAGCACGCCGTTCGGCAGGCTGTCGATGACACCCTTTTCCACCGCCGGGATGAACTCGCGAGGAACCACGCCGCCCTTGATGGCGTCGACGAACTCGAAGCCCTTGCCGGCTTCCTGCGGCTCGACCGAGAACACGACGTGACCGTACTGGCCCTTGCCGCCCGACTGACGCACGAACTTGCCTTCGACGTCGGTGACCGACTTGCGGATCGTTTCGCGGTAGGCCACTTGCGGCTTGCCGACGTTCGCTTCCACGCCGAATTCACGCTTCATGCGGTCGACGATGATTTCCAGGTGCAGCTCGCCCATGCCGGAAATGATGGTCTGGCCGGACTCTTCGTCGGTGCGCAGGCGGAAGGACGGGTCTTCGGCAGCCAGACGGCCCAGCGCGATACCCATCTTTTCCTGGTCGGCCTTGGTCTTCGGCTCGACAGCCTGCGAGATCACCGGCTCCGGGAACACCATGCGCTCCAGCGTGATGATGCTGTCCGGGTCGCACAGGGTTTCACCCGTGGTGACGTCCTTCAGGCCCACGCAGGCCGCGATGTCGCCCGCCAGAATTTCCTTGATTTCCTCACGCTGGTTGGCGTGCATCTGCAGGATCCGGCCGATACGCTCCTTCTTGCCGCGGACCGGGTTGTAGACGGTCGCGCCCGACTGCAGCACGCCCGAGTACACCCGCACGAAGGTCAGCTGACCGACATACGGGTCGGTCATCAGCTTGAAGGCCAGCGCCGAGAACTTCTCTTCGTCGGTACGCTGGCGCGTGACCGGCTGGTCGTCCTCGTCGGTACCGGCGACCGGCGGAATATCCAGCGGCGACGGCAGGAAGTCGATGACGGCGTCCAGCATGCGCTGCACACCCTTGTTCTTGAAGGCGGTGCCGCACAGCATCGGCTGGATCTCGGTCGCGATCGTGCGCTTGCGGATCGCCACCTTGATCTCTTCCTCGGTCAGGTCGCCCGTCTCGAGGTACTTGTTCATCAGCTCTTCAGTGGCTTCGGCCGCGGCCTCGACCATCTTCTCGCGCCACTCCTGGGCCACCTCGACCAGGTCGGCCGGGATGTCTTCGAAGGTGAACTTCATGCCCTGGGAAGCCTCGTCCCAGATGATGGCCTTCATCTTGAAGAGGTCGACCACGCCCTTGAAGTTTTCTTCCGCGCCGATGGGGATCACCACGGGCACGGGGTTGGCCTTCAGGCGGGTCTTCATCTGGTCGACGACCTTGAAGAAGTTCGCGCCGGTGCGGTCCATCTTGTTGACGAACGCGAGGCGGGGCACCTTGTACTTGTTGGCCTGGCGCCAGACGGTTTCCGACTGGGGCTGCACGCCGCCGACGGCGCAATAGACCATGCACGCGCCGTCCAGGACACGCATCGAGCGCTCGACTTCAATGGTGAAGTCGACGTGCCCGGGGGTGTCGATGATGTTGAAACGGTGCTCGGGGTAGGACATGTCCATGCCCTTCCAGAAGCAGGTCGTCGCGGCCGACGTGATCGTGATGCCGCGCTCTTGTTCCTGCTCCATCCAGTCCATCGTGGCGGCGCCGTCGTGCACTTCACCGATCTTGTGGTTCACACCGGTGTAGTACAGGATGCGTTCCGTCGTGGTGGTCTTGCCAGCATCGATGTGCGCCGAGATACCGATATTGCGGTAGCGCTCGATGGGGGTCTTGCGGGACATGGTGTCACTCCAAATGCATGGAGCCGCCATCGGGTCGGTGAAAACCCGAGGCGGCCAGAGAGGTCTTGATTAGAAACGGAAGTGCGAGAACGCCTTGTTGGCGTCTGCCATGCGGTGGACTTCGTCGCGCTTCTTCATCGCGCCACCGCGGCCTTCGGAGGCCTCCAGCAGTTCGTTGGCCAGACGTTGGGCCATCGACTTCTCACCGCGCTTGCGCGCGGATTCCTTCAGCCAGCGCATGGCGAGAGCCAGACGGCGGACGGGGCGAACTTCCACGGGAACTTGGTAGTTCGCACCGCCAACGCGACGGGACTTCACTTCGACCATGGGCTTCACGTTGTTGATCGCGATCATGAAGACCTCGAGCGGATCCTTGCCGGACTTCTGCTCGACTTGCTCCAGGGCACCGTAAATGATGCGCTCTGCGACGGCCTTCTTGCCCGATTCCATGATGACGTTCATGAACTTGGACAGATCAACGCTACCGAACTTCGGGTCCGGCAGGATCTCGCGCTTGGGTACTTCGCGACGACGTGGCATGGGATTCTTCCTTCAATGCTTCAGTTGGTCAGGGCTCTCGCCCCGCCGCGGATCTCCACCGACATCTGGGGGGATCCACTTACTCGGCTGCCGGTGCACCTGCACTCGGGCCGCAAAAATTCGATGACCTCTCGGCCACCAAGACCTGGGCTGATTAAGCCTTCTTCGGACGCTTGGCGCCGTACTTCGAACGCGCTTGCTTGCGGTCCTTCACGCCTTGCAGGTCCAGCGAACCGCGGACGATGTGGTAACGCACACCCGGCAAGTCCTTGACACGGCCGCCGCGCACGAGCACGACGCTGTGTTCCTGCAGGTTGTGACCTTCACCGCCGATGTACGAGATGACCTCGAAACCGTTGGTCAGGCGCACCTTGGCGACCTTACGAAGCGCCGAGTTCGGCTTCTTCGGGGTGGTGGTGTACACGCGGGTGCAGACGCCACGACGTTGCGGGCACGACTGCATGGCAGGCGACTTGGATTTCGTCACCTCGGTCTCACGACCGTGGCGAACGAGCTGATTGATGGTTGGCATAAGTAACTTGTTCCCGTTTGAAGTCACAACCCCAGCGAGCCTTGGCCCTGCGGAACCGCGTGAGATCGAGGCGTTCCACAAGCGACAAAAGCGCAGCACCTTGCGGCACCACGCTCGGATCAACCCAGGATCCGGTTCGAAACCTGGACCCCGGACGCATCAAGACATGCTGGAGAGCCGGCGATTGTAGGCGAGTTCAGTGAGATCGCACAAGGCGCTATGCTGCCGAGCCCTATGACCGACGCTGTCTCCCCCGCCCTTCCGCTGCTTCCGGGCAACGCTGCCAACCCCGACAGGCTGGTGATCCTGGACACGCAGGTCGTCATGGACTGGCTTGTGTTCGATGAGCCAACACTGTTGCCGCTCATTGCCCATATTGAGAGCCGGCGCTTACATTGGATCGCGACGACGGCGATGAAGGCCGAGCTGCTGCACGTCATCGGGCGGGGCGTCGCGGCCCGCTATTCGCCGGACCTCACCCGCATCGAGACCGCCTTTGCGCAGCATTGCCGGTTCGTCGACGAACCGTCCTTGAGCATCGCGCGCCCCCGGTGCAGCGACACCGACGATCAGAAGTTCATCGATCTTGGCCTGGCGCTCGCCCCGACGACACCGATTTGGCTGATCTCGCGTGATCGCGCCGTGCTCAAGGTCGCCAAGCGCGCCGCCCGCCTGGGGCTGCCCATCCTTTCGCCAGCCGCCTGGCTGAAGCTGAACGCCGGCTGATCGCGCGCGCGGCGGCGGTTCGATCGCGGCGTTCGCCTTGACGAGACGCCAATGAAAAAGGCTGCCGCCCTTGCGGGACGGCAGCCTTCCGGGGCCGAGCCGCGGACGGCTCGACTCGGGTCGCTTCGATTACTCGCCGGTGCCGGCGTCGCTGGCCGCGTCGAGCGCGGACAGCTGCACCGCCGCCATTTCCTCGGCTTCCTGCATGGCGATGGAACGGCGCTCGGCGTCGTCCATCTCCTCCTTGGCGCGGCGCGCCTGGTGGAAGGCCATGCCGGTACCGGCCGGGATCAGACGACCGACGATCACGTTCTCCTTCAGACCGCGGAGCTCGTCGCGCTTGCCCATGATCGCGGCTTCGGTCAGCACGCGGGTCGTTTCCTGGAACGACGCCGCGGAGATGAACGAGTCCGTCGACAGCGAGGCCTTCGTGATGCCCAGCAGCACATCGGCGTGCGTGGCGATCATCTTGCCCTCGCCGCGCAGGCGATCGTTGGTGTCCAGCAGTTCCGAACGCTCGACCTGCTCGCCGGCGATGTAGGACGAGTCGCCCGGGTTGACGATCTGCACGCGACGCAGCATCTGGCGAACGATCACCTCGATGTGCTTGTCGTTGATCTTCACGCCCTGCAGACGATAGACGTCCTGCACTTCATCGACGATGTAGCGCGCCAGTTCCTCGATACCCAGCAGGCGCAGGATGTCCTGCGGATCGGCCGGGCCGTCGACCACGAGTTCGCCGCGGTTCACCACCTGGCCTTCGTGCACCAGGATGTTCTTTTCCTTGGGCACCAGCAGCTCGTGCTTGCGGCCTTCCGGATCGGTGATCTCGAGGCGAACCTTGCCCTTCGTCTCCTTGCCGAACGAAACCGTGCCGGTCTGCTCGGCCAGGAAGCCGGCATCCTTGGGCGAACGGGCTTCGAAGAGTTCCGCCACCCGCGGCAGACCGCCGGTAATGTCGCGGGTCTTCTGACCTTCCACCGGGATACGCGCCAGCACTTCGCCCGGAGCGAGTTCCTGGCCATCGCGGACCTGGATCAGCGCGCCGACCTGGAAGCCGATCGTCACCGAGTGATCGGTGCCGGGGATCTTCACTTCCTGGCCGTTGGCGTCCAGCAGCTTGACCTGCGGGCGGACCACCTTGGCGGCACCGCGACGCTTCGGGTCGATCACGACCAGCGTGGACAGGCCCGTCACCTCGTCGACCTGCTTGGCCACGGTGACACCTTCCTCGACGTTCTCGAACTTCGCCTGACCGGCGAATTCCGTGATGATCGGGCGGGTCAGCGGGTCCCAGGTCGCCAGGATCGTGCCGGCCTTGATGGTCTGGTCGACCTTGATGTTCAGCAGCGCGCCGTACGGCACCTTGTGACGCTCACGCTCACGGCCGTGCGGGTCGGTGATGATGATTTCGCCGGAACGCGAGATCACCACCAGTTCGCCCTTGCCGTTGGTGACGTAGCGCATCGTGGCGTTGAAGCCGATGATGCCGTCCGACTTGGCTTCGACGCTGGAGGCCACCGCCGCACGCGAGGCCGCGCCGCCGATGTGGAAGGTCCGCATCGTCAGCTGCGTGCCCGGCTCACCGATCGACTGGGCGGCGATGACGCCGACCGCTTCGCCGGTGTTGACCATGCCGCCGCGACCCAGGTCACGGCCGTAGCACTTGGCGCACAGGCCGAAGCGCGTGCCGCAGGTCAGCGGCGTGCGGACCTTGACCTCGTCGACGCCGGCCGCTTCCAGCACGTCCAGCGTGTCTTCGTCCAGCATGTTGCCGGCGACCAGCAGGGTGGCTTGCGTTTCCGGATGCACGACGTCGATGGCAGCCACGCGACCCAGGATGCGGTCACGCAGCGACTCGATCACCTCACCGCCTTCGACCAGCGCGCGCATGTGGATGCCGTTGTCGGTGCCGCAATCGGACTCGGTCACGACCAGGTCCTGCGTCACGTCGACCAGGCGACGCGTCAGGTAGCCGGAGTTCGCGGTCTTCAGCGCCGTGTCCGCCAGGCCCTTACGAGCACCGTGGGTGGAGATGAAGTACTGCAGAACGTTCAGGCCTTCGCGGAAGTTCGCCGTGATCGGCGTCTCGATGATCGAGCCGTCCGGCTTCGCCATCAGGCCGCGCATGCCGGCCAGCTGACGGATCTGCGCCGCGGAACCCCGCGCGCCCGAGTCGGCCATCATGTAGATCGAGTTGAACGACTCCTGCTCGACTTCCTTGCCGTTGCGGTCGAGGATCTTCTCCTTCGACAGCTGCGACATCATGACCTTGCCGACCTCGTCACCGGTCTTGCCCCAGATGTCGACGACCTTGTTGTAGCGCTCGCCGGCGGTCACGAGACCCGAGACGTACTGCTGCTCGATCTCCTTGACCTCCTTCTCGGCGCGGTCGATCAGCTCGGCCTTCTGCTTGGGCACCAGCATGTCGTCGATGGCGATCGAGATGCCGGCGCGCGTGGCCAGCTTGAAACCGGACTGCAGCAGCTTGTCTGCCAGCACCACGGTTTCCTTCAGGCCGCACTTGCGGAAGGAGGTGTTGATCAGGCGCGAGATTTCCTTCTTCTTCAGCGCCTTGTTGATGTTGCTGAACGGCAGGCCCTTCGGAAGGATTTCCGACAGCAACGCGCGACCGACGGTCGTGTCCACCAGCTTGGTCTCGGGGATCCACTCGCCCGTGTCCTTGTTCTTGGTGTACTCGGTCAGGCGCACGCTGATCTTGGCGGTGATCTCCACCGCGCCGTTCTCCAGCGCGCGGATCATCTCGGGAATGTCCGAGAAGACCATGCCCTCGCCCTTGCCGTTGGTGCGCTCGCGGGTCGCGTAGTACAGACCCAGCACCACGTCCTGCGACGGCACGATCGACGGCTCGCCCGAGGCCGGGAAGAGCACATTGTTCGAGGCCAGCATCAGCACGCGGGCTTCCATCTGCGCTTCGATCGACAGCGGCACGTGGACGGCCATCTGGTCACCGTCGAAGTCGGCGTTGAACGCCGCGCAGACCAGCGGGTGCAGCTGGATCGCCTTGCCTTCGATCAGCACCGGCTCGAACGCCTGGATGCCCAGGCGGTGCAGCGTCGGCGCGCGGTTCAGCAGGACCGGGTGCTCCTTGATGACCTCTTCCAGGATGTCCCAGACGACCGGCGTGCCGCTCTCGACTTCCTTCTTCGCCGCCTTGATCGTGGTGGCGATGCCCATCGCCTCCAGGCGCGAGAAGATGAACGGCTTGAACAGCTCCAGCGCCATCAGCTTCGGCAGGCCGCACTGGTGCAGCTTGAGCGTCGGGCCCACGGTGATGACCGAACGGCCCGAGTAGTCGACGCGCTTGCCCAGCAGGTTCTGGCGGAAGCGGCCGCTCTTGCCCTTGATCATGTCGGCTAGCGACTTCAGCGCGCGCTTGTTCGCGCCGGTCATGGCCTTGCCGCGGCGGCCGTTGTCCAGCAGCGAGTCGACGGCTTCCTGCAGCATGCGCTTTTCGTTGCGCACGATGATCTCAGGGGCCTTCAGCTCGAGCAGGCGGGCCAAGCGGTTGTTGCGGTTGATGACGCGGCGGTACAGGTCGTTCAGGTCCGACGTCGCGAAGCGACCGCCGTCCAGCGGCACCAGCGGACGCAGGTCCGGCGGCAGCACCGGCAGCACTTCCAGCACCATCCAGTTCGGCTTGATGCCCGAGCGCTTGAAGGCCTCCATCACCTTCAGGCGCTTGGAGTTCTTCTTGATCTTCAGCTCGGAGCCGGTCATGTCGTTGCGCAGGCGGTCGATCTCGACATCGAGATCCATTTCCGCCAGCAGCTTCTGGATGCCTTCGGCGCCCATCAGCGCGATGAACTCGTCACCGTACTCGACGCGCTTCGCGTCGTAGTCGTCCTCGGACATGATGCTGAACTTCTTCAGCGGGGTCATGCCCGGGTCGACGACGACATACGCCTCGAAGTACAGCACGCGCTCGATGTCGCGCAGCGTCATGTCGAGCACCAGGCCCAGACGCGACGGCAGCGACTTCAGGAACCAGATGTGCGCGCAGGGAGCGGCCAGCTCGATGTGGCCCATGCGCTCACGGCGCACCTTGGTCTGGGTGACTTCGACGCCGCACTTCTCGCAGATCACGCCGCGGTGCTTCAGGCGCTTGTACTTGCCGCACAGGCACTCGTAGTCCTTGATCGGGCCGAAGATCTTGGCGCAGAACAGGCCATCACGCTCCGGCTTGAACGTCCGGTAGTTGATGGTCTCGGGCTTCTTCACTTCGCCGAACGACCACGAACGGATCTTCTCGGGCGAGGCCAGCCCGATCTTGATCGCGTCGAAATGTTCGTCCGGGGTGAATTGCTTGAACAGGTCCAACAAACCCTTCATACGTTTCTCCTGTTCTCTTTAGTTGCGCTCGAGCTCGATGTCGATGCCCAGCGAACGGATTTCCTTCACCAGCACATTGAACGACTCGGGCATGCCGGCTTCGATCGAGTGCTCGCCCTTGACGATGGACTCGTACACCTTGGTCCGGCCGTTCACGTCGTCGGACTTCACCGTCAGCATTTCCTGCAGGATGTACGAAGCGCCATAGGCTTCCAGCGCCCACACTTCCATCTCGCCGAAACGCTGGCCGCCGAACTGCGCCTTGCCGCCCAGCGGCTGCTGGGTGACGAGCGAGTAAGGGCCGGTCGAACGGGCGTGCATCTTGTCGTCCACCAGGTGGTGCAGCTTCAGCACGTGCATGTAGCCGATGGTCGTCGGACGCTCGAACTGCTCGCCGGTGCGGCCGTCATACAGGAAGGCCTGCGTGCGGCTGGGCGTGAGGCCCTTCTTCGCGGCGATGTCGTCCGGATAGGCCAGTTTCAGCATCGCGCGGATCTCGCTTTCCTTCGCGCCGTCGAAGACGGGGGTCGCGAAGGTGGCGCCGTGCTGCAGGTTCCGGGCCATGCCCAGGACCTCGTCGTCGCTCAGCTGGGCGAGGTCCTCGGACTTGCCGCCGTTCTGGTTGAACAGCTGGTCCATGAACTCACGCAGCTCGGCCACGCGGGCCTCGCGCTGCAGCATGTCGCCGATGCGCTGACCGATGCCCTTGCCGGCCCAGCCCAGGTGCACTTCCAGCACCTGGCCCACGTTCATCCGCGACGGGACGCCCAGCGGATTCAGCACGATGTCGGCAGGCGTGCCGTCGGCCATGTAGGGCATGTCCTCGATCGGGGTGATCTTGGACACGACACCCTTGTTGCCGTGACGGCCGGCCATCTTGTCGCCAGGCTGCAGGCGGCGCTTGACGGCCAGGTACACCTTGACCATCTTCAGCACGCCAGCGGGCAGCTCGTCGCCTTGCGTCAGCTTCTTGCGCTTCTCGTCGTAGGCGAGGTCGAAGCTATGACGGGTCTGCTCCAGCGAGTTCTTGATCGACTCCAGCTGGTTGGCGATGTCGTCCTCGGCGGGACGGATATCGAACCAGTGGAACTTCTCGACCTCGGCCAGGTAGTCCTTGGCGATGACCGTGCCCTTGGCGATCTTCTTCGGACCACCGTTGGCGACCTTGCCCACCAGCAGCTTCTCGACGCGGTCGAACGCGTCGGCTTCCACGATGCGCAGCTGGTCGTTCAGGTCCAGGCGGAAGCGCTTCAGCTCGTCGTCGATGATCTGCTGGGCGCGCTTGTCACGCTGGATGCCTTCGCGGGTGAACACCTGCACATCGATGACGGTGCCGTTGGTGCCCTGGTCCACGCGCAGCGACGTGTCCTTCACGTCAGAGGCCTTCTCGCCGAAGATCGCGCGCAGCAGCTTCTCTTCCGGCGTCAGCGTGGTCTCGCCCTTCGGCGTGACCTTGCCGACCAGCACGTCGCCCGGATTCACTTCCGCACCGATGTACACGATGCCGGATTCGTCCAGACGAGCCAGTTGCTGTTCGCTCAGGTTCGGGATGTCGCGGGTGATTTCCTCGCTGCCCAGCTTCGTGTCACGGGCCATGACCACCAGTTCCTCGATGTGGATCGAGGTGTAGCGGTCTTCGGCCACCACGCGTTCGGAGATCAGGATCGAGTCTTCGAAGTTGTAGCCGTTCCACGGCATGAACGCGACCAGCATGTTCTGGCCCAGCGCCAGTTCGCCCAGGTCGGTCGAGGCGCCGTCCGCGATGATGTCTTCCGCGGCGACACGGTCGCCCCGCTTGACGATCGGACGCTGATGGATGTTGGTGTTCTGGTTGCTACGCTGATACTTGATCAGGTTGTAGATGTCGACACCGACTTCGCCAGCCACGGTCTCGTCGTCGTTCACGCGGATCACGATGCGGTTCGTGTCGACGTAGTCGACCACGCCGCCGCGACGCGCGGCCACCACGGTGCCCGAGTCCTTCGCGGCCACGCGCTCGACGCCCGTACCGACGAAGGCCTTCTCCGGACGCAGGGTCGGCACGGCCTGACGCTGCATGTTGGCGCCCATCAACGCGCGGTTCGCGTCGTCGTGCTCCAGGAACGGCACCAGCGACGCCGCCACCGACACGATCTGCGTCGGCGCCACGTCCATGTACTGGATGCGCTCGGGCGAGGTCAGCACCGATTCGCCGTTCTCACGCGCCGAGACCAGCTCGTCGACCAGTTGGCCGGCGTCGTTCAGCGACGCGTTCGCCTGGGCGATCACGTACTTGCCTTCCTCGATGGCCGACAGGTAGTCGATCTGGTCGGTGACCTTCGAATCCACCACGCGGCGGTACGGCGTCTCCAGGAAGCCGTACTCGTTCAGGCGGGCATACAGCGCCAACGAGTTGATCAGACCGATGTTCGGACCTTCCGGCGTTTCGATCGGGCAGACGCGGCCGTAATGGGTCGGGTGCACGTCGCGGACTTCGAAGCCGGCGCGCTCGCGAGTCAGACCGCCCGGGCCCAGTGCGGAGACACGACGCTTGTGCGTGATCTCCGACAGCGGGTTGGTCTGGTCCATGAACTGCGACAGCTGCGACGCGCCGAAGAACTCCTTGAGGGCCGCGGAAATCGGCTTGGAGTTGATCAGGTCGTGCGGCATCAGCGCTTCGGTCTCGGCCTGGCCCAGGCGCTCCTTGACGGCCTTCTCGATACGGGCCAGACCCGAGCGGTACTGGTTCTCGGCCAGTTCGCCGACGCAGCGGACGCGACGGTTGCCCAGGTGGTCGATGTCATCGACCTCGCCGCGGCCATTGCGCAGCTCGACCAGGATCTTGACGACGTCGAGGATGTCCTCGTTCGACAGCGTCATCGCACCGGTCGGGATGTCGCGGCCCACGCGGGCGTTGAACTTCATCCGGCCGACGCGCGACAGGTCGTACGTGTCGTCGCTGTAGAACAGGCGGTTGAACAGCGCTTCGACCGCGTCTTCCGTCGGCGGCTCGCCGGGGCGCATCATGCGGTAGATGGCGACGCGGGCAGCCAGCTGGTCGGCGGTCTCGTCCGAAGCCAGCGTCTGGCTGATGTAGGCGCCTTCATCCAGCTCGTTGGTGAACAGGCACTGGATGTCCTTGATGCCGGCGCCGCGCAGCTTCTTCAGCAGCGAATCGGTCAGCTCGTCATTGGCCTTCGCGATGATCTCGCCGGTGTCCGGATCGACCATGTTCTTGGCCAGCACGCGGCCGAGCAGGAAGTCTTCCGGCACGGTGACGTGCTGCGTGCCGGACTGCTCGAGCTGGCGCACGTGGCGGGCGGTGATGCGCTTGTCCTTCTCGACCAGCACGTTGCCGCTCTTGTCGGTGATGTCGAAACGCGCGACTTCACCCTTCAGGCGTTCGGCCACGAACTCCATCTGGGCGCCCGAGTCCATCAGGCGGAAATTGTCGAAGACGAAGAAGTGCGCCAGGATCTGCTCGGGATTCAGGCCGATGGCCTTGAGCAGGATCGTGACCGGCATCTTGCGGCGACGGTCGACGCGGAAGTACAGGATGTCCTTCGGGTCGAACTCGAAGTCCAGCCAGGAGCCGCGGTAAGGAATGATGCGCGCGGAGAACAGCAGCTTGCCGGACGAGTGGGTCTTGCCCTTGTCGTGCTCGAAGAACACGCCGGGCGAGCGGTGCAGCTGCGAGACGATGACGCGCTCGGTGCCGTTGATGATGAACGAGCCGTAGTCGGTCATGAGCGGCACTTCGCCCATGTAGACCTCTTGCTCCTTGATCTCCTTGACCGTCTTGGGCTGGGGGCTTTCCCGGTCGTAGATGATCATCTGCAGCTTCGCGCGCACCGCGGCGGCGAAGGTCAGGCCGCGCTGCTGGCATTCGCGAACGTCGAACGGCGGCTTGGCGATGTTGAATTCGAGGAACTTCATTTCCACGAACCCGTTGTGCGACACGATCGGGAACGTGGAGAGGAATGCCGCTTGCAGGCCTTCCGGTTTGCGCTTCAGGGGAGCGACATCCTTCTGCAGGAAGTCGACATACGACTCCTTCTGCATCGTCAGCAGGTACGGAACGTTGAGCACGCTCACGCGCTTGCCGAAGCTCTTGCGGATGCGCTTGCGCTCGGTGTAGCTGTAGGGGGTTGCTTGCGCCATAAAGACTCCGTGTCGAGCGCGCCCCTGGCCGTGAGGCGCGCTGCGTCGGCGACTGGCTGTTCGGGCGTTGCACCCGAAGCTTGGTGGTTGGCCACTACCAACCGCTGGCGGACAACCCCGGCCACCGGACGGCACGGAGGGCGTTGCACCCCACGCGTGACGCACGGCCAAACCGCGGCCCGACCAAACCGTTCTCTGCAGTCGGATCAGAGAACACTCGAAAGAACCGTGCATGATACCGCACGATGCTTTCGATTGCTCTTTGTCAACCGGAACCGCACAGGGACAAACCCTGAAACGAGGAAAGGGGAGGCCCCATGGGACCACCCCTCTCGCGGATTGGAATCCGGTGAACAAGTCACCGGATCCCCACAAGGTCTTACTTGAGTTCGACCTTGGCGCCGGCTTCTTCCAGCTTCTTCTTGGCAGCTTCGGCGTCGGCCTTGGCAATGCCTTCCTTGACGGGCTTCGGAGCGCCGTCGACCAGGTCCTTGGCTTCCTTCAGGCCCAGGCCGGTGATTTCGCGAACGGCCTTGATGACCGAGACCTTGTTGGCGCCGGCGTCCGTCAGGACGACGTTGAACTCGGTCTTTTCTTCAGCAGCCGGAGCGCCCGGGCCGCCAACGGCCGGGCCGGCGGCAGCCATCGAAGCGGCGGACACGCCGAACTTCTCTTCAATCGCCTTGACCAGGTCGTTCAGTTCCAGAACGGTCATGCTGTCCAGGGCAGCCAGGAAAGCGTCTTTGTCGAATGCCATGATAGGTTCCTAAATACAGAGTGTTTTGATTGCGCGAATGCAGCGTCGATCAGGCGGCAGGAGCTTCGGCAGCGACTTCGCCGCCACCCTTCTGCTGAGCCAGGGCAGCCAGCACGGCCGCGGTGCGTTGCACCGGCGACTTGAGCAGGCCGGCGATCTGCGACAGCAGGACTTCCTTGGTCGGGACAGCCGCCAGCGCCTTCACGCCGTTGACGTCCAGAGCCTTGCCGCCGTAGGCACCACCCTTGATGACGAGCTTGTCGTTGGTCTTGGCAAAGTCAGCGATGACTTTGGCAGCCGCGACAGCGTCTTCCGAAAAGCCGTAGATCAGCGGGCCGACCATGGCATCCGAAGCAGCCTCGAACGAGGTGCCGGCGACAGCGCGGCGAGCCAGGGTGTTCTTCAGGACATGAAGGTACACGCCTTGGGCACGCGCGGTGACGCGCAGCTTGTTCAGGGCTTCAACGGTGAGGCCACGGTACTCAGCCAGCGCCAGCGTCTGGGACTTGGCGGCTTGCGCTGCCACGTCGGACACGACGGCCGCTTTCTCGTTGCGATTGAGACTCAAGGTCTACTCCTCACATTACGCCTTCGACGCACCGCTTGCGCGACGCATCTCGGGCACCGGAATCAGCGACCTTCTGTCAGGAACCCATCACGCCGAGACGTGATTCGAATCCTTTCAGCGGGACCGCCATCTGCGCTGGCTGGAGACCGAAGCCTCCGATTAAGCGATTTCCCCGGTACTGCGGGATCTCTCGCCAGCGGTCTTGGATGACCTGAGTTCGACTCGTTGCACCCGGCCTCGGAGCTTGCGAGCTCCAAGGCCTTCGGCACGCACAAGACAGTCCGCAGGGACTGTCTTGGGTCGAGCCTCAGCCCACCAAATTCATCAGCATCACGCCAGACTCGCGTGACGCCTCATCTGAAGCGCCGGGCCGCGGACGCGGCCCGAGCCCTGCTTAGGCAGCAGCGGCGGCGTTGATCGTGCCGACGTCCACGCGGGCGCCCACGCCCATCGTCGACGAGACAGCGACCTTGCGCAGGTAGATGCCCTTGCTCGAGGCCGGCTTGGCCTTGTTCAGGGCTTCGATCAGCGCGCGCAGGTTGCCTTCCAGCTTGTCGGTGTCGAACGAGCGACGGCCGATCGTGCCGTGGATGATGCCGGCCTTGTCGACGCGGAACTGGACCTGACCGGCCTTGGCGTTCTTGACAGCGGTGGCGACGTCCGGGGTCACGGTGCCGACCTTCGGGTTCGGCATCAGGCCGCGCGGGCCCAGGATCTGACCCAGGGTACCGACGATGCGCATCGTGTCCGGCGAGGCGATCACGACGTCGAAGGGCATGTCGCCCGCCTTGACGCGCTCAGCCAGGTCTTCCATGCCGACGACGTCGGCGCCGGCCGCCTTGGCTTCCTCAGCCTTGGCGCCTTGGGCGAAGACGGCGACGCGCTTGGTCTTGCCGATGCCGTTGGGCATCACGACGGCACCGCGAACCACCTGGTCCGACTTCTTGGCGTCGACGCCGAGTTGGATCGACACGTCGATGGCTTCATCGAACTTCGCGGTGGCGCATTCCTTGACGAGGTTGATCGCCTCGGTCAGCGCGTACAGCTTGGTCGACTCGACCTTGCCCTGCAGGGCTTGTTGACGCTTGGTCAGCTTGGCCATGTCAGACACCCTCCACGATGATGCCCATCGAACGGGCGGAGCCGGCGATGGTACGGACAGCGGCATCCATGTCGGCGGCCGTCAGGTCCTTCTGCTTGGTCTTGGCGATCTCTTCCAGCTGGGCACGGGTCAGCTTGCCGACCTTGTCCAGATGCGGGCGCTGCGAGCCCTTGTCGATCTTGGCAGCCTTCTTCAGCAGCACGGTCGCCGGGGGCGACTTGATGATGAAGGTGAAGCTCTTGTCCGCGAAGGCGGTGATCACGACGGGCAGCTTGAGGCCCGGCTCATAGCTCTGCGTCTGGGCGTTGAACGCCTTGCAGAATTCCATGATGTTCAGACCACGCTGACCCAGCGCGGGACCGACCGGAGGCGACGGGTTCGCCTTGCCAGCCGGGATTTGCAGCTTGATGTAGCCGACAATCTTCTTGGCCATGTTTTCTCCTGATGGCGACACGACGGCCACGCCGTTTCGCCTGAGTGCTAGCGCGAGGGGCTGGTCCGGAGGACGTACCCTCGCTCCTCTTGTCCGCTTCTCGTTGCGGACTGGTCACGGAAGGTTGCGCCGGCTTTCGCCGTCGAGCACCTTCGGGCTCTTGTTCATTGGCCGGAACGGCGAATGGCGGCCCGAGCCGCCATGCCGTCCATCAGCCGTCAGACCTTCTCGACCTGCGCGAAGTCCAGCTCAACCGGCGTCGCACGTCCGAAGATCGTGACCGACACGCGCAGCTTGGACTTGTCGTAGTTGACTTCCTCGATGCTGCCGTTGAAGTCGGTGAACGGGCCTTCCTTGACGCGGACGATCTCGCCGACGATCCATTCCACCTTCGGCTTGGGCTTGTCGACGCCCTCTTGCATCTGGTTGACGATCTTCATGACCTCGGCTTCCGAGATCGGCGCCGGGCGGTTCTTCGCGCCGCCCACGAAGCCGGTGACCTTGGACGTGTGCTTGACCAGGTGCCAGCTGTCGTCGTCCATCACCATTTCGACCAGCACGTAACCGGGGAAGAAGCGGCGTTCGGTGACGGCCTTCTTGCCGTTCTTCAGCTCGACGACTTCCTCGGTCGGCACCAGGATGCGGCCGAACTTGTCCTGCATGCCGGCGCGGTCGATGCGCTCACGCAGATTGCGCTCGACGGCCTTCTCCATGCCGGAATAGGCATGCACGACATACCAGCGCTTGGCCGGGCCAGCGGGCGCGGTCGACTCGGTCGCAACGACGTTTTGATCTTCGCTCATCTTGGTCCCCATCCGTTCCCGCTCAGCGCTTCCAACCCAGGATCAGGTCGTACAGCACCCACTCCAGCGTCTTGTCGGTGAACCACAGGAAAAGCGCCATCACCACGACGAAGGCGAACACATACAGGGTCATCTGGCCGGCTTCCTTGCGAGTCGGCCAGACCACCTTGCCCACTTCCTTGATCGAGTCCTGACCGTAGGCGATCAGCGACTTGCCGGACTCCGACGTGAAGAACGCGCCCACGGCGGCAGCCAGCAGCGCCAGCAAGGCGCCCCACTGCACCCACGGGCCCTGCTTGCTCAGCGCGTAGAAGGCGACGATCGCGGCCAGCAGCAGCAGCACGGCGCCGGCCAGCTTGACCTTGTCGGCGCCCGTCGTCACGGTTTCGACTTGAGGATTGGACATTGAACTCACTTCCGTCGCGACTCAGCGCCGCGACATTTGTTCGCCTGGAAACATTCCAGCCGAACCCACCAGCAGCAAAGCCCGCCGAGATGACTCCCGCGGGCTTGGCGCGACCACTAGGACCAACGTTCGCTTATCGCTGATCGTTGGCAGGGGCAGAGGGTCTCGAACCCCCAACCTTCGGTTTTGGAGACCGACGCTCTGCCAATTGAGCTATGCCCCTGTGGCCTCTAACTTGAATTACTCGATGATCGTCGCGACGACGCCCGAGCCGACGGTACGACCGCCTTCACGGATGGCGAAGCGCAGGCCTTCTTCCATGGCGATCGGCGCGATCAGCTTCACGGTGATGCTGACGTTGTCGCCAGGCATGACCATTTCCTTGTCCTTCGGCAGCTCCACGGCGCCAGTCACGTCCGTCGTGCGGAAGTAGAACTGGGGACGGTAGTTGTTGAAGAACGGGGTGTGACGGCCGCCCTCTTCCTTGCTCAGCACGTAGATCTCAGCAGTGAAGTGCGTGTGCGGCTTGATCGTGCCCGGCTTGGCCAGCACCTGGCCACGCTCGACGTCTTCACGCTTGGTGCCGCGCAGCAGGATGCCCACGTTGTCGCCCGCTTGACCTTGGTCCAGCAGCTTGCGGAACATTTCCACGCCGGTGACGGTGGTCTTCTGCAGATCACGGATACCCACGATCTCGATTTCCTCGCCGACCTTGATGATGCCGCGCTCGACGCGACCGGTCACCACCGTGCCACGACCCGAGATCGAGAACACGTCTTCCACCGGCAGCAGGAACGCACCGTCCACGGCGCGCTCAGGCGTCGGGATGTAGCTGTCCAGCGCGTCGGCCAGGCGCATGATCGCCTGCTCGCCCAGGTCGCCCTTGTCGCCTTCCAGCGCCAGCTTGGCCGAACCCTTGATGATCGGCGTGTCGTCGCCCGGGAAGTCGTACTTGCTCAGCAGCTCGCGGACTTCCATCTCCACCAGCTCCAGCAGCTCGGCGTCGTCCACCATGTCGCACTTGTTCAGGAAGACGATGATGTACTTCACACCGACCTGGCGCGCCAGCAGGATGTGCTCGCGGGTCTGGGGCATCGGGCCGTCAGCGGCCGAGCACACCAGGATCGCGCCGTCCATCTGCGCCGCGCCCGTGATCATGTTCTTCACATAGTCAGCGTGGCCCGGGCAGTCAACGTGCGCGTAGTGGCGGTTGGCCGTCTCGTACTCGACGTGCGCGGTGTTGATCGTGATGCCGCGTGCCTTTTCTTCCGGCGCCGCGTCGATCTGGTCGTAGGCCTTGGCTTCGCCGCCGAACTTGGCCGCCAGCACGGTCGCGATCGCGGCCGTCAGCGTCGTCTTGCCGTGGTCAACGTGACCAATCGTGCCCACGTTCACGTGCGGCTTGGTACGTTCAAACTTGCCTTTTGCCATCTTGCGCTCCTGGCGATCAGATCAAGAAACGAGAGAAGAGGGTTGGTGCCCATGACGCGGATCGAACGCGTGACCTCTCCCTTACCAAGGGAGTGCTCTACCACTGAGCCACATGGGCATCGACACAGGATTGATGACCTTATCAGCAAACCTGTGTCGATATCTCGACACGACACCTTCAACTTCCGATGGAGCGGGAAACGGGAATCGAACCCGTGTCATTAGCTTGGAAGGCTAAGGTTCTACCATTGAACTACTCCCGCCCGGGAGTTTTCCAATTCCAGCTGCTTGAACCGCGAAGCGGGTGACGATCACCCGCTTCGTTGCTCTTGCATCTGTTCGCCCTGGTGGAGGAGGCTGGATTCGAACCAGCGTACGCGTAAGCGGGCAGATTTACAGTCTGCTGCCTTTAACCACTCGGCCACCCCTCCGAGGCGAGCCCACGACTATAGCACCGTTCTTTTTTGGCGCAAACACTTTTTGGCTCGCGCGCCTCTGACGTGCGATAGGCGCTCCGCGGCTTGCGCCACCAGGACACGATCACGGCGCCCACGCGGACCACCCTTAATACCAATTCAAGCCCAACTGGTCTCATCGGCCGGCCTGCCCACGCCTCGGCGGCCGCCAGGGCACAGACCGCCGCGACACCGCTGTCCATGCGGGTCGCGGCGATGCCACAGCAGGGAAAACACCGGCGTCAAACTGGTAGCAAAGTGGCGTTACCGCTCGTTATAGTGGCATGGCATTGGTTGCATTGAGGTGTATTCGGGGGCGCCAGCTGCATGCCACTCCGCCGAAGGGTGTCGTGATTTCAGGTGCCGAGTCTTCATCAAAGGCCAACAACTCCCAGGCCATTCGAGGAGCAGTTCATCATGAAGGTCAACAAGACCCCAATCGCGGCGGCGGTGACGCTGACGCTGCTGAGCGCGGCGTTCGCCGTGCAGGCGCAGGAACAGAAGAAGGACGACGGCACCCAGCTGGAACAGGTCGTGGTGACCGGCATCCGCGCGTCGCTGCAGTCGGCCGCCAACATCAAGAAGAACGCCAGCGCCGTCGTGGACGCGGTGAGCGCCGAGGACGTGGGCAAGCTCCCCGACTCCGACGTCGGACAGGCGCTGGGCCGCATCCCCGGCATTTCGGTCGGCCGGGCGTTCGGCCAAGGCGCCTCGGTGTCGATCCGCGGCACCGACCCGCAGATGACGTACACCACGCTGAACGGCCAGACCGTCGCGTCCACCGGCTGGTATGACCAGATGGACATCGACCGCTCGTTCAACTATTCGCTGCTGCCCGCAGAAATGATCGGCGGCATGGAGGTCTACAAGTCCTCGCAGGCCAACCTGACCGAAGGCGGCATCGGCGGCACGGTGATCGTCAAGACCCGCAAGCCGCTGGACCTGAAGGCCAACACGGTCTTCGGCAGCGTGCGCTACGGCGACGGCACCATCAGCGACTCGGAGAAGGAAGTCTCCGGCCTGTACAGCTGGCGCAACGAGGGCCGCAGCCTGGGCGTGCTGGTCGCCGCCGGCCTGTCCAAGGGCGACTACATCCGCCGTGGCGTGGAAGCCGACAGCCGCTGGAACAGCGACGTGGCCCCGACCGCCTTCGTGCAGGAGCGCAAGCGCACCTCGCTCAACGTCGCCCTGCAGGCGCGCCCGGTCGAGGGCTTCGAAGTCGGCCTGAACCTGTTGAAGCTGAAGCTGGATGCCGACAGCTCCAACTCCAGCGATTACCTGATGCATGACCAGAATTGCGACAAGCGCAATACCGAGGTCAAGTCGGACTTCAACCCGAACGGCATGTGCCTGCACAGCACGACCACGGCCGCCAACCCGCTGCCGCACAAGTTCTTCCAGGTCTGGGCGCGCGGCGCCAGCATGGACTCGGAAAGCGCCGTGGCCGACGCCCACTACACCCTGGGCAGCGCCAAGTTCGACCTCGTCGTCGGCACGACCAAGGCGGATGGCGGCACCTCGGCCACCACCAACTACCAGACCGCCGCCTTCGACGGCGCCGCCGGCCCCTTCACGCGGCCGAACTGGCAGGGCACGATCGACGCCACCGGCAAGCAGATCAAGGTCAACCCGAGCAACAACCAGTCCTGGGGCATCGGCGCCCTGCCCGCGCAGATGTCGCCGGAAACCTGGGCCACCTCCGCCGGTCCCAACAAGGACAAGGAAAAGTTCGGCCAGCTCGACGCCACCTTCGAACTGGACTGGGGCGTGATCAACGCCTTCAAGACCGGCGTGCGCTTTGCCGACCACACCTTCGAGAAGCGCAGCTACCGCCCGATCTGGAACGCGACGATCACGCCGGTGGCCACCTCCGGCCTGTTCGATGGCTCGGTGAACGTCGGCGGATGGACGGTGCCGCGCGCCAACATCGGCGCGATGCTGGACAACACCAACCGGAACATCTCCGGCTGGGTCGAGGACCGCTCCGGCTATGGCGAGCTGAACGAGAAGAACCGTTCGGTCTACGGCATGTTCGAGTTCGAGACCCAAGGCCTGCGCGGCAACTTCGGCCTGCGCTACATCTCCACCAAGGCCACCAGCACCGGCTACCTGTTCGACGGCGTGACGCCGGCCGACCAGTACGCCGGCAACCAGAACTGGGCGAAGACCACCACGTCGACCAAGTCGTCCTACAACGACGTGCTGCCCAGCCTCAACCTGGCCTTCGACCTGAAGAGCAACCTGGTGCTGCGGGCCACCGCCTCGCAAGCCATCACCCGCCCGAACTTCGCCAACATGTTCGGCGTGACCGTGTCCGGCTACAACGACGACCGCAACGGCAACGAGACCTGGACGATCGGCAACATCGGCCTCAAGCCGATGAAGTCGAGCCAGGCTGACATCGGCCTGGAGTACTACTACGGCCGCGGCAACATGATGTCGGCCACCTACTTCATCAAGGACATCTCCAACTTCGTCGTCGCCAACGCCACGCCGAACCAGAAGGTCGGCCTGGTCGATCCCAAGACCGGCGTCGACAACTGGACGGTGCAGAGCTTCCAGAACGCCGGCGGCGGCAAGATCCGCGGGGTGGAACTGCAGGCCAACCACGCCTTCGGCAACGGCTTCGGCGCGCAGGGCAACTACACCTTCACCGAAGGCACAGCGCCGGCCAGCAGCTACCTGGATGGGCTGAACCTGTTCACCCAGTCGTCCAAGCACAACGTGAACCTGGTCGGCTATTACGAGAACGAGCAGTACTTCGCCCGCCTGGCCTACAACTGGCGCTCGAAGTACATGATCCGCGAAGGCGCGTTCTGGTACGGCAACCGCATGCACGATGCCTACGGCACGCTGGACGCCAGCGTGGGCTGGAACATCACCAAGAACCTGCGGCTGTCGTTCGAGGCGATCAACCTGACCAAGGAAGACGACGTCCAGTACGGCGCCGCCGCGGCCTCCAACACCGCCATCAAGGATCCGCTGCGCGCCGGCTATCCGGCCTGGAGCTTCAAGGGCGAGACCACCTACAAGCTGGGCCTGAGCGCCAAGTTCTGACCGGCACCGCCGCGTCACCTCGAAAGCCCGGCAGCCGCCGGGCTTTTTTATTGCGCTGCGCGGCTGAACAGCCGCGCGAGCCAGCGGCTCCGCTGCCCGCCGGCCAGCAGCGCTCGCGCACTAGAAGTCGTAGAAGGTGGTGATGGTCAGCCGGCCCTGGCGCGGGTCGCTGCTGAGCCCCAGCGCGGGGTTGACGATGGCCGAGTGCAGCAGGCTGCCCCGGTAGGCCACCAGTCGGTTGAATCGCGCCGGCAGCATGCCCAGCAGCTCGAAGCAGTCGTCCGAGTCGCTGAAATAGCGCGGCGGCGCTGGGCAGCGCTCCATCTCCGCATAGATCAGGTCGCCGTAGCGCTCGCGCTGATCGGCGGTGATCTGCTGCAGGCCGCTGGCCTTGTGGCGGTAGAAGGCGGTGCCGCCATGGCGCTCGTCGCAGAGGTAGAGCATCACGGCCATGAAGTGCGGCGTGCTGGCGTCGAAATGCGGCACCCGCTGCAGCGGTCCCAGGTCCTCGGGGGCCACCGTCGTCACCGAGAAGGCGCACGGCGACTTGCGCAGCGGCAGTTCCTCGGGGACGCCGAAGTTCAGCCGGATCAGCGGGTCCAGCAGCTCCGTCAAGGTTTCGCTGTAGGCCGCGGGCACCGGCGCCCGCAGCCCGGGATAGCCCTTGCGCTCGTCAGCGCCGGGACAGCGCTCGAAGCGCGCCTGGCAGGCCGCCTCGACCAGCGCCTGCGGATGCGCGAGGAAATCGTCGATGACGACGACCGGATGCTCCCCGACCCGCACCGAGCGGATGTCGGGCGGCATGCGAATGGCGAAGGTCTCCGGGCTCATGGACCGGTATTGTGCGGGCGCGGCCCGCTCAGATCTTCCAGTACCAGCGGCGCCGGTCGAGCTCGCGCACGATGAGCCACCACACGCCCACGAAGGCCACCGCGAAGCCCAGCGACTGCGCACGCGGCCCGAGCCAGGCGCCCAGCCAGCCCAGGCCCTGGCCGTACAGCGTCGGCATCCAGCCGAAGGCCGCGATCAGGACGCTGCAGATCCAGGCCCCCGCGTAGGCCGCGATCGCGTTGACGCCGAAGCTGCGGAACAGCGCGGGCGCGCCGAGCCGGTCGATCAGCGCATGCGCCGCGAGCAGCACCAGCGCGGCCAGCCCGCCGGTCCACAGCACGAAGGAAGGCGTCCAGAGGTTCTTGTTGATCGGCATCAGGCCGATGGCGTCGAGCGCGAAGCCCGTGGCCGCCGCGATGAGGCCGACGGCCGCGAGCTGCCTGAGGGCGCCGGCGCGCAGCGCCTCGCCGCAGCGCCAGCCCAGCAGCGCCGTCGCCAGGGCGCCGAGCGTCGCGACCAGGCCTTCCGGGTCATGGCCGAGGCCGGTCACCGGATCCCACTCATAGCCATGGGGACCGAGCAGCCACGCATCGACACGGCTGGCGATGTTGCCGGCCTTGTCGAGTGGGCCGCCCCACAGCAGCAAGGCGCCATACCCGACCAGCAGGGCGGCGAGCCAGACGCGTTGACCGGCGGCCCGCCACTGGATCGCGATGAGTCCGGCGAGCGCGAAGCACAGGCCGATGCGCTGCAGCACCCCGGGAATGCGCAGCGCCGGCTTGTCCATCAACCACCAGGCCAGCGCGTGCAGCACCAGACCCAGCGCCACGATGCGCAGGCCACGCTTGACCACGGTGACGCGCAAGGACGTACCGTCGCCGGCCTCGATGCGCGCGCCCATGGCCAGCGACAAGGAGACGCCCACGATGAACAGGAAGAACGGGAACACCAGGTCGGTCGGCGTCCAGCCGTTCCACGCCGCGTGCTCCAGCGGTGGGTAGACGTGGCTCCAGTCGCCGGGGTTGTTGACCAGCAGCATCGCGGCGACGGCCAGGCCGCGCATCGCGTCGACGGACGCGATGCGTTTCGAGGAAGCGTTCATGGGACGAGGATCGGAAGGAAACAGACGCTCAGAAGTCGCAGCGGCTCTCGAGCGCGGGCGTGGCCGGCGGGACCTGGTCGAGCCGCGCGATGCCGCCGGCGCGCCAGCGCTTCACCTGCGCTTCCACCTGGGCCGGGCTCAGGACGGCGTCCTTCGCATGGAAGACCCAGTCGACGTCCTGCTCGTAGACCCGCGGCGGGCCGCCTGCGTCGCCCGTGGGCAGCGGACCGCCCGGCGAGAACCACAGGTTGAAGTTGATCGACATCGGCACCACCGGATAGTTGCGGCCGCCGTGTTCGTCGACCTTGCGGCCGTCGATGAACCAATAAGTGCGGCCGTCGGCGACCTGCATCACCAGCGTGTGCCAGTCGCGGCCGCGCTCGCCGAGCGGGCCGAACTCCTCGTGCTGCTGGTTGAAGGCCAGCCACGGCTCCAGACGCACCGTCTGCCAGGTGATGCCATAGATGCGGGTCTTGTCGCTGCCCCAGCCGCCATTGGGCAGGTACTCCCAGTCGAGCTCGCTGAACTCGGGATCGAAGTCATGCTTCAGCGGGCTGACCGCGTAGAAGGTCTGGATCACCGGATCGCCGTCGGCACCGCTCACCGGCTGGTCGCTGAAACGGAGCCGGGCGGCGTAGGTGCCGGCCAGGTACTTGCGCTGGTGGCACACCTGCACCTGCGTCGTGCCGGGGCCGGTGCCGTCGGTCGTGCCGCGCAGACGCAATTGCCCGTCCACCAGGCTCAACGCCTCCGGCGCCCAGCGCGCGCCGGGCAGCCCCGGATGGCCGGGCGCGCTGCGCGCCGTCCACCCCTGCTTGAACAGGGCCGCCGTGTCGGCGTAGCTGAAGTCGTCGAAGAAGAAGGCCGGCTCCTGGCCGGCATGCGCGGACATGGCGGCAACGACCAGCGTCGCCGCGAACCAGGTCTTCATACGGTGCGCTCCACAGGTTCCGCGGCCCCCGACGCGGCCACGGTCGGCGCGCTCGACTTGCCGGGCATGCGCACGAACAGCAGCAGGATCAGCGCCGGGGCGCCACAGGCGATCGTCCACAGGAAGAAGTGCTCGTAGCCCATGGCGACCTGGATGTCGCCGCTGATCGTCTTGGACAGGATGAAGCCCAGCTGCATCACGCCCGAGCCGAGCGCGTAGTGCGCCGTCTGGTACCGGCCCGGCGCCACCGCCTGCATGATGTACAGGATCATCCCGACGAAACCGAAGCCGTAGCCCAGCATCTCCACCGCCACCGCGAAGCCCACATGCCACAGGTCCGCCGGCATCGTGACGGCGAGGTAATAGAAGGTCGCGTTGGGCACCGCCATCGCCACGATCAGGAAAGGCATCGCGCGACGCAGGCTCAGCCAGCTGGTGAAGTAGCCGCCGACGATGCTGCCCGCCAGGAAGGCCGCCGTGCCGACCGTGCCGTAGATGCCGCCCACCTGCTCGGTCGTCAGGCCCAGGCCGCCCTTGTCGCGCGCCTCGATCAGGAACAGCGGACCGATCGTCTGCACCTGGCCCTCGGCAAAACGGAACATCACGATGAACAGGATCGACAGCCAGATCCCGGGCTTGCCGAGGAAGTCGGCGATGACCTCCCGCAGCGTCCTCAGGACGCCGGTGGCGGTGAGGTCGCCGTGGTCCGTGTTCAGCGCGCCCGGCAGCGCGTAGGCGTTGTAGCTGGCCAGCACGAAGAGCAGCACCGAGAGCAGCGCGAAGATCACCGACCACGCGTTCATGACGCCGATGCCGCGCTCCAGGTGACCCGCGAGCACCAGCAGCCCGCCCAGCGTCAGGAACTTCGAGGCATTGAAGAACGCGCCCTGCCAGCCGGCGTAGGCCGCCTGCTGCTTGTCGTCGAGCGAGGCCATGTAGAGGCCGTCACAGGCGATGTCGTGCGTCGCGGACGCATAGGCCAGCAGGAACAGCACCGCGATGCTGGCCGCGAACCACATCGGCAGCTGCAGCGCGATCACCATCAGGGCCAGGCCGACCGCGCCGGTGTACTGCCCCGCCACGACGATCAGCTTCTTGCTGCGGGCCAGCTCCAGGAACGGACTCCACAGGGGCTTGAAGGCCCAGGCCAGGCCGAGCAGGCCGGTCCAGCGCGCGATCTGGTCGTTGGACACGCCCATGTTCTTGAACATCAGGCCGGCGATCAGCATGACGACGAAGAACTGCATCCCCTGCACGAAGTACAGGCTCGACACCCAGCGGATCGGGCTGCGCTGCGCGCGGACGGGCTGGCCCGCGGCGGGGCCGGCGGGAGAGGTGGGCGATGAGCTCATGGGGAGGACCTCGGTGCGTGCGGCGCGGACGGAAGACTTCGGAACGAAGGGAGCGTCAGGAGGACATCAGTCCAGGGTGACCGGCGACCGGCCGCCGGCCTGCCCCCTCCCCTGCAGCCACGCACCCAGCGCGTCCAGCGCGCCATCGGCATAGCCCCAGCTGATCACCGTGGGCGCGGCCACGTCCAGCGCCTGGAACGGATTCCACAGCACCAGGTGCAGGTCGGGCCGCCAGCCGCCGGCCTGCGCGCCATACCGCGCCCGATGCGTCGAGGCGACGATGGTGAAGCGGCCATCCGTCGGCACCGTCGCCCAGTCGAGGGCGGTGATGTCGGCGAGCGAGACGAACTCGACGTCGCTGTAGCCCTCGAACAGCGCGCGCACCTGCGCACCGGTCGGCCCTGCCTCGGACACACCATCGGTCGGCACCTCGTCCTGCACCAGCACGCGGGTCGGGCGATCGGTCGCCGGCGGCAGCGCGCCGCGCAGCGCGCTCAGGCCGGCGGACCAGGCTCGACGCATCAGCCGGTCATCGGCCTCGCGCGGCGCGCCCTGGTAGTCGTCGAAGCGGACCGGGAACTCCCGCGCCAGCCGGTCCAGCCGGGCCTCGGCCTGACGGCCGCGCTCGACGCTCAGGTCGCCGCGGGTCAGCGCGTCCTGCAGCGCGTGGATCGCCTGCGCCTGCTCGGCCAGGGAGCCCTGCGCCAGGATCATGTCGGCGCCCGCGTTGATCGCCAGCACCGCCGCCTTGGCATAGCCATAGCGCTCGGCGATGGCCTTCATCATCAGCGCGTCGGTGATGACGACGCCGTCGTAGCCGTACTCGTCGCGCAGGATGCCGCCCAGGATCGTGCGGGACAAGGTCGCCGGGTAGTGCGGGTCGATCTGCGGATAGACGATGTGCGCGGTCATGATCGACGGCGCCAGGTCGCGCAGCGCCTGGAACGGCTTGAGCTCGAGCGCGTCCAGTTCGGCGCGCGACTTGTCCACCGTCGGCAGGTCCAGGTGGGAATCGACATGCGTGTCGCCATGGCCCGGGAAGTGCTTGATGCAGCAGGCCACGCCCGCGTCCATCGAGCCCTTCATCCAGGCGCCGGCCAGGCGGGTGACGGTGTCGGCGGTCTCGCCGAAGCTGCGCTCGGCGATCACCGGATTGGCCGGGTTGTTGTTGATGTCGGTGACCGGCGCGAAGTTCCAGTTGATGCCGATGCCGCGCAGCCCGCGCGCCACCGCCGCGCCGACCTGCTCGGCCAGCGCTTCGGCGCCCGCGGCGCCCAGCGCCATCGCCGACGGCGGTTGCGGCAGGAAGGTCGCCCGCACCACCGAGCCGCCCTCCTGGTCCAGGCCGATCAGCGCGTCGGGGCCCAGGGCCTCGCGCAGGTCGCGGGTCAGCTGGCGGACCTCGGCCTCGGTGCCCAGGTTCTTGCGGAACAGGCAGACCGCGCGGATCCGGTTGTCGCGCAGGAAGGCCGCGGTCGCCGCATCCAGCGTCTTGCCCTGGATGTCCACCATCACCAGCCGGCCCGGATGGAATGCTTGCTCGCTCATGTCGTTCTCTTCTGCCTGGCCCGCGGATCGCCGGCTGGGGTGGAAATCAATGGGTCTTGGTGACCTTGGCCAGATGGCGCGGCTGGTCGGGGTTCAGCCCCCGCGCCTGCGCCAGCGCCTCGACCATCGGATAGAAGCTCTGCACCGCGGCGATCGGATCGAGGTCCTCGTTGCCGGTGCAGGTCAGCGGCAGTTCCGCGCCCGGCGTGCCTTCGGGCGCCGCCAGCAGCACGCGCGCGCCACGGCCGCGCATCTCCTCGGCCAGCGCGAGCAGGCCCGCCTGCGCCGGTCCGCGCGGCGCGAACACCAGCAGCGGATAGCCCTCGTCCACCAGCGCCATCGGTCCGTGCTTCACCTCGGCGCCGGAGAAGGCCTCGGCCTGGATGCCGCAGGTCTCCTTGAACTTCAGCGCCGCCTCCAGCGCGATCGGCAGCGAGGTGCCTCGGCCGATGACGAAGAGCTTGTCCGCGCCCTTGAGCGCCTCCACCGCCACATCCCAGCGTTGCCTGGCGGCCTGCTCCATCGCCTGCGGCAGCGTCTGCAGCGCGGCGGCGAGGTCCTCGTCGCCCTGCCAGGCGGCGACGACGCGGGCGCCGGCCACCAGCTGCGCGATGTAGCTCTTGGTCGCGGCCACGCTCTGCTCGACGCCCGCATGCAGGCGGAACACATGCTCGGCGGCGGCCTCCAGCGGCGAGCCGTCGGCATTCACGAAGGCCACGGTGCGCGCACCGTTGGCACGGAAGTACTGCGTGGGCGAGACCAGGTCCGGGCTCTGGCCCGACTGCGAGAACGCCAGCGACACCAGGCCCTTGCTCTCGATCCTGCTTTGATAGAGCGTGATCAGCGACATCGGCAGCGAGGTCACCAGACGACCCAGTCGCGCCATGACCAGGTAGGCCAGGTAGTGGGACGCGTGGTCCGAACTGCCGCGGGCGATCGTCAGCAGCGCGCTCGGCGGCTGCTCGCGCAGCGCGTCGCCCAAGGCCGCATAGGCGTTCTGATCGGCGGCCAGTTGACGGGCCACCACTTGCGGCGCGCTCAGCGCCTCATCCAGCATGCGCGAGGTCAATCGCTTCTCCTTCGACGACCACGCTGTGCAACTGCAAGCCACGGTCCATCACGACAAAGTCCGCCCAGGCGCCCGGGGCCAGGCGGCCCCGATCGTCCAGACCCAGGTAATCGGCCGCGTTCGTCGAGACGCGCCGCGACGCGTCCTCGATCGGCAGGCCCAGCTTCAGCACCAGGTTGCGCAGCGCCTGGTCCATCGTCAGCGTCGATCCGGCCAGCGTGCCGTCGGGCAGGCGCACGCCGCCCAGGCACTTGGTGACGCGATGGCGGCCGAGTCGGTACTCGCCATCGGGCATGCCGGCCGCCGCCGTCGAATCGGTGACGCAGAACAGGTGCGGGATGCTGCGCAGCGCGACGCGGATCGCGCCCGGATGCACATGCAGCAGGTCGGGAATGATCTCGGCGTAGCGCGCGTGGGCCAGCGCCGCGCCGACCATGCCGGGCTCGCGGTGATGCAGGCCCGTCATCGCGTTGAACAGGTGGGTGAATCCCCCGGCGCCCCGGGCCAGCGCGGCGACGCCGTCCTCGTAGGTGCCCAGCGTGTGGCCGATCTGGATGCGGAAGCCCGCTTCGCTCAGCCGCTCCACGAGTTCGAGATTGCCGGGCAGCTCCGGCGCCAGCGTGATCAGGCGGATCGGGGCCAGCGCATGCAGCGCGCGGATCTCGTCGATCGACGCGGCCTTGGCGAAGTCCGGCTGCGCGCCGAGCTTGCCGGGATTGATGTAGGGCCCTTCCAGGTGCACGCCCAGCACGCGAGCGCCACCGGCGGGCCGCTCGGCACAGGTGGGCGCGAGCGCGCGCATCGCCTGACGGATCTCGTCCAGCGGCGCGGTCATCGTCGTGGCCAGCAGCGAGGTCGTGCCGTGCCGCGCATGCAGCTGCGCGAGCCGCGCGGCCGCGTCGCCGCCTTCCATCGTGTCGCGGCCGGCGCCGCCGTGGACATGGGTGTCGATGAAGCCAGGGAGGATCAGCGGCAGGTCCTGCGCGCCGTGCCGCACCTCGTGCTCGGCGACGGCACTGCCGTCGATGCGGACGATGCGTCCCTTGTCATGTTCCAGCACACCGCGGATGAAGCCGCCAGGTGTCAGTACGAATCCGTCGATGTGCTGGGTCGTCATCCGTCTCGCCTCATCTCCGCGACGAAGTCGTAGTAGTCGCTGCGGCAGTAGGAATGGGTGAGCTCGACGGCCTGACCCTGGTCGAGGTAGCCCACGCGGGTGATGAACAGCACGGCCTGGCCGACCGGCACTTCCAGCAGTCCGGCCAGACGCGAGTCCGCATTGATCGCGCGGATGTGCTGCAGCGCCCGCACCGGCGCGCCGCCGTGCTGGGCGAGGTGCTCGTACAGCGAGGACTCGACCTTCTGGGGTTCCGGCAGCACCGCCTCGGGCAGCACCGACAGCTCATAGGCCATGACGACCGCATCGGCCAGGCGCAGGCGTTCCAGGCGCGCGACCCGTTGACCGGTGGTCAGGCCCAGCGACAGCTGCTCGTCCGGCGCCGCCATGGCGAAGCCGCGCGTCAGCCAGCGGCTGCTGGGCTTGAAGCCACGCTGGTGGAGTTCCTCGGAGAAGCTGGTCAGGCGCGAGAGCGGCTGCTCGAGCTTGGGCGCGATGTAGTTGCCGGAGCCGCGCTTGCGCACGATCAGGCCCTGCTCGACCAGGCGGTCGATCGCCTTGCGCGCAGTGACGCGCGACAGGTCCAGGGATTCCGACAGCACGCGCTCGGACGGCAGCGCCTCGTCGGCCTGGTACTGCCCTTCGCGGATCGCTTGCGCCAGCTTGTGGGCCAGCTGCATGTACAGCGGCGAGGCGGCGGCGGGATCGGGCTTGAACTGGAAGGGCAGCTTGGTGCTCATCGGGCTTCTCTGCTTCTCAACGGGGTTCGGAGAGAGCGCCGCGGACCAGCCGCAGCGCACCGTCGGCCGAGTCGCCCTGGGGCGACACGCAACGGGCCCGAATGTTGCCTGAGAAAAGTCCCGCGAGCCGCTGCGCCACGCTGCCCGCCAGCGACAGCGGCAGCTGCTGCGAAGGGTCCAGCGCGAGCGCGAGCTGCTCCAGTTCCGCCACCGCCTGCGCGACCAGCGCGGCCGCGGCCGGATCCGATCCCGCATGCTCGAAGACGAGCGGCGCCAGCTGCGCATAGGCATGCTGCCCGGCCTGGGCGACCCAGGCGTTGATCGCGTCGCGATCCTGCTCGTGCTGGCAGCCGGCGACGCCCCACACCGCCTGGGCCAGCGGGCCCGGTTGGGCGCGGCCGTCCATGGCCTTCTGGGCCTGGCGCATCGCCTGGATGCCGAGCCAGGCGCCGCTGCCCTCGTCCCCGCCGATCCAGCCCCAGCCGCTGACGCACACCAGCGAGCCATCGGCGCGCAGGGCCTCGCCCACGGTGCCGGTGCCGGCGGCGATGACGCCCCCGGGCCGGCCGGCATGGGCCCCGATGACGGACGTGGTGCCGTCGTTCACGAGTTCGATGTGGGCATAGCCGGGCTGCTGCGCGATGAAGGCCTGCGCCTGCGCGGCGACGCCGGCGCCGGACAGACCGAGGCCGATGCCGGCTTCGGCGAGCGGCAGGCGTTCGATGCCGGCCTTGGTCGCGGCCTCCTGGACGGCCGTCTGGATGTGACGCCAGGCCTGGGCGATTCCCTGGCCGAGCGCCGACGGGCCGGCCCAACCCTGTCCGAGCAGCCGTCCATGGATATCGCTCAGCCGCACCCGCGTGCCGGTACCACCGCCATCCACCCCCACGAGGTAGCGGACGGCGGTGAAGCGCGGCTGCAAGGGCGCGGACCAGGCGTCCGCCAAGGGGTGGCTCTTCATGATTAATACCAGTTTAGTACCAAAAAACGCGGAGCGTCAATTGGTAGCGCACTGGACTTAACCCTGATGTGCGAGCCGCTCCGCGACGGGAATGCAGGTTATGACCACCACAGTACCAGTTATGGCTTCACTGAGGGATCGTGGGGAGGGAGTATGCGGACTTCAGTCGATCGCACTCGCCCGCTGGCGGGAGAGGGCGGGGTGAGGGCCAGCGGTGGGGGCGGTGATCAGTCCAGCGACCAGGACAGCTCGACGCCCTTCCCGCGCAGCCATTCGCTCGCCGCCGAGAAGTGACCGCAGCCGATGAACGGCGCCGGTCCACGCGTCGCGGAGAGCGGCGACGGATGGTTGGCCTGGAGCACCAGATGCCCCTGTCCAGCCGCCTCGATCAGCGGCGCCTTGGCCTGTGCATGGGCGCCCCACAGCAGATAGACCTTCGGCGACGGATCCCGCGCGGTCGCCGCGATGAGCGCATCGGTCAGCGACTCCCAACCCTTCTTCGCGTGCGAGGCGGCGGCCCCGTCCTCGACGGTCAGGCTGGTGTTGAGCAGCAGCACGCCGCGGCGGGCCCAGGCGCCGAGATGGCCCGACATCGCCGGCTGCTGCCCCAGGTCGCGCTGCAGTTCCTTGAAGATGTTGCGCAGCGACGGCGGCAGCTTCTGGCCTGCGGGCACCGAGAACGCCAGTCCCTCGGCCTGCCCGGGCCCGTGGTACGGGTCCTGACCGACGATGACCGCCTTGGTGTTCGTCAGCGGCGTCAGCCGCAGCGCTCGCAAGGGATCGGGCGGATAGATCGTCGCGCCGGCGGCCAGACGCGCCTTCAGCAGCGCCTCGATGCGCTGGCCGTCAGCGCCGGCGCGCCAGGCATCGATCAGCGGCTGCCAGCCGTCGCCGGCCCGCCAGTCGACGGCTTGCAGCGTCGCGGACATCGCCGGGCTCAACCGAACAGCGCCGACAGCGCCACGCCCGGGTCGGGCGCGCGCATGAAGGCCTCGCCGACCAGGAAGGCGTTCACCTGCGCATCGCGCATGCGCTTGACGTCGTCGAGACCGAGGATGCCCGATTCGGTCACCAGCAGGCGATCCGCGGGCACCTGCGGCAGCAGCCCCAATGTCGTGTCCAGCGTGACCTCGAAGGTCTTCAGGTTGCGATTGTTGATGCCCACCAGCGGGGTCTTCAGGCGCAGCGCGCGCTCGAGCTCGGCCCCGTCGTGGACCTCGACCAGCACGTCCAGGCCGAGGCCCAGCGCGCAATCCTCGAGTTCCGCCATCAGCCCGTCCTCCAGGCTGGCGACGATCAGCAGGATGCAGTCCGCCCCCATCGCGCGCGCCTCGTAGACCTGGTACGGGTCGACCATGAAGTCCTTGCGCAGCACCGGCAGTGCGCAGGCGGCGCGCGCCTGCTGCAGGTAGTCGATCGAGCCCTGGAAGTGCGGCGCGTCGGTGAGCACGCTCAGGCAGGCCGCGCCATGCTGCTCGTAGCTGCGGGCGATGTCGGCGGGACGGAAATCGGCGCGCAGCACGCCCTTGCTGGGACTGGCCTTCTTCACCTCGGCGATCACGCCGCTGCGGCCGGCGGCGATCTTGGCGCGCAGGGCTTTCGCGAAGCCGCGCGTGGGCTCGGCGCGCGATTCCGCCTCGGCACGCAGCGCGGCCAGCGGCAGGCGGGCCTGCGCGGCAGCGACCTCGTCGCGCTTGACGGCATTGATGCGATCCAGGATGTCGGACATGGCTTTCTCACTTCAGGTCCGGCGCCAGGGCCGGGGGCGGTCGACGCCGAAGCCCGCTCGGGCCTGGCGTCGCCGCGGTCAGGACTGCGCCGCGGCTTGCCGCTGCGTCTCGGCGACGAACTGGTCGAGCTTGGCGCGCGCCGCGCCGGACTCGATCGCCGCGCGCGCCTTCACGATGCCGTCGGCGATGGACTCGACGACATTGGCCGCATACAGCGTCGCGCCGGCGTTCAGCAGCACGATGTCGCGCGCCGCGCCCGGTTCATTGCCCAGCACGCCCAGCAGGATGCGGCGGCTCTCCTCGGGGCCGCTCACCCGCAGGTTGCGGCTGGCGACCATCGGCATGCCGAAGTCCTCGGGATGGATCTCGTATTCGCGGATCTCGCCGTTGCGCAGTTCGCCGACCAGCGTCGCCGCGCCCAGCGAGATCTCGTCCATGTTGTCCTTGCCGTAGACCACGACCGCATGCTGCGCGCCCAGGCGCTGCATCACGCGGACCTGGATGCCGACCAGGTCCGGATGGAAGACGCCCATCAGGATGTTGGGCGCATTGGCCGGGTTGGTCAGCGGGCCCAGGATGTTGAAGATCGTGCGCACGCCCAGCTCCTTGCGGACGGGCGCGATGTTCTTCATCGCCGGGTGATGGTTGGGCGCGAACATGAAGCCGATGCCGGTCTTCTGCACGCAATCGGCCACGGCCTGGGGCGGCAGCGACAGCGTCACGCCGAGCGCCTCCAGCACGTCCGCGCTGCCGGTCTTGGACGAGACGCTGCGGTTGCCGTGCTTGGCCACCTGCGCGCCGGCCGCGGCCGCGACGAACATCGAGCAGGTCGAGATGTTGAAGGTGTGCGCGCCATCGCCGCCGGTGCCGACGACATCCACCAGATGCGGCCCGGGATCGATCGGCACCTTGACGGAGAACTCGCGCATCACCTGCGCGGCGGCGGTGATCTCGCCGATGGTCTCCTTCTTCACCCGCAGCCCGATCAGGATCGCCGCGGCGGTCACCGGCGAGATCTCGCCGCTCATGATGCGGCGCATCAGCGCCAGCATCTCGTCGTGGAAGATCTCGCGGTGCTCGATGACCCGCGTCAGCGCTTCGTTGTCGGTGATGGGCATGGCAGCCTCCCGCTCAGGCGTTGAAGAAGCGGCGCACCGCCGCGATCGCATGGTCGACGCCGGCGGCGTCGACGTCCAGGTGGGTGACGAAGCGCAGCTTGTAGAGGCCCGTCGCCAGCACGCCCTGTGCCTTCAGATGCGCGACCAGCTTCGCGGCGATGTCCCTGTCGACGTCGCAGAACACGATGTTGGTCTGCGGCGCCTCGACCGTCAGGCCGGGCAGGCCGCGCAGGCCTTCGGCCAGGCGGCTGGCGAGCGCATGGTCCTCGGCCAGGCGCCGGACCTGATGGTCGAGCGCGTAGTGCGCCGCCGCGGCCAGCACGCCGGCCTGGCGCATGCCGCCGCCGAGCATCTTGCGCGAGCGGTGCGCGCGCTGGATCAGCTCGCGCGAGCCGCACAGCACCGAGCCCACCGGCGCGCCCAGGCCCTTGGAGAAGCACACCGACACGCTGTCGAAATGCCCGCAGATGCGCCGGGCCGCGGCATACGGATCGCCGCCCTCGGCGGCGGCCACGGCGACCGCCGCGTTGAACAGGCGCGCGCCATCGAGGTGACGGGCCAGGCCGTGTCGTCGCGCCAGCTCGGACGCGTCGGCCAGATAGCCCATCGGCAGCACCTTGCCGCCGATGGTGTTCTCCAGCGCCAGCAGCCGGGTGCGCGCGAAATGGGCATCGTCGGGCTTGATGTTGGCCTCGATGTCGGCCAACGGCAGCGAGCCATCGGGCGCATGGTTCAGGGGCTGCGGCTGGATCGACCCCAGCACCGCGGCGCCGCCGCCTTCCCAGCGGTAGGTGTGGGCGAACTGGCCGACGATGTACTCGTCGCCGCGCTGGCAATGCGCCATCAGCGCGCACAGGTTGCTCTGCGTGCCGGTGGGCATGAAGAGCGCCGCCTCGAAGCCCAGGCGCTCCGCCAGCGCCGCCTGCAGCGCATTGACGCTGGGGTCGTCGCCGAAGACGTCGTCGCCCAGCGGCGCCGCGGCCATGGCGGCACGCATGCCGGCGCTGGGCTGGGTGACGGTGTCGCTGCGCAGGTCGACGACCGTCGCGCGGGCGTCCGTGGCCGTGTTCGTGCTCGCATTCATCGCGCCAACTCCAGGAAGTTCTTGAGCATCGCGTGACCGTGCTCGGACAGGATGGATTCGGGATGGAACTGCACGCCCTCCAGCGGCGTGGCGGTGCCGGCCAGCGCGCGGTGGCGCACGCCCATGATCTCGCCGTCCTCGCTGCGCGCGCTGATCTCCAGCTCGGCCGGGATCGTCGCTTCCTCGATCGCCAACGAGTGGTAGCGGATCACGTCGAAACGCTCCGGCAAGCCGCTGAAGACGCCCTGCGTGTCGGTGGTGATCGTCGAGGACTTGCCGTGCATCTGCACCTTCGCGCGGACGATGTTCCCGCCGAGCGCGGCGCCGATGCTCTGGTGGCCCAGGCACACGCCCAGGATCGGCAACTGGCCGATGAAGCGCTGGATCGCCGGCACGCAGATGCCGGCTTCCTTCGGCGTGCAGGGGCCTGGCGAGAGCACGAGGTGGGTGGGCTTGAGCGCCGCGATCTCGTCGAGCGTGATCTGGTCGTTGCGGACCGTCTTCACCTCGGCGCCGAGTTCGGCGAAGTACTGCACCAGGTTGAAGGTGAAGCTGTCGTAGTTGTCGATCATCAGCAGCATGTCGTTGCTCCTTCGTTCACTTCAGCTTCAGAAACCTTCCTCGACCAACTCCGCGGCGCGCAGCAGCGCGCGCGCCTTGACCTCGGTCTCCTTCCATTCGAGCTCGGGGACCGAGTCGGCCACGATGCCCGCCGCCGCCTGCACGTACAGCACCTGGTCCATGACGACGCCGGTGCGGATGGCGATGGCCAGGTCCATGTCGCCGCCGAAGCTCAGGTAGCCGCAGGCGCCGCCGTAGATGCCGCGCTTGACCGGCTCGAGCTGGTCGATGATCTCCATCGCGCGGATCTTGGGCGCGCCCGAGAGCGTGCCGGCCGGGAAGGCGGCGCGGAACACGTCCATGTTGCCGACGCCGTCCTCCAGCAGTCCCTCGACGTTGCTGACGATGTGCATCACATGCGAATAGCGCTCGACCGCGAAGGCGTCGGTGACCTTGACGCTGCCGGTCCGCGCGATGCGACCGATGTCGTTGCGGGCCAGGTCGATCAGCATCAGGTGCTCGGCGCGCTCCTTGGGATCGGCCTTGAGCTCCACCTCGAGCGCCTGGTCCTGCTCCGGCGTGCCGCCGCGCGGACGCGTGCCGGCCAGCGGGCGGATCGTCACCTTGCGGCCCTCCGGCGTCGATTCCTGGCGCACCAGGATCTCGGGCGAGGCGCCGACGATCTGGAAGTCCCCCATGTCGTAGAAATACATGTAGGGGCTGGGATTGAGCGAGCGCAGCGCGCGATAGAGGCTCAGCGGCGATTCGGTGTAGCGCTTCTTCAGGCGCTGGCCGAAGACGATCTGCATGCAGTCGCCCGCCGCGATGTAGGCCTTGGCCTTGTCGACCGAGGCGAGGAAATCGGCCTTGTTGAACTCGCGCTCGACCGGATGGGCCTGTCCGCGCACCACGCGCGGCGCGGCCACCGAGTAGCCCAGCTTGTCCTTGAGCTCGGTCAGCCGCTTCTTGGCCTTGAAGTAGGCCTCGGGCTGGCCGGGGTCGGCATAGACGATCAGGTAGAGCTTGCCCGACAGGTTGTCGATGACGGCGAGTTCCTCGCATTGCAGCAGCATCACGTCCGGCGTGGGCAGGCCGCCCTCGGGCGTGGTCTGCGCCAGGCGCGGCTCGATGTAGCGCACCGCGTCGTAGCCGAAGTAGCCGGCCAGGCCGCCGCAGAAGCGCGGCATGCCGGGCCGCAGCGCGACCTTGAAGCGCTGCTGGTAGGCCTCGATGAAGGCGAGCGGATCGCCTTCATGGGTCTCGATCACCGCGCCATCGCGCAGGACCCGGGTGACCGGGCCTTCGCTCTTGAGCACGGTACGGGCGGGCAGCCCGATGAAGGAGTAGCGGCCGAAGCGTTCGCCGCCGACCACGGATTCCAGCAGGAAGCTGTGCCGGCCGGGGCCGTTGCCGGCGCACAGCTTGAGGTACAGCGAGAGCGGGGTCTCGAGATCCGCGAAGGCCTCGCTGATCAGCGGGATGCGGTTGTAGCCGTCGGCGGCCAGGCTTTGGAATTCCAGTTCGGTGATCACGTCGTCAAACCTCTTGTCGACTGCGACGAAGGCCGGTGACGCAGGGCATCACGGCGCGCGCGCAAGCGGAAACTCAGGTCGCCTGTTGGACCTGCCCCGTCGGGTAGGGTGCAGCAAGAGTGTGACGGTGACCCGCGTCCGGGGGATGGAGGGGACGGCGGGTGGCAAGCAGCAGGCGGCTTCAGGTGAAGTCGTGCCAGGATCGCCAGGGCCAGGCTCCCCGGTCGTTCGACCCCTTGATGTGCTTGCGCGTGATAAACATGGTGCGGCGCAGTGTAGCAGGCGGATTCCCGGGGGCCTGGCGCGGGGCGGTTCGCGCATACTTCGCGTCCAGAGCCGGCCGCGGAGCCGGCCGATCCTCCGGAGGGAAGGAGACACCATGTCCAAGCGCAATGTCCTGATGGCCTCGCTCGCGGCCGCGTTGCTGGCGCCCGTGGCGGCGTCCGCCCAGTCGACGTCCCCGGCCGCGTCGTCGGCCACGCCGGCCGCCGCCGCGGTCGAGGTCGCCGGCGTCAAGTACGACGGCACCGCCGAGGTCGCCGGCCAGAAGCTGCAACTCAACGGCGCGGGGATCCGCTACAAGGCGATCTTCAAGGTCTACACCGCCGGCCTGTACCTGAATGCGAAGGCCACCACCCCGGAAGCCGTCCTCGCCAACACCGGTCCCAAGCGCATCCACATCCAGATGCTGCGCGACATCGACGGCGAGGAGCTGGGCAAGCTCTTCACCAAGGGCATGGAGCAGAACGCGACCCGCGAGGAGTTCGGCCGCTCGATCAGCGGCGTGCTGCGCATGTCGGAGATCTTCGTGCAGAAGAAGAAGCTCAAGACCGGCGAGAGCTTCGGCGTGGACTACATCCCCGGCACCGGCACGGTGGTCTTCGTCAACGGCCAGCTGATTCCGGGCGAGCCGATCAAGGGCGAAGACTTCTTCCACATGCTGCTGAAGATCTGGCTGGGGAAGTCGCCGGCGGATTCCGACCTGAAGGTGGCGCTGCTGGGGGGCGCCAAGCCCGCCCCGACGAGCAGCCGCAACGCGGTGGGCAGCAACCGCTGAGGGCTCGCGCGGCGCCCTCGCGGGCGACCCTGAGCGGCGCCATGTCGGGCGCCATGTCGGGCGCCCTGACCGACGTCCCGTGAGCGCTCAGCCGAGCAACTCGTCCAGCCGGTCGAGATAGCGATCCGCAGGCACGCCGCGGATCGGCTCGCCGTGGTTGTAGCCGTAGCTGACCAGCGCGATCGGGCAACCGGCCGCGTGCGCGGCGCGGGCGTCGTTGCTGGAGTCGCCGATCATCCAGGTCGTCGCCGGCATGCTGCCGAGCGCCTCGCAGGTCTTGAGCAGCGGCATCGGATCGGGCTTCTTGCGTTCGAAGTCATCGCCGCCGAAGACGCGGTCGAAGTAATGCGCCAGGCCTTTGCGCCGGAGCAGTTCGCGCGCGAAGGCGGCCGGCTTGTTGGTCAGGCAGGCCATCGGCAGGCCGAGCGCCTTCAGCGCGTCCAGCCCCTCGATGACGCCGGGAAACACATCGGCGTGCTCGCCGTTGAGCACCTCGTAATGGCGCTGGTACAGCGTCCAGGCTTCCTCGTAGCGCTGCTGCGGCGCGCCGGCCTCGGCGAGCACGCTGCGGATCAGGTGCTCGCTCCCCTGCCCGATGGTGTGCTCGACGAAGGCGCGCGAGACCTCGGGCAGCGCCATGTCGGCCATCACCCGGTTGAGCACGGCGACGAAGTCGCCCAGCGTGTCGACCAGCGTGCCGTCGAGGTCGAGCATGAAGGCGGTGGGGGCGGGGGCAAGGGCAGAAGTGGTGTTCACGGAGAGACAATCTCGAGCTGAAGCAGGGCACGGGCGATGGTAGCCGCACGGCATCGAGCGTCCCGCGCCGCCAGCTTGCAGCCAGTGCCGATCATCGATCCGCAATACAGCGGACATCGGCCAATGGGGAGAGGGAGCCCCACAACATGACCAGTCTTCGATTCCGCAATGCGCGGCGCGTTGCGCCTTCGCACTTCCATTCGCCTCGACTGCATCCCGATCGCGCCCGACCCAAGGGCGATTGGGACTGGATTCCGGACATCGGCACATGGCTGGCGCTCGCCACCAAGCTCGCGCTCTTCTACGGCGGTGCCTGGCTGTTCGCCTACTGCTTCTTCGTGATCGGCTTCTTCCCCTCCGGTGTCGGCGCGACCGACAGCGTGCTGCTGATATTTCTCGCGGCCGGCCTGGGCATCACGACCTTGTTCGTATCGGCATGGGGCCTGTATGTCGTGTCGCCGTTCATGAACGCGATGAGCGTCAGCCTTCGCCCCGGCAAAGACAGCCGACCGGCGTTTCCGGTTTATGGATGGATCGCCTGGATCACCTGGCTCGGCCTGACGCTCAACATCGCGTTGCTCATGCAGACGACCGGCACAGAGGAACAGGACGTCTGGGTCCTGCTCGGCGGGTTGTTGACCAGCTTCGGGTTCGGGGCACATGCCGCCAAGCGGCACGTCGACGCCAAGGGCGACGGCAGCACTGCAGTGGCTCAAGGCATTCTTGGGGCTTGTGCCCTGCTGCTCTTGATGATGTTCCTCTTCAAGGCGCAGTGGCTCCTGATCTTCATGATCCTGTTCCAGGGCATATTCGCGATGCTGCTCCTGGCGTTCCTGCGAGAGCCTCGATTCGCGCGCGAGCGGCGCACCGCGGTGCCGTTGATGGCGGCCCTGCTGCTCGGCGCACCGCTCTACCTGTCCCTCGTGCTCAGAGACGGCCGCGCCGTCCCACTGACCTTCGCCGCCGTGTTCGATCGATTCGGCTTCTATCGCGAGGCTACCGACCTCGCGGTGTTGAACAAGTCGGCGCAACAGTTGTGGCAATTGAACGCGCAGCGAGGATTGCCGCTTCAGGCCTGCCGCCTGGACGACGGCACTCTGCTGGTCAGCAGGGCGCAGGTCCTGTGGCACGGCGTGGGTGATCGCAGCCTGCTGCGCATTGCCGGCGACAACTCCTCGGGCTCTGTCTCGAATGGCCGGTTCGAAGTGGACAGCGCGGATCTGCGTTTGATCGATCCGTTGCCGGAGCAGTGCAGCCAACTGGCAACCGAGGTGCATTTCGCCTCCCGTTCCGCCCAGCCCATCGACGAGCAGGAACTGCAGGCGCTCACCGATGACTTCGAACGCGCCTCCCGCGCGGCGCCAAGCGGCTGGTTGCTCACCGAGATGAAGGTCCGTGGGCATGCCGATCCGATGCCGCTGGGCGTCTCCGGCAACCTGGATCTCGGCTTGGCCCGCGCGAGCGCCGTCGCTGCCCGGCTGACGCAGGCGTTCAATCTGGCGCCCGATCTGCGCAGAGGGACGCTCCGCATTGCCCTGGAGAGCAGCGCTGCACGCGATCCTTCCGGAACGACCTGCCCGCTCAAGGGCGATCACCCGTCCTTGGCGGAATGTCACGCCCGGAGCCGGCGTGTCGACACCCAACTCGTCTTCAGCCCGACCGCCCGGTAGTCGCGCGTCCGACCGGCATCCTGAGCGTCGCGCCATCCCCAACTGGAAGGTTGCGCCCCCCGCCCCCGCTGCCTAGGCTGAACCATTGCCACTGCGGGAGACGGCCATGCCCCTCGATCCTGACGCGCGTGCCGACGGCATCGCGCTGGCGCTGTCCGGCGGCGGCTTCCGGGCCGTGCTCTTCCATGTCGGCGTGCTGTGGCGGCTCAACGAGCTCGGCGTGCTGGGCCGGCTGGCGCGCCTGTCCAGCGTGTCGGGGGGATCGATCGCCTCGGGGCTGCTGGCGGTGCGCTGGCCGCGACTGGCCTTCGAGGGCGACGGGCATTCCCCGCGTTTCGAGACCGAGGTCGTCGCGCCGCTGCGGGACTTCTGTGCCCGCAACATCGACGTCGCCTCGGTGCTGTCGGGCGCCTTCAATCCCTTCCGGTCGGCCGGCGAGGCTGTCGCCGAGGAATACCGCCAGCGCCTGGGCCTCGACGCCTCGCTGCAGTCGCTGCCCGACACGCCGCGCTTCGTGTTCAACGCGACCAACTACGCCACCGGCGTCAGCTTCCGCTTCTCCAAGCCCTACGCCGGCGACTACCGCATCGGCCTCATTCCGAAGCCCCGCTTCGACGTGGCCACCGCGGTCGCCTGCTCGAGCGCATTCCCGCCGGTGCTCGCGCCGATCGCACTGGACGTCCGGCCGGAAGACTTCACCCGGGTCGACGGCGCCGACCTTTACGACCAGGTCGACTACCGCCGCCGCCTGATCCTGGCCGACGGCGGGGTCTACGACAACCTCGGGCTGGAAACCGTCTGGGGCCGTCATGCCATGGTGCTGGTCAGCGACGCGGGCAAGCCGTTCGACATCGACCCCGGCATCGGCACGATGGCGCCGCGGCAAGTGCTGCGCGCGATGGACATCGGCCTGAACCAGGCGCTGGCCTTGCGCAAGCGCATGCTGATCGCGGCCTACGCCCGCGGCGAGGCGCAAGGCGCGTTCTGGGCCATCGACACCGACATCGCCGACTACCCCGCGACCGAAGTGCCGAGGCTGCCCGTCGATCCGGCGCGGGTCGCCGACCTCGCGGCGATCCGTACCCGCCTCGACCGCTTCAAGGAGCAGGAACAGTGCGAGCTGATCAACTGGGGTTACGCGGTCAGCGACGCGGCGGTGCGCTCCCGCACGCCGCAGGCGGTCTTCCGGCCGCAGGCGCCCGCCTGGCCCTATCCGCGGCACGCGCTGTCCTGAGCGCATCGGCGCGACCGCCGCGATGGCCGAGGTCTTCCGCATCGAGCTGCTGCCGGCGCGGCATGGGGACTGCCTGCTGCTGAGCTACGGCGACGCGGCGCGGCCACGCCGGGTGCTGATCGACGGCGGACCGATCGGCGCCTATGGCGCGCTGTCGGCTCGCCTGGCCGCGTTGCCCGAAGACCAGCGTGAACTGGAGCTGCTGGTCATCACCCATGTCGATGGCGATCACATCGAGGGCTGCCTCAAGCTGCTGAACCACCGGGAGCTGGCGACCTTCCGGGACATCTGGTTCAACGGCTGGCCGCACATCGCGCAGGAACTGAAGGAGCCACCGCCCGCGTCGCGCCAAGCGGACCTGGGGGACGCCGACAGCCACCAGCGCAGCGCGATGCAGGGCACCGAGATCAGCGTGCGCATCGACGGACGCCAATGGAACGCGGCCTTCCACGGCGCGCCGGTGTTCGTGCCCGCGACCGGCCCGCTGCCGACGCGCGAGCTGCCGGGCGGCCTGCGGCTCACCTTGCTGTCGCCGACGCTGGACAAGCTCGTCAAGCTGCGCACCGCCTGGAGCCGCGCGCTGGAGCGGGCCGAGGTCGACCCCGGGAACGAGGCGGCGCTGCGCGCGCGGCTCGATGGGCGCGCCGCCTATCGGGCTTCGGGCGCCCGGCTGCGGCCGACGCCGGACCAGATGATGTCGTCGGCGGCGCTGGCGCTCGGGCCGATGGACGACGCGGTGGCCAACGGCTCCAGCATCGCCGTCATCGCCGAATACGCCGACCGACGCATCGCGCTGCTCGGCGACGCGCATGCGCCGACGCTCGCGGCGACGCTGGGTCGATGGGCGGCCTCGGCCGGCACCGCGATGCTGCGGCTCGACGCGGTCAAGCTGGCGCACCACGGCTCAGCGGCCAACCTCAGCAAGGATCTGCTCGACCGGATCGCGTGCGACACCTGGCTGATCTCCACCGATGGCAGCCTCTTCCAGCATCCCGACGACGAAGCGATCCATGCGGTCGTGCGGCAGGTGCCCGGCGCGCGTCTGCTCTTCAACTACCGGTCCGAACGCACGGCCCCCTGGGATGAGCCCGCGATGCGCGCCGCGCATGGTCACCAGGCCTTCTACCCGCGGGATCCCGCCGCCGGCATCGCCTTGGATCTGATGACCGGCGAGCCGTGCTGAGATGGCTCCGGTCAGGACCGGAACTCCGGCGTGACCAGCATCGCGGAAGCCCAGGCGTTGTCGCGGTCGCGGTAGCGCTTGTAGATGCGGCGCCGCGCCAGGCCGAAGGCCGCGTTCAGCGAATGGCTGCGCAGCAGCATCCGGTAGAACAGCCGGGCCTGCAGCGCCGCGGTGCGGTCGTTGACGCGACAGCGGTAGCCCAGCACCGCATGGATGCCGGCAGTCGCCGCGAGCGCCGCGAAGCCCGAATTGCCGCTCTCGCAACTGCTCAGGTAGACGAAGCGGGCCTCGCGCATGTAGCTGACGATGTCGCCGAAGTCGATGCCCTCCGGCTCCTCCGCCGGCCCGATGAACAGGAAGCCGGTGCCGCCGCGCTGCTGCGCGCCATGGCGTTGGAAGCAGGTATGACCGGCGAAGTGGATCAGGTCCCAGTTGCCCTCGCGCAGCGCCGCGTCGAGCGCCGCCCGCGTCACCGGCCCGTCCATGCCGAGCACGCGGATGTTGTCCTCGTAGAACAGCGGCTGGCCGGTGCGGGCGTCGCGCGTCGTCAGCAGCTTGCGCACCCGCGCGCATTCGAGCCGCACCGAGGTCAGCGGATCCAGCCGCACCTGGCCGCCGAGCAGCTTCGCGCTGAACACGCTGCCATGGGTGTCGGCGCAGATCAACAGCGCGCGCCGCGCCGCGGGCGGCCCGGAGAACAGGTCCTGGCTCGCGTCGCCGTCGCTCTCCAGCAGGCGCCGCGCCACCGACGCAGCCTGCGCCAGCCAGGGCTCCGGCCGCAGCGACGGGTCGAAGACCGCCTCCAGCATCAGCGGATAGCAGGCCTCCGACACCGCGAAGGTGAGCCGGTCCGGCAGTTCACGCCCGGCATCGCCCAGCTGCATCGCCGCGGCGGCGCGGCCCAGCTCGCGCTGGACCTTGAAGTGCGGGTTCTCGTCGCACAGCGCGATGCGGATGCTCTCGCCGATGTCGGAGAACTCGTCATACCAGTCGGGCTGGAACATGTGCTGCGCCTCCCAGCGCATCCAGGCCGAGCGCGGCACGGTCAGCATGCCGTCGCCATGGAACTTGAAGCCGATCCCGTCGATGTCGAAGCTCCAGCCGGTCTCGCTGGCCTTGACGCGGATAGCGAGGCAGGGATCGACGCGCTGACCGGGTTGCAGCAGTTCGAGCGCGAAGCCGCCGGCGGTGCCGGGATCCGCATAGGCGGTCAGGCCCGGCACGCGGGCGCTCTCACGCTGCAGCTCCGAGGTCAGCGCCGGTGCCAGCAGCATCATCGGCGTCTGCGTCAACAGCCGCGCCCGGCGGCAGAAGTCGAGCCCGCCGCCGTCCTCCACCACCGCGCCCGCGTCGGCGGCGAGGCGACTGCCGACGATGACGAAGTCGAACCGCTGCTGCTGCAGTTGCTCCAGGCCGGTCTCGCAGGTGGTCTCCTGCTGCACCGCATGCGCGCCGAAACGCCGCAACTGCTTCTTGATCTGCTCGACCTCGAGCCCTTGCTGCTGCGGACAGAACACCAGGAGGAAATCAGCCATGAGCGTTCCCCCGCGGGAAGCCGAGCACGAACTCGGTCTCGCCATCCGTCAAGGTGTGGACGCGCAGGCTGCCGCCCTGGTTGCGCATCAGCTTGTCGAGCAGCGGATGGGCCAGCCGCAGATCGGCCTGGGCCGCCTCCGGCGCCGCGAAGCGCGCGCCGTGCCGACGCGCCGGCGGCAGCTTGCCGCGCAGGCGCAGGAAGACCTCCCGGTCGTCCGGCACCAGCGTGAGCAGCACCGTCGCGGTTTCCGGCGCGGCGCGCAGCAGCACCGACAGCAGGCTCTCGACGACGATGTGCAGCTGCGTGTGATCGGCCTCGACCTCGACCCGGCGCGCCGCCGAGACCAGCTGCACCTTCTCCCGTTCCGAGGCGGCCAGGCTGGCGAGCAGCGCCTCCAGCTCGCTGTCCAGCTGGATCGTGCTGACCGCGCGCGCGGCGACGCGCGCCTCGCGGTTGTACATGGCCAGGCGGGTGAAGGCGTGCTTCACCCGGCCCAGCTGCCTCAGCACCGTCTGCAGGTCGCGCGCCCGGCCCGGGTCACGCGCGGTGCCTGGCCGATGCGCCGACTCGAGCTCGCTTTCGAGCCAGGACATCGCCATGCCCAGTGGCGCCTGGGTCTCGACCGCCAGCTCATAGGCGGTCTCCTCGAGGAACTCGAGTTGCACCGATCGCCGGATCGGCCGCAGGTCGCGCGCGATGAACACGTGTCCACCGAGCTTGCCGGGAAAGTCCCGCCGCGTGACGAAGACCGAGTTCGGCGCGTCGCCGCCCATTCCGCCGGGCGCCTCGGGTCCTTCGGCCGCCTCGTCCTCGCGCGCCTTGCGGCAGACATGCAGTTCACCGATCCGATCGCCAGCCTCGGTGCCCTGCAGCAGCGCCACCAGCGGCTGCGGATCCTGGAACAGGTCGATCAGGCTGCGCCCCTCCAGCGCCTTGCGCCGCGCGCCGAACAGGGCCTCCGCCGCCGGATTGACCCGACGGATCCGCAGCTTCGCGTCGGTCGCGATGACGGGGTCGGCGACGTTGTTCACGCACTCGGTCATCAGGGTCAGGTCGCTGATGCGCTCCATCGCGCCGGCGACCTCGTGGGCGATGTCGGTCAGCTGCCGGACGTGCTCGCGCGAGAACGCGTTGACCCGGGGATCGTCGACGTTGACGATGAAGCGCACCCGCTCGCCCTCGGAGAACAGGATGGGCACCGCCAGTTCGGAGCGGATCGGCTCGCCGTCCGGCGTGCGCAGGTAGTCGGGGGCCAGCGCGACATCCGGAATCTTCTGCGCCGCCATCGTCCGCACCACGCGGCCGAGGATGCCCACGCTCACCGGCTGCGCATAGTCGCCCCAGACGGCGCCGGTATCGACGGCGCACCCGTCGTCGCCGCGGCGCGCCGACGCCACGCGCACGACGGACTCGCGCGCGCTGTCGACGCGGAACAGCCCGACGTGCTGCCAGTCGAAGATCTCGATCAGGGCGTCGGCCAGGCAGCGACAGGCCTCCTGGATGTCGACGCAGCGGTTCAATGCGCGGAACATCCGCAGCTGGCGCCGATCGCGTGCCTGCGCCGCATGGTCCAGCGCGCAGAGCACCGTCTCCACCAGCGGCAGCTGGTTGAAGAGCGTCTGGTGCGGCTCGCCATAGGCGTCGGGCTCACGGCTGAGCAGGGTCAGGATGGCGACGGTGCGTTCGTCCGCACCCTCGCCCCGGGTGATGCGTCGCCACATGCTGGACTTCAGGTCCATCGCGCGCATCTGGCGGCAGATCGGCTCGTCGGCCATGTCCGACCAGGGCGGCTCGCTCATCACCGTGTCGAAGTCGTGGATGCCGCCGTCGTTCGCTTCCATGAAGGCGCGCTGCGCGTCGTTCAGCTCGTACCAGGCGGTCGGCACGTCCTGGCGGAACGGCGGATGGTTGAAGACGATCTCCGACTCCCAATGCTCGCCGTCCGCCACGACGCGGGACACCAGCATCAGGTCGTAGGGCAACTCGACGCGCAGGGCCTCGGCCATCCGCGACAGCAGGTCCGGGCGGCCGGCGTGGCTCAGCGTCAGCTCCCGCAGGCGGTCGGTCAGCACCTGGTGCTGCAGGCTGCGGAAGAAGCCCAGCGAGCCGACGACCGCGCCTCGGGCATCCATCAGCGGCAGGCCGGTCACCTCGACGGCGACCTGGCGGCCGGGATCGTCCAGTCGCGTGAGCGTGACGCGGTAGGCGCCGAGCTCGCCGTTGCGGCGGCCACGGGTTTCCTCGTCCAGGACACGGCCGGCCTCGCCGGCGAAGAGCCGGTCCAGGTGCAACTCGTCGACATGGGCGACGCCGCTCATCGCCAGCGCGGCGGCGTTGGCATAGAGCACGTGGTTCGCGAGGTCCCGCTGGATCACGGCGATCCGTGAGCCGTCGAAGACCGCCCGCTTCATCTGCCCCAGCAGCGCCGCCGCCGCGGCGGAGGTGGGTCGCTCGTGCGCGGAGTCGTCCATGAGGGCCTCCCTGGCCATCCCTGGCCGCCAGTCCCGCCTGTCAACGGCACGAAGGCTACGCCGATTGCGCGCGCGGCGCGCCTGACAACATAGGGATTCGAGGCCTTCCAGAGCCGATCGCATCGGCCCTCCCGGCGATTCCGTGGCGGAGGCGCCACGTTGCGATGCGCGGCCAATCGCAGGCCACCAAAGACGAAGGCGGACATCCTTTCGGATGCCCGCCTTACCCATTGACGTCCGGCTTGCGCCTCTGCAATCCACCACCAGAAACCTGGACCGCATGACCGAAAGGATAGGGACGCCCGGTCTTCGCCAGAAGCCGGATTCGACGCAACGCCGCGGCAGCGATCCGCTGATCGGCTTGTGAGGCGTCGCCCTACAGGCCGACGACCCGCCCGCCGCAGTGCCCTAGGCCTTGAGCAGCCGGTACAGCGTGTTGCGCCCGATGCCCAGCCGCCGCGCCGCCTCCGAATGGTTGCCGCCACAGTCCGCCAGCACCCGGCGGGCATGGGCCCGCGACTGGTCGCGCAACATCGCCGGGGGCGTCGAGCGTCCCGACCCTGCCCGCGCGAACTCGTGACTCGCCTCGGCCCCGTCGGCCCCGGGCCGCTCCGGCAGCAGCACCGGAATCGGCAGTGGCGCGCCCTGGTCCAGGTCCTCGACCAGGTCATCCGGCAGATGTCCACGGCGGATCACCGACTCGCCGGGCTCCATCAGCGCGCAGGCGATGCGCAGCGCCTGCTCCAGCTGCCGGACATTGCCCGGCCAGCGATAGGCCATCAACTCGCGCGCCAACGACGGGTCCAGTTCCACGCGACGCGCCGGCTCGATCGCGGCCAGCAGGCGCGCGAGCAGCATCGGCAGGTCCTGCCGTTCCCGCAACGGCGGCAGGCACAGCGTGAGCCCGTTGAGCCGGTAGTACAGGTCTTCACGGAACAGCCCCTGCGCGACCAGCTGCCGCAACGGCCGGTGGCTCGCGCCGATCAGCTGGAAGTCCACCGCCACCGCTGGCCCGCCGCCCAGCGGCTGCACCTGCCGGTCCTGCAGCACGCGCAGCAGCCGCGCCTGCAGCGGCAGTGGCATGTCGCCGATCTCGTCGAGGAACAAGGTGCCGCCATGCGCCTCGCGCAGCCGCCCCTGCGCGCCGTCGCGTGAAGCCCCGGTGAAGGCGCCCGGCCGGTAGCCGAAGAGCTCCGCCTCGATCAGCGACTCCGGCAGGGCCGCGCAATTCACCGCGACATAGGCGTGGCCGCGTCGCGGACCGCTGTCATGAATGGCACGCGCGAACAGGTCCTTGCCCACGCCCGACTCGCCCTGCAGCAGCAACGGGATCGGCTTGTCCAGCACCCGCCTCGCCCGCGTCACCGCCTGATGCATCGCCGCGTCGCCGAGGTCCAGCCATTGCAGGGCATCCGGCGTCGTCGACGCGGGCGCCTGCTCCGTCGCGGGCGTAGGCTCGGGCGCCGCGGGCCGGGTCACCTCCACATCGACCACCGCTGCCCCGTCCCTTCGCGCCGCGGGCGCCGGTCGACGCCACCCGCGCGGCGCGTCCAGCCGCAGCCACAGCGGCGGCCCGTCCTCACGACGCAGCAGCCGCGCGCCGTCGCCGCCGTCCCGGGCCCAGTCCATCAGCTCGGTCCATCGCAGCGGCAGCAACGCCTCCAGCGGGCTCGGTCGCGCCGCCTCGGTGCCCAGCCACCCCTGCGCCGCCGCGTTGCAACCCAGGATCCACCCATCGTCGCTGAGCGCCAGCAGCCCTTCGGTCGGCGTGCCCAGGCCCTCCGGCTGCAGATGGATCTGCAAGCGCAGCCCGTCGGCGTGCCGCGTCTGGAACAACCGATGCTCCACCATCCGCGCCGCCGAGCGCACCAGCGCCAGCGTGTGCCGCTGGAAGCCGCGCTGCTCGCCGGAGATGTCCAGCACGCCCAGCACCCGCCCTTGCGGATCCCGGATCGGGGCCGCGGTGCAGCTGAGGAAGGCATTGCGCTCCAGGAAGTGCTCGCCGCCGAGCACCGCCACGGGCCGCTGCTCCGCCAGGGCCGTGCCGATCGCGTTCGTGCCCCGCCATCGCTCGTCCCAGATCGCGCCGGGCCGCAGCGCCACGCGCTGCGCACGATCGACGAAGCGGCCGTCTCCCAGCGCCCCCAGCAGCAGTCCCTGCGCGTCGGCCAGGATGACCAGACCGTCGCTGTCGCGCGTCTGCTCGAAGAGGTCCTCCATGACCGGTCGCGCATGGGCCACCAGCTCATGCTGCCGCTCCAGCGCGCGCCTCAGTTGAGCAGCCGACGCATGGGGGGCGCCCGGTGGGCGGCCGACGGGGTCCAGGCCGAAGTCCCGGCTGCGCAGCCAGCTGCGGCTCAGGCCCTCGTCCAGCGCCTCGACGCTGAGTCGACCGGTGTCCAGCAACTCCCGCCGCGCGGCGCGCAGCAACCTTGGCGCCAGTGCGGCGCCGCTCGGGGTTTTCACCATCCTGTCGTCTCCTTGCGTCGGGGCCCTCGGCGTCGACGGCCCGTCCGGTCTTCGCCGCGGGCGCGATCGCGGGTTCGAGCCGGAATTCGCGCCCGGGTTGCGCCATTCCGGAACACCTGTGCCATCGCGGCGATGCCGGGACCAGTTTGTGGACCGATCCTGACCAAAGCCTGTCGAAAAGAGAAGCGGCTTTCCGCTGGTGAGCAGGGTCTTCGGCGCGAAGCCGGTGCTGGCACGGCCCATGCAAAGCGGGCTCGGGCGTTCGACGCCTCATCAACCACGGAGACAACCATGATCTACGCCAAGCCCAACGCCGCCGGTGCCCCGCTGCAGTTCAAGCCGCGCTACGACAACTTCATCGGCGGCCAATGGACCGCGCCGCGTGACGGCCAGTACTTCGACGTCATCACGCCCATCACCGGTCAGGTCTACACCCAGGCCGCGCGGTCGACCGCGGCGGACGTCGAGCTGGCGCTGGACGCCGCCCATGCCGCCGCCGAGCGCTGGGGCGCGACGCCGGCCGCCGAGCGGGCCAATGTGCTGCTGCGCATCGCCGACCGCCTCGAGCAGAACCTGGAGCTGCTGGCTTATGCCGAGACCGTCGACAACGGCAAGCCGATGCGCGAGACGCTCAATGCCGACCTGCCGCTGGCGGTCGACCACTTCCGCTACTTCGCCGGTTGCCTGCGGGCGCAGGAGGGCGCGCTCAGCGAGATCGACGCCAACACGGTCGCGTACCACTTCCATGAGCCGCTGGGGGTTGTCGGCCAGATCATTCCGTGGAACTTCCCGATCCTGATGGCAGCCTGGAAGCTGGCGCCGGCGCTGGGCGCGGGCAATGCGGTCGTGCTCAAGCCGGCGGAGTCCACGCCGGTGAGCATCCTGGTGCTGACGGAACTCATCGCCGACCTGCTGCCGCCGGGCGTGCTCAACATCGTCAACGGCTACGGCAAGGAAGCCGGCATGCCGCTGGCGCAGAGCAAGCGCATCGCCAAGATCGCCTTCACCGGCTCCACCGCCACCGGCCGCGTCATCGCGCAGGCGGCCGCCACCAACCTGATCCCCGCGACGCTCGAGCTCGGCGGCAAGAGCCCCAACGTCTTCTTCCCCGACATCGCGGCGCAGGACGACGACCTGTTCGACAAGGCCATCGAAGGTCTGGTGCTGTTCGCCTTCAACCAGGGCGAGGTCTGCACCTGCCCGTCGCGCGCGCTGATCCACGAGTCCATCTACGACCGCTTCATTGCCCGCGCGATCGACCGCGTGAAGGCGATCAAGCAGGGCAACCCGCTGGACACCGAGACCATGATGGGCGCGCAGGCCTCGTCGATGCAGCTGGACAAGATCCTGTCGTACCTGGAGATCGGCAAGCAGGAGGGCGCGCAGTGCCTGATCGGCGGCGGCCGGGCACAACTGGGCGGCGATCTGGCGGGCGGGTATTACATCCAGCCGACGCTGTTCAAGGGCACGAATGACATGCGGATCTTCCGCGAAGAGATCTTCGGCCCGGTGCTGGCGGTCACGACCTTCAAGACCGAGGAAGAAGCGCTGCGCATCGCCAACGACACGCCTTACGGCCTGGGCGCGGGCGTGTGGTCCCGCGACATCAACACCGCCTTCCGCATGGGCAAGGGCATCAAGGCCGGGCGCGTGTGGACCAATTGCTATCACGCCTATCCGGCGCATGCGACCTTCGGCGGCTACAAGGAATCGGGCATCGGCCGCGAGACCCACAAGATGATGCTGGACCATTACCAGCAGACGAAGAATCTGCTGGTCAGTTATTCGCAGCAGAAGCTCGGGTTCTTCTGAGGCAGCGCCCTCTCCCGCTGCCGGGAGAGGGTCGCTGGCGAGGCCAGGGGCCTCCGGCGTGTCAGCTCATGCGGAAGACCGCCACCGCCTGCACCAGTTGCGTGGCCTGCTTCTCGAGCGAATCGCTCGCCCCGGCGGAGCGCTGCACCAACGCCGCGTTCTGCTGGGTCGTGCGATCGAGCTCCGACACCGCCTGGCTGACCTGGGAGATCCCCGCCGCCTGTTCCCGCGTCGCATTGCCGATCGTCGTGATCAGCGCAGACACGCTTCCCACCTGCGCCACGATCTCCTGCATCGCCTGGCTGGCCTCGTCGACCTGACGCCCGCCAGCCTCCACGCGTTCGACGCTTTCGCCGATCAGCTGCTTGATCTCCTTGGCCGCCGCGGCGCTGCGCTGCGCCAGCGTGCGCACCTCCCCGGCCACCACCGCGAAGCCGCGTCCCTGGTCGCCGGCCCGCGCCGCCTCCACGGCCGCGTTCAAGGCCAGGATGTTGGTCTGGAACGCGATGCCATCGATGACGCCGATGATGTCGCCGATCCGTTTGCTCGACGCGGTGATGCCCACCATGGTCTCGTTGACGCTGCGCACCACCTGACCGCCCTGCGCCGCCGCGACGCTGGCGCCCTGGGCCAGATCCTCCGCCTGACGCGCGGCGTCGGCATTGCTGCGCACCGTCGCGCTCATCTGCTCCATCGACGCGGCGGTCTGCTGCAGGCTCGCCGCAGCCTGCTCGGTGCGGGCGCTGATCTCGTTGTTGCCGGTGACGATGTCGCCGCTGGACGACTGCACCGTCACCACCTGCGCGGCGACGTCGTCGATGACCCAGCGGAACATCAACCCGAGCTGGTTGAGCGAGCGCAGCGCCATGCCGATCTCATCGACGCGGTCCAGCTGCAGCGGCTCGCGGGTGTCGCCGCTGGCGACGCGGCACGCGTGGCGGGCGAGCGACTCCATCGGCCGCACCACCTGCGCCTCGAGGAAGACCATCGCCAGCAAGGACACCACGACGAAGGCGCCGATCCAAGAGGCCGCGGCGGCCAGGGTCGCCGCGCTCATCCATGCGGACACGATCGCCGCGGCCGTCAGGGCCAGCAGCGGCAGCCGCACCCGCCAGCGCACCGGCATGGTCTTGAGCATCGAGGTCCAGGCCATCGTCCCCTTGCGCAGCACGACACCCTTGTGGAAGCGCAGATGCGTGGCCCGCCCCTCGCGCAGGTCGGCGTAAAGCCGCTCGGCTCCGGCGACCTCCTCCGCCGAAGGCCGGGTGCGAACCGACATGTAGGCCACCGGCTGGCCGTTGCGCATCACCGGCGTCGCGTTGGCACGGACCCAGTAATGGTCACCGTTCTTGCGCCGGTTCTTCACCAGCCCGGTCCACGACTCGCCGCCTTGCAGCGTCCGCCACATGTCGCCGAAGGCCTCGGGCGGCATGTCGGGATGGCGGACGATGTTGTGGGGCTGGCCGAGCAACTCTTCGGCGGTGAAGCCACTCGCCTCGACGAAGGCGGCGTTGGCATAGGTCACCCGACTCTTTGTGTCCGTCGTGGACATCAGCGTGGCATCGGCTGGGAAGTCGTATTGGCGCTGGGTGACGGGCAAGTTCTTCCGCATGGCGTCCTCCTTGTCTATTCGCTGCGGCGAGCTCCCCGCCTGACTGGTCTGTGGGAGCCGTAGCAGCGTATGCAAAGTCGGTCCTCCAGGCGAGCGCCGGACTCCCCCAGACCGATGACAAACAATTGTTTAAGCCAAAGACAATTGTTTGCTCGATGCGGGCGATCCGCCTAGAATCCGCCGCCATGTCACTTCCCAAGGAACCCTCGTCCAAGGAGCAGTTGCTCGCGCTGGTCCAGGCCAATCCGTTCATCGGCCAACAGGAGTTGGCGGACCAGCTGGGGCTGTCGCGCTCCGCGGTGGCCGGTCATCTGGCCCAGTTGACCCGCGAAGGCCGCATCCTCGGCCGCGCCTACGTGCTGCCGCAGCGGCAGCCCATCGTCTGCATCGGTGGCACCAACCTCGATCGCAAGCTGCGGGCCGTCGGCGAGCTGCGCATGGGCAGCTCCAATCCCGCCCGGCAGCATGAGTCCGCTGGCGGCGTGGCCCGCAACATCGCGGAGAACCTGGGCCGACTGGGTTTGCCGGTGCATCTGCTGACGGCCGTCGGGGCCGATGCTGCCGGGCAGTCGCTGCTGGCCGGGCTGCAGGCGCTCGGCGTCGATTGCGCCGGCAGCCTGCAGGCGGTCGGCGCGGCGACCGGCAGCTACACCGCGGTGCTGGACGCCCAGGGCGAACTGGTGCTGGCGCTCGCCCATATGGAACTGACCGAGCGCCTCGATCGCGCCTTCCTCCGCCAGACGGCCCCGCAGCGCGCGGCGGCCCGCTGGGTGGTCGCCGACCTCAACCTGCCGCGCGAGACGCTCGACGAACTGCGCGCCGAAGCGCGCCTGCGCGCGCAGCGGCTGCTGCTGGTCGCGGTGTCCGAGCCGAAGATGTCGCGCCTGGGCACCGACCTGCGCGGCGTCGAGCTGCTGGTGCTCAATCGCGGCGAGCTGGCCGCCCTCGTCGGACGCGAGCTGTCCGATGACGACGCGCTGCGCAACGCCTGGCTGACGCTGCGGACGGCCGGCCTGCGGCGCCTGGTGATCAGCGACGGCGCGCACGGCGTCCGCTTCTCCGACGGCGACGCGCTGGTGCTGCTGCCCGCGCCGCCGCTGGACCCCGCCTCGATCCGCGAGGTCACCGGCGCCGGCGATGCGATGACCGCCGGCATCGCCGCGGCGCTGCACCGCGACCCCGACGACCTCCGCGCCGCGTGCGCGCTGGGCCAGCGACTGGCCGCGCTGACACTGCAGAGCGATGCGACGGTCAGCGAGGCGCTGAGCCCGGCGCTGCTCGTCTGAACACCGATCCACGAATACGAAAGAGACCCCATGAACACGCAAGACCGCTTCGACGCCACCCTGATCGACTTCTCGCCCGAAGCGGCGGCCGCGCGCGCCGAGGGCCGGCCGCTGGTAGCCCTGGAGTCCACGATCATTTCCCACGGCATGCCGTATCCGCAGAACGTGCAGACGGCTCGGGAGGTCGAGGCCATCGTCCGGGCGCACGGCGCCGTGCCGGCGACGATCGCGGTGCTGGACGGCAAGATCCGCGTCGGCCTGAACGACGCGCAGCTCGAGCTGCTGGGCCAGTCCCCCGACGCGATGAAGCTCAGCCGCCGCGACCTGCCCTACGCGCTGGCCACCGGCCGCATCGGCGCGACGACGGTCGCCGCGACGATGATCTGCGCCCGGCTAGCCGGCATCGAGGTCTTCGTCACCGGCGGCATCGGCGGCGTGCATCGCGGCGCGGAGACCTCCTTCGACATCTCGGCCGACCTGCAGGAACTGGCGCGCACGCCGGTGGCCGTGGTCTGCGCCGGCGCCAAGAGCATCCTGGACCTGGCGCTGACGCTGGAGTACCTGGAGACGCACGGCGTGCCGGTGCTGTCGGTCGGCCAGGACAACTTCGCCGCGTTCTACACCCGCGACAGCGGGCTGAAGGCGGACTTCCGCATCGACGCGCCGGCCGAGCAGGCGAAGTTCCTGCGCGCGAAATGGGCGCTGGGCCTGGGCGGTGGCGCGGTCATCAGCAACCCGGTGCCGGCCGAGCACGCGATGCCCAAGGCGGTCATCGACGGCTTCATCGCGCAGGCGCTCGCCGAGGCCGATGCCCAGGGCATCAGCGGCAAGGCGGTCACGCCCTACCTGCTCGCCCGCATCAAGGACCTCAGCGGCGGCGCGAGCCTGGTCACCAACATCGCGCTGGTGAAGCACAACGCGGTGGTCGGCGCGGCGCTGGCGCGGGCGCTCAAGGGCAGCTGACATCCGGCGGTCGCGGCCCCCGACACCGCCCTCCCCACGCTCCAATCGCACGGTTTTCCTCAGGTGCACGCAGGATTAACCTGAACGAAACATTCATCGCAGGACCGCGGCCTAAGCTTCCGCGCCCCTCGAAGAAGACCGTCGTTGGAGAAAGTGTTCATGCGCCGCCAGCCCATCGCCCTGTCCCTGATCGTCCTGATGCTGGTCGCCGGCGGCGGCTGGCGGTGGAAGGCGCGATCGGCCGAGGCCCGGTCCGCGACCTCCGCCGCCGAAGGCGCCACCGTCTCGGCACGCGCTGCCTCGGGCGCGGGCGGCACCCAGCTGGTCGGCGTCGTCACCGCGCAGCGCCGCGACGTGCCGGTCACCGTCGAGGCCAGCGGTACCGTCACGCCGATCAACCAGGTCGACATCCGCGCCCAGACGACCTCCACCGTCCGCGACGTGCTCGTGCGCGACGGCCAGACGATCACCAAGGGCCAGCCGCTGTTCCGCTTCGATGAGCGCGCGGACCGCGCCAACCTCGACAAGGCCCGCGCCCAGCTCGCCCGCGACAAGGCCAGCCTCGCCGACCTGCAGCGCCAGTACGAGCGCGCCAAGGACCTGCTCGCGCAGAAGTTCGTCGCGCAGAGCGCGGTCGACACGGCGCTGGCCAACCTCGAGGCCGGCCGCAGCGTGGTCGACGGCGACACCGCCGCGCTGCAGTCCGCCACCGTCGCGCTCAGCTACAACGAGGTCCGCGCGCCCTTCGGCGGCCGCGCCGGCGCGGTCAACGTCTGGCCCGGCAGCCTCGTGCAGGCCAGCGCGACCGGCACCCCGCTGGTCAACATCGTGCAGATCGATCCGATCGCCGTCAGCTTCAACCTGCCCGAGACCGAGCTCGCACCGGTGCTCGACGCGATGCGCCCGGTCGAGGGCACGAAGGCGGTACCGCTGGAAGTCCAGGCCATGCTGCCGACCATCGAGGGCGGCCCGGCCCGCAAGGACAGCCGGGGCGGCCAGCCGGTGGACGCGATCGCGCGCGGCCGGCTGAGCTTCGTCGACAACCTGGTCGACGCCACCACCGGCACGATCAAGCTCAAGGCTGAATTCGAGAACGGCGCGCAGAAGCTCTGGCCGGGCCAGTACCTGCGGGTGCGCATGACGCTGCGCAGCATGCCGGGTGTCGTCGTGATCCCGCAGGCCGCGATCATCCTGCGCGGCAGCGATCGCCAGGTCTACGTGGTCGGCCCGGACAAGACCGCCCAGCTCAAGCCGGTGACGCTGCGCTACACCTTCGGCGAGATGGCGGTGGTGGACGGCGTGGACGCTGGCGCGCTCGTCGTGCTC
>NZ_PEOG01000074.1 GCF_002761755.1 Roseateles chitinivorans
GGTGCGGCGGGCCACCATCAGGTCGTCGAGGATGCCGCCGTCGTCGGCGGTGAAGAGCGCGTAACGCTGCTTGAACAGGCCGAGGTCCACGATGTCGACGGGGACCAGGGTCTCGAGCGCGGCGGCGCCACCCGCACCGGATCCTGGCGCTCGGGTCCTTGCCACTCGCGGCCTCGATGGCCCCATTCGCCGCGGCCGTTGCCACGGTCGTTGCGCTCGGCACCGTCCTGCCCACGCGGATGCCAGGGATCCCGATCGCCTTCGCGTCGCTCCGACGGACGCTGGACGTCCGGACCGCGCTGCGGCACCACCGTCTGCGCCGCCGGCGACGGCGGGGTGGCCGGCAGTTGCGGCCGGACGGTGGCCGCGTCGGGCTCCGGCCGGATCACGCCGCGCACCGGTCGGCTGTCCCCAGGGCGCGCGTCGCCGAGGTTGTCCGGACGGCCATCGCCGTTGCGGTCGAGGTAGGGCCGACCTTCGCGGCCATCGGGGCGGGCGTCGGGGCGACCGTCATGGTTGCGGTCGATGAACGGGCGACCGTCCGGACGGCTGTCGGCCTGGCCGCCCGGACGCGGCGGCCAGGAGCGCTGCGGCTGCAGCGCCGTCGCAGGCAGCGGCGCGGAGACGGGCCGCTGCGTGAACAGGGCGCCATGCTCGCGCTCATGGCGGTAGTACGGCGGGCGCTCACCCGGCCGGACGACCGTCGCCGGATTCGGTCCGGGATTGACCCGGCGCCAGTAGGCCTGGCTGTAGCGGTAGGACGGCGTCCACGCCTCGCGCGGCGCCAGCGGCACCCAGCCGCCGTAGCGCGGCGGCGGCGGGCGGCGTCCGCCGCCGACGACCACGCCCACCGAGATCCCCGGCCCGACCCAGCCGACCAGCGCCGGCGCGTAGGCCGGCCGCCGCACGTAGGGTCCAGGCACCCAGCACCAGCGGTCGCGCCAGTAGGCCCAGCGGCCGTAGTGGAAGGGCGCGAAACCCCAAGGCATGTCATCGACCCAGGTGTAGCCCCAGCGCGCGCTCCACACCCAGCGGCCGTAGCGGTACGGGGCCCAGTCGGCCACCACCACCGTCGGCACCCATACCGCGCCGTAGTCCGGGCTCTGCTCCCAGGCGCCGTAGCGGGCCAGGTCCTCGGCGCCGGTCATCTCGGGCGACACATAGGGCACGCTCGTGCCGCTGCCCACCAGCGGCTGCGCGCCGAGATCGCGGTTGTCCTCCAGGATCAGCCGCGCGAAGCCGTCCTGCTGCAGCGGCTGGCGCTCGGTGCGCGGACCGTTGTCCCACCAGAACTCCGCCTGCTCGTTGGTGCCCAACCAGACCGGTTGCGCGTCGGTCGCGCGCGATTCGAAGCGCAGCTTGCCCTGCCAGGCCTGCGCCTCGCTGCCGCGGTCCAGCTGCGACACCCGGTACAGGCCTTCGCGCTCGAAGCCGAAGCGGCCTTCCAGCGTGCGCAGCGTCCATTCGTCCGCCGACTCCTGACTGCGCACCCGCAGTCCGACCCCGCCCTTGACGATCTGGACCGCGATCCGCGCATCGGCCAGCGCGTTGAACTCGATCTCGCTGCGCTGATCCAGCCACAGCGTCGCCGTCCCGATCGTCACCGTGGCGCCGCTGCCGTCATCGGCGCGCAGGCGATCGCCCTCGCCGACGGTCTGGTTGCGATGCATCTGCACCCATTCGCGCTCTTCCGCGTCGTACAGCCAGACGGTGCCGGTCATCTCCGCCAGCCGTCCGGCACGGGAGGGGGCGTCCGCCCAAGCCGGCGCATGGGCCAACAGCGCGGCCAGCGCGACCAGCAGCGCCGCCAGGGTCGTCAGCCAACGCGCCCCCGGCACGCCGGCCAGCCATCGATTCAGGGAGTCAGTCATGACCAGTAGCCTCCCCCGGAGGACGCCGGGGCTGCGGGATGCGGAGTTCCGCGGTCGATTCTTAACGCGGTGACGACAGAGCGGTGCACGGATGCTTACAACTTGTCGCCCTGTTGCCGAACCGTCAACCGGGCAGCGTACACCTGCGGTCGAGAGGAGGCCTCAATCGTCGGTATTCGGGTCCAGGCCCGGGAACAGGATCTCGGTGAAGCCGAAGCGGCTGAAGTCCTTGATCCGCATCGGATAGAGCGTGCCGACCAGGTGGTCGCACTCGTGCTGGACGACGCGGGCGTGGAAGCCTTCGGCCTCGCGGTCGATCAGGCCGCCGAAGGCGTCGAAGCCGCGGTACCGGATCCGGCTCAGCCGCGGCACCACGCCGCGCAGGCCCGGCACCGACAGGCAACCTTCCCAGCCGTCCTCGGTCTGGTCGGTCAGCGGTTCGATCCTCGGATTGATCAGCACCGTCATCGGCACCGGCGGCGCTTCCGGATAGCGCTCGTTGCGCTGGAAGCCGAACACGACCACCTGCAGGTCCACACCGATCTGCGGCGCGGCCAGGCCGGCGCCATTGGCGGCCTTCATCGTGTCGAACATGTCCTCGAGCAGCGCCCGGAGCTCCGGCGTATCGAAGGCCTCGACCGGCTGGGCGTGGCGCAGCAGGCGGGGATCGCCCATCTTCAGGATGTCTCGAACGGCCATGACGGAGTCCTCATGCGGTGGGCTTCAGGGGGAAGCCCGCTGGAAACGCGGAAAGCGCGGAAAGCGCGGGGAAGCGGGGCGGGTCCTAAACGCGACGGCGCCCGGCGGCGGCATCGCGTAATCTGCGGGCCATTCTAAGAACCCGACCCGGAGACCTCCCGTGAGCGACAACACCGCCCTGCCCCCGGCCCCGGCATCGCTGCCCGCCTACCTGGAACCGCTCGGACCCGGGCTCTACGCCGTGGACACCGCCTTCCAGCGGGACCACTTCGACGCCGCCTTCCTGGTCGTGGACAGCGGTCGCGCGGCCTTCATCGACACCGGCACGCGCCATGCGCTGCCGAGGCTGCTCGGCGCGCTGGACGCGCTGGGACTGCCGCGCGACGCGGTGGACTGGGTGATCCCGACCCATGTGCACCTGGACCACGCCGGCGGCGTCGGCCCGCTGATGGCGGCACTGCCGGCGGCCACGATGCTGGTGCATCCGCGCGGGCTGCGGCACATGGTCGATCCCTCGGCGCTGTGGGCGGGCGCGCTGGCGGTCTATGGCGAGGAGGAGATGCGCCGCTCCTACGGCGAACTGGTCGGCGTGCCGGAGTCGCGCGCCCAGGCGAGCAGCGACGAACAGCGCATCGCCGTGGGCGCTCGCACGCTGCGGCTGATCGACACACCGGGGCATGCGCGGCACCACCACTGCCTGTGGGACGAGGCCAGCGGCGGCTGGTTCACCGGCGACACCTTCGGCCTGTCCTACCGCGAGTTCGACGATGCCGAGCGCGGCGCCTGGATCCTGCCGACCAGCACGCCGGTGCAGTTCGAGCCCGACGCGCTGCGGGACTCGATCCGCCGAATGATGGCGACGCGGCCGTCCCGCATGTACCTGACGCACTACAGCGCCGTGGGCCGCGATGCGGCCGACGTCGAGCGCCTGGCGGCGCTGCTGCTGTCGCAGATCGACGAGATGGTCGCGATCGCGAGCGGGCTCAAGGATGCGCCCGATCGCCATGCCGCGCTCAAGCGCGAGCTGCTCGCGATGTTCCAGCGCCGGGTGCGCGAGCACCTCGGCGACCGGATCGCGCCCACGCGCGTGGCCGCGCTGCTGGCGATGGATGTCGAGCTCAACGCCCAGGGCCTGGGCATCTGGCTGGACCGCCTCACGCGTCGAGGTTGAGCTCCTGAATCTTGCGCGTGATGGTGTTGCGGCCGATGCCGAGCTTCTGCGCGGCCTCGATGCGGCGACCGCGGGTCAGGTCCAGCGCGGTCAGGATCAGGCTGGCCTCGAAGCGGCGGGTCAGCACGTCCCAGACGTTGGGCTCGCCGGCCGCGAGCAGCCGGCGCGCCTCGCGCGCCACCTCCGCGACCCACGCGTCCGGTGACGGCGGGATCGGCACCGCCGGCAACGGCAATGGTGCCGCCGCGCTCGTGCCGGTCAGGCCGCTGGCCAGCGGCACCACCTCAGCCGAGAGCCCGCCCGGCGGCATCGCATGCGCGCCCGGCGTCGCCAGCAGTTCCTGCGGCAGGTCCTTGGCCTCGACCACCAGGCTGGGCGCCATCACGCTCAGCCAGTGGCAGATGTTTTCCAGCTGCCGCACGTTGCCCGGGAAGTCGAAGCCCACCAGGCGTTGCAGCGCCGCCTCGGACAGCCGCTTCGGTTCGACGCCGAGCTCGCCCGCGCTGCGCTGCAGGAAGTAGCGCGCCAGCAGCGGCACGTCCTCGCGGCGCTCACGCAGCGGAGGCAGCCGCAGGCGGATCACGTTCAGGCGGTGGAACAGGTCCTCGCGGAAGCGGCCTTCCTTGACCAGCGTCTCCAGGTTCTGGTGCGTCGCCGCGACGACGCGCACATTGGCCTTCTGCGGGCTGTGGCCGCCGACGCGATAGAACTGGCCGTCGGACAGCACCCGCAGCAGTCGCGTCTGCAGGTCCAGCGGCATGTCGCCGATCTCGTCGAGGAACAGCGTGCCGCCCTCGGCCTGCTCGAAGCGGCCGCGCCGTGTCGCCTGCGCGCCGGTGAACGCGCCGCGCTCATGGCCGAAGAGCTCCGACTCCAGCAGGTCCTTCGGGATCGCCGCCGTGTTGATCGCGACGAACGGCCCCTCCGCGCGCGGGCTGTGCTTGTGCAGCGCGCGCGCCACCAGTTCCTTGCCCGAGCCCGACTCGCCGGTGATCAGCACGGTCACATGGCTCTGGCTGAGGCGGCCGATCGCGCGGAACACATCCTGCATCGCCGGCGCCTGGCCCAGCATCTCGGGCATCTGCACCTGCTCGGCCTCGCCGACCGCCTCGCGCTGGCTTTCCTCCTGCGCGCGCCGGATCAGCTCGACCGCGCGCGGCAGGTCGAAGGGCTTGGGCAGGTATTCGAAGGCTCCGCCCTGGAAAGCGCTGACCGCGCTGTCCAGGTCCGAATAGGCGGTCATGATGATCACCGGCAGACCCGGCAGTTGCTTCTTGACCGTGGTCAGCAACTCCAGGCCGGAGCCGCCCGGCATGCGGATGTCGGACACCAGCACCTGCGGCGTGTCCTCCTCCAGGGCGGTCAGCACGTCCCGTGTCTGGCTGAAGCTGCGCACCGGCAGCCCTTCGCGCGTCAGCGCCTTCTCGAGAACAAAACGGATCGAATGGTCGTCGTCAACAATCCAGATCGACTTCATCTATGGCTCCCCTTTTCCCCGTTGTCGACTTGTGGCCGCGGCTCAGGGCAAAGGCAGGGTGATTCGGAAATCGGTCCGGCCCGGCTGGCTGTCGCAGTCGATCATTCCCTGGTGCTGTTGGGCGATCGTCTGCGCCAGCGTCAGCCCGAGACCGGAACCGCCATCCCTCCCTGAAACCAGCGGAAAGAAGATGCGGTCCTTGATCTCCTCGGGCACGCCCGGGCCGTTGTCTTCGATATGCAATTCCAATGCCAAGCGCCACCGCTGCTTGCCGATGGTCACCTGCCGTGCGACCCGCGTGCGCAGCGCGATGACCGCATCGCCGGCCGCGATGCGCTCGTGCAGCGCCTGCGCCGCGTTCTGGACGATGTTGAGCACCGCCTGGATCAATTGCTCGCGGTCACCACGGAAGTCGGGCAGCGAGATGTCGTAGTCCCGCAGCAGCGTCAGCCCGCGCGGGTACTGCGCCAGCACCAGCGAGCGCACCCGCTCGCAGATCTCATGGATGTTGACGTCGCCCACCACCTGCGCGCGCCGGTGCGGCGCCAGCAACCGGTCCACCAGCGACTGCAGCCGGTCGGCCTCGTGGATGATGACCTCGGTGTATTCCTCGAGCTCGTCCCACAGGTCGGTGGGCTGCAGCTCCAGCGCCAGCAACTGCGCCGCGCCGCGGATGCCGCCCAGCGGGTTCTTGATCTCGTGCGCCAGGTTGCGCGTCAGTTCCTTGATCGAGTGGACCTGATCGAGGTTGCGTTCCTCGCGGTCCTGGCGCGTCTGCTGCGCGTTCTCGATCAGCTCGATCACCAGGCGCTGCGGATCGTCCGTCTGGCTGACGATGACATGCACCGGCAGCAGGTCGTCATGGGTGCGCGGCCCGCGGCGGATCGTCGCGTCGAAGCGCGAGCTGGAGAACGCGTTGCGGCTGACTTCCTCCAGCGCCTCGACGAGGCGGCCGGTGTCGGTGAACCACTCCAGCAGGTTGCTGCCCTGCACCGCGCGGCGCGGCAGGTTGAACAGCGTCTCGACAGCGGTGTTGGCGAACTCGCAGGTGCCGTCGGGACGGACCACGGCGACCAGCGTCGCCAGGAGATCGAAGCACGCGTACGGCTCGTCGACTGAAACAGGTTTGGGATTCATGCGGTGTCGCCCTCGTCATCGACGACGCGCGACACCGCGGCGGTCCGGCCCGCCGATCCCCGGTCAGAGGTTGGGCGGCGGCAGCTTCGCGAGCTCGCGCTTGATGGCCTGGACGTCGGCTTCCTGGCGCGAGACGGAGGCCTTGAGCTCAGTCGTGCGGTCCAGGTACTTCTGGTAGTTGCGCTCGTCACCACGGCGCTCGGGCTGGCCGTTGTTGTACTCCTGCTGGAGCTTGGCGAGCTTGCCCTCGGCCTCGCGCAGTTCCTGCTCGAGGATGCGACGGCGGTCGTCATCGCGGACACGCTGGTCCTTGGCGTCGACCTTGAGATCACCTTGCGTCCCCGAGGCCGAAACCGTCGGCGTGCGCGGCTTGACCGGCGCGATCACCGAGATCGGCGTGCCCTCGATGCTGCGGCAACCCTTCTCGGCGGCCTCCTTCGCGGACAGCGCGTCGGTGTACAGCACCGGCGGTCCCGGGCAGCGATACACCACGCCCTGCGCCCCGGCCGGCCCGGCCGACATGCCCGCGATCGCGACCAGCATCAGTGCCGGCCATCCACGTCCCACCCGCTTCTTCTGCAGCGTCATCTGCATTCCCTGCTTCTAACTGACCAGAGTCGTTGGGCATTGTGACGCAATCGGTCACCGATGGGCATGGCACCAACGGGATGCGCTGTTGCGAGGTGTAGGGAAGTGGAGCGGCGGACACGCCGCGGCCAACGAAAAGGGACGGCCATGGCCGTCCCTGCGCGCGGTGGCGAGCGTGCGGAGCGGGCCGTGCCTGAGCGGTCATGGCGCGCTCCGCGCTCGCGATCACAGCGAGTAGTACATGTCGAACTCGACCGGGTGGGTGGTCATGCGGAAGCGCTGGACTTCCTGCATCTTCAGTTCGATGTAGGCATCGATGAAGCTGTCGGTGAACACGCCGCCCTTGGTCAGGAACGCGCGGTCCTTGTCCAGGTATTCCAGCGCCTGGTCCAGCGAGTGGCAGACGGTCGGGATCTTCGCGTCTTCTTCCGGCGGCAGGTGGTACAGGTCCTTCGTGGCGGCCTCGCCCGGATGGATCTTGTTCTCGACGCCGTCCAGGCCGGCCATCAGCAGCGCGGCAAAGGCCAGGTACGGGTTGGCCGAGGGATCCGGGAAGCGCGCCTCGATGCGGCGGCCCTTCGGGTTGGCGACGTAGGGAATGCGGATCGAGGCCGAGCGGTTCTTGGCCGAGTAGGCCAGCTTCACCGGGGCTTCGAAGCCGGGCACCAGGCGCTTGTACGAGTTGGTGCCGGGGTTGGTGATGGCGTTCAGCGCGCGGGCGTGCTTGATGATGCCGCCGATGTAGTACAGCGCGAAGTCGCTCAGGCCGGCGTAGCCGTCACCGGCGAACAGGTTCTTGCCGTCCTTCCAGACCGACTGGTGCACGTGCATGCCCGAGCCGTTGTCGCCGACGATCGGCTTCGGCATGAACGTGGCGGTCTTGCCGTAGGCGTGCGCGACGTTCTGGATAATGTACTTCTGCAGTTGCAGCCAGTCGGCGCGCTGGACCAGCGAGCTGAACTTGGTGCCGATTTCCATCTGGCCGGCGTTCGCCACTTCGTGGTGATGCACTTCGACCGGGATGCCCATCTGTTCCAGGATCAGGCACATCTCCGAGCGCATGTCCTGGCCGCTGTCGACCGGGGGCACCGGGAAGTAGCCGCCCTTGACGGTGGGACGGTAGCCGCTGTTGCCGTGCTCGTATTCCTTGCCGGTGTTCCAGGCGGCCTCTTCCGATTCGATCTTCACGAACGAACCGGACATGTCCACATTCCAGCGCACGCTGTCGAAGATGAAGAACTCGGGTTCCGGGCCGAAGTAGGCGGTGTCGCCCAGGCCGGAGGACTTCAGGTAGGCCTCGGCGCGACGTGCCAGCGAGCGCGGATCGCGCTCATAGGCCTTGCCGTCGGTCGGGTCGATGACGTCGCAGGACAGGATCAGCGTCGGCTCTTCGAAGAAGGGATCGATGTTGGCCGTGTTCGGATCCGGGATCAGCAGCATGTCCGAGGCTTCGATGCCCTTCCAGCCGGCGATCGAGGAGCCGTCGAAGGCATGGCCCGACGTGAACTTGTCTTCGTCGAAATGGGAGACGGGCACGGTCACGTGCTGTTCTTTGCCGCGGGTGTCGGTGAAGCGGAAGTCGACGAACTTGACTTCGTGCTCCTTCACCATGTTCATCACGTCGGCGACGGTCTTGGTGGCCATCAATCACTCCTAGGGGGGCTGGATGAGAAAGAAAGAGTCGTGGGGCATCGGCCCAGCGCGGACGATTTAGCAGTTTGCATGCCAACGGATGGCAGGCCGGTGACATCCAGGCGCCAGACCGGTGCATGGCACGCAAGCCCTTGATGCCGAACGCGCCACACGGGGGCAATGCCCGGCGGTCAGAGCAGCTCGGCGCCCGGGCGATCTCCGCCTGATTCGGGCCGAAACCCGAATCGGTGCATCATCGCACCAACTCAGTGCTGACGACAGCACCAAATTGGACAACGCCAGCGCGCAGGGCCTCGTAGGCGGCGTCCATGGCGGCCGCGTCCCCCTTGACGCCCAGTTCGATGTGGCGGCCCCACTGCGGGTGGTCGACGCTGGGCAGCGAAAACACCTTGATGCCGGGGAAGTCCGCTTCGATCCGTTCCATCAGCGGCGTCAGGCTGGCCTCCATCGCGCCCTGCACGATCAGCGAGCGCTCGCGCGTGCCGACCGCGCGGTGCAGGTCCGCGTGGCGGTGATCCAGGACCCACTCGATCATCGGATGGGCCATCACCGGGAAACCGGGGACGAAGTAGGCCGAACCCACCGAGAAGCCAGGGATCTTGTTGTACGGATTCGGGATGATGGCCGCGCCCTGCGGGAACACGCCCATCTCCATGCGGCGCCGCGTGTCGGGATGGTCGCGCTCGGGCGTCGTGCCCTGCTCCGCAGCCATCTGCTGGACGCGCTGCCAGATCAGCTCGGCGGCCTCGGGATGCAGTTCGAGCGGCCGCCCCAGCGCCGCGGCGGCGGCCTGGCGCGTGTGGTCATCGGGCGTCGCGCCGATGCCGCCGCAGCTGAAGAACAGGTCGCCGCTGGCGAAGGCGGCCTGGTACTCCCGGACCAGTTGCTCCCGGTCGTCGCCCAGGTACTTCGCCCATGACAGCGACAGGCCGCGCGCGCCCAGCAGTTCGATCACCTTGGACAGGTGCTTGTCCTGCCGCTTTCCGGACAGGATCTCGTCGCCGATGATGAAGAGGCCGATGTTCATGCGGGCTCCTGCGAAAGCGTGGAAGCGAAGAAGGCGATCGCGGCGTTCGCCGCGTCAGCCGGACTCAGAGCGGCGAGGGCCGGTTCTCGATCGCCGGCGGCGCGGGGTCTTCGGCGTCGAGGGGTGGCGCGGTCGCGTAGTTGGCTGGCAGCGCGTCCATCACCGGATCGGGCGCGCGCTCGGCCCGGGTGTCGGCGCGGCGCATCTCCTGCAGCGCGGCCAGTGCGTAATGCGAGAACCACAGCGAACTGAAGGCGAAGACCAGCGTGTACAGCCAGACCGACACCAGGATCAGCACCGGCGCGAAGGCGATCGTCAACGCGCCCATGGCCCAGATCGCCGCGGGCGCCGCGCCCAGGTAACCGGTCGCCAGGCCCAGCAGCAGCAGCGGCAGCCGGTGCTCGCCGAGCAGACGGCGGCGCTCGGGCGCGGACGCATGCTCGGCCAGCACGTCGAAGGTGAACACGCGGTAGCCCAGCCAACCCCAGATCAGCGGCGGCAGGATCAGCGCCAGCGGCGGGATCAGCCAGAACGGCAGCGACGCGATCAGCAGCACGACGCACAGCAGCGTGTGGCCCAGCGACCAGCTCAGGCTGGCCACGAAGCCGGCGCCGCGCTTGCGCTCCAGCCCCGCGAAACGCCGCTGCGCGACCAGGTCCACCATCGACGGCGTCATCAGCAGCGCCACCAGCAGCAGGCTCAGCACGACCAGCGCCGGCACCGCCATCGCCAGCACGATGATCGGCGCGAGCACCGTCCGGAACGATGCGGCGCCCAGGCTGTCCAGCCACTTCAGCAGGCCGTCGATCAGGCTCCAGGACTCGAGCGTCGCGCGCACGCCGGCAACGGCGGCCTCCCAGAAGAAGTAGCCGAGCCCGAACGCCAGCGCCGCCGACACGATCAGCGGCAGCAGCGACAGGCCGATCACCCGCGGATGCAGGCAGTACGCGGCCGCCCGCCAGAACGCGTCCGCGATGCGGCTCATCGGCTTGATCATCCCTGGTTCCCTCCAGCCGGCGCCTGGCCGGCGATGTCCATCGTCGCGCCACCGGGCGGCAGGGAGCCGCTTCCGGGCGCGGCCGCGATCTTGTCACGTCCGGCGAGCCGCTTCAGGCCCAGCCACTGCTGGGCCCAGAAGCCGCGCCCGTAGTCGCGACCGCCCTCTTCCGGCAACTGGTCGCGCACGCCGGTCGGGTCCCAGCGGTCCTCGAAGTTCGCCGTGCGGAACAGCACATCCCAGATCGGCAACATCACCGCGAAGTTGTGGCCGCCCAGCGTGCCGCGACCGAAGCCCTCATGACCGATGCCGATCGAATGGTGCAGGCGATGGAAGCGCGGGCTCACGAGCAGGCGCTCGCCGATCGCGCCGAAGCTCAGCCGCAGGTTGGCATGCTGCAGGTTCTCCAGCAGCTGCGAGATCGCGACCAGCGCGACGAACTGGCCAGGACCGACGCCGATCAGCACCGCGGTCAGCGCCACCGCGCTGTCGATCAGCAGGTCGTCCAGCAGGTGGTTGCGGCTGTCGCTCCACATCGTCATCTGGCGCTGGCTGTGATGCAGCGCATGCAGCGCCCACCACCAGTGCCACGAGTGCTGCGCGCGATGCAGCCAGTACTGCAGCAGGTCGAAGGCCACCAGGTACAGCACGAAGCTGACCCAGGCCTGGTCGGTGACGCCGGGCCAGATCGCGTCGAGCTGGAAGGACGGCAGGCCCAGCATGCGCATCTCGCCGACCAGGCTGTCGACCACCGGATCCAGCGAGAAGAACATCGCCAGCCGGAACACGCCCAGCCGCTGGATCAGCGTGTAGACGATGTCGACGCGGATCGCGTGGCGGTCGGTGACCGCCTCGGCGGGACGCCAGCGCTGCAGCGAGCCGATCACCGCCAGCATCACGACGATCTGGATCAGGCCGACCAGCAGCCAGCCGGTCGCATCGAACGCGTCCTCCAGCAGGTTGCCGTAGCCCAGGTGGAAGACGATCGGTTGAATGACGCTCTCGAACAGCGCCTGCTGGGCCTGTGCGAACAGATCGGTGAACCAGTCCATCACGCTGTCGGTCCTCCCATGAATCGGTGGATCGGGTCCGGGCCGCCCGCGCGCTCAGCGCTTGAGGGCGTCCTTCGGCCCCGCGGGTCCGGACGTGGCCGGAACGCCGGTCGTGGCGCCGGTCGTGACGCCGCTCGCCGCGGCCTTCGCGACGGCCTCCTGCGGTCGCCGCATCCAGGCGACGTACTCCGGATGATCGCGCAAGGGGGCGAAGCACATGCCCCGGGATTTCAAGCCTTGCAGCAGCGGCTCCAGCACCGTCGGCGCCCAGGGATCCTGCCGCGACCAGATGCCCAGATGGGCCATCAGGATGTCGCCCGGCTTGACGCGCCGCAGCGCCTGATCGAGCAGTGCCTGGTTGGGGTACTTGTCGCTGGGCAGCTCGTCGCCGAGGAAGCCGGACGCGCTCCAGCCCACATGCCGGAAACCGCAGGCCTGGGCCGCCGCCAGCAGCGCCGGCGAGGTGCGCCCGGCCGGCGCGCGGAAGATCATCGACATCGGACGGCCGGTCATCTCGAGGAAACGGCGCGCGGGGCGCTTGAGTTCCTCGCAGTACTCGGCCGCGCTGAGCACGACGTTCTGCGGCACCTGCTCGCCGGCGGCGCGCTTGAAGCGGAAGCGGCCGTCGGGCAGGTCGGCCGACCATGCGTCATGGAACCAGGTGTGCGAGCCGAAGTCGTGGCCCTGCGCAGCGAGCTGCTTCCACCACGGCGCCCACTTGTCGTCGAGCGTCTGCCCGCCGTCCATCGTCGGCTCCTGCGCGAGGAAGAAGGTCGCCTTCGCGTCGAAGCGCCGCAGCGTGTCGACGATCAGCGGCGCCACGCCCATGTGGCCGGTGTCGAAGGTGAGGTAGACGGGCTTGTCGCACGGAGGTGCCGTCGGCGCCGAGGCGCCCTGCGGCTGCGCTTGCGCCGCCACCGTCAGGGCGAGCGCGAGCGCCGAGGCGAAACGCGTCGCGCGACGCGGGACGAACGGGATCTTCACGGCCAGGGTCCTCGTCAGCCGGCGCTCACTGGCGCGGCATCTGGTCCAGCGTCCAGACGCCGTGCGGCGACTTGCCGACCTTGACCTGCTGCAGGATCTGCTTGGTCTGCAGGTCCATCACCGTCAGCTTGCGCGCCCAGCGCGAGGTGAACATCAGCGTGCGGCCGTCGGTCAGGATCTCCATGTCGTCGGGTCCACCTGGTGCCTTGAAGGTGTCGACCACGCTGAAATCCGCCAGCGCGATCTTGCTGATCGTGTTGGCCGCCCGGTTGCTCACCAGCACATGCTTGCGGTCGCCCAGCGCGCGGAACGAGTGCGCGCCGTCGCCGGTCTCCAGCTTCTTGACCAGCCGCGGCTGCGCGCCGCTGACGTCGTAGACCTCGACGCTGCGCTCGCCGGTGAGCGCCACCAGCAGGTGCTTGTCGTCGGGGGTCAGGTACAGGTCGGCCGGCAGCTTCCCCACCGGAATCTTCCAGCGCGGCGCCATCGTGTTCAGGTCGATGGCCAGCAGCTCGGAGCTGTCCTGCAGGCTGGCGTAGACGACGCTGCTCCTGGTGTCGATGGACAGGTGGCTGGGCGTCTTGGGCGCCGAGAAGCGCTTGAACAGCGCCAGCGGCTGCGCCGCGTTCTGCGGCTGCCACTTGTAGATGTCGACGTGGTCCAGGCGGTTGCCGGCCAGCACCAGCCACTTCATGTCGGGCGAGAAACGCAGGTGATACGGATCGGGGATGCCGTGGACGGTGCGCTGCACCTCGGCGGTGACCGGGTCCAGGAAGGTCAGCGAGTCGCCCAGCGCGTTGGCCACGACCATGGTCTTGCGGTCGGGCGTCAGGTAGAGGTGGTGCGGTTCCTTGCCGGTCGGGATGCGCTTGACCTGCCGGAAGTCCTTCGGGTCGATCACGCTGACGTCGGCATCCAGCGAGTTCAGCACGAAGATGGGACTGCCGGTGGTGGCCAGCGCGGACGGCGCCGCGATCGACGCGCTCAGCGCCACAGCCAGGGCGGCCAGCAGCGGCCGCGCGAGGGAAGACAGCATGGAGATCCTCAACAGGGAGATGCCCGGCGGGCCGGGCGGCACGCAGCCCTCAAGTGTAGGCGGGTTCTCCCTAGGTCCGACCCGGAACAGCGCCACCAAGGCCCTGTTGATGCGGGCTTGGGCGTCAGGCAGGCGGCTTCGAACCGGCGCCTTGACGCCTCCGCGCGGCGGCTGCCGCGATCCCTCGCGGGCGCGGTTTCCGTTGCATTCGGTTGCGCCAGACTTGCCGCCAGGGTTGCGGCAAGTCTGCGCATCGCGAACTTCTCCGTCGGGCTTACTCGTCGTCGCCGCCGAGCAGGCCGCCCAGCAGGCCGCCGGTGGCGAAGCCGCCCAGCACCGAGCCCTCCTCGCGCGCGCCGCCGCGCTGCGGGGCCGCGGCGAAGACGCGCGACGCCAGGCGCGAGAACGGCAGGCTCTGCAGCCACACTTCGCCGGGGCCGGTCATCTTGGCCAGGAACAGGCCTTCGCCGCCGAACAGGGCGGTCTTGATCTTGCCCACGTACTGGATCTCGAAACTCACGCTCGGCGTGTAGGCGACGACGCAGCCGGTGTCCACCAGCAGCGTCTGGCCCGGCTGAAGGGTGCGACGAACCACGGTTCCACCCGCATGCACGAACGCCAGCCCATCACCCTCGAGCTTCTGCATGATGAAACCCTCACCACCGAAGAAGCCAGTCGACAGTCGCTGCTGCAGCGCAATGCCCAAGGACACGCCGCGGGCCGCGCACAGGAAGGCGTCCTTCTGGCAGATGAGCGTGCCACCCAGCTTGCCGAGCTCCATCGGCAGGATCTTGCCGGGGTACGGCGCCGCGAAGGCGACGCGCTGCTTGCCATGAGCCTGGTTCGTATAGACCGTGGTGAACAGCGATTCGCCGGTCACCAGCCGCTTGCCGGCGCCGAGCAACTTGCCGAAGAAGCCGCCCTGGTTGGCGGAACCATCGCCGAACACCGTGTCCATGCCGATGCCGGCATCCATGAACATCATGCTTCCGGCCTCGCCGATGGCAGCCTCGCCGGGGTCGAGTTCGACCTCCACGAACTGCATCTCGGCACCCTTGATCTCGTAGTCGACAACGTCCATCGCCATGGTGTTCACCCTCTGTCACATCACAAAGAAACGGGCGCGATATTAACGTTTCGCGGCCTTTCTATACTGCGGTCATGACGCCCATGTCCCCTGACGAAAGCGCACCCCTCACTTCCCTCAAACCCGGCGACAGCTACGTGCAATCCTTCGCACGCGGCCTGTCGGTGATCCGGACCTTCGACAGCCATCACGCCCGGCAGACCCTGACCGAGGTGGCCAAGCGCTGTGGCCTGACGCGCGCCGGCGCGCGCCGCATCCTGCTGACGCTCCAGACGCTGGGCTACGTCCGTTCCGAAGGTCGGATGTTCGAGCTGACGCCCAAGATCCTGGACCTGGGCTTCGCCTACCTCTCCTCGCAGCCGTTGTGGCGCTTCGCCGAGCCGATCGCGATGCAGCTGGCCAACGACGTGCGCGAGTCGGTCTCCATCGCGGTGCTCGACGGCGACGACGCCGTCTTCGTGCTGCGCGTGCCGATGCGCAAGGTGCTGTCCGATCCGATGGGCGTCGGCAGCCGGCTGCCGGCCTGGGCCACCGCCACCGGCCGCGTGCTGCTGGCCGCGCTGCCGGTCGAGGAGCGCGAGGCCCGGCTGGCGCAGGTCCAGCTGGCGCGTCGCGCGGTCAACACCGTGCGCACGCACGAGGAGCTGCGCGCCGCGGTCGAGCAGGCGCGGCGCCAGCATTGGTGCCTGGTGGACCAGGAACTCGAGGACGGCGTGCTGACCGTGGCTGCGCCGATCACCGGTCGCGATGGCAAGGTCGTCGCGGCGATCAACATCAGCACCCATGCGTCGCGCACGCCGCCGCAGGTGCTGCTCGAGCAGGGCCTGCCCAAGCTGCAGGCGGCGGCGCAGAGCCTGTCGCAGCTGCTGGTGCTGATGAAGAAGGATTGATCGCTGGCGGGGGAGCGATCGCTTCGGGGAAGCGGCCCTTCGATTTGGCTGACTGCGGTCAGTGGCGCGGGACCCGGCCTGCGGACCGACGGTCCGCAGGCGTTCGAAGGGCGTCGCCCAGTCCACCGGACTGGGCTCGGTCCCTTCTCACCCCATGTGCAAGCCGCCGTTGCAGCTGAAGTCCGCCCCGGTGGTGAACCCGGACGACTCTCCCGCCAGCCAGCCGACGATGGACGCGATCTCTTCAGGCTCACCCAGGCGCTTGACCGGGATGCCCGCGACGATCTTCTCCAGCACGTCCGGACGCACCGCCTTGACCATGTCGGTGCCGATGTAGCCCGGGCTGACGGTGTTCACCGTGACGCCCTTCGCGGCGAGTTCCTGCGCCAGCGCCATCGTGAAGCCGTGCATGCCGGCCTTGGCCGCCGAATAGTTGGTCTGTCCCGCCTGGCCCTTCTCGCCGTTGACCGACGAGATGTTGATGATCCGGCCCCAGCCCTTGTCCACCATGCCGGGCACCACCTGCTTGGTGACGTTGAACATGCTGTTCAGGTTGGTGTCGATGACGGTGTCCCACTCGTCGCGGGTCATCTTCAGGAACATGCGGTCCTTGGTCACGCCCGCGTTGTTGACCAGCACATCGATCTTGCCGTGCTCGGCGATCGCGCGGTCGAAGGCCGCGACGGTCGAGTCCCAGTCGGCGACGTTGCCGACCGACGCATGGAAGGTGTAGCCCAGCGCGGACTGCTCCGCCAGCCACTTGGCATGGTCGCGGCTCGGGCCGCAACCGGCGATGACCTTGAAGCCATCCTTGTGGAGGCGCTGGCAAATGGCGGTGCCGATGCCGCCCATCCCGCCGGTGACGTATGCAACTTTCTGACTCATCTTGCTTGCCTCCTGAGGGCCCCGCCGCGCCGCCGCGTCCGCGGCCGGGGTGCCTGGAATGTCGGAACGGATGCGACGCGCGAAAAGTGGGCCGCGCTCAGCGCTCGACGCACAAGGCCACGCCCATGCCGCCGCCGATGCACAGGCTCGCGATGCCCTTCCTGGCATCGCGCTTGATCATCTCGTGCAGCAGGGTCACCAGGATCCGGGCGCCGGAGGCGCCGATCGGATGGCCCAGCGCGATCGCGCCGCCGTTGACATTGACCTTGCTGAGATCCCAGCCCATCTCCTGATGGACCGCGCAGGCCTGCGCGGCGAAGGCCTCGTTGATCTCGAGCAGGTCGAGGTCCTTGGCCTGCCAGCCGGCCCGCTCCAGCGCCTTCCTGGACGCCGGCACCGGACCCATGCCCATGGTCTTGGGGTCGACGCCGGCACTCGCGTAGGACGCGATCCGCGCCAGTGGCGTCAGCCCCAGCGCCTTGGCCTTGGCGTCGCTCATCAGCACCAGGCCGGCCGCGCCGTCGTTCAGGCCCGACGCATTGCCGGCGGTCACCGAACCGGCCTTGTCGAAGGCCGGCTTCAGGCCGGCCAGCGCCTCGGCGGTCGACTTGCGGTTGATGAACTCGTCCGCCGCGAAGACGATCGGGTCGCCCTTCTTCTGCGGGATCGTCACCGGCACGATCTCGGCGGTGAAACGGCCGGCATCCTGCGCCGCCGCGGCCTTCTGCTGGCTGGCCAGCGCCAGTTCGTCCTGTTGCGCGCGGCTGACGTGGTACTCCTTGGCCACGTTCTCCGCGGTGATGCCCATGTGGTACTGGTTGTACACGTCCCAGAGGCCGTCGACGATCATCGTGTCCACGAGCTTCCAGTCGCCCATGCGCTGGCCGTCGCGCGAGCCGGGCAGCACATGCGGCGCCAGGCTCATGCTTTCCTGGCCGCCGGCGATGACGATCTCGGAGTCGCCGTCGCGGATCGCCTGCGCGGCCAGCATCACCGCCTTCAGGCCGGAGCCGCAAACCTTGTTGATCGTCATCGCCGGCACGGTGACCGGCAGGCCCGCCTTGATCACCGCCTGGCGCGCCGGGTTCTGGCCCACGCCGGCGGTCAGCACCTGGCCGAGGATGACCTCGTTGATCTGCTCGCCCTGCAGGCCGCTGCGGCGCAGCAGCTCCTGGATCACGATCGCGCCGAGCTCGCTGGCTGGCGTCTTCGACAGCGTCCCTCCGAACTTGCCGATCGGCGTGCGGGCCGCGGCGACGATGACGATGTCTTGCGGTGAACTCATGACTCGCTCCTCTTTCGAAACTGCTGAACTGCGGATGTCAGCGGGATGAAGATGACAACTCCTGGGCGCGACGCGAGTGGCCTCATGCGCGCTGCTTCACATAGCGGCCTGGCGCCGGCTCGATGGCCACATGGCCGCGGCCGCCGGGGGCACGCGGCGCCGCCTTCAGCGGGCCCGCGTGGCCGGCCAGCCACTGCGACCAATCGGTCCACCAGCTGCCGGGATGCTCGGTGGCGTTCTGCAGCCATTGCTGGTGATCGGCCGGCAGCGCCGTGCCCTTGCCGATCCAGTGGCTGCGCTTCTTCTTCTCCGGCGGATTGATGACGCCGGCGATGTGCCCGGACGCTCCGAGCACGAAACGCTTCCTGCCCTTGAAGACCTGCGTGCTGCGGTAGGCGGCATCCCAGGGGACGATGTGGTCCTCGCGGGAGCCGTAGATGTAGACCGGCGCCTGGATCCGGCCCAGGTCGATCGCCTCGCCGCAGACGGTCAGGCGGCCGGGGATGCGCAACTCGTTCTGCAGGTAGGTGTGGCGCAGGTACCAGCAGTACATCGGGCCCGGCAGGTTGGTGGCGTCGCCGTTCCAGTACAGCAGGTCGAAGGCCGGTGGCGCGTCGCCCTTGAGGTAGTTGCCCACGACGTAGTTCCACACCAGGTCGTTCGGACGCAGGAAGCTGAAGGTCGTGGCCAGTTCCTGGCCCTTGAGCAGGCCGGGGCCGCTCACCGCCTGGTCGCCCAGCGTCATCTCACGCAGCTTCACCGCCTGTTCGTCGATGAACAGGTCCAGCACGCCGTTGCTGCTGAAGTCGATCAGCGTGGTCAGCAGCGTGACGCTCTCGGCCGGCTGCTGGCCTCTGGCGGCCAGCACCGCCAGCGCGGTCGCCAGGATGGTGCCGCCGACGCAGAAACCCAGCGTGTTGATCGTCTCGGTGCCGGCGATCTCGCGCACGACGTCGATGGCCTTGATCGCGGCCTGGCCGATGTAGTCGTCCCACGTCCAATGCACGCAATCCGCATCCGGGTTGCGCCAGCTCACCACGAAGGTGCGGTGGCCTTGCGCGACCGCATGGCGGATCAGCGAGTTCTCCGGCTGCAGATCGAGGATGTAGTACTTGTTGATGCAGGGCGGCACCATCAGCAGCGGCCGGGCGTGCACCTTCGTGGTGAGCGGCTTGTACTCGAGCAGCTGGAAGAAGTCGTTCTCGAAGACCACGCTGCCTTCGGTGGTCGCGACATTGCGGCCGACCTCGAAGGCCGATTCGTCCGTCTGCGACACATGGCCGCGCCGCACGTCGGCCATCAGCAGCTGCAGGCCGCGGGCGAGGCTTTCACCCTGGGTGTTCAGCGCGCGCTGCTGGGCCTCGGGATTGAGGGCGAGGAAGTTGCTCGGCGAGGCCGCGTCGATGAACTGCTGCACCGCGAAGCGGACGCGGGCGCGGGTCTTGTCGTCGCCCTGCACCTGCTCGGCCATGCGCTGCAGCGTCTTCGCATTGAGCAGGTAGAGCTGCGCGGTGAAGTGAGCCAGGCGGTTGTCGTTCCAGGACGCATCGGCGAAGCGGCGGTCCTTCAGCGCGGCGGCCGAGGCAGGGGCGCCATCGCTGGCATGGGACTCGGCGAGCGCCGTGTTCCAGAGCTCGCTGGCCTGGCGGAGATAGTCGGACTGCAGCTGCGACCAGGCGTCGGGCGCGACCTGCATCGCCTGCAGCTGCTTGAAGGCGTCGCCGAATCCATGCGACAGGCCGGCCGCCGCCTGCTGCGCCTGCTGGGCCCAGTGCTCGAAACCCGGGAACGATGCGCCGGTGAATCCGGCTGCGGCGTTGTTCGCGCTCATGTGTCTCCTCATGCCGACTTGAGCAAGAAGCTTGCCACAGCCGATCGCGAGGATCACCGAGGCCGCTTCGCATATGCTCAGGCGCTTTGTAGCCCGTTCAGCTTACCCCCGCGTGACGATGATGTCGCCGGTGACCCGAGGAATTTGCTGATGTATCTGGTGGCCATCGCCTGGATGTATGTGGTGCTGATGATGGCCGTCGCCGAGGCCTTCAGCCCGCAAGGCACGGTGCTGGGCGCGCTGGTCACGCTGGTGCTCTACGGCCTGCTGCCGCTTTCGATCGTGATGTACCTGATGGGCACGCCGCGGCGGCGCGCCGCGCGCCGTCGGGCCGAAGCCGCCGAAGCGGCCCGTGCGCCGGCCTCAGCGCAGCCGGATGACGGCGGCCATGCGCCCGCTGCGCAGTCCGTCGACGCGTTCATGGCGGAACGAAAAGAATCGTGACGGCTCGCTCAAGGTGCACCAGCCGCCGCCGCTGATCGCGCCCAGGCCGAGCGCCGCCAGCTTGCGCCGCGCCAGTCCGTAGAGATCGGCCCGCCAGCGCGGCTCGCCCTGCGCGTTCGGCTGGAAGCGGAACAGCGGCTGGTCGGACGGCATCGGCTCGGCGCCGAAAGCCGCCAGCACGTCGGCGCCGACCTCGAACCGCGCCGGTCCGATGCACGCGCCCATCCAGGCCTGGATCGCGCCGGCATCGCAGCCGGTCGCCTCGCGCATGGCCGCGACCGTCTGCTCCAGCACACCACCGGCCAGGCCACGCCACCCCGCATGCGCTGCGCCGACCACGCCCGGTCCGGCGAACAGCACCGGCAGGCAGTCCGCCACCATGACCGCGCAAGCGAGCGCGGGATCGGTGCTGATGGCGGCGTCGGCTGGTTCCGGGTCCGCTTCTGGCGACGCATGCCCGGCGTGCAGCCGCAACACCGTGGTCCCGTGAACCTGCTTCAGGAAGACCGGCCGTCCGCCGATCGCGGCCGCGACGCGGCGCCGGTTCTCGGCGACATGCGCCGGGTCGTCGCCGACCGATCGGCCCAGGTTCAGGCTCGCAAGGCCGCGCCGGTCGGCCGGTCCGTCCTCGCCGCCGCTGACGCCGCCAGCGCGCGTGGTCATGAAGGCAACGACGTCCGGCGCGGTCCAGTCGGGCCGCAGCCAGTCGGGATGCAGGCCGGGATGCGGATCGGGACGCGGCGCCCCCGCGCCGGCATCCGCCGTCCCGTCGCCCGGAGACTCACTCCGCATCGGGGCAGGCGCTGGGCTGCGTCTGGTTGAAGGCATCCTGCGACATGCAGTGCTCGAAGATCGCCATGACCGTGGGCACATGGTCGAGGCGGCAGTCAAAGCGCCGGGCATTGAAGATCTGCGGCACCAGCATGCAATCGGCCATCGTCGGCGTGTCGCCGAAGCAGAAGCGGCCGGCGCGGCCCTCCCCCTTCAGGCGCTGCTCGACCACCGCCAGCCCGCTCTCCACCCAATGCTGGTACCAGCGCGTCTTGTTGTCGTCCCCGACGCCGAGTTCCTTCACCAGGTAGCGCAGCACCCGCAGGTTGTTGAGCGGATGGATCTCGCAGGCGATGTCCTGCGACAGCGCCCGGATGTAGGCGCGGCACAGCGCGTCGCCGGGCAGCAGCGGGGGCTCGGGATGAACCTCGTCGAGGTACTCGATGATGGCCATCGACTGCGTGACGACGGCATCGCCGTCCTTCAGCAGCGGCACCAGGCGCGAGGCCGACACGGCCGCGTACGACTCGGTGAACTGCTCGTTCTTCGCCAGGTGCACCGGCTTGTAGTCGAAGTCCAGGCCCTTGAGCGCCATCGCGATGCGGACGCGGTAGGACGCGGACGAGCGGAAGTAGTTGTAGAGCTCCATGGCCGGCGATGATGCCACGCGAGGCCTCCGATGGAGGCCGCTACACTGCGCCCCATGTTCCAAGCGCGGCGCTACCAGCATTGCCCCACCTGCGGCGGCCAGATCGAATACCGCGTCCCGGCCGACGACAACCGGGAGCGGGCCACCTGCACCCAGTGCGGCGCGATCCATTACGAGAACCCGCTGAACGTCGTGGGCACCTTGCCGGTCTGGGGCGAGCAGGTGCTGCTGTGCAAGCGCGCGATCGAGCCGCGACTCGGCAAGTGGACCTTGCCGGCCGGCTTCATGGAACTGGGAGAGACGCTGGCCGAGGGCGCGCAGCGCGAGACGGTCGAGGAAGCCGGCGCGCGGATCGAGCTCGAGAACCTGTACTGCGTGATGAACGTGGTGCGCGTCGGCCAGGTCCACCTGTTCTATCGCGCCCAGCTGCTGAGTCCCGACTTCGATCCGGGTCCGGAGACGCTCGAGGCCCGGCTGTTCCACGAACACGAGATCCCCTGGGACGAGATCGCGTTCCACACGATCCGCGAAACCCTGCAGCGCTTCTTCGAGGATCGCCGCGCCGGCCGCGGTTATCCGCTGCACACCGCCGACATCGGCTGAGTCCCCGGGGCGCGGCGGCATTCGCCGCCCCTTTGGACGACGAGCGCGCGGACCCGCGTCCGTCACCGCCGGCTCAGGGCTTGATCTCCTGCGCCGAGGCCCAGGGCCCGGTGATGCCGTCGAGTTCGCAATCCCACAGCGCCTGCGCATCGAGCGCGTCGGTCACGCCCTCGGCATAGACCTTCAACGACAGGCTGCGCAGCATGACCACCAGGCTGCGCACGAAGGCCGCGCGGGCCACGTCCGCCGATACGCCGCTCACCACCGAGCTGTCGAGCTTCACGTAGTCCAGGCCCGCCTGGAACAGGCGATCGATCTGCGCCAGGCCCGCGCCCGCATGCTCCAGCCCCAGTTGGACGCCCAGCGGCCGCAACTGCCGGCCCAGTTCCTGCAGGGTCTCGAAGTGCTGCACCGCGGCTGGCTCCGCCAGTTCCAGGCCGATGGCGCGCCGTGCCGACGCCGGCGCCGCCTGCACCAGTTCGCGCGCCCGCGCGATGAAGCTGCCGTCGTTGAGCGTGGCCGGCGCCACGTTGACGCAGCGCGCGCGCTGGTCCTGCTGCGTGGCCTGCAGCGCGAGCGCGAGCGCCTGCAGGTCCGCCTCCGCGCTCAGCCGATGACGCAGCGCCAGCGGCAGCCAGCGCGCGGCCGGCTCGAACTCGCCGACCGGATTGAGCTTGAGCTGCAATGGACATTCGAGGTGCAGCACCTGCCGCTCGCGGCCGATCAGCGGGAATTCCAGCAGGCGGCTGCGCTGCTGCGCCAGCGCGTCCGAGATCAGCGCGCGCCAGGCGCGCTCGCCCTGGGCGACCTCGTCCGAAGGCGGCGCCTCGCGCAGCTCCAGCACGACGCCCTCGCCCTGCTCGGCCTTGGCCAGCGCCGCGTCGGCCGCGGCGAACCAGGCGCTCATCGGCTGGTCGCGCATCAGTTCGACCGCGCCCAGCGCGACACCGACGCCCGCCCCCAGGTTCTGCAAGCCGGCCCGCAACGCGTCGGCCAGCGCCTGCGCCGTGTCGCCGACCACGTTCGGCGCCGGCAGCCACAGCGCGAAGTCCGAACCGTTGAGCCGGCCGGCCAGGCAACCGCGCACCTGCTCGGGATACACCCGCAGCGCCTGCGCGATCGCCACCAGCGCCTGGTCGGTCGCCCCATGGCCGAGCCGCTGGTTCAGGCCCTGCAGGTCCTTCAGCCGCAGCAACACCAGGCCGGCGCGCAGCGGACCATCGTCGCGCTCGAGGGCGGAATTGAGTTCCGCCACGAACTGCCGGCGGTGCGACAAGCCGGTCAGCTCGTCGCACAGCAGCTGGTGATGCAGCGTGCGCAGCTGCTCGGCCTGGGCCTCGAACATCTGCCGCGTGCGCACCACCATCGTGTTCATCGCGCTGGTCAGCTTGCGCATCTCCGGCACCCGGGGTTCCAGGACGGTCTCGAAGCGTCCCTGCGTCACGCCCTCGGCCTGGCGCACCGCGGTGTCCAGCGGCCGACGCAGCCGCGCCAGCACCACCGCCGCCGCCACGCCGGTCACCAGCCCGACCAGCAGCAGCCAGGACGCGGTGCTCAGCGTCGCTCGCCACAGCGCCTCGTGGACATAACCGGTCTGCCCGCGCAGCTCGATCTCGCCGACCGCCTTCCAGCCGTCCGACACCTTCGCCACGCCGGGTGCCACCTCCAGCGGCAGCAGGGCCACGAACCAGCGCGGCGCATGCGCGACCTGCGGTGTCTCCAGATGCCGCTCGAACACCTGCGCCCCGCCGCCGTCGCGCCAGCGCACGCTTTCGTAGGCACCCGCGTCGAACTGCGCCGAGATCAGCAGCGACATCAGCTCCGCGTCGCCCTTCTGCTGCGACAGCGCCAGGGCCAGCGCATTCGCGTTGTCGGCATTCTTCAGCTGCGCCTGCGTCTGCAGCAGCTCGCGCAGCGACCAGGTGCTCACCGCCACGCCGCCGAGCACGGACGCCAGCACCGCGCCCAGGACCAGGCACCAGATTTGTCTTATCAGGGACATGTCGTGAATTCTCCGTCGCCCTTCGTTTTGTCGTCCGGCACCTTCCGAGGGACCCGCCGTGCTGCGCCGGTTCCTCAGAAGCCCTCCGCCTTCGCCTTCGCCAGCAGGTCGCGCCACAGCGACAGCCGCACCAGCGGGTTGCCCGCGGTGGTGGCGCCCACGCCGCTCCACAGGCCTTCGCCGTTGAAGCTGAACACCGGCGTGAGGTCCGGCCGCAGCGACGCGGGCCGGATCTCCGGATTGATATTGTCCAGAATCAGGGGCTCCGCCTCCGGCTGCGCATAGTAGGCCAGGACCATGTGCGCCTGGGGCCGCCCCTGGAACTGGGCCCGCACATAGACCATCCGCAGCCGCGACTGCGGCACGCCGGCGGCGAGCAGGCTCATGTACTTCGCGATCGCGTAGTCCTCGCAGTCGCCGGCGCCCTTGTCCAGCAGCTCCAGCGGCGTCGCCCAGTAGTCGACCTGGCCCCAGACCTCGATGTCGTCACGGAACGCCACCCGCTGATTGAAGAAGCCGTTGACCGCCGCCAGCCGGTCGCGCTCCTCCGGCATCGCGGCCGCGCGATCGGCCATCTGGATCATCGCCTTCACCGCCGCCTGCGTCCGGGGCGACAGCTTCGCGGCCGACTCGGTCAGCCGGTCCCGGTCCCATCCCCAGGCCACCGCCGACCACAGTCCCGCCAGCCACGCGAGCACCCACAGCGCCGGCCGGATTCTCCAGCCAACACGGGACACTGTACGAGTGACGAAACGTGACATGCGCTGCAATGTATCTGCCTCCAGGCCCGCCCGAGGGCGAACCGTGACGCGCCCCCCGAGGACCGGCAATTTGCCGCACCGCCTTCATGCGGTGCCGAGGGGCCGGCCGGGATAATCCGGCGCTCAGATGAAGACCCATGCCATCCGCCAGGAACTGGACCAGGCGCGCGCCAACGGACCGCTGCGCCAGATCCAGATCCCCCCCTGTCCCGAGCTGCTGCAGCGCCTGCGCGCGGCGATGGACCTGCCGCAGCCCGACCTCAACGAGGTGGCGCGCATCGCCGCCGCCGACGTCGCCATGTCCGCGACCCTGCTGCGCGTGGCCAACAGCCCGCTGCACCTGGTGGCAGGCCACGTGCCCTGCACCACCGTGGGCCAGGCGATGTACCGCCTGGGGCTGGACGAGAGCGCGGCGCTGATGCAGGCCTTCCTGGTCCGTCACGCGATCCCGGTCAACAGCCCGCACCTGCTGCGCTTCTGGCAGCGCTCCACCAAGCGATCGATCGCGATGGGTTTCATCGCCGGCCAACTGCCCGGCATGCGGGTCGACCTGGCGCAGGGCTATGGCCTGTTCTGCCATGTCGGCATGCCGGTGCTGCTGCAGAGCGTGCGCGGCTACGGGGCCACCATGGTCGAGGCCGCGGCCCGCATCGACCGGCCTTTCATCACCACCGAGAACATCAACCACCGCACCGACCACGCGGTCGTGGGCGCGCTGGTGATCAAGGTCTGGCACCTGGCGCCGGAGTTGATGACGGCCATCCGGCTGCACCACGATTTCGATGCGCTGCGGGATGAAGGCGTCGAGCCGGAGGTCCGCACGCTGATCGCCGCGGGCCTGATCGCCGAGCACCTGATGCGCCGGCACGAAGGCCTGGACGAGGACGTCGACTGGGCCGCCAACCGCGCGGCGGCGATGGCCTGGCTGCACCTGTCGGAGGATGAGCTCGAGCAGTGGGACGAGGCCCTGCGTCCGAGGCTGGACGAGGCCTGAGGACCGGCGCGCGCCGCTGCCGGCGCCGGCTCAGCCGCGCACCGCGACGCGCGCCGCGGCCAGGTCCCAGCGCGCGCAGCCGACGCTCTTGAACAGCCGCGTGCGGCCGTCGTCGATGGGCCGCTGACCCATCACCAGGTCCTCGATCGAGGCCTGCGGCTCGAAGCGGCCGGCCGCCATCAGGTCGCCGGCCTCGGCCTGGGCGCCGACCGGGTCGTCGACCCAGACCTGCGCCCCCCGGACCAGCTCCGGCGGCAGCTCGACCATGTCGTCGCGGAAGGCGCCGACGCCGATCACCACCGCGCCGTCGCCGATGCCGGGCCGCAGTACCGGCACGCGGCTGGTCGTCGCGCAGACGATCAGGTCCCAGGCATGGCGCGCCTGGGACTCCGGCGGCAAGGGCTCGACGCCGAGCTCCTCGACGAAGCCCGGCACCGCCTGATGGCCCTGGACATGGATGGTGGCCTGCGGATGCAGTGCCTGCAGCGCTTCCACATGGGCCCGCGCCTGGACCCCGCCGCCGACGACCAGCGCGCGGCGTGGCGCCTGGCGCGCCAGGTGCTGCAGCGCCAGCATGCTCACCGCGGCCGTGCGGCGCGCCGTCAGCGCGGGGCCGTCCAGCACCGCCAGGCGCTGGCCGGTGCGGCTGTCCATGACGACGACCTCGCCGGAGATCGTCGGCAGGCCCAGCGACGCATTGAGCGGATGCACGCTGACCAGCTTGGTGATCGACAGCGTGTCGCTCAGGCAGGGCATCACCAGCAGGACGCCGTCCTGTCGCAAGGGCAGCACCTGCCGCGGCGGGCAGGTCAGCCGCCCGTCGCGATGCTCGCGACAGACCAGCGCGATCTCCTCCATCAGGAGGGACCACGGCAGCGCCCGCGCGGTGGCGGCGGCGTCGAGCACCAGCATCCGGTCGTCGGCTTCCTGCCTGAGGCTTACTTGCGCGGCGGCGGCACGTCGGTGCACGAGCCGTGCGCGACTTCCGCCGCCAGGCCGATCGACTCGCCCAGCGTCGGGTGCGGGTGGATCGTCTTGCCGATGTCGACCGCGTCCGCGCCCATCTCGATCGCCAGCGCGATCTCGCCGATCATGTCGCCCGCATGCGTGCCGACGATGCCACCGCCGATGATGCGGTGGGTCTCCTCGTCGAACAGCAGCTTGGTGAAGCCTTCGTCGCGGCCGTTGGCGATCGCGCGGCCCGAGGCGGACCACGGCAGCAGGCCCTTCTTGACCTTGATGCCGCGGGCCTTCGCTTCGTCCTCGGTCACGCCGACCCAGGCCACTTCCGGATCGGTGTAGGCGACGCTGGGGATCACGCGCGCATCGAAGCGCGACTTGGCCAGCGCGTCGTCGCCCAGCAGCTCGCCGGCAATGACTTCCGCCGCCACGTGGCCCTCGTGCACCGCCTTGTGCGCCAGCATCGGCTGGCCAACGATGTCGCCGATCGCGAAGACATTGGGCACGTTGGTGCGCATCTGCACGTCGACCGGGATGAAGCCGCGGTCGGTGACCACGACACCGGCCTTGTCGGCGCCGATCTTCTTGCCGTTGGGCGTGCGGCCCACCGCCTGCAGCACCAGGTCGTAGACCTGCGGCTCCTTCGGCGCGCCTTCGCCCTCGAAGGTGACCTTGATGCCCTCGGGCGTGGCCTCGGCCGCGACCGTCTTCGTGTTCAACATGATGTTGTCGAAGCGCGGCGCGTTCATCTTCTGCCAGACCTTGACCAGGTCGCGATCCGCGCCGGTCATCAGCGTGGGCAGCATCTCGACGACGTCCAGGCGCGCGCCCAGCGTCGAATAGACCGTCCCCATCTCCAGGCCGATGATGCCGCCGCCGACGATCAGCATGCGCTTGGGCCGGCTCGTCAGCTCCAGCGCGCCGGTCGAGTCGATCACGCGCGGGTCGTTCGGCATGAAGGGCAGGCGCACCGCCTGCGAGCCGGCCGCGAGGATGATCTTCTTGAACTTCAGCGTCTGGGTCTTGCCGGTGCGCTCCTGGCCCTCGCCGCCGGTCTCCTCGACCGACAGGTGGTTCGCGTCCAGCAGCGTGCCGTAGCCGCGCACGACGGTGACCTTGCGCATCTTGGCCATCATCGCCAGGCCGCCGGTCAGCTTGCCGATGACCTTCTTCTTGTGGGTCAGCAGCTTGGGCAACTCGACCTTGGGCTCGCCGAACTCGACGCCCAGGTCGGCGAAGTGCTTGACCTCGTCCATCACCGCCGCGACGTGCAGCAGCGCCTTGGACGGGATGCAACCGACGTTCAGGCAGACGCCGCCCAGCGTCGCATAGCGCTCGACCAGCGCGACCTTCAGGCCGAGGTCGGCGGCGCGGAACGCGGCCGAGTAGCCGCCAGGACCGCCGCCGAGCACGATCACGTCGTACTCGCCTTCGGCCGGGCCGGTGTAGGTCGCGGCCTGCGGCGCGGGGGCCGAAGCGGCGGGTGCGGGCGCCGATGC
>NZ_PEOG01000075.1 GCF_002761755.1 Roseateles chitinivorans
CGACGAGTTCGCGGTGCTGCTCTCGCCGCGCCCCGACGCGGCCGCGCTGCAGGCCTACGCGGCCCGGCTGCAGGCGGGCCTGGCCCAGCCGCTGTTCTTCGACGGCCACTGGCTGCACCTGCACGCCAGCACCGGCGCGGTCCTGCTGCCCGACCAGGCCAGCGACGCCAGCGACGCGATGCGATGCGCCGACGCGGCGATGCGCCAGGCCAAGCAGATGGGCAAGGACACCTTCCAGCTCTTCACGCCGCAGCTGGGCGAGGCGCTGCAGTCGCGGCTCGCGCTCGAGAACGACCTGCGCGAGGGCCTGATGCAGGGCGAGTTCCAGCTCGCCTACCAGCCGCAGTACGACGCCGCGCGCCGCATCCGCGGCTTCGAGGCCCTGGCGCGCTGGCGCCATCCGGAGCGCGGCTGGGTCTCGCCGGGCGACTTCATCCCGGTGGCGGAATCGTCCGGCCTGATCGTGGAGCTGGGGCTGGCGATGCTGGGCCAGCTGCGCCGCGACCTCGATGGCTGGAAGGCCAAGGGCCTGGGCTGCCCGCCGGTGGCGATCAACCTGTCCTGGGAGCAGTGCCGCAAGCCCCAGCACCGCGAGCGCTTCCTGCAGCAGCTCAAGGCCCTGCAGCTCGGCCCGGGCGAGGTCGAGTTCGAGCTCACCGAAAGCCTGAGCTTCGAGGACATCGACAAGCCCGACTCCTTCGTCTTCACCCTGCAGGGGCTGGGCTACGGCCTGGCGATCGACGACTTCGGCACCGGCTACAGCTCGCTGGCCTACCTGCGCCGGCTGCGCTGCCGCAAGATCAAGATCGACCGGCTCTTCGTGCACGGGCTGGCGGCCAATGACGACTCCCGCATGCTGGTGGAGTCGATGGTGCGGGTGGCCCATGCGATGCGCATGTCGGTGGTCGCGGAAGGGGTCGAGCTCGACGCCGACGAGGCGGCGCTGATCGCCATGGGCTGCGACCTGATGCAAGGCTTCGGCTTCTGCAAGCCGGTCCCGCCGGCGGAGGTCGAGGCCTTGCTCGCCGGGGGTCTGACGCGGCCCGTGTCGCATCCGGAGCCGCTGCGGACTGAAACCGTCGTGAATTTGTCCACGGTCAATCTGGAAAATCCGGAGTTGTGACAAGTGCGCACATCTTCCGGCAGTGGCTTCACGGAAGATCCTGCCCTTTTCAGAAGTGCCAGGGAGTGCCACGCCCATGAAACGCCGTCACCTGCTTCAGAATTTCGCCGCGCTCGCAGGCGCCGGCAGCCTGCCTGCCTTCGCTGACAGCACCCGCATCCTGCTGGGCCAGTCGGCGCCCTTCAGCGGCCCGGCCCGCGAGCTGGGCGAGCAGTTCAAGGACGGCGCGATGCTGGTGTTCGACCAGGTCAACCAGCGGGGTGGCGTGAATGGCCGGCGCATCGAGCTGCGCAGCCTGGATGACGGCTACGAGCCCGAGCGCTGCGCGGCCAACACCCGACGCCTGATCGAGGACGGCGTCACCGCGCTGTTCGGCTACGTCGGCACGCCCACCACGCTGGCCGCGGTGCCGCTGCTGACGGCCGCCAAGGTGCCGCTGGTCGCGCCCTTCACCGGCGCCGAGGCGCTGCGCACGCCCTTCAACCGTCACCTCTTCCACATCCGCGCGTCCTACAACGACGAGGCGGCCGAGATCGTCAAGCAGCTGATGTCGGTGGGCATCAAGCGCGTCGCGGTCTTCCTGCAGAACGACAGCTACGGCCAGTCGGGCCTGGCCGGCGTCACGGCGGCCCTCAAGCAGCACAACCTGGCCCCGGTGTCGCAGGGCACGGTGGAACGCAACTCGGTGGACGTCAGCGGCGCGCTGAGCTCGATCATGGCGGGCCAGCCGGAGTGCGTGGTCCAGATCGCCGCCTACAAGTCCTGCGCCGCCTTCATCCGGGCCTCGCGCAAGGCCGGCTTCCTGGGCAACTTCTACAACCTCTCCTTCGTCGGCGCGCAGGCGCTGGCGGCCGAGCTGGGCAAGGACGCCCGCGGGGTCGTGGTGTCGCAGGTCGTGCCCTTCCCGTTCTCCGGCCTCACGCCGGTGGCCGGCGAGTACATCCAGCGCTGCAAGGCCGCCAACAAGGAACTGGGCTACACCGGCATGGAGGGCTTCATCGCCGCCAAGACCATGGTGGAAGGCCTTCGCCGTGCCGGCAACAACCCCACGCCGGACAGCGTCATCAGCGGCCTGGAAGCCCAGAACGAGCTCAACCTCGGCGGCTTCTACATCAACTTCTCCAGCCAGCGTCACACCGGCTCGCGCTACGTGGACATGACCATCCTGACCGAGGACGGCAAGGTCCGGCGCTGACCGCGGCCGCCGCGTACATCGCGGCTCGCCCAGACGACGCTCCTCGACGAGGACGCCATCGCGCGCCTCGCACCGAACCGCTTGTCACCAACCCGCCGGACGATCGCGGGTTTTCCCCGCAGACATTCTGAAAGCGCTTTCAGATAGTCGGATTCCCTCCACCACTGGTTCCGAGGAGATCCCATGACACGCTGGATTCGATCGCTGGCCGCCGCCGCGCTGGCCCTGACGGGCCTCGCGGCGCAGGCGCAGAACTGGCAACTCGTCTGGCAGGACGAGTTCACGAGCGGCATCGGCCCGCATTGGCGTTTCGAGACCGGCACCGGCTCGGGCGGCTGGGGCAACAACGAGCTCCAGTACTACCGCCGCGAGAACGCGACCGTCGAGAACGGCCAGCTCGTCATCACCGCCCGGCGCGAGGACTTCGGCGGCATGCGCTACACCTCCGCGCGGATGACGACGCAGGGCCTGGCGACCTTCAGGTACGGTCGCGTCGAGGCGCGCATCAAGGCGCCATCGAGTTCCGGCATGTGGCCGGCCTTCTGGATGCTGGGCAGCAACATCACCTCCGTCGGCTGGCCCGCCTCCGGGGAGATCGACATCATGGAACACGTGAACGCCGATCCGGACATCCACGGCACCATCCACTGGCAGGGGCCGGACGGCGGCCACGCGTCCTACGGCGGACACACCGCCACCCATGTCGCGGACTACCACGTGTACGCGGTGGAATGGGACGAGCGCTTCATCCGCTGGTTCGTCGACGGCCGCGAGTACCACGTCGTCGACATCACGAACAGCGTCAACAGCACCGAGGAATTCCATCGCGACTTCTTCCTGCTGCTCAACCTGGCGGTCGGCGGCAACTGGCCGCAATGGAACATCGACGAGAGCCGGCTGCCTGCGCGGATGTATGTCGACTACGTGCGCGTCTACCGCAAGGACGGTGGCACGCCGGCGTTCACGACGACCCTGCAGGCCTCGGACTTCGCGCTGCAGTCCGGCATGCAGCTGGAGGCCTCCAGCGAGGGCGGCCAGAACCTGGGCTGGATCGAGACCGGCGACTGGGCGGTGTGGAACCTCAATCTGCCGCAGGGCGGGACCTATACCGTCGAGTACCGGGTCGCCAGCCTGAACGGCGGCGGCAGCCTGCAGCTGGAGATGGCCGGCGGCGCGCCGGTCTACGGCGCGGTGAGCGTGCCCTCGACCGGCGGCTGGCAGAACTGGACGACGGTCTCGCACCGCGTGACCTTGCCCGCCGGGCAGCAGCAGATCGCGGTGAAGGCCAACGGGCCGGGCTGGAACCTGCGCTACCTGAAGATCACGAAATCCTGATCCTCGAGGGCGACGGATCGCCGCGCCGGGAAGCCGTCGTCACCGTTGCACGGCCACAAGCGGCTCGGACGGGGCGACCTCGCGCTGCCCCTGCCGGCGCATGTGCGGATGGTGCGTTCGCATCCGGCGGCGGCGGCCCGGCGGTTCGGGGAGCGGGCCGCCGGCCGCTGGGGCCCACCCGATCCCGGGGTCTCTCCTTGCCACCGGTGCCGGCAAACCGGTCAGAATCCGCCTCCATCGGCGCAAGCTGGCACAGGGGCAGGACAAGATGGATTGGCGACTCAAGGTAGGTCGGCAGGCGGTCCTGGCGCGATTGCCGTTCGGACACGGCCTTCGACGCGCGAAGCGCCGCCTCTTCGGCTACCAGCCCAACCTGGACAACCTGCGCAGCACGATCGAGGCCTGGACCCAGATGCGCCAGGGCCTGGAACGCGCCGGCGGCGCGATCGAAGGCGCCACCGTGCTGGAGATCGGCACCGGCTGGTTCCCCACCATCCCCGTCCTGCAATGCCTGCAGGGTGCCAAGCGCGTCTACATGTCCGACCTCAACGTCCATCTGGACGAGGTCAGCTTCACCGCGACGCTGGATTTCCTGCGCCAGACCTGGCCCGACGATGCCCGACTGCGCGCGATCCGGACGCGCGCCGACCTGCCGCTGACCTACCTCGCGCCGTTCGACGTGAACGACCTGCCCGATGGCTCGATCGATCTGGTGACCTCGCGCACGGTCCTCGAGCACATACCGCCGACCGACTTGGTCCAGCTCTTCAAGGCCCTGCGGCCGAAGCTGTCCGCCCGCGGCCGGATGGTGCATCTGGTGGACCATTCCGACCACCTCGAGCATTCGGACAAGTCGATCACCAAGATCAACTTCCTCACCTGGCCCGAGCGCAAGCATGCGTGGGTCAACCGCCTGACCCGCGAAGGCGAGAACCGCCTGCGCCATCACGAGTACCCGGCGCTTTTCGCCGAGGCCGGCTATCGGGTCACGCTCGAGGAGCACATGGTCCACGAGCCGACCCGCCAGCTCGCCCGGTCGCTGCCGCTGCAGCCGCACTACGCGGCGATGACGCCGGAGCAACTGGCGACGATGGCGTCGCTGTACGTGCTCGAGCCCTGAGCGGCACCGGCGCCTGCCGGCTCGACCGTCCTCGGTGCCGGCTCAGGCAGCCAGCGCCGCCCGCTCCTGCGCGCGACGGCCGGCGGTGAGCCACAGGATCAGCGCGAAGACCGCGCCGCCGACGCTGGCCAGCCCGAAGAACAGCATCATCGATTCGTAGCCCGCCGGGTTCTGGGCGCCCGCGCCGGCGCGGTCGTTGAGCCAGCCGGCCACCAGGTTGGCCCCGGCGATGCCGGCGTTCTGCGCCACCCACATCAGCCCGATGGCCGTGCCGAAGCGCGACGGCGACACCAGCCGGCTCGCCAGCGGCCACATCACCGCCGGCACCAGCGAGAAGCTGACGCCGATCAGCGCGGTCGAGACCCACAGGCTGGTGGCGGTCAGCGCCATCAGGGCCATCGCGATCGGCAGCAGCACCGCGCCGAAGGCCAGGAAGGGTGCGTAGCGGCCGACCCGGTCGCACAGCCAGCCGAAGGCCGGCGTCGCGAAGACGGCGGCGAGGAATACGTAGCTGTTCATCGCGCCGGCGGCGGCGAGGTCCAGGCCATGCGCATGCTGGAAGTACTTGATCGCGAAGGTGCTGCGGAAGGCCAGGATCACCGAGTACCAGAGCACGCACAGCGCCAGCAGGAACCAGTAGGCCTTGCCGAAGTGCAGCAGGTCGCGCCAGACGAAGGGCTGCGCCTGCTGCTGCGCGATGCCCTTGTCGGCGGCGGCCACGCGTCGGTCGAGCCACCAGTAGAGCAGCGCACCGCCGAACGAGGCGGCGGCCATCGCCGCCGCGATCAGCAGCGGTGGCTGCCAGCCCTGCGCATAGGCCTGGGGGAACCAGGTCGGCGACATGTCGGACGAGAAGGAGCCGAGCCGGCCGATCGACAGGGCCAGTCCCATCGAGAAGGCCACCTTGCCGCCGACGAAGTACTGCGCGAGCGCCGCCAGCGTGGCGATGCCGAAGGTCTCCGCGCCGATGCCGAAGAGCAGCCGGCCGGCGGCCATGCCGGCGAAGCCGGGGCTTAGGGCGGTGAGCAGCGCGCCGAGCAGGCAGACGGCGGCGGTCCACAGGGTCATGCGCGCCGCGCCGAAGCGGTCCACCAGCACGCCCCCGACCAGGATCAGCACGACATTGGGCAGGCTGTAGATCGCGTTGAGCAAACCGATCTGCTGGTCGCTGAAGCCGCGCTGGCGCTGCAGTGCGTCGGCGACGGGGCCGATCGAGTCGTAGACGTAGTAGTTGCCGTAGAGGGACGCGGCCACCAGGGCGCAGACCAGCCACGCGACGGCGCGGCTCGGAGACTTGTCGTTCATGGTCGGGGTCTTGGGCGGTCGATCGGGGACCGAAGGGGCGGATTCTCGCCGCGGCGCGGTAACCAGCGGTAAAGGCGCCGTCACGACGCGACATTCAGCGACGCGACCACCCATCGGTGGGGGCCGCATCCCCGCTCAAGTGCGCTATGGTCCCGCCCGTTTCTGGCAATCGCAGTCCTTGCGCTCAGGAGATCGGCATGGCAATCGCGCGCTCCCTTGTTTCCTTCGGCCCTTCCCTGCCCCGCGTCGGCGGCTTCGTCGCCGCCGGCCTGGCGCTGGCGCTGCTCGCCGCCTGCGGCAAGCAGGGCGCGACGCTGGGCGACGGCAGCTCGGAGATCACCGGCTCGGCCGGTCCGGCGGGTGCGAACAAGGCCAACCGCGAACTGATGAAGTGCGAGGCGCCGGTCGCGACGCTGTCGCTGATGGAGAACCCCAACGGCTACACGATCAGCGCGCCCAACGGGCTGCCGAACTCGCCGCTGCCGCTGGTGCGGCTGCTGGCGCAGCAGAGCGGCTGCTTCCGCGTCGTCGATCGCAACTCCGGGCTGAAGGCCACGATCAGGGAGCAGGAGCTCAAGGACGCCGGCATCCTGCGCCAGCAGGGCAGCACGGTCCACAAGGGCAAGGGCTACGAGGCGCAGTACACGCTGATCCCCAGCCTGACCTTCAGCGAGCAGGATGCGGGCCGGCAGGTCGGCGGCATCCTCGGGATGATCCCGGTGCTCAACAAGTTCGTCGGCGCGGCCGAGCAGATCAAGCTCAAGGAGGCGCAGGTCGCGCTGCTGCTCACCGACAACGAGACCACCGAGCAGGTCGCCGCCGCGACCGGGTCGGTGCGCGTCACCGACCTGGGCATGGGCGGCCTGGTGCTGGGCAAGCTCGGCGGCGCCGCCGGCGCAGGCTGGGCCAACAGCAACGAGGGCAAGGTCATCGCCGCGGCCTTCCTGGACGCGCACAACCAGCTCGTCGTCCAGGCCCGCATGCTGCAGGCGAAGGAGCTGCCCGATCCGGTGCCGATGAAGAAGGCGGGGGATACAGCGAAGAAGGTGGCGGCGGGCGCTTGAGTCGACGCCCGCGAGGGCCGCTGCAGCGAGCCGCACGCTGGCCGCCGGGAGTCGGGCGGCGGCACGCAAGCGTCGGGCAACACCTGGTCCGCCGGCTGTCAGACCATTCCCAACGATGTCTATCCGCGCTTCCTGGCGTCGATGGGCCAGATGTCGTCGTTCCACTATGTCCTCGTCGATGGCTATTGATCACCGCCTGCGCAACGCCGCGCTGCTGCTCGCGACCGCCGGCTTCGCCACGCTGGCGAGCTGCGCGGGCACGGGCGACCAAGCCCTGCCCGCGACGACGACCGCCGAGCCGCCTGCCAGCACCTGCAGCTTCGGCGCCTTCGTCGCCGAGACCGATCCCGCCGGACTCAACGTCCGCAGCGCGCCGAATGCCACCGCCAAGGTCCTCGGCAAGCTGCCGCCCACCTTTGTGGAACCCTCGATGAACTACGGCGTGCGGGTCGAGGTCGAGGTCGTCGGCGCGCGCAACGGCTGGTTCCTGATTCGCAACGCCCGCGACAACGAGGCCTTGACCGACCGCCCCGCGCGTCCAATGTTCTCGGGCGAAGGCTGGGTCAGCGGCGGCAAGCTGACCGTGAAGTCACAGGCCGACGTCGGCCGCGCGCGGCCGAGCCCGAAGGCGCCCGCCGTCCTGCGCATCGGCGACAACGAGACCTTCGACAACGACGTCGTCATCGAGGCCGGACGACTCGCCGACTGCAATGGCAAGTGGGCCCAGGTGGAGTTCGCGGACCAACGCTTCGCCGTCAAGGATCGAAGCTCGCTGAAGATCGACGTCGCCGCGCGCGCCGGCTTGCCGCCGGGCTGTTTCCGGGCCTGGGTCGACCGCCTCTGCGGGATCCAGGAAACCAGCTGCGACGGTCTGGCGGGAGGGGACGCCGCGCCCTGAGGCCGGGGCGAACCCGGGGGCTTCGCGGGCCCCCGCCCCCGTCCCGCTACGCCTCAAGCCGCAGCTGACCGAATGCCGCCGGCACGTGGAAATTCGGCTTGTCGCTGCCCGTCGGGCTCCACGCGCTGAACTGCCGCGTCTCCTTGTTGCCCTCGATGCGGAACAGGTTGATCCGCCAGCCGTCGAGCGGCTGCACGCCGCGCGGCATCGGCACCACCAGCTCCGCCGTCCACAGGCGATGGACCGTATCGACCGAGGTCCGCGCCCGGCTCTCGCCGACGAAGCGCCGGCGCCCGGCGCCACGCACCTCCAGGTCCATCACCAGTCCATTGGGCGACACCTCCACCTCCCGGTAGCGGTCCGACCCGGCGTCCTGCGGCGCCTGCAGGAAGACCTCGACCACATCGCGCTCCCACAGCGGCCAGATCTCCGTCGCGGACGCCTCGCGCTCGAAGGTCGTCAGCGCGTTGTAGCGGCTGCTGAAGCGCAGGTGCAGCGCACCGTCCGCATGCAGCAGCTGCACCCGGGTCGACTGCGTCCCGGCCAGCGGCCGGCCGCGCCAGTCGTGGGCGAAGAACATCGCCGGCGCGTCTTCCCACGCCGAGGCCAGCGCGAAGCCATCGCGTCCGATCAGGCGGGACGGCAGGCGCGCCGCGCGTGCCAGCGGACGCTCGACCGCCGTCTCCAGCACCGCCTCGATCAGCAGGTGCTCCCGGAACGCCAGCTTCAGCGTCGGCTTCGCGGCATCGACGCGTCCGAGATCGACGCCATTCACGTAATCGCGTACCCGCCATAGGCCCGGGCCCAGGCCGCGCAGCGTCACCGTGCCGTCGAAGCTCGGCGCATAGAACGCGTAATGCATCACCCCGTTCTTCTCGACGACATGGGTCTCCGGCTTGTCGAAGGCAATGTCGTAGAGCTCGCCGCGATACACCCCGTCCGACAGCCCCTTCGCGTTGTGCGCCGCGATCCACTTGCGCCAGTGCGGCTCGCGCTCCGGGGTCAACAGGAAGGAGTCCTTCGGCTTCGGATCCTCCGGCCAGGTGAACTTGGTCGACACCACCGCCCCGACACCGACCGAGGACGCGAAGTCCATGCCGCCTGTCGACAGCTCCACATGGTCGCCGGCATAGGCCGACCAACGACCCATCTGCGCCTTCAGCGCCTTGCCCTTGTGCCGCACCTGCCAGCTCGACAGCGGATCCGACGCCGGCGCCTGGTCGATCCACGGCATGTTGTGGAAGGCGTAGCTCGTGCCACACGGACAGACCTCGACCACCGCCTCCGGATTCACCGCATGCGCGGCCTCGAACATCGCGCGGTAGAAGTCGGCCATCTGCTCGACGGCGTCCTCCGGCTTCGCATGCCGGTGCTTCGGGTTGAAGCATGGCGCCACGCCATTGAGGTGCTGGCCGTCGACCTTGACGCCGTCGAAGCCCCAGTCCTGGATGATCTTGCGGAACATGGCCGCCGTGCGCTCGCGCGTCTCCCTGGCGCCCGGGCACAGGTAGAGGCAGTTCCACCACGTGATCATCTGCGGCGCACCGTTCTGGTCGAGCAGCAGCAGGTCCGCGTGCTCGTGCAGTTCGTCGCTGCCGGGCGCCACCGCCAGCGGCGCGATCCACAGGCGCGCCTTCATGCCGCGCGCGTGGATGTCGGCCACCAGGGCCTTCATGTCCTCCTCACCGCGCGGGAACTTCTTGAGGTCGATGTCGAACCAGTCGCCGGTGTGGCGCTGCCAGCCGTCGTCCAGCACCGCCCACTTCAGGCCCAGCTCCTGCGCCTTGGGCAGCGTCGCGCGCACCCGGTCCAGCGAGAAGTCGCGCTCGTAGCCCCAGGCGCACCAGACCGCCTCGTGCGCGCTGCGCGGCGGCTCCGGCGCGGCCAGGCCCTGCGCATTCATCAGCCGCCGATAGCGGTCGAGCGGCACGAAGCAATCGCCCTCATGCACAGCAATGAAGGCCAGCGGCAGCGCGAGCGTCTCGCCCGGCGCCAGCGTGCGCGGCTCGTCGCCGCGCATCGCCACGTCGACCTGCTCGCCAACCGCCTTGACCGGCAGCGAGACCAGCTGCGGCAGCTTGTCCAGATGTCCCAGCGCCACGCCCAGGTCGCGCCGCCACACATCCACCAGCGGCGTGCCGCCGCCGTAGTCGGATGAATCCATGCCGAGGAAGTTGCGCTGCTGGAAGCCGCGCTTGACCGGCTGCATCCAGTCGCGCCGGTCGGTGTGCGTCGCGCCCGAGTAGGTCCACCACCCGCCCGCGTGACGCGGCGCGGCCAACAGCCGGTGCGCGGCCACCGTCCAGCCCTGCACCGTCAGCGGCCGGTCCGAGCGGTTGACGAAGGCGACCGCCATCAGCGCGACACCCGGGTGCTCGTCAAGCAGCGTCACCGTGACCGTCTTCTCCACCGAAGCCCCTTCCGCGCGGCCGGTCAGCACGAGCCGCTGGCCGGCGCCGAAAGGCGTCGCGCCGCTGCTCGGGACGGCGCTAGCGAGCGCGAAGCGGTCGAGCGTCCTCGTCTTCACGGTGCCGCCAGCGCCGCCAGGCGGCGCCGGTCCGCCCGCCGCGGCCGGATCGCCGGCCACCCCCTGGCCGTCGACGATCACGACCGACTCGCTCGCATCGAAGCCGGTGAGCGCCAGCGGCCGCGGGCCGCCCAGGCGCACCAGGCGGCTGCGCATCCGGTCATCGAAGTGGAGCGACAGCCGCTCATCCTGCAGACGCACATGCCCGCGGCCGGGGTCCGCGGCGCGGGCCGAAGCGGCGGCCCCGGCGCTCGCGGCGAGCGCCACGCGCGGCGCGAGCGTGGCGACAGGCGCCGCGCCCAACCATTGGAGGAACGCGCGGCGGCCGGTCATCGGGCGGCCTTCCACGCGGCCGGGAAGCTGCGCTCCGCATTGAGGTGGTACAGCTTGTCCACGACCGCCTTGGGCAGGCCCAGGCCCGTCACCGGTTGCTCGAGATCGGACACCTTGAACGACTCCTCCGTGTTGAAGTAGCGCCAGTGCATGCGCCACACCGGCTCGACTTCCTTCATCAGCGCAGCGCCCGATTGTTGCGGCGGCTGCGAGACGTCGGTGCCGTAGACCAGGCGGTCCTGGTACTTGATCATGAAGCGGCGCACCTTCTCGCGATCTCGCTGGCTCTGGTACTGCAACTGGCCGATGCGCGCGGCCAGGTCCACCTTCGCCAGCGGGAAGCGGTCCAGGAAGGCGGCCAGTTCGTCGACGTTCCGCTCCAGCGAGGCCATGTGCATGCCGACGAACTTGAGCTTCGGATGCGCCGCGACCATGCGATCCCGCGCGGCCATCTGGTCCTCCCAGCTGGGCATCTCCGGATGCAGCGCCATGTGGTACTGCGGGTGATGCGCGAAGTACTCGCGGTCGTTGATGACGGTCATCCGGTCCAGCGGCAGCCAGCAGTTGTGCGGCTCGCCCTGGTGGCCCAGCATCGTGATGCCGCGCTCCTCGAACCAGCTGAACAGCGGCTGGAACCGGGCGTCGTCGATCATCACCAGCCTGCCCTCCCGATCGCGCAGGCTCATGCCGATGTTCTTCCACACCTTCACGCCGACGGCGCCGGCCTTCAGGCCGGCCTCGATGCGCTGCTTCGTCGCATCGAGCCACTGCGGCTGGTCCGAGGTGTCCGACGAGAAGCTCACCGCCCAGGCCACCTCCGCCGGCCGCGCCTGCCGCAGCGCGATGGCCACCCGCTGCTGCTCGTCCAGCGGCGGGAAGTCGGGATAGTCGACGTTGATCGTCAGCACCTTGAAGCCCAGCCGGCGCGCGGCGTCGACGAACGCCGCATCGGCGTTGTGCAGGTGGACATGGGCGTCGATCTTCGGCACCGTGGCGAAGTCCGCCATCGTGTAGCGGGCCTCGCCGGAGGCCGGCACCGCCAGGGCTCCAGCGGCGCCACCGATGGCAGCGGCCACCGCCACCGCCATCAGGCCGGCGCCGAGCAGGGCCGGCAGCGCGGCGCGGGAGGGAGTTCTCGTCGTCTCGGTCATCGTGGAAGGTGTGGGTTCAAGGGATCAATCGCAGCTGTAGCGATAGGCGTCGTTCAGGTCCAGCGGCAGCACCAGCGTGCGGATCTTCGCGGCCAGCATCTTGGTGCAGAGCTTGTCCCGCGCGCCGTTGGTGTTCTTGCGGTACTTGGAGGCGTACTCGGCGTTGAACACCGGCTTGTTCTTGCTGGTGAAGACGCTGTAGCCGCCGCACTCGTCGTACTGGTTGCACTGCTCGTTGACGGCCATGTCGAAGTAGGGCTCGAGCTGCGCCAGCTGGTCGACATCGTTCTTCAGCGCGATCGCCAGCCCGCGGCCGTGCGCGGCATTGGCCAGGTACTTGTTGTAGTCGAGCTGGGTGGCGGCGGTCAGCGGGAAGCCGGTGCCGTTGGTGTAGCCGTCGACATTGTCCGGCTCGACGCCGTCGCAGCCCTTGGACACGGCCAGGTCCAGCCGGCTCAGCATCACCGCGCGCACATTGGCCGAGCGCGTGTCCAGCCACTTCTCGCCTTCCCAGCCGTCCAGCGCATTGCCCATGTCGGCGGCGTTGAAGCGGTTGAAGTCGGGGCGCCAGTTCTCCGAGCTTCCGGCCGAGAAGTAGCACAGCACCTTGCGGCCCTGCGCCTTCAGTTGCGCGATCGTCTGCGCGGAGGTGTCGAACAGGTCGATGTCGTACACCGCCACGTTGTAGCTGGTGTTGAGCGTGCCGCTCAGTTGCCACTGCCAGGTCGTCGCGACGCCGGGCTTCCACCACGACTGCGCCTGGGCGCCGGTGGTGGCGGCGAACGCGGCGGCGGCGACGACGAGGCCGGTGGCCATCGAACGGATCAGCGATCGTTTCATGAGTTCTCCTGTGGGTCGGGCCCTGTCCGGGCCCGGATGTTGCGGAACCCCCAACGTCCTCTCCGGGAACCCGGCGTCAGAACTTGATGCTCGCGCCGATCGTGAACGCGCGGCCCCAGCGGTTGTAGCCCTGCGGCAGCGTGATCGTGCCGTTGCCCAGCGTGTACTCCTGCTTGGCATCGGTCAGGTTGCGGCCCTCGATCGAGACCTTCAGCCACTTGTTGAACTCGTAGGACGCCTGCGCGGTCACCCAGGTGATCGCCTTGGCGCGCTCGTTGAAGCCGGGACCGATCACGTTGATCGCCGAGACGAAGTCGTCGGTGTGGTCGGCCGTCGCGCTCAGGCTCCAGGGGCCCTTCTCGTACAGCAGGCCCAGCGACGAGGTCGCGGGCGCGATGCCCTCGAGCGGCCGCTTCTCGCCGCCGACCCAGCTGTCCGAACGGTTGCGCGTGTACTGCGCCCGCACGCCGAAGCCGTTGTCCCACAGGTGCTGGAAGCCGATCTCCATGCCGCGCACCTTGGCCTTGTCGCCGTTGATCGGCTTCATCACATTGAACAGGTGGCCCGGCACGCCGATGTCCACGCCGGTCTGCCAGCTGGTGGTGATCTGGTTCTTGATGTCCTTCTGGAACACCGCGAAGGTCAGCGCCGAGTTGCGGGCGTAGTACCACTCCAGCGAGGCGTCGTACTGTTTGGCGCTGTAGGGCTTGAGGTCGGCGTTGCCGCCGAAGACCTGCGTGAAGTCACCCCAGGCGACGCTGGCCGTGGTGCTGGTCGGCGCGAGCTGCTCGACCGAGGGCCGCGCCATCGTCTTGGCCGCGCCCAGGCGCAGCTGCAGCTGGTCGGTGAAGTGCCAGACGAAGTTGGCCGACGGCAAGCCGAAGGTGTACGAGGCGTCCTGCCCGATCTGCGTCGGCGCGGCATAGACCGCGGTGTAGTTGAAGGGGCCGTTCTCGGTCAGGCTCTCGATCTTGGCGTCCCAGGCCTTGGCCGAGGTCTTGGTCTTGACCAGGCGCACGCCGATGTCGGCGTTCCAGCGGTCGCCGGAGAGGTCGGCCTCGACGAAGAAGGAGGTCGTCTTCTCCCGCACCCGGTAGCTCTGCAGCGGGTTCCACACCGGCGCGGCCTGGCTGAAGTCGTAAGTGCCGCCGCCCGGGCGCGGCTTGCCGTTGTAGGCCTGCAGCGCCGCGAGGTAGTTGGGCACGTCGAAGCCCAGGAAGCTGCGCGGGAAGTTGCCGCTGACCCCATTCATGAAGTTGGGCGGGCTCAGGTGCTGGTCCAGCACATTGCCGCCGAGCTGGCCGACGTTGATCGCGTTCGCGCCGGAGTAGTAGTTCTCGCCCCCGTTGATCGCGTTGTCGACCAGGTCGCGGTTCTTGTCGCGCCGCGTGGCCTGCACGCCGAACTGGATCTGGTCCACGTTGAAGCGGTCCACCGTCCAGGCGCCGTTCAGCGTCAGGCCGCGGATCTTGTCGTCGATGTTGTCGCCGCTCAGGCCGAGGTAGTGGGTGTTGAAGTCGCTGGCGCCGAACTGGCCGCTGGCCAGGCCGGCGATCAGGTCGCGGCCGTCGGCGAAGGTCGTCGTGATGTTGGGCACCTGCGAGCCGGTCAGCTGCACCGTCGTCACATTGGGCTGGTTCATCCGCAGCACCGTGTAGGTGTCCTGCCCGCCCGAGTGGCGCTTGGAGGTCGACTGGTAGAGGTCGCCGCTGAACTTCAGCGTCTCGGTCGCCTTCCATTCGGCATTCACGCCGTACACGGCGCTGTCGACAACGCGATGCGTGGTCAGGTTCAGCAACTCGGGATTGAGCCGTTGTTCCGGATCCGCGTTGTCCATCGTGAAGCCGGTGACGACGCCGTTCTGGATCTGCATGTTGGACCAGCGGCCCGGCGCGAACAGGGTGTAGAAGGACTGCTGGTAGCCGACCTGCGGCGAGTCCAGCCGGGTCTTGATGCCATCGACGGTGACCTTCAGCCGGTCGCTGGGTCGCCACTCCACCTTGCCGGACAGCGCGGTGCGCTTCTTCTGCTCCTGGATGGTGCCGACGCGGAACTGGCCCGGGCCGATCAGGCCCTCCTCGTCGGGATCGAGCACGCCGTTGCCGTTCGGATCGATGTTGCCGCCCCAGGCATTGCCGGTCCAGTTGGCGGCCGGGTCGGAGATCGGGTTGCGGGTCCAGCCGCCGTCGTTGCCGGCGGTGTCGGTGCGCACCTTGCGATCGGCGTAGACCAGGCCGAACAGCACGCCCAGTTCCTTGCCGAAGGTGTTGCTGTAGGTGGCCGAGACCTTGCCGCCGTTGAGCTTGGACATCAGGTTGCGGTCGCCCTCGACGCGCAGCACGCCGTGCTGGCCCGGCTGGTCGAAGGGGCTGGCCGAGCGCAGGTTGACCAGGCCGCCGATCGCGCCCTCCATCACCGAGGCCTGCGCCGACTTCACCACGTCGGCGCCGCTGATGATGTCCGACGGCAGCACGTCGAAGGCGAAGTCGCGGCCCTCGCCGTCGGTGGCCAGGATGCGGTTGTTGAAGGTCGTCAGCGTGTATTCCGGCCCCAGGCCGCGCACGCTCACCTTCTGCCCTTCGCCACCGGCGGTGCGCGAGATCGACACGCCGGTGACGTGGCTCAGCGAGTCGGCCACGTTGTCGTCCGGGAAGCGGCCCAGCTCGGTCGCGCTGATGCTGTCCTGCACGCCCGAGGCGCTGCGCTTGAGGTTCAGCGAGCGCTGCAGGCTGGCGCGGGTGCCGGTGACCTCGACGCGCTCGAGCGTCTGGTCGGCGTCCTTGGCCTGGGCATCGGCCTTGGCTTCCGACGCCGCCGGCGCCGGTGGCTGCACCTGCGCCTGGGCCGCGCCCACGACGGCCAGCGCGGCGATCGCCGCCGCGGCAGCAACGGGCCGCGGCGCGAATCGGGCAATCAGGAGGGAGGACAGGGGAGCACGCATCTCAGGGTTCCTTGTGTTGGCTGGTCCGCCGCCAGTCCTGGACCTCCGACCGGCTTGCGGCAAGTCTAAGCAACCTTTCGAATGATTTCGCATATCGTTTTTACCGACGCTTTTGCTTTCGCTTATCACTTTGACGAAAGAGTCACAGCAGTCGGATCGACCTGCCACGCGGGGTGCGCCACCGCATTCCACGGGTTTTCCCTCGAAATTGGCGGTTTCCGGCTCCGTCGCCGATTCTTCCGTTGTGTTTTCAATTTCGCTGCCCTATTCTTTCGTTCGAAAGCTCATATCACCGAGCGAGAACGGAAGCGATCCATGCAACGACCCTGGCTGACCTACGCGCTGATCACCACCCTGTTCTGGGGCGCCTGGGGCGCGCTGACCGGCCTGTCCTCCGCGCGCGGCTTTCCGGACACGCTGGTCTACGTCGTGTGGGCGCTGACCATGATCCCGCCGGCGCTGATCGTGCTGGCGCGCGCCGGCTGGCGATTGCAGCGTGATCGGCGCGCGGTGGTGCAGGGACTCACGGTGGGCTTGCTGGGCGCCGGCGGTCAGATGCTGCTGTTCCGGGCGGTGGAAAGCGGTCCGGCGTACCTGATCTTTCCGATCGTGTCGCTGTCGCCGGCGGTGACGATCGCGCTGTCCTTCGGTCTGCTGCGCGAGCGCACCGGCAAGCTCGGCGTGGCGGGCATCGTGCTGGCGCTGTGCGCGCTGCCGCTGTTCGACTTCCAGCCCGGTCAGCAGGGCCAGCCGCTGGGCGCGTGGTTCGCGCTGGCGCTGGTCGTGATGGCGGCCTGGGGCCTGCAGGCCTATTTCCTGAAGACCGCCAACAACGCCGCCAGCGCCGAGAGCATCTTCTTCTACATGACCGTCAGCGCGCTGCTGTGCATTCCCGCCGCGCTGTGGATGACCGACTTCTCGCGTCCCATCCCCTGGGGCTGGGACGGCCCCGGCCTGGCCGCCGCCATCCAGGTGCTGAACGCGATCGGCGCGCTGACGCTGGTCTATGCCTTCCGCCACGGCCAGGCGCTGGTGGTGTCGCCGCTGGTCAATGCCGGCGCGCCGCTGCTGACGGCGCTGGCCTCGATGGCGATGAGCGGCAGCGCGCCCGGCGGCACCAAGCTCGCCGGCGTGGCGCTGGCGCTGCTCGCGGCGCTGCTGCTGGCGCTCCAACCCGAAGGCCAGGCCAAGGCCTGAGCCCCCCGGCCCGCCCGGCCACGCCTCTTCTCCAACGCATTGCCCCTCATCGGACAGGAAGGACCTCCCTTGAAGCTCATGCTCGATCTCGTGCGGCGCCACCGGCAGTCGGCGTCCGCCCACGCGATCCCCTCCCCGACCGACGCCCCGGCCGTCGGCATCCCGTCGATGTGCTCGGCGCATCCGGTCGTGCTCGCGGCGACGCTGCGCGAGTGCGCCGCGCTCGGCCGCCCGGCGCTGATCGAGGCGACCTCCAACCAGGTCAACCAGGACGGCGGCTATACCGGCATGACGCCGATCGATTTCCGCCGCTTCGTCGAATCGCTGGCCCGCATCGAGGGCCTCGCGCCGGAGCTGCTGGTGCTGGGCGGCGACCACCTCGGACCGAACGCCTGGCGCCGCCAGCCCGCGGCGCAGGCGATGGCCAAGGCGGAGGTGATGGTGGCGCAGTACGTCGCGGCGGGCTTCCGCAAGATCCACCTGGATTGCTCCATGTCCTGCGCCGACGACCCGGTGCCGCTGCCCGAGGCCGAGATCGCGGCCCGCGCGGTGCGGCTGTGCCTGGCGGCCGAGCAGGCCTGGCGCGAGGCGCCCGACCGCGGCGAGCCGCCGGTCTACGTGATCGGCACCGAGGTGCCGGTGCCGGGCGGCGCGCACGAGGACCTGGACGAACTGGCGGTGACCTCGCCCGAGGCGGCCGGCGCGACGCTGGCGCTGCATCGCGAGGCCTTCGCCGCGGCCGGCCTGGACGCGGCCTGGGCGCGCGTGATCGCGATGGTCGTGCAGCCCGGCGTCGAGTTCGACCACCACAAGGTCATCGACTACCGGCCGGAGAAGGCCCGCGCGCTCAGCGCCTTCATCGAGTCGCAGCCGGGCCTGGTCTTCGAGGCGCACTCGACCGACTACCAGACGCCGCGGCGACTGGCGGAACTGGCGCGCGACCACTTCGCGATCCTCAAGGTCGGCCCGGGAGCCACCTTCGCGCTGCGCGAGACGCTGTGGGCGCTGGCCGCCGTCGAGCACGAGTGGCTGGGCCGCGGCAGCGACGAGGACGGCCTGATCGGCACCGTGCTCGGCGTGATGCGCGCGGAGCCGGAGCACTGGCGTCCCTACTACCAGGACCCGGCGCGGCTGCAGGTGGACCTGGCCTACAGCCTCAGCGATCGCATCCGCTACTACTGGGCGCATCCGAAGGTCCAGGCCGCCTGCGCGGCGCTGCTGGACCGGCTGGAGCACTCCCCGCCGCCGCTGACGCTGCTGAGCCAGTTCCTGCCGCGCCAGTACGACGCGATCCGCGACGGCCGCCTGCGCAACCGCCCGGCGGAGCTGCTGCGCGACGGCGCCGCGCAGTCGCTGCGCCCCTACCTCGCCGCCTGCGCCGCCTGAGCGACGGGCGCCTTTCTCCAGAACCGACCTGCCACGATGAGCCTGCTCCACTTCGCCCCCGCCGACCTCGACCGCCGCGGCGCGAGCCACACCGCCCGAGAGATCGCCCAGCAACCCGAGGTGTGGCGCGCCGTGCACGCGCTGGTGGCGTCGCGGCGGGAGGCGCTCGACGCCTTCCTGCAACCGCTGCTGGCGCGACCCGACCTGCGCATCGTGCTCACCGGCGCCGGCAGCTCGGCCTTCATCGGGCAATGCCTGGCGCCGGCGCTGCTGCAGCAGCTGGGCGCGCGGCCCGGCATCCGGGTCGAGGCGATCGCCACCACCGACATCGTCTCCAACCCGGCCCAATGCCTGCAGCCCGGCGTGCCGACGCTGCTGGTCTCCTTCGCGCGCTCGGGCAACAGCCCCGAGAGCCTGGCGGCGGCGGACCTGGCCGACGCCACGGTCCACGACTGCCATCACCTCGCCGTCACCTGCGCGGCCGAGGGCACGCTGGCGCGCCGGCTCGGCGGGCACCCGCGCGCGCATGTGCTGCTGCTGCCGGACGAGACCCACGACCGCGCCTTCGCCATGACCTCCAGCTTCACCGGCATGCTGCTCGCGGCGGCCTGGGCCTTCGAGCTGCGCCTGCCCACGCCGCAGGCGCTCGGCGAGGCGGCCGCGCAGCTGCTGGCCAGCGAGGCGGACCGGCTGGTCGCGCTCAGCGAGCAGCCCTTCGAGCGCGTCGTCGTGCTGGGCAGCAACGGCCTCAAGGGCCTGGCCAGCGAGGCGGCGCTGAAGCTCCTGGAGCTGACCGATGGCCGCCTGGTGGCGCTGGCCGATTCGCCGCTGGGCTTCCGGCATGGCCCGAAGACGGTGCTGAACGAGCGCACGCTGGTGCTGATCCTGCTCTCCAACGACAGCTACACGCGGCGCTACGACCTGGACCTGCTGCGTGAGCTGCGCCGCCAGGGCCGTGGTCGCGTCGTCGCGCTGAGCACCGCGGCGCTCAACGGCGCCGACGCGCTGGCCGAGGACGACGTGTTGCTGGACCTGCCGGCGAATGTGCCCGACCTGGCGCTGGCGCCGGTGGCGCTGGTCTTCGGGCAGTGCCTGGCGCTGCTGGCGTCGCTCAAGCTCGGCATCACGCCCGACAATCCGAGCGCATCCGGCACCGTGACCCGCGTGGTCAGCGGCGTCACCATCCACCCGCATCCGCAGGGCTGACTCCCGATGAGCGCGATGACATCGCCGATCGCCGACGACCGCGGCCTCGAACCTGACCGCAGCGCGGTCTACCTCGGCATCGACGGCGGAGGCACGAAGACCAGCTTCCTGCTGCTGGCCGGCGACGGCCGCCTGCTGGCGCGGCATGTGTCGACGACCAGTTATTACCTCGAGATCGGCTTCGACGCGCTGCGCGCGCTGCTGCGCGACGGCGTCGCCGAGACGCTGCGGCAGGCGGGCCTGGCGAGCGCATCGGTGCGCTCGGCCTTCGCCGGGCTGCCCGCGCATGGCGAGGACAGCGCGCTGCTGGCGGACTTCGACGGGCTGCTCGAGGGCGTGCTGCCGCGCTCGCGCGTGGGCAACGACATGGTCTGCAGCTGGGCCGGCTCGCTCGGCGGCGAGGATGGCATCAGCCTGGTCGCGGGCACCGGCTCGATTGCGTATGGCGAGTGGCAGGGGCGCGCCGCGCGTTGCGGCGGCTGGGGCGAGGTCTTCGGCGACGAGGGCTCGGCCTACTGGCTCGCGCGCGAGGGCCTGGCGCTGTTCTCGCGGATGGCCGACGGGCGCGCCGCGGCGGGACCGCTGCTCGAGCGCGTGCGGGCCCATTTCGGCCTGGCGCAGGACCTGGATCTTTGCGCTGCGATCAATGGCGACGCGGCACGTAGCCGGCTGGCGCAATTCGCGCGGCTGGTCTCCGCGGCGGCGGGCGACGGCGATGTGCAGGCGGGCGCGCTGCTGGCGCGCGCCGGAGAGGAACTCGCGGCGATCGCGGGCGGCGTGGCGCGGCAACTGCGTCTGCCCGCGGACGCGCCGGTGGCGGTGTCCTACACCGGCGGCGTCTTCGAGGCGGGCGAGGCGGTGACTGAGGCGCTGCGCGCCGCGCTGGCCCGTGAGGTGCCCGGCGCGACGCTCATCGCGCCGCGCTTCGGGCCGGAACTCGGTGCGGCCATGTATGCGGCGCGGCTCGCGGGCGTGCGCTTGCGGCCTGCCTAGGCCCTGGCCAGGTCGATATCATTCGAAAGTTCATCGCTTCCGTTTCCCATGACCACCACCCCATCCGTGACCGCCGACAAGCACGACGCCTCGCTGTTGATCGACGAGCGCCGGCGCCTGATCCGCGAGCAGGTGCAAGCCCAGGGCAAGGTGACGGTGGACGAACTCGCCGAGCGCTTCGGCATCTCGGTGGTCACCATCCGCAGCGATCTCAACGCGCTCGCCGCCAGCGGCGCGCTGCTGCGCACCCACGGCGGCGCGCTGGCGCATCGCGACACCGAGGAGGTGCCGATCAGCGTCAAGCAGAAGCTGCACCACGAGCAGAAGGTGCGCATCGCCATCGAGGCCGCGAAGCTGATCCGCGACGGCGAGACGGTCATGCTGGACTCGGGCTCGACGACCGAGGAGATCGCCAAGCAGATCCGTAGCTTGCGGCTGCAGTCGCTGAACGTGATCACCAATGCGCTGAACATCGCGATGCTGCTGGCGACGGTGCCGGGCGTGAACGTGATCATGCCGGGCGGGCTGCTGCGGCCGAACTCGTACTCGCTGTCCGGCCCGCAGGCGGTGACCGCGCTGCAGAGCCTCTACGCGGACCGGCTCTTCCTCGGCGTGGACAGCCTGGATCCGGAGATCGGCGTGATGACGCCGCACCTGCTCGAAGCCCAGCTGAACGCGCAGATGATGAAGATCGCGCGCCAGGTCGTCGCGGTCGCGGACGCCTCCAAGCTGATGAAGCGCAACCTGTCGGTGATCGCGCCGGTCGAGCAGCTCGATCTGCTGATCACCGACAAGGACGCCGACGAGGCGATCGTCGGCGAGCTGCGTCGCCGCGGGGTCGAGGTCGTGCTGGCCTGAGCGGCCCGAGGGCCTCGTCCCGATGCCGAGGCGGTCCCTTCGGACGCCCCGCCGACCTGATCAGCGCTTGAACTGCGCGCAGGGATCCTCGCGCGACGGCGCGGGCGCGCGCTCGACGCGGTCATAGCCGCCGGTGGGCGCGGCGCTGCCGGACTCGAGGTAGGCGACCGCATCGATGTCCGCGGCCGGCACCCCGGCCGCCTGCAGGTAGACCGGCACCGCGACGTCGCGCCGGACATGGCCGTTGCCGGCGATCAGCACCACCCGTTTCGCGCCCGCCTGGCGAGCCTCCAGCATCGCCTGCGCCATCGACGCGTCGCGGGCCCGCTGGGCCTGCACCATGCCGGGCAGCATCGCCTCGGGCATCGCGCCGCAGTGGCCGTCCTGGATGTCCTGGCGCAGCGCGTCCTGCTGCGCGCCGCTCCACGCGGTGCGCTCGCGCAGCGCCAGCAGCTCGGCCGGCCAGGCGGCATCGCCTTCACGGACGATCCTGCGGACCTGGTCCCGGTCGATGTTGCCGCCGCGGACTTCGGCGCCGGACTGCAGGGCGGCCTCGAACAGCGGCTGGTGCAGCGGCCAGCGCCAGCTCTTGCGGTCGAGCTTCGCGGCATCGATGACGGCGTCCACATCGCCGGGCGCCGCTTGGCGCGCTCGCGCGACCGCCGCATCCTGGCTGCGGGCGAACTGCTCGAAGACGACGACGGTGCGCGGCTCCTGCGCGATGAGGCGGCGCAGTTGCCCGGCGCGAGCGCGATGGTGGTCGGGGTTGTCGTGGAGCTCGCCGAGCAGGATGAACGCCGGTTCAGGCCGCGCGGCGGTCGCCAGGACGGCGGTGTCGGCCACGGCGGCCGGCGGGGTCGGTGTCGTCGGCGACGCGCAGGCCGCGAGCAGCATCGGGAGCAGCGCCAGCGCGGCGCCACGGAAGGCGATGTTCATGGTCGATCCTGGAAGACAGGGAAACGGGAACAGGCCTGCCGAGCGATGGCTGGGTCGGGCGGAGGGGTCAGCGGCGGATTGTCACCGCCGCGCGCGCCGATCGAGCGGTGACCGCCATCGGCGCCGGTGCGGCGACGCTCACCGGATGGTGGTCATCGACCGCATCGCCTTCACCGCGCCCTCGCCCATCGCGGCGCCGAAGCGCTTGGCGATGCGTTCGGCGACGTTGTCGCGCGGCGTGTAGTCGACGACCTCCTCGGCCTTCACCACCTCGCGGGCGACGTAGTCGAGGTTGCCGGTGCCGTCGGCCAGGCCCAGCTTGATCGCCTGCTCGCCGTTCCAGAACAACCCCGAGAACATCTCGGGCGTCTCCTTCAGGCGCGCGCCGCGGCCCTCTCGCACGACGGCGATGAACTGCTGGTGGATCTGGTCCAGCATCGCCTGCGCATAGGCCTGCTGCTTGGGCGTGACCGGCGAGAACGGATCCAGCATCCCCTTGTTCTCGCCCGCCGTCATCAGGCGGCGCTCGACGCCGACCTTCTTCATCACCTCGGTGAACCCGAAACCGTCCATCAGCACGCCGATCGAGCCCACCACCGACGCCTTGTCGACATAGATCTCATCGGCACCCGCCGCGATGTAGTACGCGCCCGACGCGCAGATCTCCTCGACCACCGCGTAGACCTTCTTGTTGTGCAGCGCCTTCAGCCGCTTGAGCTCGTCGTTGACGATGCCGGCCTGCACCGGGCTGCCGCCGGGCGAGTTGATGCGCAGCACTACCGCCTCCGAGCCCTGGTCCTCGAACGCGGCCTTCAGGGCGGCGTTGATCAGCTCGGCGCTGGCCTCGGTGTCCGGCGCGATCTCGCCGCGCACCTCGACCAGGGCGGTGTGCGGGCCGGTGGTCGCGCCGCCGTGGTGCCGGGTCGAGAACATCGCCCAGACCAGCAGCAGGAACAGCGTCACCCAGATCAGCCGGAAGAAGGTCTTCCAGCGCCGGTCGCTGCGGCGGTCGCGCAGGTAGTCGTACGCGAACTGCTCGATCACCTGGTCATAGCGGCCGGGCAGGCCGGTCGTCGGCGCCGCGGCGGCCGGCGCGGACGCGGCTGCCGGTGCGGCGGAAGCCGGCGGGGATGCCGGCTTCAGCATGTCCTCGGGCCGCGGCGTCGCGTCCGGAATCGGACGCGGCAGGTCGGAGTCGTTGTCTTGGCTCATTCAATCCTCGAAGGCTGGCCGCGTGTCGCGGGAGGGATACCAGAAGACCTGGCCGTCGCGCTCGCGCACGTCGAGCTTGGTCAGGCCGATGCGGCCGCACATGCCGGTGACGCAGCGCCCGTCACGGGGGTGGTACACGGCGCCATGGATGCTGCAGATGATGTATTCCTTCCTGCTGTCCAGGAACTCGCCCTCCTGCCAGTCCATCTCGGTGGGCACATGCGCGCAGCGGTTGAGGTAGCCGACGACCTCGCCGTCGAAGCGCAGCGTGAAGGCCGACGCGGGCTGGCGGAAATGCAGCACGTCGAAGGTATGGGCGCGCCCGCGCTCCTCCAGCTCGGCGGAGGCGCACAGCGGCACGGGAGACGGGTCTTGCTCGGAGGGCATGGCAGGGAAAGGTCCAGGAAATCAGGCGTGGGTCAGCAGCCAGTCGCGCAGCGTCGGCACGTCGTGCGCGACCAGCAGCGGCTCGAAGCCCCGCAGCGACTCGTGCTCATGGGCGCCGTAGGTCACCGCGATCGCCGGGCAGCCCGCGTTGCGCGCGAGTTGCAGGTCGTGGGTCGTGTCGCCGATCATCAGCGTGCGCTCGGGCTCGGCGCCGAATTCGCGCATCAGCTCCAGCAGCATCTGCGGGTTGGGCTTGCCGGCGGTCTCGTCCGCGGTGCGGGTGCCGTCGAACAGGCTTTTCATCTGGACCGCGGCCAGCGCCTCGTCCAGGCCCCGGCGGCTCTTGCCGGTCGCCACCGCCAGCCAGTGGTGGCGCGCCTTGAGGTCCTGCAGCAATCCAGGCACGCCGTCGAACAGGGTGACCTCGTGCGCGGACGCGAAATAGTGGTGGCGATAGCGCTGGCCGAGCTCCGGATAACGCGCCCGGTCCAGGCCCGGCAGCGCGTACTGCAGCGCCTCGATCAGGCCCATGCCGATCACATAGGCGGCGCGCTCGCGCGACGGCGGCTCCAGGCCCAGGTCGGTGGCGGCCGCCTGCATGCAGCGCACGATCAGCGCGGTGGAGTCGAACAGGGTGCCGTCCCAGTCGAAGACGATCAGGTCGAAGCGTTGAGGCATGGCGTCAGTGGGCGGGTCGTCAGGGCGCCGGGCGGCGCAGCGCGGCCAGGAGTGTCTCGCACTCGGGCGGCAGCGGTGCGTTCAAGGTCAAGGTCTCGCCGGTGGCGGGATGGATGACGCGCAGCTGGCGCGCATGCAGGAACATCCGGTCGAAACGCAGCGCACCCCGCGCCAGTGCGCGGTTGGCCTCGAAGTCGCCATATTTCGGATCGCCGACGATCGGATGGCCCTCATGGGCCAGGTGCACCCGGATCTGGTGGGTTCGGCCGGTCTTGATGGTGACGTCCAGCAGGCTGTAGCCGGCATCGTCCGGCACCCGGCCGGCGAAGGCCTCCATCACCTTCACCAGGCTGATCGAGCGCTTGGCCTGATCCGCCTGCGGGTCGCCGGGATTCGGGACCGCCCGCACCCAGCGCTCGCCATCGCTGCCGACGAACTTGAGCAGCGGCACATCCACGACCTTCTTCGACCTCGCCCAGGCGCCGCTCACCAGCGCCGCGTAGGTCTTGCCGGTCTCGCGATCGCGCAGCTGGTCTTGCAGATGCGTCAGCGCGCTGCGCTTCTTGGCGATCATCAGCAGGCCGGAGGTTTCCTTGTCGAGCCGGTGGACCAGCTCCAGGAACTTCGCCTGCGGCCGCGCGCGGCGCAGCTGCTCGATCACGCCGAAGCTGACGCCCGAGCCGCCATGTACCGCGACGCCCGCGGGCTTGTCGACGACGATCAGGTGCTCGTCCTCGAAGACGACCGGGAATTCGCGAGCGGGGATGGCGGGCTCGGCGGGCTTCTCCGCCAGCCGCACCGGCGGCACGCGGACGACATCGCCCACGGCCAGGCGCGAATCGGCGGCGCAGCGGCCCTTGTTGATGCGCACCTCGCCGGACCGGATGATCCGGTAGACCAGCGTCTTGGGCGCGCCCTTGAGCTCGCGGATCAGGAAGTTGTCCAGGCGCTGGCCGGCGGAACCGTCGTCGACCGTCAGCAGCCGCACCTGCGCGGGAAGCGGCTCCGACACGGTCGGCGCCGCGGGTGCGGGTGCCGGGACGTTCCGCGCCGCCGGGCGCGCGGCGGTGGGCGCGGCGCCCTTCGCGAGTCCCTTTCTGGCGGGGCTGGATCCCCTCGTGGCACTGCGGGCAGTCCCTGGGGCGGCCTTGCGGGCTTTAGCCCCTATAATGCTGCTTGCCACGTTTGCGTTGTAAGTATTTGATTTTTCTCATTTTACTCGGACGTGAGCGTTCGAGTCCGACGAGAACGTGGCATTGAGCGGCCATTGTGAGTAGGCTGCTCATTACTTTTGGTGATGCAACATCAGGTCATCGCGTCGAGTCCGCTTCCCAAAGCGAGCGGGCAGGCACGGGGGCCGGATGGCAGAGCAACGTCGTCAGAACCATTGCTCACGCGGTCGACCGCATCTTCGGATGTCGGCAGGCGGCGCGGGCAGCACAACAAGGTTTCACGACGTCAGCGCGGGGGCGCAAGTCCCGGCGCTGACGTCAGCACCCAGGCCCCGTTTCCGGATGTTTTCCTCGGTCTTTCCCACCCCCCGCCGCCTGCGAGCGCGTGTTGGCTTCGTCCACACGCCGGGCTCCGGCCGTGGTCGGGTCGCGCCTCAAGCGGCGCGCAGGCGGACCGGAACAGCCGACCCGGGGCCTGCGGCGCACGCGCCAACGCTGCAGCGCTGAACGGTCAACGCGCCGTTCAATTGCAGTCCAGGGCGATCCTTTCATTGGTTCTTTCGCGTTTCTCGTGCATCGGTCGAATCGCCCGCCGGTGAATAGCCGGCAGCGGTTCACTTGAAGATGCGCGCCAGCGGTCAAGCCCTGGCGTGGAGGAGAACTGATGAAACGCATGCTGATCAACGCGACGCAGCAGGAAGAGCGTCGCCTGGCCATCGTCGATGGACAGAAGCTGCTGGACTTCGAAACCGAGATCGAAGGCCGCGAGCAGCGCAAGGGCAACATCTACAAGGCGGTGGTGACGCGCGTCGAGCCGTCGCTGGAAGCCTGCTTCGTGGATTACGGCGAGGACCGCCACGGCTTCCTGCCCTTCAAGGAAATCTCGCGCCAGTACTTCCGGGACGGCGCCGACGTGCGCTCGGCCAAGATCCAGGACGCGATCAAGGAAGGCCAGGAGCTGCTGGTCCAGGTCGAGAAGGAAGAACGCGGCAACAAGGGCGCGGCGCTGACGACCTTCGTGTCGCTGGCCGGTCGCTACCTGGTGCTGATGCCCAACAACCCGCGCGGCGGCGGCGTCTCGCGCCGCATCGAGGGCGAGGACCGCGAGGAACTCAAGGAAGCGCTGGACCAGCTCGAATATCCCAAGGGCATGTCGCTGATCGCGCGCACCGCGGGCATCGGCCGTTCCGCCGCCGAGCTGCAGTGGGACCTGAACTACATGCTCAAGCTGTGGACCGCCATCGATGAGGCGGCCCAAGGCGGCAAGGGTGCGTTCCTGATCTATCAGGAGTCGTCGCTGGTGATCCGCGCGATCCGCGACTACTTCACCGCCGACATCGGCGAGATCCTGATCGACACCGACGACATCTTCGAGCAGGCCCATCAGTTCATGAGCCATGTGATGCCGGAGACGGCGCACAAGGTGAAGCGTTACCGCGATGACGCGCCGCTGTTCAGCCGCTTCCAGATCGAGCACCAGATCGAGACGGCCTTCAGCCGCACGGTGAACCTGCCCTCGGGCGGCGCCATCGTCATCGACCACACCGAGGCGCTGGTCTCGGTCGACGTGAACTCGGCGCGCGCCACCCGCGGCGGCGACATCGAGGAAACCGCCACCCGCACCAACCTGGAAGCCGCCGACGAGATCGCGCGCCAGATGCGCCTGCGGGACCTGGGCGGCCTGATCGTCGTGGACTTCATCGACATGGAGGAGTCCAAGAACCGCCGTGAGGTCGAGCAGCGCCTGCGCGACGCGCTGCGCCAGGACCGCGCCCGCGTGCAGTTCAGCTCGATCAGCAAGTTCGGCCTGCTGGAGCTGAGCCGCCAGCGCCTGCGTCCGGCGCTGAGCGAAGGCAGCCACATCACCTGCCCGCGCTGCAACGGCACCGGCCACATCCGCGACACGGAATCGTCCGCGCTGCAGATCCTGCGCATGGTCCAGGAAGAGTCCATGAAGGACAACACCGCGGCCGTGCATGTGCAGGTGCCGGTGGAGGTGACCAGCTTCCTGCTCAACGAGAAGCGCACCGAGATCACCAAGATCGAGCTGAAGCAGCGCGTGACCGTGCTGCTGGTGCCCAACAAGCACCTGGAGACGCCGAACTACAAGCTGGAGCGCCTGCGCCACGACGATCCGCGCCTGGAGAACCTGCAGGCCAGCTACACGATGATCGAGGAGCCGCAGGAAGAGGTGGGCATCACCCGCCGCGGCGCCGAGAAGAAGAACAAGCAGGAGCCGGTGATCAAGGGCCTGATGCCGGAGCAGCCGGCCCCGATGCCCGCGCCGGCGCCCGCCCCCAAGGCGGCGGAGCCGGTGGTCGCGGCGCCCGCGCCG
>NZ_PEOG01000076.1 GCF_002761755.1 Roseateles chitinivorans
CGGACGCTGCAGCGCCTGCGGGTGCTGCAGCCGCCGCTCGCCAACGACCCGGCGCTGACAGCCGGCGCCGCGCTGGTCGCCGCGCTGCTGGCGCCGGAGAACCTGGCCGCCTCGGCCGAGGAACAGCAGGCCGTGCTGCAGGGCCAGGTGGCGGCGGCGCAGGCCGAACTGGACGCCCTCGCCGCCCTGGCACCGGCCGACGCGTCCGTCGACGAGACGCCGCCGGTCCAGAACCTGCTCCGCGACCTGATCGCCCAGCTGCGGTCCTGGTGGCAGGACCAGGGCGCGCCCTTCGCCGAGGCCCGGCTGGCGCTGCGCGAACTCGCGCGCCGCGCGCGCCGCCTCGGGCTGGAAGCGGACTACCGCCCGCTCTTCGATCCCGAGCGCCGCCTGCTGCGCATCGGCTGGCGCGGCGACGCGCAGCAGCTCGACGACAACCATTACGACCTGCTCGCCAGCGAGGCCCGCCTCACCAGCCTGGTCGCGATCGCCAAGGGCGACCTGCCGCCGGAACACTGGCAGGCCCTGGGACGGCCCTTCTTCGCCCGCGACGGCGCCGGCGATTCGCTCGGGCTGAAGTCCTGGTCGGGTTCGATGTTCGAGTACCTGATGCCGTCCCTGGTCCTGCGCGAACCGGCGGCCAGCGCGCTGGGCCGGGCCATCCGCACGGCGGTGGCGGAGCAGCGCCTCGAGGCGCGCGGCAAGGGCACGCCGTGGGGCATCTCCGAGTCGGCGATCGCGGGCCAGGACCACACGCTGGCCTACCAGTACGGCCCGCAGGGCGTGCAGACGCTCGCGCTGGCACGCCTGGCCGTCGACGAACGCGTGCTCGCGCCCTATGCGGCGGTGATGGCGGCCGTCGTGGCGCCGGTGCGGGTGGTCTCCAATCTGCAGGCCTTCGAGCGCCTGGGCGCACGCGGCACCTTCGGTTTCATCGAGGCGGTGGACTACACGCCGCAGCGCCAGACCGCCGGCGCCGGCTTCACGCTGGTGCGGACCTACATGGCGCATCACCAGGCCATGGGCTTCGTCGCGCTGACCGCCCTGCTGGCCGACGACGCGCCCCGGCGCTGGCTGATGAGCGACCCGCACGTCAAGGCGGTCGCGACGCTGCTGCATGAGCGCGCGCCGCGCGAGGTGGCGCCGCTGCAGGCGCCGCCGGCGGACGCCTGGCCGCGCAAGCGCGCGGTCCGCAAGGCGCGCATGGTGCGCGAGAGCGAGCCGCTGGCCGAGACGCTGCCGCTGACGCACATGCTGACCAACGGCCGCTACTCGGTGGTGCTGCGCAGCCACGGCGGCGGCTACAGCAACTGGGACGGCGTGGCGATCACCCGCTGGCGCGACGACCTGCTGCGCGACCAGCACGGCAGCTTCACGATGCTGCGCCGCGCCGGCGAGACCGACTGGTTCAGCACCACCGCCCGCCCCGCGCCCGATCCCCGTGCTCGATACACGGCGCGCATGCAGGCCGAGCGCGCGCTGTTCGAGGCGACCTGGCCGGACCTGCACAGCTGCACCACGGTGTGGGTCAGCCCGGAGGACGACTGCGAGCTGCGCCAGGTCGAGCTGACCAACCGCGGCGACCAGCCGCTGGCGCTCGACCTGGTGTCCTGCTTCGAGGCCACGCTGGCGCCGCAGCGCGGCGACGAGGCGCATCCGGCCTTCTCCAACCTGTTCATCCAGGCCCGCTGGGACGAGACACAACATGCGCTGCACCTGCGGCGGCGTCCGCGGCTGTTCGACGAGGCGGCGATGCGCGCGGTCTTCTTCCTGGCCGGCGTGGATGGCGGCGCGGGCTGCGTCAGGCCGCCCCGACCCGCCGTCGACGCCCCGCGGGGCGAGGACTGCCGACCCGAAGGCCATGGGATCCGCGAGGTCCTGCCCATCGCCGATCGCGCGCGCTGGCTGGGCCGCTACGGCAGCTCGACGCGACCGGTCGGCGACGCGCGTCCGCAGTTCGTCGACGACGAGGCGGACGTGAGCGCCGACGGCGAGCCTGGCCGCCTGCTGGACACCGGCCTGGACCCGGTCGCCGGGCTGCGCGTCGGGCTGGACCTGGCGCCCGGCGCGACGGTGCGGCTGACCTTCTGCACCGCGGCGGCCCGCGACGCCGACCTGCTGGCGGCGCTGGTCGACAAGTACCGGCAGCCGGCGCATGTCGAGCGCTCGGCCTCGATGTCGCACACCATGGGCGGCATCCGCCTGCGTGAGCTCCAGTTCGACACCACCACCTGGGGCGCGCTGCTGCAGCTCAACACGCTGGTCACCGGCCAGGCGGTGCGCGAGCCGGCCCATGCCCGCGAGCCGCGCGGCCGCTGCGACCGGCGTGCGCTGTGGCGCTTCGGCATCTCGGGCGACCGGCCGATCCTGATGGTGACGGTCAGCGGGGAGGAAGGCATCGACCTGATCCGCGCGCTGAAGAAGGCGCTGCGGATGTGGACCACCCATGCGGTCGGCGTGGACCTGGTGGTGCTGAACGAGGAACCGCCGTCCTACCTCGCGCCGGTGCAGCAGGCGCTGCAGGCGCTGCAATCGCGGCTGCAGGGGCAGGCCCAGGGCCGGCCGGCGCACCTGTGCTCGGCACTGCACGTCCTGCGCGACAGCGACCTGCAACCCGACGAGCGCTTCACGCTGCAGACCCTGACCCGGATCCGGCTGCAGGCCGACGGTCGTGGGCTGGCGCAGCAGGTGGAGCGCTGGATCGAGGACACGGCCCCCCCTGTCGAGTGCGAGCGGCTGCCGGTGGCCCATGCGCTGGTCGAGCGCCCGCTGCCGGAGGCCATGCCACGGCCGCCCGAGGGCCGCTTCGATCCCGACCATGGCGGCTTCGCCTTCGAGGTCTCGCCGGACCGGCATCCGTCGCGGCCCTGGGTCAATGTGCTGGCGAACCGCGACTTCGGCTGCCAGGTCACCGAACTGGGCGCCGGCTACACCTGGGCCGGCAACAGCCGCATGCACCAGGTCACGCCCTGGTCCAACGACCCGCTGCTGGACCCGCCCGGCGAATGGCTGCTGCTGCACGACCTCGACCACGACCGCGTCTGGCCGCTGGGCCGCCAGCTGCGCCGCGACGCGCCGCTGTCCATCGAACACGGCATCGGCTACTCGCGCAGCCGGCAACAGCTGGGCGACCTGAGCGTCGAACTCTGCTGGTGCGTCGATCCCGAGGCGGCGGTGAAGCAGGTGCAGGTGCGCCTCGGCGTCGTGGGCCGCACCGGCGGTGGACCGCGGCGGCTGCGGCTGGTGGCCCTGGCCGAATGGCAGCTGGGCAGCGCGCGCGGCGAGCGGCTGTCGGTGGTGACGCGCAGCGACTGGCTGACCGTGGGCGAACTCGGCGCCGGGCTGCCGCAACCCGAGCGCGCGTTGACGCTGCAGGCGACGCAGCTGGACCACCTCGGCGGCTTCGGCGACGCGACGGCGGCGCTGTGCATCCGCCCGCGCCAGCGCGGTGACCGACCGCGTGAACTGCCTCGCGTGGACGGTGCCGACGCGGCGCGCGGGACCGGCACCGGCCCAGCGCGTGTGCGCCTGGACGCGCAGGACTGGACCTGCGACCGGCGCGAGTTCTTCGATGGCGCGGGCCGCATGGTGCTGCCCAAGGCCCTGGCGCGGCGCTGTGGCGACGGGCTCGATGCCTGCGCGGCGCTGGCGGCACGGATCGAGCTGGATGCGTCGCAGCCGGCGGAACTCACCGTGCTGCTGGCCCACGGCCCCTCGCCCGACGCGACCCAGGCGCTGATGACGGCCGCCTGGGCGGTCGATCCGGCGGAACGCCTGGCGCGGCAGCGGCGGCAATGGCCGGCGCTGCTCGGCGGCCTGCAGGTGTCGACGCCGGATCCCCGCTTCGACGCGCTGACGAATCACTGGCTGCCGTACCAGACGCTGGTGTGCCGGATGTGGGCCCGCGCCGGCTTCTACCAGGCCGGTGGCGCCTTCGGTTACCGGGACCAGCTGCAGGATGCGATGGCGCTGACCGACGTCGCGCCGCAGCTGCTGGCCGACCAGATCCGGCGCAGCGCCGCGCGGCAATTCCCGGAAGGCGACGTGCAGCACTGGTGGCATGAACCCGGTGGCGCCGGCGTGCGCACGCATTTCTCGGACGACCGGCTCTGGCTGCCCTATGCGGTCGCCCACTACCTCGCGCGCACCGGCGACCTGACACTGCTCGACGACACGGTGCCCTTCCTCGTCGGCCAGCCGGTGCCCGACGGCGCCGAGGACATCTACGAGAGCCCGCGCACCGACGGGCCGATGGCCTCGATCTACGAGCATGCGGCGCGTGCGATCGACCGCAGCCTGGACAGCGGGCCGCATGGGCTGCCGTTGTTCGGGACCGGCGACTGGAACGACGGCATGAACCGTGTCGGCCATGAGGGCCGGGGCGAATCGGTCTGGATGGCCTGGTTCCTGGCGCAGGTGATCGAGGACTTCGCGCCGATCGCGACCGCGCGCGGCGAAGGGGATCGCGCCGCGCGCTGGAAGGCGGCGCGCGACGGCTGGGTGGCGGCGCTCGACGGGCCGGGGTGGGATGGCCGCTGGTACCGGCGCGGCTTCTTCGACGACGGCTCGCCGCTGGGCTCGGCCGAGAACGCGGAATGCAAGATCGACCTGATCGCGCAGAGCTGGGCGGTGCTGACCGCGGCGGCCGATCCGGCGCATGCGCGGCTGGCGATGGCCAGCGCCTGCGCGCACCTGCTCGACCCGGTGGCGAAGCTGGCGCGGCTGCTGCACCCGCCGCTGGCGCAGGCGCAGCCCAGCGCCGGCTACATCCAGTCCTATGCGCCGGGCGTGCGCGAGAACGGCGGCCAGTACAACCATGCCGCGGTGTGGGCGCTGATGGCGCTGGCGCGGCTGGGGCAGCGCGAGACGATGTGGCAGGTCTACACCGGGCTCAGCCCCGCGCACCGCTGGGCCGATCCGCGGCTGGGGCCGCTCTACGCGATCGAGCCCTACGTGATGGCCGGCGATATCTACTCGCATGCGCCCTGGGTCGGGCGCGGCGGCTGGAGTTGGTACAGCGGCTCGGCGGGCTGGCTGCTGCGGGCCTCGCTGGAGTCGATCTGCGGCGTGGTCATCGAGCAGGGCCGGCTGCGGGTGCGGGCCTGCCTGCCGGTGCACTGGGACCAGGCGGAGGTCCGCATCCGTCACCAGGGCCGCTCGCTGCGGGTGATCGTCTGCGCCAACGAGACCGCCTGCCGCGCCGCGCTCACCCGCGAGGCCGGCGCGCGCCGGGAGAACGCGGGCGAGTCGATCGACCTGGCGACCCTGTCGCCGGAGCAGGCGCTGGTGGTGGTCAGCGTGCCGGGTACTGATTTGGAGTTCGATCAAGCCCGGCGAGATCTTGATCAAGCGACCAGACCCTGACACGGCTCATCGAAAACTGCTCGCATTGGACCTGCCATTCCTTGCGGATCGACAGGTCGCCCATGCCATGCCCCCGCATGGCGGCCTCCGGGAAATCGTTCAGCCAGGAACGGACCAGCGCCACATCCGGCATGCGCATCGGCTTCCAAGGCGCTCGATCGTCAATCGCCGCCTGAATGGCAGAAACAAATTGCCTGGCGCAATACCGACGGACTCGCCCGTCGGAGAGTTGAGCGATGTGGTTGCCGGTTTCAAATACGGCGGCCATGGGAATGAAGAGATGGGCTGCGCCCTCGATCAGACGTTCAAGCTCCGCAATGACCGCCTCACGGCTCTCGTTGAACCCGGGGACGTCCAGGACGTTGAGCAGCACGGAGGTGTCGAGAAGCACGATCTCACTCATCCGCCGCCTCCCCTGCCCCTGCGGACCGAAGCGAAGCCAGCCACTCCTTCGCCTTCGCCTTGCGAGCGGCCGGACCGGGGTGATGTTTCACGAATCGATCGATGGCGCCTGTGGTCAACAGGTGTCCAAGACTGCCCTTGACAAGCAGTTCAGGGATATCCGGCACATTGCCAAGTCGGACCAGACGGCTGTCTCCCTGGTGCGGATCTCGATAGCAGAACACGACATCCTTGAGCGCGTCGGCGGGCAGCGCGTCCAGCAGTGCGGGGTTGTGCGTGGACAGCAGCACCTTCAGCTTGCGTCGCTCCGCAATCTCCTTCAGGCGCTCGAGCAAATGATGCGCACGACTGGGATGGACGCCGTTGTCGATCTCCTCGATCACCACCAGGCTGCCCTCCTGCGCCGACAGCATGGCTGCGGCGATCGCCAGCACCCTGAGCGTCCCATCGGAGAGCAAGGGCGCATCACAGGCCTTCGGCACTCCTCCAAACGTCTCCACCAGCTGGACCATCACTTCACCACGCGGGCCGGTCAGGAAGCTCAGGCGATCAATGTCCTGTTCAGGCAGACTTTGAATGAACGAGAGGATGTCTGCCCGATTGGCAGCATGGCACTCGTCGGCCTCCGCCTCGCGCCCCCAGAGGTCATAAAGCACGCTCGAGAGGTTGGCGCCGTCGCCGTGAAGCTGCTTTTCAGAGGCAAAGCTGTAATCGCGCATTCGCGCGGGGACCGGGTCCAGGAACAGGACGCCGGCCAACAGGCGCTGGTAGTCCTTGACCACTTTCGGGATCTCCGCTTGAGCCCGGTCGTGGCTCGGCTGAAAGCTGGCCGGCGAGTCAAGCTGGGTGAAGACCGCCATCTGGTCGCTCACCGTGATGTGGGGTTTCCTACCGCCTCGGGCAAAGTTGTTGTAAGCGACCACCGCGTCCGTGCTGGCCCCACTGGAGGGCTGAACCAGCTCGTACAGCGGAAGGCTGGCAGCGATCGATGAGATCCGCTCTTCGGTGACGTGAAGCTCGCCAGCCCGCAGGCCGATGCCGATCGTCAGGTGCGGCCAATCCCCTTCGCTGATCGAGCACCCCAGCGCGAAAGCGGACGCATCCGCCCGACACAGGTCTTCGACCCGGCCACGCACCACCTTGTCCGCGCTGTTCACGGCGTACTTGATCGAGCCCAGCCTCTGTCCCTGGGCCAACCAGGAGAGAAGTCGGAGGGCTTCGATGACGTTGCTCTTGCCCGCCGCGTTCGCACCGATCAGCACCGTGAGAGCGCCCAATGGAAGTTCGGCCTTCTCATAGCTCTTGAATCTGCTCAGCGTGAATGTGGTCAGCATGGTTGCTCCCGTCGAGCGGCGTACCGCGCGCTTACGACTACAAGGGACGGCATCGTACTGGACTCCACACCCTGCATCACCTGGCCGGCATGTTCCGGATTCCTCCAACGCTCTTGCAATTCCATGTCCGGAAACGGCGCGACCGCCGGAGCGCCCGGGCCTATCGTGAGCGCATCAAGGACTCCGACGGCCACCGCGCCGCGCGCACATGGACTTCCGCATCCTGGGGCTCGACCCCGCCCCGTTCCGCCCGATGTTCACGATGACCGACGAGCGCTTGCGCGAGCTCGGCGTGCTGCGCGTGCGCATCGACAGCCCGCGCTCCGCGCCGGACCGCATCACGCTCGACGACGCCGAACCCGGCGAGACGGTGCTGCTGCTCAACCATGTCCACCTCGAGGTCGACTCGCCGTATCGCGGTACCCACGCGATCTACCTCCGCGAGAACGGCGGCGAGCGCTTCGACCGGATCAACGAGGTGCCGCGCGCGCTGCGGGGCCGCATGCTCTCGGTCCGCGCCCTCGACGCGGCCGGAATGATGGTCGATGCCGATCTCGTCGACGGGGACCGGATCGAGCCGCTCATCGAACGGCTGCTCGCCCAGCCGGCGGTCAGCTACCTGCAGGTGCACTTCGCCAAGCGCGGCTGCTATGCCGCCCGGGTGGAGCGCGCGCCCGAGCCGCCGGTCTCGGTGTGATCCTCGGCCCGGCCCCGCAGATGGACCGCATGCACGGCGGTCGGGTCGATCTCAGCCCGCCGCGGCGGCCATGCCATAGTCCGGCCCATGTACCGCCGCCGCCGCATGCCCCGCTGGCTCAGCCTGGTCTTCTTCGGCCTCGGCCTGTTCATCGTCCTGCTCTCGCTCGATGTCGTGCACTACGTGCCGCGTCCCGGGAGGTCGCGCGCGCTGTCTCAGGCGCCCCACCACTGGTGGGTCACTGGTTACGGTTTGGTGTTGCTGGCGATGTCGGCGCTGATAGCCTTTCCCCGCATGCCCGTCCGATGGCGCCAGGGCATCGGCGCCTGCGCGTCGTTGACCTTCCTCGTGTCCATGGGAGCCTTGATCGTGACAGCGCCGATGGGATCGACCGAGCGCCTCCTGTTCGCGATCCCGCTGTTGATCGGTGGCATCGGCGTGCTCGTCGGCGTCCGGCTTGGGTTGTCCGACCGGCACCTGTTGGATCCTGACGGGCTCGACCCGATCGAGAAGGCCCGCATCCTGCGCACTCACGGCCGTCCGGAGCAGGCCGACGAAGTGCTGATCCACGCCATGCGCGATCAACCGGAGCGCGCGCCGGAGTTCCAGCGCGCGCTCGATGCGATGCGCCGTCGACGCGTCACTCCGGACGCTTGACCGTGCCCGCCAGCGCCTCGAACCCCGCCTTGCGCACGCTCTCGTCGATCGCCGGCGCGATCCGGCGTGCCGCCTCGAAGTCCTGACGGGCCTTTTCCGGCTCGTTGAGCCGGCTCAGCGCCAGCCCGCGCCCGTAGTGCGCCCAGGCCAGCGGCTTGAGCTCGATCGAACGGTCGAAGGCCTTGCGGGCGGCCGCGGCCTCGCCCTGGCGCAGCCGCGCCCAGCCCAGGAAGGAGCGATAGCTCGCCTCCTCGCCGTCCAGGTCCACCGCCTCCTTGCAGTCGTCGATCGCCTGCTCGATCTCCAGGTTCATCCGCGTGCGCATCCAGCACCGATCGCCATGCATCGCGGCGAGCCGCAGGTCGCGCGGATGGGACCGGATCCAGAGATCGAACTGCTTGAGCGCCTGCGGCGCCTCGTTGCGCCGGGCATGCATCTGCGCCATCGGCGCCCGCAGGTTGGCGCTGGGCGGCAGGGTCTCGTCCAGCGCCGCCAGGTCCTGGCCGGCGCCGTCGCGGTCACCACCGGCCATGCGCAACTGGGCACGGTGCAGGCGGGCCTCCGCCAGGGTCGGGTCCAGCCGCAGCGCCTCGTCCAGGTCGGCCAAGGCCTCCTTGTTCTGCTTGAGGGCCTGCCTCACCCGCGAGCGCGACTCGTGGTACAGCGCCACCGTCGGCGCCAGGGCGATCGCGCGGTCCAGGTCCTCCAGCGCCCGTGCGGGATCGCCGCCCACCAGCGCCGCGTTGCCCCGGCGCGCGAAGCCGTCCGCATCGTCCGCCGCGATCGCCTCGGCCTTGGCCGCATAGCGCTGGTCATAGGCGCCGGCGGTGGGCTCGCCCTTGGCGAAGATCGGCCCGCCATTCCAGGTCGCGTAGATCTTGCCCTGCAGGCGCGACACATAGACCCGGTGCGACAGGAAATAGTCCAGGCCGAGCAGCATGCCGTACTCGTTGTCGCTGGCGTCGGTCACCCGCATCCGGTTGTTGCTCACCTTCTCTCCGCCGAGCTCGAAACGGTCGACGCGGGTCGTCCATTCGCGCGCGAACTCCGCGCCCGCGCCGCCGGTGCGGCCCGACGGCGTCAAGTCGGCCTCGGCGATGCCGGCCTTGCGCGCCGCGCCGATCATCAGCGCGGTCGCCGGCGCGCCGGTGTCCATCAGCGCCCGCAGCTTCTCGCCGTTGACCAGCACCGGCACGCGCACCGCGCGGTCGCTGCGCCCGTAGGAGATCAAGGGCGCCTCGATCACCGGCGCCTCGCCGGCCCAGCAGGCCAGCGAGGTCTTCTCGCAGTCGCCCTTGGGAAACACCAGCCGCACCACGCCATGCGCCAGGTCGTACTCGGTGTCGGCCACCGACAGGAAGTTGCGCCCCAGCACGCCCATGATCCCGGCGTTGATCTCGTTGCCGCCGACCAGGAACTCCACGCCCTTGAGCTCCGCCTGTTCCAGCACGACGCTCTGGACCGTCGTCACCCTCAGCGCCTGCACCGCGCCGGTGATGCCATAGACCCGCAGCCCGTCGGGTGCCGGCTTCGTCCTCAGGTTGAGCTGCCTGGCGCTGGCCTCGCTGAGGAAGCTGTAGAAGGCGCCGCTGTCCACCAGCAAGGGCACCGGCACCCCGTTGAGCTTGACCGTGGCCACCGGCCGCGATTCGACCAGCCGCACCGGGATGTCCATCGTCTCGATCTGGCATTTGTCGGGCGCGGCGGCGGCGCCGGCGGCGCCCAGGATCAGCGCCAGCAGCGGCGCGACATGGCGAGCGTTCAATCGTTCCTCCCCAGGAAGTTCCCGCGGGCTCACGCGCGCCCGGCGAAGCCGCGACGATACGCCGACTCAGGCCTCGATCCGGGCCCCTCCGAGGGGGGATCGCGCGTGAGAGGACCGCCGTCGTGGGGCGGGCGTCAGGTCCTCGTCATCGCCTCGTCATCGCCTCGTCAAGGCGTCGCCCGGGCCGCCGGCGCGAGCACCTCGGCCCACATCGCCGCCGCGCGCCTTGCGCCTTCGACGGTGAAGTGGCAACCGTTGCGCAGCGGCTGGCCCAGCGTGTCGGTGTCCGGACCCGGCCGGAAACCGCTGCCCGGGATCGCGAGCAGTTCCCGCACCGCCTCACGCACCTGACCGCCGTCATGCGGCGGGCAGAAGGTCGAGCGCGCGATCCACCAAGGCGCGTCCACGCCCCGCGCGGCCACGCCGGCGCGCAGCGCTGCGAGCGCGTCGCGGTAGTCGGCCATCGCGGTGCGGTCGCGTGCGTCGGCCTCGCCCTGCTGCCACAGCACCGCCGCCACCGGCCAGCGCGTGCCCTTGATCCGGTCCATCTGCGTCTGCCAGTAGGCGCGCAGCGCGCTGTCCGGGGCGGTCCATTCAGCGATCGGGCTGCCCTCCACCGCCACCACCGCCCACACGACGGGGCGGCCCTGCCAACGGCCGCCCAGCGCCTGGTGCACCGCCGGCCAGAGGCTGCCGCCGGTGCCGGTGCCGCCAGGCACCGGCGCGGTGGACATGCCGCAGCCGCCCAGATGCAGCACCGGCATCGGCGGCACCGGGGCGGCTGCGGGCGGGATCGGGTCGGCGTGGTTGGCCGCGTTGGATTGGCCCATCACCACGATCACCACCGGCTGCTCGCCCTTGAACACCGCGCCGCAGTCGGGCGCGGTCACCGGCATGTCGTGGATCGCGGCCAGCCGCCGCGCGAGGTCGTCGGCAGGCGTCGCACCCTTGGACTGCCGCAGCATCGCCACGCCCGCGGCGATCATGCCGGCGCAGGACAGCAGCGCCACCGCGCCGATCGCCAGCGGGATCAGGGAGTTCTTCCGTTCTTCGGTCATGGTGATGCGGCTCGCGCCGCGCTTCGGGTCTTGTGGGAACGCCGGCGCGCCCCGGCGCCGACGAGCGCGCATTGTCTTCGGAGCGGCGCGCGCCCCGGACGAATGCCGCTCAGCCTTGGGCGGGGGCCGCGCTGGGCGCTGGCGAGCGGGCGCGGTAGCGGCCGCGGATCCAGCGCATCGCCGGCTGTTCCACCATGCGCGTCAAGCCGTGCGCCAGCCCGGCGGAGACGGCCATCGCCAGCAGGATGGCGAGGTGGACCTCCATACCCCAGCCTTCCAGCCGGCGGATCAGCGCCCAGCCGATGTTCTCGTGCAGCAGATACAGCGTGTACGAGATCGTCCCCAGCCACAGCAGCAGCGGATGCTCCAGCCAGGTCCAGCGCCCGCGTACCGCGCCCTGCAGCACGAGGTGGAACACCGCGGCCAGCGCCGCCAGTTGCCAACCGTCGGCCAGGCCGATCGCCAGCAGCGCCGCAACCGCGAGCGCCCGGTCCCAGCGCCGATCGCCGCCGGCTCGGCTCAGCCGGTAGACCGACACGCCCAGCGCGAACCAGGCGATGTAGGGCAGCAGCAGCCAGCGCTGCCCGATCCAGGGCAGGTCCAGGCCCCACGCGGCGAGCGCCCCGGTGTAGACGAGCCGCAAGGCCAGGCAGGCAAAGAGGAAATGCCGCAGCCCGGCGCCGCCGCCGAGCCGGAAGCTCGCCAGCGCCCAGCCGTAGAAGAGCAGTTCCACCTCCAGCGTCCAGTACACGTTGTCCACATGCGGCACGCCGAAGAAGCCCTGCACCATCGTCAGGTTGGCCAGCAGCACCTCCCAGCCCACGGTCTTGCCGGGCAGGCCCAGCAGGTGCGTCAGCGTGAAACTCAGCAGCAGCGCGCCCCAGTAGGCGGGATAGAGCCGGCTGAAGCGCGACACGACGAAGTCCATCGGCCGCGCGGTGCGCTCCAGCGTCATGAAGATGACGAAGCCGCTGATCATGAAGAACAGGTTCACGCCCAGGTGCCCGAACGGCACGGCCAGGCGCAGCGGCTGCGCATGGCCGAAGAGCTGGTCGTAGCGCGTCGTGTAGTGGAACAGCACCACCGCCAGCGCCGCGATGCCGCGCAGGGCATCGACTTGCGCGAGGCGGGGCGCCGCGTTCACACCAGGACCTCGGCCGCGCCCGGGTGGCTCAGGAAGCCTTGCGGGCTGGCGGTGATGCCGTAGGCGCCGGACTGGAACACGACCACCAGGTCGCCGGGCTCCGCCCGCGCCAGGCTCATGCGCTCGCCCAGCAGGTCCAGCGGCGTGCACAGCGGGCCGACCACCGACACGCCGGCCTCGGGTTCGTCGCCGATCCGGTTGCCGATCGCCACCGGATAGTTCTTGCGGATGACCTGGCCGAAGTTGCCCGAGGCCGCGAGATGGTGATGCAGGCCGCCGTCGGTGACCAGGAACACCTGGCCGCGCGACACCTTGCGGTCCACGACCCGGCACACATAGACGCCGGCCTCGCCGACCAGGTAGCGGCCGAGCTCGACGACCAGCTTCGCCTGCGGCAGCGCCACGGCGGCGCGCTCGATCAGGGCCGCGAGGTTGGCGCCGATCGGCCCCAGGTCCAGCCGCTGCTCGCCGGGGAAGTACGGGATGCCGAAGCCGCCGCCCAGGTTCAGCACCTTCACCGGCGCGGGCGCGTGCCGCGCCAGTCGCAGCGCGAGCTCGAAGCTCTTGAGCTGGGCCTCGACGATCGCCTCCGGCTTGAGGTTCTGCGAGCCGGCGAACAGATGGAAGCCCTCGAAGCCCAGGCCCGCCTCGCCGATGCGGGCCAGCAGCTCGGGCACCTGTTCGGCGTCGACGCCGAACTGCTTGGGTCCGCCGCCCATCTTCATGCCGGAGGACTTGAGCTCGAAGTCCGGATTGACCCGCACCGCCACCCGCGCGGCATAGCCGGTCTCGGCGCACAGCGCGCGCAGCAGCTCGACCTCGCGGAACGATTCCAGGTTGATCAGGATGCCGGCGGCCAGCGCCTGGCGCAGCTCCAGCGCGCTCTTGCCGGGGCCGGCGAAGCTGATCTCGCGCGGGTCGGCGCCGGCGTCCAAAGCGACCTGCAATTCGCCGGCGGAGGCGACGTCGATGCCATCGACCAGGCCGGCCAGATGCGCGACCAGCGCCGGCATCGGATTGGCCTTCATCGCGAAGTGCAGTTCCAGCTTCGGCGGCATCGCGGCGCGCAAGGCCTCGACGCGGCGCGTCAGCAGCGCGCGGTCATAGGCATAGAACGGCGTGCGGCCGATGCGGTCCGCGAGCCGGGTCAGCGGCTGGCCGCCGACCAGCAGCACGCCGTCGCGGGCCTCGAACTGGTCCATCGGCGCATGCCGCGGCGCGGCCTTGGCGAAGGCTGCGGCGGCGGCGGATTGGGGCTGGTCGTCGATGCTCACGGTGCGGTTCTCCGGCGCGGGTCGCGCGCCGGTCATTGGGCTTCCTGCCGCGCCACCCAGTCGGTGCTCAGCAGCTTGCGGTCGATCTTGCCGTTCGGGTTGCGGGGCAGCGGCCCGGCCTGCGACTCGATGCCGGCCGGAATCATGTAGGCCGGCATGCGCGCCTTGCAGGCCGTCAGCAGCGCGGCCGTGTCGAGCGTGTCGGCGCCGACCGGCGGCGTCGCGATCACCTGGATCGACTGCCCCAGCGTCGGGTGGTCCACGCCGAAGGCGACACACTCGCCTACCAGCTGGGTCGCGTACAGGATCTCCTCGACCTCGGTCGGACTGACCCGGTAGCCGGAGGTCTTGATCATCTCGTCGCGCCGGCCGATGAAGTACAGGAAGCCCTCGGCATCCCGGCGCACGTTGTCGCCGGAGAAGACCGCGACCTCCGGCAGCTGCAGGCCGGGCTCGCGGCCGCCGACGCCCGGCGGCAGCAGCTTGTAGCGCTCGGCGGTCTTCTCGGCATCGTTCCAGTAGCCCAGCCCGACCAGCGCGCCGCGATGGACCAGTTCGCCGGGCTCGTCCGGCGCGCAGGGCGTGCCGTCCTCGCGCAGCACCAGGATCTCGGCGTTGGGGATGGCCTTGCCGATCGAGTCGGGCCGGCGGTCCACTTCCTCCGGCGGCAGGTAGGTCGAGCGGAAGGCCTCGGTCAGGCCGTACATCAGGAAGGGCCGGGCCGACGGCACACGCTGGCGCAGCAGGCCCAGCGTCTCGCGCGGCATGCGGCCGCCGGTGTTGGCGAAGTAGCGCAGGTGCTGGTCGATGGCGGCCGGCCATTCCAGCTGCGCGAGCTGGATGTACAGCGGCGGCACGGCCGTCAGGCCGGTGATCTGGTCGCGTTCGAGCGCCTTGAGCACGTCGCGCGGCATCAGGTAGTTCAGCAGCGAGACCGACGCCCCGGCGTGGAAGGCCGTCGTCAGCTGGCTGAAGCCGGCGTCGAAGGACAGCGGCAGCGCGGCCAGCAGGCGGTCCGACGGCCGGTTGTCCAGGTAGCTGGCGACGCTCTTCGCGCCGGCGACCATGTTGCGGTGCGACAGCACCACGCCCTTGGGCCGCCCGGTGGAGCCGGAGGTGTAAAGGATGGCCACCATGTCGGTGTCGATGGCCCGGTGACCGGCCCGGGCCGGCGCGTCCAGCAGCTCGCTGTAGCGGACCCAGCCCTGCGGCTCGGCGCCGGGCGCCGGATCGACCAGCACCACATGGCGCACCGACGGGCATTGCGCCAGCACCGGCTGCAGCGCCGCGTAACGGTCGCGCGAGGTGATCAGCACGCGGACCTCGCAGTCGCGCACGATGAAGCCGACCTGCTCGGGCTTGAGGATCGGATTGACCGGCACGAAGACGCCGCCAGCGGCGGGCGCGGCGAAGCTGGCGACCACCGTCTCCAGTCGCTTGTCCAGGTAGATGCCGACCCGCTCGGCCCGTGCCAGGCCCAGCGACAGCAGGCCGCTGGCCAGGGCCCGGACCTGCGCGGCGAGCTCGGCATAGTCCAGCGCGCGGCCGCCGTCGCGCAGCGCGGGCGCCGCCGGATCGCGCTCGGCGCTGTGCCAGATCAGGTGCGGAAGCAGATGGCTGTCGGTGGCGAAAGCGGTCACGGTGAGGTCGCGTGGCGGTAACGGGCCGGGGGGCGGGACGGGGATTCCGGGGCCGATCCTCGTCGAACAAGGGCCGGACAGGCGCGGCGAAAAAAGTATCTCACGCGGTCCCCCGGGGAGTACCTCACGAACCGGGGGAGATCCCCTTGGGATGGGGGGGCGCCCCGGGGGCTCCCAGAGGGGGCCACAGTTAAGATCCGCCCCGATCATGAACACCCAACACCACCTGCTCGCCATCCTCGACGACGTCCTGAGCCTGGAAGGCCGCGCGAAGGACTTCACCGTCGACACCGCGCTGCTGGGCGCGATCCCGGAGCTCGACTCCATGGCGGTCGTCAGCCTGATCACCGCGCTCGAGGAACAGTTCGGCATCGTCGTGGACGACGACGAGATCGACGGCGCCACCTTCGCCACGGTGGGCGCCCTGCTGGACTTCGTGAACGGCAAGCTCGCCGCCTGAGCGGCCGTCCGCCGCCGCGCCCGGATCCCATGGCCGCCGCCGACACGCCGTTCTTCCTGGATGCCGGCGCGCGCGGCCAGCGGCTGTGCGTGCACCATGCCGCCGCCGCGCCTTTCAGCGCCGCGCCGCGCGGCCAGATCCTGCTCCTGCCGCCCTTCGCGGAGGAGATGAACAAGTCCCGTCGCATGACGGCGATGGCCGCGCGCGCCTTCGCCGCCGACGGCTTCGAGGTGCTGACGCTGGACCTGCTGGGCTGCGGCGACAGCAGCGGCGACTTCGGCGATGCCACCTGGGCGCACTGGCAGGACGATGTCCGCCTGGCCGCCACCTGGCTCGATGCGCGTGTCCGTCCCGGCCCCGACGGCCGCCGGCCGCCGCTGTGGCTCTGGGGCCTGCGCGCCGGCGCCCTGCTCGCGCCCGCCGCGTTCGACGCGGTCATCGACCGGCCGCTGCATCTGCTGCTGTGGCAACCGGTGACCGCGGGCAAGCTCCAGCTCCAGCAGTTCATGCGACTGCGCGTGGCCGCCGACCTGATCGGAGGCCAGGCCAAGGGCGCCGTCCAGGCGCTGCGCGACCAGCTCGCTCGCGGCGAGCCGGTCGAGATCGCCGGCTACCTGCTGGCCCCCGCGCTGGCCGACGGCCTGGACGCCGCTCAGCTGAAGCCTTCTCCGCGCGTGGCGCGGGTCGCCTGGCTGGAGCTGTCGCCGCGCGAGGACGCCACGCTCACCCCCGCCGCGGCGATGGCGGTCCAGGCCTGGCAGGCCCAGGGCGCCGAGGTCCGCGCCGCGGTCTGCCAGGGACCCTCCTTCTGGGCCGCGACCGAGATCGAGGAAGCGCCGCGCCTGATCGAGGCCAGCCTCGCCGCGCTGCGCGCCGAGACCGACTTCGCCGCACCGCCTGCCGAGGCCATCGCCGCATGAGCGCCCTCCCCGCCGCCCCCCATCGCGACAGCCTGCTGCGCATCGACTGCGAGGGCGCCGCGCTGGTCGGCCTGTTGAGCGAGCCGGCCGCCGCGTCGATGGCCGACATGCCGCCGGCCGACACCGGCGTGCTACTGATCGTCGGCGGGCCGCAATACCGCGTCGGCAGCCACCGCCAGTTCACCCTGCTGGGTCGCGCGCTGGCCGCCACCGGCCTGCCCTGCCTGCGACTCGATCACCGCGGCATGGGCGACGCCGAAGGCGAGCAGCGTGGTTTCGACCAGCTTGACGCCGACATCGCCGCCGCCCTCGACGCCTGGCAGCGGGAGCGCCCGGCGCTTCGGCGCGTGGTGCTCTGGGGCCTGTGCGACGCCGCCTCGGCCGCGCTGCTCTACGTGCATCGCCGCCGCGACGCGCGCATCGCCGGCCTGTGCCTGGCCAATCCCTGGGTCCGCACCGAGGCCAGCCTGGCCCGCACGCAGGTCAGGCACTACTACCTGGACCGTCTGCGCCAGCCAGCCTTCTGGCGCAAGCTGCTGAGCGGCCGGGTCGGCCTGGGCGCCGTCCGCGAGTTGCTGGGCAAGCTCGCGCAGGGTCGCGCCGCGCCCGCGGGCACCGCGACGCCAGCCGATGCGGCGGCCGCGGACCGTCGCCACTACACCGAACAGATGGCCGACGGCCTGCGTGCCTTCGGCGGCCCGGTGCTGCTGATCCTGTCCGGCGACGACTACGTCGCCAAGGAATTCCTGGACCGCTGCCGCGACGGCGGCCCGGCCTGGCGCGGCCTGCTCGGCCGCCCCGGCCTGCGCCGCGAGGACCTGCCCGACGCGGACCACACCTTCTCCACCGCCGCCTGGCGCGCGCAGGTCGAGCGGCTCACCGCCGCCTTCGTCCGCGACGTGCCGGCCGCCACCTGACCGGAACCCCGGCCCACCCGGAGCACCGCCATGTCCGCCCTTCCGTTCCCCCGCGCCGGCTGGCGCACCCTCGCGCTGGCACTGGCCGGCGCCGCCGCCACCCATGCCGCCATCGCGCAGGGCGTGGGCTGCGGCGGGCTGGCCAACAACTACGGCCCCTACGACTACCGCCAGTACAAGGACGCGCCAGAGATCGACCCGGTGACCAAGCAGATGTCGCCGCTGCTGATGGTCGAAGGCGCCCACTTCATCGACACCTGCGAGGCGCTGGTCAAGTGCAAGCGCGGCTCGATCGGCAGCGACATCGACTACACGCTGCGCGCCTTCCCGAACCACCACCGGGCGCTGGTGGCGATGATGCTCTACGGCGAGCGCACCAGGCGGGACCAACCGCCCGACGCGCTGTTCACCGTCGACTGCTACTTCAAGCGCGCGCTGGCCTGGAAGTCGGACGACGTCATCGTGCGCCTCATCTACGCCGGCTACCTGAACGGCAAGGGCAAGGCCGGACCGGCCAAGGAGCAGCTCGAGGCCGCATCCAAGCTGACCGGCGACAACGCGTTCTCGGTCTACAACGTGGGCATGGTCGCGCTGGACCTCAACCAGGTCGACATGGCCGTGGATGCCGCCCGCCGTGCCTATGGCGCCGGCATGACGCACCCGGTGCTGCGCCAGCGCCTGATCGCGATCAACCGCTGGCCGTCGGACATCCAGCTGCCGGGGGAAGCCGCCGCGGCATCCGCGCCGAGTTCCCCGCCGAGTTCCGCGCCGGCGTCGGCCTCCGGACCGGCCTCGGCGCCCGACGCCGCCACCCCGCCCGCCGGCCGCTGACCGGCAGGCCCTCCGACTTGAGCGCCCCGCCTCCCATGCTCGCGCCCCGGCTGCCCGTCATCGGCTGGCGCACCTTCGCCGGTGCCGCCCAGGTCGACCAGCACAGCCTGCTCGATCACCCGCGCCATCTGCCCACCACCAGCGGACGCGCGGCGATCCTGCTGGCGCTCGAGTGCCTGAACGTCGGCCCGGGCGACCTGGTGCTGCTGCCGTCCTACCACTGCCCGACGATGGTCTCGCCGGTGAAGACGCTGGGCGCCGACGCGGCCTTCTATCCGATCGACGAGCACGGCGTGCCGCGGCTGGACTGGCTGTCGGCCCACGGACCGGCGCATCCGAAGGCGCTGCTGGTGCCGCACTACTTCGGCCTGCCGCAGCCGATGGACGCGGTGCGCGCCTGGTGCGACGCACGCGGCATCGCGCTGATCGAGGACTGCGCGCACGCGATGTTCGGCCGCGCCGGCGCCCGACCGATCGGCTCCTGGGGCGACGTCGCGATCGCCAGCCTGACCAAGTTCTTCCCGACGCCCGAGGGCGGGATCCTCGCGCTCAACCGCGCCGACCTGACCCTGCCGCCGCTGACGCCCGCCGGCCGCATCGAGCAGGTCAAGGCCGCCTCCGACATCCTGCACATGGGGGCCACGCACGATCGCCTGACGGGACTGAACCGGCTGATCCGCGGCGCCTTCGCGCTCAAGAGCGCGCTGCGCCGCGTGGTGAGCGGCGGCGGCGCGCCGGCCGCGCCGAGCCAGTACGGCGAGCTCGACGAGAGCAGCGAGATCGACGCCAACATGGCGCTGATCGACCTGCCGCTGTCCCACCGCGCGTTGACGCGGGCCAGCGGCTGGATCTCGCGGCGGGTGCCGCGCCGTCGCATCGTCGAGGCCCGCCGCCGCAACTACGCGCTGTTCACCGAAGCCTTCAGCGGTCGCGACGGCGTCCATCCGCTGCTGCCGATCCTGCCGCCGGACTGCGCGCCCTATGTCTTCCCGCTGTGGGTGCGCACGCCCGACCCGGGCTACCTGGAGATGCGCCGGCTGGGCGTGCCGGTGTCGCGCTGGGACCGGCTGTGGCCCGGCGTGCCGGCGCTGCCGGGCGATGCCGGCAAGGCCTGGTCGCACCATGTGCTTCAGCTGGCCTGCCACCAGGACCTCACCGACGCCGACCTGCGCCGCATCGTCGAGCAGGTCGAGCGCCTCTTCATCGCGCCCGCGCGCTGAGGCCCCGGTCATGCGGCGCGTGCTCATGGTGACCTTCCAGTTCCCGCCGATGGCGGGCAGCAGCGGCGTGCAGCGGGCCTTGCGCTTCGCGCAGCAGCTGCCGGCGCTGGGCTGGTCGCCGAGCGTGCTGACCGCGCATCCGCGGGTGCATCCGCACACCGGCGACGACCTGCTCGACGAGGTCCCGCCGGACCTGCCGGTGCGGCGCGCCTTCGCGCTGGACGCCGCGCGGCACCTGTCGATCGGCGGCCGCTACCCGGGCTTCCTGGCGCGGCCGGACCGCTGGCACAGCTGGCTGCTCGGCGCCGTGCCGGCCGGCCTGCGGCTGATCCGCCAGACACGCCCCGACGTGATCTGGAGCACCTATCCGATCCCGACCGCCCACCTGGTCGGCTACTGGCTGTCGCGCCTGAGCGGCCTGCCCTGGGTCGCCGACTTCCGCGACCCGATGGCCCACGACGGCTATCCGGCCGATCCGGTGCTGTGGCGCAGCTTCGCGGCGGTCGAGCGCAAGGTCTTCGCGCGCGCGGCGCGCTGCACCTTCACGACGCCCGGCGCGGCGCGGCTCTACGCCCAGCGCTATCCCGCCGCCGCCGACCGCCTGCGCGTGATCGAGAACGGCTACAGCGAGGCCGCCTTCCAGCAGGCCGAGCGGGTCGTGCGGAGCGAGGTCGAGAACGCCGGGGCGGCAGCGTCGTCCGCGTCGTCGTCGTCGGCGTCGATGTCGACAGCAACGGCTGCCACGGCGGCGATGTCCCGGACGACCGCGACAGTCGCGGGCCCGCGCGTGCTGCTGCACAGCGGCGTCGTCTATCCCGACTGGCGCAGCCCGGCGCGGCTGTTCGAGGCGCTGGCCGCCGCCAAGGCCGCGGGCCGTGTCGACGCGAGAAGGCTGCGGCTGCGGCTGCGCGCGACCGCGCATGACGACTTCGTCCTCGCGCTGGCCCGGCGGCTGGATGTGGCCGACCTGGTCGAAGTCGCACCGCCGCTGCCCTATGCCGACGCGCTGGCAGAGATGCTGCGCGCCGACGCGCTGCTGCTGCTGCAGTCGAAGGACTGCAACGACCAGATTCCCGCCAAGGCCTACGAGTACCTGCGCGCGCGCCGACCGGTGCTGACGCTGGCCGACCCGGCCGGCGACACCGCGCAGCTGATGCGCCGCGCCGGCCTGCCGCAGATCGCGGCGCTGGAGGACGGGCCCGGCGTCGCGGCCGCGCTCGACCGCTTCCTGGACGACCTGTTCCACGGCCGCGCCGCGTTGCCCGCGGCGCATGCCATCGCCGCCGCCTCGCGCGAGTCGCGCACCGGCGAGCTCGCCAGCGTGCTCGACGAGGCCTGCGCCCCCCAGATGCCCACCGCCGAGGCCCGCCCATGACGCCGACGACCCCCAACACGCCGACCACGTCGACCACGCCGGCCGCGCCGACGACCTCGCCCCGTGCGGCGAGCGCCACCAGTGCCACGCGCGTGTCGAGCGCCACGCACGAGACGAGCGCGACAAGCCCGAAGCGCGCCCCGCCGCCGCCCCTGCCCGCCGACGCGCGCTGGACCCTGGTCCCGCTGCCGGACGCGACCGCCTTCGCGCCTCACACCGTCGCCTGGGACGCGCTGCAGGCACGCGTGGCCGGCCTGCCCTTCCTCGAGAGCGCCTTCCTCGCGCCGCTGCTGCGCTCCTTCGGCACCGGCCGCGAGCGCCTCGCCCTGCTGGGCGACCCGCAGGCGCCGCACGCGGCGGCCATCGTGGCGCCGTCCGGCGCGGGGCAATGGTCGACCTTCCAACCCTCCCAGCTGCCGCTGGGCGCGTGGCTGAGCGAGGCCGGCGAGCCGCTGGCGCCGCTGGCCGACGGGCTGCTGCGCGCGCTGCCGATGTCCGCGCTGGCGCTGGGCCTGACGCAGCTGGACAGCCTCTTCCATCCGCGCGCCGCCGATGGCGCGCGCTGGCGCGGGCAGGACTACATCGACACGGCCTGGGTGGACCTGGCCGGGGACTTCGAGACCTATTGGGAAGCCCGCGGCAAGAACCTGCGCCAGAACCTGCGCAAGCAGCAGAAGAAGCTGGACACGGCCGGCACGGTCACCCGGCTCGAATGCCTGACACGGCCCGAGGAGGTGGCGCCGGCGCTGGTGCGCTACGGCCAGCTCGAGGCCAGCGGCTGGAAGGGCTCCGAGGGCACCGCGATCGCCCCGGGCCATCCGCAGTACGAGTTCTACCGCGCGATGCTGGAGGCCTTCGCGCGCGAGGGCCGCGCCCGCCTGTACCAGTACTGGTTCGACGACGCCGTCGTCGCGATGGACCTGTGCATCGAGTCGGGCGCGAAGATCGTGATCCTCAAGACCGCCTACGACGAGGCGCACAAGGCGGTGTCGCCGTCGACGCTGATGCGCCAACTGCAGTTCCAGCAGCTGTTCGAGGCCGCCGCCGCGGGCGGCCCGATCCGCCGCATCGAGTTCTACGGCAAGGTCATGGAGTGGCACACGCGCTGGACCGCCGAGGCCCGCCCCATCCACCACGCCACGCTGTACCGCTGGCGCTGGGTGCCGATGCTCAAGCAATGGCTGCGCCGCGGCGCTTCGTCGACGACCCCGCCAGCGGACGACAGCCCCGCCGCCGTCACCGCCGACGCGCCCGCCCCGGCAAGCGCCGGCTCTGCGCCATGAAGGGCGGCGCATGAGCAAGTCGCCGACGGTGCGCGGCGCGTTGGCATGGTCCTTCGCCGAGCGCTACCTGAGCCTGCTGATCACCGTGCCGACCACGATGATCCTGGCGCGGCTGCTGACGCCGACCCAGGTCGGCGTCTATTCGCTGTGCGCGGTGGTCACCAACCTGGCGTCGATCCTGCGGGACTTCGGCGTCAGCGAGTACCTGATCCAGGAGCGCGAACTCGATCGCGACAAGTTGCGCAGCGCCTTCACCATCACCCTGCTGATGGCCTGGGGCATCGCACTGGCCATCCTGGGCGGCCGCTTCCTGCTGGCCGACTGGTACCACGAGCCGCTGCTGGCCGACCTGCTGCTGGTGCTGAGCCTGAACTTCGTGATGCTGCCGCTGGCCTCGCCGTCCTTCGCGCTGCTCAACCGCGAGATGGCCTTCCACCAGGTCTTCGTCGTCCAGGTCAGCGCCAATGCCGCCAACGCCGCCACCAGCATCGCGCTGGCCTGGAGCGGCCATGGCGCGATGAGCCTGGCCTGGGGACCGGTGGCCGGGATCGCGGTGCAGGTGGCCATCCTGGTCTGGCTGCGACCGCGCGACGCGCTGCTGCTGCCGCGACTGCGCGGCGCCGGCCGCCAGCTGCGCTTCGGCGCGATGTTCACCGGGTCGCGGCTGGTCGAGTCCGGCTCGCGCAACGGCCATGAACTGATCATCGGCAAGGTCTTCGGCTTCACCGCGCTGGGCCTGTTCAGCCGCGCGACCGGGCTGATCGACCTGCTGGCGCAGACGGTCAGTTCCGCGATCCTGCGCGTGGCCACGCCCGCCCTGGCCGCGGACCACCGCGCCGGCCACAGCCTGGTGTCCCCCTATGCCAAGGGCACCGCGATCTTCACCGGTGTCGCCTGGCCCTTCATGGGCGGCGTGGCGCTGATGTCGGGCGACATCATCGCGCTGCTGTTCGGGCCGCAATGGCACGAGGCCGCGCCGCTGGCCACGCTGCTCGCGCTGGCCGGCCTGCCCTACGCGCTGACGATGCTGGCGCCCAATGCGCTCGCGGCCACCGGCCAGATCCGCCGCCGGCTGTCGGTGGCGCTCTGGTATGGGCCGACGCACCTGGCCTGCGTGGGCCTGGCCGCCTTCTGGAACCTGCATGCGGTGGCCGCCGTCTTCCTGATCGGCAACCTGGTGCAGGTTGCGATGTACACCCGCCACCTGACCGAGGTGCTGCAGGCCCGTCCGCGTGAGCTGTTCGGCCCGAGCTGGGTCAGCGCGCAGCTCGCGCTGGGCTGCTGCGCCGGGCTGGGCCTGGCGCAGCTGGCCAGCCACGAGCTCGGCCTGCCGCTGATCCCGCGCCTGGTCCTGTGCATCGTGGCGGGCGCGCTCGCCTGGCTGGGCTGCGCCGCGCTGCTGCGGCACCCGGCGATGACCGAGGTGCGACGCGCCCTGACCCATTTGCGGAGCCGCCATGCCTGAGCTGACCCCGTCCCTTCCCGCGTCGGCGGTGCCGGCCCCGAGCCGGCCCGGCGAGGCGCTGCGCTGGGCGCTGTTTCGCGCCCTGGAGCGCCTGAGCGACCTGCGCGGCAACAACACGCTGGGCGCGTTCTCGCTGGCACCGGCCGACGCACGCGGCCCCGCCCTGTGGTTCTACGTGACCACGATCGGCGAGCTCAACGCGGTGGCGCCGATGATCGAATGGCTGACCGCGCAGCGCCCCGACCTGCGCCCGGTGCTGATCACCGAGCACGCGCATTACCGCGAGGCCTACCTGGCGCGCCTGCCGCAGGCGGTGGTCTGCATCAGCCGCGGCCACAGCAGCGACGCGCGCCGGCTCGCGCGCATGCTGCCGCCGGCGATGCTGGCGCTGGCGGAGATCCCCTGCCTGCCGTCGGAAGCGCCCTGCCGCTTCTCCTACGCCTTCCTGCGGGAGGCGCGCCGCTGCGGCGCCGCCACGCTGATGCTCAATGGCTGGCTCTATCACTACGACCCGCCGGCGCGGCTGGACCAGCTCGAGCGTCGCCTGCTGGAGCGGGACTTCCTCGGCGCCTTCGATGTGCTGTGCGTGCAGGACGCCGAGACCGCGCGCGCGCTCGAGGCGCGCGGCGCGCCGCGCGATCGGCTGCAGGTCACCGGCAACATGAAGTTCGATGCGATGCGGCGGGCCGACTGGCGCGTCGAGCAGGCCACGCGCAGCCCGCGCCTGCTGGGCGACCTGCTCGCCACCGACCGTCCGGTGATCGTGGGCGGCTGCGTCACCGAGCTGGCCGAGCAGCACCAGGTGCTCGGCGCCTTCGAGCGGCTGCGCCGCACGCACCCGCGGGCGCTGCTGATCCTCGCGCCTCGTCATCCGGAGAACCTCGAGCGCATGACCGCGCTGCTGGCGCAACTCGGCGAGGCTGGCCTGGTGGTGGCGCGGCGCTCGCAGCTGGCGGACGGCGCGCTCGCGCCGCAGGTGCAATGCCTGGTGCTGGACACCGTCGGCGAGTTGCGGGACTTCTATGCCGCGGCGAGCGTCGCGCATGTCGGCGTCGACCACAACGTGCTGGAACCGCTGGGGCTCAACAAGCCGCTGACGATCCGCGGCGGCTGGGACACGACCTATCCGTCCTATCCCGTCTACCGGCTGCTGCGCGACCGCGGCGTGCTGCACGAGTGCGATGACGAGGCCACCATGTGCGACTACTGGCTGGCCGCGATCGACCATGCACCGCGCATCGCCGAGGACCTGCGGCGCACCGAGGAGGCGCTCGCGTCGATGCGGGGCTCGGTGGCACGGCATCAGGCGGCGTGCGCGGCCTGGATCCGGCGCTGAACCGTCCGGTCCGATCGGCATGGGGCAGGCGTTCCTCCGCGCTCGCCGGTCCAGCGGCCGGGCAGCGGAACTGGGCGCGGCTCAGCGGCCCTGGCGCAGCGCGTCCCGGGTCGCTTCCAGATAGGCGTGGCCGTTCCTGGTGTCGGGCTCGAGGTGGTTGCCCTCGGCCCATTCGTTCCAGGCGTTGATGAACACCACCTGGCGTTTCGGCGGCTGGTGCTGGCGCGTCCAGGCGAGCGCGGCCTCGAGCCAGCGGCGATAGCGGGCCGGCGTGTTGTTCATCAGGATCGTCGCGCCGGACGCGCGCCGCGCGCTGTTGTCGAAGCCGGGGCTGACGCAGCGCAGGAAGGGATACCGCGGTGCCGGCTTGGCCAGCACGCCGTCGACCATGCGCTCGTAGTCGAAGAAGTTGTGCTCGCCATAGGCCTTGGGCAGCAGGCCCAGGGTCATCAGCAGCCGCGACTTCCAGCCGGTGAAGTGCCGCCCGCCCAGGCGCCGCCAGTCGGGCGCGAACTCGATCGACAGGTCCAGGCCCACCTCGCGCGGATCGGCGCCGGAGCCGGTGCCGCTCCATTCGAACTGGGCCAGCGTCAGCTCGCCGACGCCTTCCTCGCGCGCGATGCGGCGCCAGGTGTCGAGCGTGCGCCGCGGATCGGGCAGGTGGTCGACCTTGTAGACGATGAACAGCGGCTTGCCGTCGATGCGGATGTAGCGCGGATCGCGGAAATGCGGCAGCAGGGTGCGGATGTGCGCCTCGTCGTCCTCGTCGGAGTAGCGCTGCTCCATCAGCATCTCGCGCTCGCTGCCGTTCCAGGCGCGGCTCCAGTTCTCGTTGGCCCAGGCCAGGCAGTAGGGGAAGTCCGGTTCGCCGCTGGCGCGGATCTCCTCGACCGGCCGCTCCAGCAGCCGGTGGCCGTTGAACCAGTAGTGGTAGTAGCAGAAGCCGCCGATGCCGTACTGCCGCGCCAGCGCCGCCTGCGCCGCCCGCGCCTCGGGCAGGCGCAGGTCGTAGAAGCCGAGTTCCCCCGGCAGATGCGGCTGGTGATGGCCCTTGTAGAGGGGCCTCGCCTTGGCGACGTTGCGCCACTCGGTGAAGCCCTTGCCCCACCAGGCATCGTTCTCCGGGATCGGATGAAACTGCGGCAGCACGATGGCGATCGCCAGCGGCTCGTCGGGCGAGGACGCCGGCATCGATCCGGCGTCCACCGGGGAACCGGCGCCAACGGCGACCGGCGCTGCATCGGCGACGGGCGCCTGCGGCATGGCGAGGGCTTCAGGGGTCATGCGGCTCATCGGGCAGCGGGAGCTTGCAGCGCCTCGCGCCATTGGGCGGCGATGGCGCGCGTGGAGTAGTCGCGCTCGATGGCGGGCATCGCGGCGCGGGCTCGGGTGGCCAGCGGGGCCGGGTCGACGATGTGCTCGGCCAGGCGGTCCCACTCGTCCAGCGCGCAGAACGCGCGCCAGGGCTGGTAGTCGGGCAAGGGATCGGCCATCACCGGCACGCCCTGGGCGAGCGCCAGCAGCATGCGGTTGTTGCTCTTGGCCATCGTGAAGGCGGTCATGCGGGCCGGCAGCAGCACCAGGTCCTGCTCGCCCAGCAGCGACAGGAAGTGCAGCCGGTCCCACGGGCGGTAGCGGTGCGGGAAGGCCGCGCGGCCCAGCAGCTCGCGGTAGCGCTGCTCGGAGTTGCTGACGACCGTCAGTCGCAGCGGCTGCCGGCGCGACGCGGCTTCCAGCATCGGCAGCAGGCGCTCGAGCTCGGCCATGCCGCCGGTCGCATAGGCGCTGCCGTGATTGCCGAACCACATCAGCTGGCGGGCCTGACGGCGCTGCGCCCGGTGTTCACGCAGCTCGCGCCAGGCGCGCCAGTGACCGCCCCAGCGGCCCGGATGCAGGCGATGCGGCAGCGATTCGAAGTCGCGCGCCGCCGCCGGTGTCTCGACCGGATCGCCGACGACCCGCACCGGCGCGGCGGCCCGCAGCTCGGGGGGGAGCTCGGCCTCCAGCAGCGGCTTGAGCCCCGGCGACGAGACGGTGAACAGCGCGAACAGCGGCAGTGCCTCGCGATAGGCGGCCAGCAGGTCGGCGCGGGCCGGGTCGCCGGACTCGTTCAGGAAATAGTTGTCGAAGCTGTCCAGCACCAGTCGCGCGCCGCGGGCCCGCGCCTGCGCCAGCCGGGCCGCCTCTTCGGTCGCACGGCGATGCGCAGGACGAGCACGCGACTGCGGTCCTGGCCAGTGCCCAGCTGCTGTTCATCACCGGCGGCGACCAGATGCGTCTGATGCGTGTCCTCGACG
>NZ_PEOG01000077.1 GCF_002761755.1 Roseateles chitinivorans
CACCTGCACCTGCGCCTGCGCCTGCGCCTGCGGCTGCGCCCGCACCTGCGCCCGCACCTGCGCCTGCACCTGCACCTGCACCTGCACCTGCACCTGCACCTGCACCTGCACCTGCGCCGGCACCTGCGCCGGCACCGGCACCGGCACCGGCACCGGCACCGGCACCGGCACCGGCTCCAGTGCTCGCCACCAACGTCGACGCCATCGTCAAGGCGCCCGCGGCCGTCCCCAACTTCCCGGACAACGCGCGGTTGGGCCTGGGCGGCGAGGTCAGCACCATGGCGCTTGGCAACCTGAACTACGTGGCGCTCAGTTCGCCGTCGCAGCCCAGGGCTGCGGGCCAGGAGGTACAGGCCTTGCCCGCCGCCATGCTGCCGTCGGGCGTCGGCGCGACGCGCGATGCTTCGCCCGCGGCCGGCGGCGCGTTCGAGATTCCCGATTCGATGGCGAACGGCATCGCCACCCCCACGGGCCGCACGTCCGCGTCGACGAGCTCGCCGGGGACTGCCCGCGCGAAGGAGGCGGTGCCCGGCAGCGCGGCCGTGTCGGTGCGCAGTGCCAATGGACCGCTGGATGTCTTCGTGGTCGACGGCGGACTGAACGTGAACCGGCAGCCGCAGAAGGATCGACAACAGGCGGGCGCCAATCCGGCGCCGGCGCAATGAGGGAGAGCCACTTGACCGGAACGTCGACACCACCGAAGCGTTTCGCCGCGCGCCAGATCGCGGCAGCCATCCCGCTGCTGGCCGCCGCGGCGACCTGGGCTCAGACGGCCGGCATGGAACTCCAGGGCAATGCGCCCCCGCAGCCGCCGAGCCGCGCGGCGAGCAGTGCGCTTCCCGTGTTGCCGGTCGCCCCGAAGGGTGGCCCCGACGCCGGCGGCGCGACCATCGAGCTGCGCGCCCTGCGCATCGAGGGCAACGCCTCGGTGTCCAGCGAGGCATTGCTGTCGGCCGCCGGCCCGGTGATCGGCCGGAAGATGACGCTTCAGGATCTGCAAGGGCTCGCCGACCGCATCACCGCGGCGTATCGAGCCCGCGGCTACGCACTGGCGCGGGCCTACCTGCCTGCGCAGAAGGTCACCGAGGGCGAAGTGCTGGTGCAGGTCGTGGAAGGGGCCATCGGCCAGGTGTCCGCACGAGGCGATGACCCGCAGGTCCCCGGTGCCCAGCCCTTCCTGGACGCAGGCATCCCGCTCGGAGCGCCTGTCCGCAGCGACACGCTGGAACGCACGATGCTCCTGCTGGATGACCAGCCCGGCTTCGGCGTGCGGCCCGTGCTCAGGCCCGGTGCCCAATTCGGCGAGACCGAACTGCAGGTCGACGTCGTGCGCCGCAACAAGGTCTCGGGCGAGATCGGTCTCGACAACACGGGCAACGCAAGCACCGGTGCCTATCGGCTGCGGGGCCTGGTCAACATCAACAGCCCGTTCCGTTTCGGCGATCGCATCTCGCTGACCGCGCTGGCCACCGATGAGAAGCTCTGGCTGGGATCCGCCGAGTACGAGACCCCGCTCGATGCCACCGGCACCCGGGGATCTATCTCACTGAGCCGCAGCAGCTATCAGCTCGATGGCGCCTTCGCCGCGCTCGGGGCCAAGGGTCTCGCGGATTCGGTGAGCGCCCGCCTCACGCGCGCGCTGGTCCGATCGCAGCAGACCAACCTGCTGGCGTCCTTGAACCTCGCTCACAAGATCCTCGAGCAGCAGTACGACGCGCTGGGCATCACGCGCAAGCGCAAGAGCGATCTTCTGTCGCCCGGCCTTCAGTTCGATGTTCGCGACAGCGTCGCCGGCGGCGGCGTGACGTATGGACAGGTCTCGGCGACGCTGGGCCGGCTGCACCTGGACGACGCGTCGCGCGCGCTCGACGATGCGACGGCGCGCACGCGGGGCTCGTTCCAGCGCTTCAACCTCGATCTGGCGCGCATCCAGCGGCTGTCGGACACCTTCAGCGCGTACCTGCGTCTGTCCGCCCAGTGGTCTGGCGGCAATCTCGATCCGTCGGAGAAGTTCGGCCTCGGAGGCTTCCTTGGCGTGCGCGCCTACCCGATGGGCGAGGGCAGCGGCGATCGTGGCTGGATGGCTCAGACGGAACTGCGCGCGACGGTGGCCGCGGGGATGACGGCGTTTGTCTGGGGCGATGGCGGGCAGGTGAAGCTCAATGCCAAGCCTTGGGACGCGGGATCGGGCGCCCGGCGCGGACTGGCCGGCGCTGGCGTCGGCGGACGCTGGACGTCGGGCCGGTGGGTGGCGGAATCGACGCTGGGCTGGCGGGTCCGCGGCGGCCGGCCGGAAGCCGAGGACAGGGATCGCAATCCGCGGTGGTTCCTCAGTGCGGGTTATCGGTTTGATTGATGAGGTGCGGGGTTGGTTTGCAGCGCCGAGGCCAGAAGCAGTCGCTTGTCGATGACTGCTTCGAGCACTCGTTGGACGGCTTCCTCGCCAAGGCCGGCTCATGGCCGGCAGATGGCGATCTTCTTTCCTGGAAGCCCTTGCTCACGCTGAATGGACGGCGCTGCCTCGATCAATCGGCCGTACGCTCGCCGCAACGTCCCGTCCGGGAGCCGTTCTTCGAGGATGCACAGTGTGGGGTCGAAGGCCATCGCGAGTCGCTCGTCCACTGTGGCGCGGGGCGAATTGCTGCGAGGGTCGGTGGTTGCAGGGTGGGCGAACACCCCCTGAATGGCCTCCCGCGACGGCCTCAGACGCAGCGGGGCCGGGGAACCGGATGGCCCACCGGTGCCCTCAGCGTTTGGCATGGGCGCGCCATCCGGCGATTCACCGGCCAGGCCGGTCTGCTCGCTCGACGGGGTTGAACCGTCGGCCGTCGTCGCCGGCTGAGGTTTCGCAGCGATGCTCCCCTTCATTGGCGACCGCGCGGACGGCGCCTTCATCGGCAAAGGCGGCCGGTCGCCCAACAGCCAGACAAGCACCGAAGGTCTCGCCGCTTCACTGCGGGCCGACGATGTGCTCATCGATGTCCGCCAAAGTGACGAAATCACCAACACATGTGCCGCGACCACCAGCAGCAACATGGGCCGGTGGTCGCGCCCGGCGAGCGGTGCAGCTGATTGAGACAAACGGAGATGGGCGAGCACCTGCGGATGTTATCCACCAAGGAGGAGTCTCCTTGCTGACCGCTTCCAGCCTGTACCGCTGGCCGATCTCCGGCTGAACCGATCCCGCGCCAAGCCGTGCCGACCGCGCATTCTCATCGGCACCGCGGCGCGGCTCGCCCCATCAGGACTGGGGCACCTGCTCGGCCACGAAGGCCTGATACGTGCGCATCGGCCGCCCAAGCATCTCCTCCAGCTGCCGCACGGCGCCGGCGGCCGGAATCTGCCCGACATGCTGGATGCGTTCCATCATGAGGCGCAGGTCGTAGGCCATCCAGGCGGGGACCTGGTTCTGGACCAGCTGGGCCTCGAAGGCGTTGACATCGTCTCCGCCGTAGTGGATCGGTCGACCCAGCGCTTTGCTCCAGACAGCAGTTGCCGATTCGCCGGTGAACAGCTCGCTGCCGGCCACGTCGAGGGTGACGGACGGGAGCGGTTCTTCTGCGCGGTCGCGACGCAGCAGTTCCGCGACGGCGATGTCGGCGATGTCGCGAGCGTCGACCATCGCGACGCCGGTGGCGCCGATGGGCATCGGGAAGACGCCGTAGCCCTCGATGACCGGCCGGATGGCGATGTCGTTCTGCATGAAATACGCCGGACGCAGGATCGTCGCGGGCAGGCCCAGTCGGTCGATCATCCGCTCCACCGTGTGCTTGCTGGTGAAGTGAGGCACTTCCGCGTACTTGTCTGCGTTGATGACCGAGAGATAGACGATGCGCTGGATGCCGGCCTCACGCGCCACGTTCAGCGCCTGCAGAGACTGGGTGAGCTCATCGGCCACCAGGGCGTTGAGCAGGAACAGCGTGCGCGCGCCGCTCATCGCCTGGCGCAGGGATGCCACGTCGGTGAGATCGCCGACGACCGCCTGGACGCCCTCGGGCAGTGAGGCCTTGCCGGGCTGGCGGACCAGGGCGCGAACCTTGGCGCCTTGTGCGGCCAGACCGCGAACGACGAGGGAACCGATGGTTCCTGTGGAACCGATGACGAGGATGCTCATTTGAAACTCCGTTGGAAGGCTGAGGTTGTCGGGAGGGACGGACGAAAGATAGGGCGTTGCAGGCGATGAACAAAGACACCAGAATCGAGACATACCGTCCCGGATCTGGAACACATGGACCTCAATGCGCTGGTGGACTTCAACCTGGTGGCCACCCACGGCGGCTTCGGCCGCGCGAGTCGCGCCGGTCGGCGCTCGAAGGCCACGCTGTCGCGGCGCGTGGCCGACCTGGAAGAGCAACTCGGCGTGCGCCTGATCGAGCGCAGCGCCAAGGGCCTGGAGTTGACGGATGCTGGCCGGCAGTTGCTCAGCCGGACCGCGGGCCCGATGGGCGAGGTGGTGGACGCTCTCACGGCGGCTCGGGAGGGCAATGGCCAGGTCACCGGACGGCTGCGGGTGGCCGCTCCCATCCTCTTCTCGCAACTCGCCATGGGGCGGCATTGCGCGGAGTTCCACAGGCTCTATCCGGGCGTCACCGTCGAGGTCGTGGGCGACGACCGGGTGGTGGACCTGGTCGAAGAGCAGTTCGACGTGGCGATCCGGCCCAACCCCCGACCAGACACGACGCTCGTGGGCAGGAGCTTCGCCAGGGACCAGCTCGTCGTGGTCGCGGCACCGTCGATTCCGATGCCGCGAAGGAGCAGGACGCCGGTGCGAGTACCGGCCGTCGTCAACGCGTTCCGCGACGGCGAGACCTGGCCCATCGACGGCAAAGGGCTGACGCTGGAGCCGGTCCCGGTGCTGCGCCTGTCCTCCATGCTGATGCTTCGAGACGCCGCGATCGCCGGCGCCGGCGTCGCGCAGGTGCCCCGGTCCATCGTCTGGGATCAGATCGCGAAGGGGGCGCTGGTGCAGTGGGGTGCGACGGACGGCAAGGAGGTGGACCTGTGGGTGCTCCACACCTCGCGACGACTGGCCAGCCCGAAGGTGAAGGCGTTCGTCGACTTCATGTCATCGCGCTATCCCGATGGCAACTTGGTGCTGACCGGCTAGACGGCGCAGGATCGCCGGAGCGGCAACGGGGCCGAGACCTCGGCCGACGTACCATGCCGAGCCGGCCCGCTGAGGTCGACCGCCTCGCGAATGGCTGCGGCCAGTCAATGAACCGGAAGTATTCAGAATGATGGAATGGATCCCGATCGTCCTGGTGATGTTCAAGCTGATCGTGTTCGGCACGGGCATGTTCTTCGCCATCAAGTGGCATTACGACAAGGAGAAGAACAACAAGAAGAAGTGACGAGATCGGCGGGCTCCGCCGTGAAGCCTGATACCCGTGCGAAGCGCATCGCGCAGTGGATCGGGAACGCAGCATGCCGCTCAGCGATCGGGCGGGCCCGCGCCGGGCCCATGGATCAGGAGCAGGCCATGTCGGAAGAAGCAAGTTTCGCGGCGCCATCCGGGGACCTCGGGCCCCTCGTCGATGTCGGCGACCCTCAGCAGGTGGAGGCGTGGGCAAGGAAGCTGGACGTTTCCCCCCAGCAGATCCGGGAGGCCGTCGCGGCGGTCGGCACCTCGGCCGCCAATGTCGAGGAGTACCTCAAGGGGACTCGCGCGACCACGAATGCGGACAAGACCTCCAGCGCCGGGACGAACTGACGGGGCATGGAAGGCCGCTGGCCGCCATCAGCGGTCGGGCTGAGCGAGAGCGCCGGGGTTGGCGCTCTTGCGACTGCGCGTCGCTAGCGCCGCGATGAGCTGCCGGGCGAATTGCAGCCCACCGTGGAGAGCTGGTATCTCTGAAGCGCGGCCTGCCATGCCGCGCTGCAGGCGACCGTTTCCGTGGCGGCGAGCAGTCGTTCCGTCGCCCGCTCGTCGGGCACCCGAATCACGACGCGCCGCACGATGACCTGCGGGTCCGGGAACGACCGCCATTTGAAGGGCTGGGAACATCCCGCGAGCTCGTTGCTGCCGGCGAGTTCGGATCGGCTCATCACCACGAAGTCCACTCGCCCCAGACAGAGCTTCTTCAGGTTGGAGACGTGGTCGGGTGCATCTTCCCGCTTGATCCGGTGTGCCTCGATATGCGGGCCGAGCACCCGATAGATGTGGCCGGCAATCGCGCCGAGTCGCATGCCCGAGAGGTCCTCCGGCGAGGAGATCTGAAGCGGACGCAGGCTGACCAGCACGTTCTCGTCCACCAGCAAGGGCACTGACCATTTGCCGGTCCTGGCTTCATCCGAAAGGAACTCGGGAGCGAGAAACAGGGCGAGGCCCTGGAACCGTGGGCCTTCGAGTCTCAACTCCAGCCGCTTGCGCGGCACCGTCTCCAGCGTCAACGGGACCGGCAGCTTGGACGCCTCCCGCAGGAGACGAACGAAGGTCGGCGCCAGGCCGCTCTCGGCGGCATCGCCCGCTTGGACGAAAGGCGGCTGGGAGTAGCTGTTCAGCACGACATAGCCGTTGCCCGGCTCTTGGGCCATTGCCGCCGCCGGCATGGATAGCAAGGCCGCAAGCAGCCAGAGGCCCGGGCGAGTTCCCGAGCGGTCTTGCACGCGAGACGGCACAGGCGCCACGGCCACGGAGCCGAGGCCAGCCGTCGTGGCAACCGAGACGGCATCGGACGCGAGAGTACGGCGCCGCATCACTGTCTCCGTTCCGCGCCCGGCGGCAGCAAGGTGCTCAGCTCCCGCTCGAGGTGATTGAAGTCCACCGGCTTGAGCCAGTAGGCGGCGGCTCCGGCATCCAGCGCACGACGTCGGTCCGTCTCCGCGGAAAAGGCGGTGACCATCGCGACGGGCACCCAGCTGTCCGGCGGCAGGGTTCGCAGCCGGCGAAGCACCTCGATGCCATCGCAGTCGGGCAGCTGCATGTCAAGAAGCACCACGTCCGGGCGGAAGCGCTGAAATCGTTCGACGCCTTCGGACCCGGTCTCCGCCACCTCGAAGCGCAAGCCCGGGAACCGGCTCGCCCACTGCTGCATCACCAGGATGTTGACCGGGTTGTCCTCGATGTAGAGGACCTTCCCCACGAGATCAGTCTTGGAAGAGCGTCGAGCCTCCATCACCATCCCCACCTTCAGCGCAGTCCGCCGCAGCAATGCGGGGCATGTGGCAATCCCGATGCCGGGGTCGATGGCGTCGGTGCCTACTTGATGCTGAAGCGCACCGTCGCGGTCTTGCCTTCGACGTTGTTGAGCACGGCGACGACCTTGTCGCCTTTGCCGATCTTCACGCCGATGGCGCGCAGCTCGTTGTCGCCGGCCTCCTTGACGTCGACCTCGACCTTCTTCGCGCCCTGCAGCACGGTGAGCTTGCCGGAGATGCCCTTGGAGGACATCGGCTCGTCGTGGTCGACCAGGTACAGGGTGGCGCCGTCCGCGTCCACGACCAACTCGAAGTTCACGTCGTTGGCCACCTGGACGATGCCGCCATGCCTGGGCTCACCGGCGCCATGGGCGAGGGCGCTGTTGAACGTCAGCGCGCCCACCACGAGGGCGCAAGCCTGGACCAGTTGGGTGAAAGTCATGTCTCGATCTCCTTGCAATCATTGCAATAGGCGGCGCACTTGAGGGCGGCGCCGCCGTCGGCCCAGGTGGGGCGTCAGTACGCTTCTCGTGGCTGGCCCTTCGGGTCGTCCTCCGCCGATTCGGTCAGGAGCCGTTCCAGCGGCTTGCGGCCCAGCAGCCAGAACAGCAGCGGGGTGAGCAGGGTGTCGAGCAGGGTCGAGCTGACCAGGCCGCCGAAGATCACGACGGCCACCGGGTGGAGGATCTCCTTGCCGGGCGCGTCGCCGGCCAGCAGCAGCGGCGTCAGCGCGAAGGCCGCGACGAGGGCCGTCATGAGCACCGGCGTCAGCCGCTCCAGGGAGCCGCGCACGATCATGGCCTGACCAAAGGACTCCCCTTCAAGCCGGCACAGGTTGATGTAATGGCTGATCTTGAGGATGCCGTTGCGCGTGGCGATGCCGGCCAAGGTGATGAAGCCCACCAGGGTCGCCACCGACAGGCTCACGCCTGCGATCCACATCGCCAGCACGCTGCCGATCAGGGCCAGCGGAATGTTCGCCATGATGACCCCGGTCAGGACCGCCGACCGATAGCGCGAGTACAGGACCAGGAGCATCATGGTCAGCGAGAGCAGCGACAGGCCCAGGATGAGCCGCGTGGCCTGCTCCTGCGCCTGGAACTGCCCCTCCAGACTGATGAAGCCGCCGGCCGGCAGATCGGTCCTGGCGATGACCTGCCGGATGTCGGCCACGATGCGGCTCATGTCGGAGCCATCCGTGTTGGCATAGACGACGATCCGCCGGCGGCCGTTCTCGCGACCGATCTGGTTCGGGCCATCGGTCTCTTCCACCGTCGCGAAGCTCGACACCGGCAGCCGCCCCGCGGGCGTGTCCACCAGCGTGCGAGCCAAGTCCATCGGCCCCCGCTTGTCGTCCGGCAGACGCAGCACGAGGTCGTAGCGGCGGGCACCGTCGACGATCTGGGCGCCGTGGGCGCCATGGGTCAGGGCCTGCAGAAGTCGCACCGCCTCGCCGGGAGCGAGACCGGTCTGCGCCAGGCGCTGCGGGTCCAGCCGCACGGTGACTTGCGGGATCAGCACCTGCTTCTCCACCGTCAGGTCGGCCAGACCCGCCACCCCGGCGAGCTTCTGCCGCATCTGTTCGGCCAGGCCACGCAGCGTGTCGGTGTCGTCTCCGTAGATCTTCACCGCGATCTGCGCCCGGACGCCTGACAGCAAGTGGTCCAGCCGATGCGAGATCGGCTGTCCGATGGCGACCTGGGCTGGCAGCGAAGCGAGCTGGGCGCGGATCCTCGCCATGACGACCTCGCGATCCACCGGCACGCCGTCGCGGCGCAGGTCGACGTCGATCTCCGCCGAATGCACGCCTTCGGCGTGCTCGTCGAGTTCGGCGCGACCCGTGCGGCGGCCGACCTGGGTGACGCCCGGCACCTGGCGGATGAGCTGCTCGGCCAGCGCGCCCATGCGGTTGGCCTCGGCCAGCGAGGTGCCGGGGTTGAAGACCATGCCCAGCACCAGCGAGCCCTCGTTGAATGCCGGCAGGAAGGCGCGCGGGAAGAACGGCACCGTGGCCGCGGCCGCCACCACGGCCAGGACCGCCGCGGCGATCAGCCCCTTGGCGCGGGGGAAGGACCAGGCAAGCAGTCGAGTGTCCCAGTGCTTGAGCCGCGCGACCAGCGGGCTGTCACCATGGTCCAGTCGCTTCATGCGCGGCAGCAGGTAGCTGCACAGCACAGGGGTGACCGTCATCGAGACCAGCATCGAGGCCAGGATGGAGACGATGTATGCGATGCCCAGCGGCGAGAACAGGCGTCCTTCGATGCCGGGCAACGCGAACAACGGCACGAAGACCAGCACCACGATCACCGTCGCATAGACGATGCCCGAGCGGACCTCGACGCTGGCCTGGCGCACCACGTCGAGCAACGGCAGCGGGCTCGCGCGCTGACGGTTCTCCTTCAACCGACGCAGGATGTTCTCGACATCGACCACCGCGTCGTCGACGAGCTCGCCGACGGCGATGGCCAGGCCGCCGAGCGTCATCACGTTGATCGACTGGTCCAGCAGCCTGAACGCCAGCGCGGTCACCGCCAGCGACAGCGGAATGGCCACCAGCGAGATCAGCGTCGTGCGCACCGACAGCAGGAACGCGAACAGCACGATCGCCACCATGACCGCTCCATCGCGCAGCGCCTCGGTCACATTGCCGATCGAGGCCTCGATGAAGTCAGCCTGTCGAAAGAGCACCTTCGGCGCGGACAGTCCCTTGGGCAGGCCGGCCTGCAGTTCCTGCAGCGCCTGCTCGATCTGGCCCGTCAACCGGACGGTGTCGGCAGCTGGCTGCTTCTGCACGCTCACGATGACGGCGGGCTTGCCGCCATATCCCGCGTCGCCGCGCTTGAGGCCAGGGGCGTACCGGACATCCGCCAGCTGGTGGAGCAGCACAGGTCGCCCATCCTTCCACGCGACCGCCATGCCTTGCAGGTCTTCGACCCGATTCGTGCGGCCGACGTGCCGGATCAGGTACTCGCGGCTGTTGAGGTCGATGAATCCACCACCGGCGTTGCTGGAGAAGCCGCGCAGCGCCTGCTCGATCTGGGTCAGGCTGACGCCGAGCCCGGCCATGCGCGCCGGGTCGGGCTCCACCCGGAGCTGGCGGACGTCGCCGCCGATGGGGATGACCTGCGAGACGCCCGGAATGGCCAGCAACCGCGGCCGCAGCACGAAGTCGGCGTACTCGCGTGCCTGCATGGGCAGCGCCCCGTCACGACCGACCTCCAGCGGCAGCGCGATCAGCATGATCTCGCCCATGATGGACGAGACCGGCCCCATCACCGGCGCGATGTCGCCAGGGAGCTGCGCACGCAGCTGGGTCAAGCGCTCCGCCACGAGCTGCCGGTTGCGGTAGATGTCCGTGCCCCAGTCAAACTCGGCGTACACGATGGACAGCCCCACACCGGAGGTGGAGCGCACGCGCGTCACACCCGGCATGCCGTTGAGCGCCGTCTCGATCGGGAAGGTGACGAGCTGCTCGACTTCCTCCGGCGCCATGCCGCCCGCTTCCGTGAGCACGGTCACCAGCGGCTTGTTGAGATCCGGGAAGACATCGATGGGCGTCCGCCATGCGGTGATCGCGCCGTAGACCAGCAGCAGCGCCGCGAAGGCCAGGACGAAGAGCCGGTTGTGCAGGCTGTATCTGACGATCCAGGTGAACATGGCGGCTCCTTACCGGACCTGGGCCACGAGCGATGCACCCTTGACCACCACCCGGTTGTCCGCGCCCAGGCCGCGCGTGACCAGGACGGTGTGCGCGTCGATGGGCTGGGCCTGCACCGGCTGAGGCACATAGCGCTCGGCACCGGACTTGATCCACACCACCGTCTCGTTGGATGGGCTGCGCACGATTGCCTCCGCCGGCAGCACGATGCCCTTGAGCCGGGTCTTCATCGATGCGTAGACCAGCACCGGCTGACCGATGGCGAGCACCGCCCCGGCGGGCGCTTCCATCCGGAAGGTCAACGGCAACACGCCGTCCCTCAGCGCGCGCGCGGCCCCGATGAGCTTCAGCTTCGCGCCGTCGACGCCGGCCAGCGTCGCGCCGGCGATCCTGCCGCCCAGCGCCGCATCCGGCGTCGTGGCCTCGATCAGCATGCGCGCGGGATCCACCACTTCGATCAGGACCTCGCGGCTCTCCACGATCTGCCCGAGCTTCACGTCGGCGCGGGCGATGACGCCGGACACCGGCGCCCGCAATGGCTCTCTCGCGTCCAGGCTCGCACCGATCGCACGTTCACGTTCGCCGAGAGACTGCGCCTCGATGCGCGCCGCCTCGATCTCCTTGCGCGGCACCGTGCCTTCCAGGGATTCCAGACGACGCACCCGCTGCTCGGCCAGCTCGCGCGCGGCTCGAAGTTCCGCCCGCTGCGACTGCTGCGCGGCGGACGCGAACGGGTCCGCATGGTGGCGAACCCAGGCCAGCACCTCCCCCTGTCGAACCATCTGACCGGCCACCGGTAGCCCCTTCGGACCCGCCTCGATCCGACCGCCATGCGAGGACTGGATCTGGCCGCTTGCGTTCGGATCGGCGATCACGCGGCCGGGAAGCTGGACGGTCGACGCGGCGGTGCCTTCCGGAGCGATGAGGGTGCGCAAACCCATGCGGCGTTGCGCCAGCTTGGGGACATTGACGCTACCGTCGGGCAGGCGCGCGAGCCCAGCGGCATTCGGCGCGCTGGACTGATCCAGATGCTCGCCGTTCGGACCGTGCGCGCCCGGCGATGACTGCACCGCCAGCGGGACGAGCGATGCCGCCAGCGCCAGCGAGAGATGGATGGCCAGGCTGATGGGAGGTGACTTCATGCGCGTCCCCCGTCGAGCTTGCGAGCGACAGCCCCCTCGTTGCTCCGACGTCGCCAGCGCCAGGCGAGGGCCGCCGCGATCACGACCACGCCGACCAGGGCCCTGCGCCACCAGCTGGCCGCATGGCGGTGTCCGCGCTCATCGCCGCCGGCAGTGCCTGGCCCACCTGCGCCGCCTTCGAGCTGCGAGGTCGACACGCGCAGCACGCCATCGAGCAGGTCCGAGTCCTCGCCGGCCAGCACCGTGATCAGCACCGGATGCTCGCCCGGGGTGGACAGCAACTGCAGCATGGCGGGGTCATCGACCGCGTAATCGCCGAGGTCGGCGTGGAACTTCGCCTTGGCTTTGCGTGAGCCGGATTCCACTTCGACGTCCGCCTTCAGCACTGGCTCGTTGGTGGCGAAGCGATCGATGAGGAGGGACAGCTCGCCGCCCTCCAGACGCGCGACCAGTTCGAAGAGCTCGGAGGCGGCCTCCAGACGCGGTGCCGCGCCGGCCTGGAGCTGGCCGGTCTGGTTGGCGTCCAGATGCTCGCCATTGGGACCGTGGGCGCCTGGCGACGCGACGGCAGGCACCGTCGACGCGGCCAGCAGCAGGATCGCTGCGACCGGCGACCGTGCCTTCACGGAGAAGCTGTTCAGGTTCATGGGAGTTGTCCGAGGGCTTGATGAAGACGGCCGCGGGCTTGGACGACGGCCACCTGTTGACGGGCAGCGGCGGCTTCGGCCTGCGCGGCGGCCGCCAGCGCGCGCAGCAGGTCAGGCAAGGAGGTCTCGCCGGCGTTGAAGGACTGCTTGAGCAGAGAGGCCCGATCGCGCAGCAGCGTGGCGCGTTCGCGCTCGGTGTCAGCCCGAGCGCTGGCGGCTGCAAGCTGCGCCTTCGCGAGATCCAGCTCCGCCGCCAGCCGCAGTCGCAGCTGTTGCCGTGCGATGAGTGCGACGTCCTCCTCGGCGAGCGCGGCGGCCAGTCGGGGCTGGTTGTGGGGCTCGCTGCCGAAGGGCAGCCGGAGCGCGACGGCGACGCTGTTCTGATGCGGCTGGCCGAGGCCGGGGCGCTCCTGCCGCAGGCCGATCCCCAGTTCAGGCGCCGCGGCGCGTTGCGCCTGCACCTGCGCCACGCGTTGACGCGCCCGCTGAACCGCGGCCTCGGCGAGTAGCGCCTCCGCATGCTGGTCCAGGGAGACGTCGGCCGCCGGGTCCGGCGCGTCCGAGGCGGACGCCAGGGCGGGCTCGCTGGTCGTCCCGGTCAACAGGAGCCAGGCACTGCGCTGGGCGATCAGGTTCTGCTCGGCCTCGCGTTCGGCGGCCAGTGCCGCGAAGAGATCCGCCCTTGCGGCCATCGCATCGGCTGGCGCCAGATCGCCAGCCGTGACGCGACGGTGGACATCCGCGCTCAACGCCTCGAGTGACCCGCGTTGAAGGCGGGCCGACTGGACATCCACCTCGGCGAGTTGCAGCCTCGATGCGAGTTCGCGGACCTCGCCGGCCAGCCGCAGCCGAGCGGCTTGCTCGGCGGCCAGCGCCCAGTCCGATTCAGCTTGCGCGGTCTGGGTGTTCCGATCGCGCTGTCCGAAGCGCCACAGCGGCAGGGTGATGCCGATCTCGGTCTCGCGGGTCCCCTCGGCGCCGGCGCCGCGCCCCTCTCGCTGAAGGACTTCCAGCGTTGGAGCGCCCGCCAGCCAGGTGCGTGCGACGCGCCGCTCGGCCTCCGCCTGACGTTGTCGTCCGGTGGCCTCCGCCGAGGCCAGGGACCGGGCCCAGGCTCCTTCCAGCGCCAGGGCCAGCGTTGGACGGGAGGGGCTAGGGACGCCGCGTGGCGGTGCCGGCTCGGCGGAGCCGGGTCCGGTTGGTGGGGAAGACGGGGCCTGTGCGTACGCGGCACAGCTCAGCGCAGAGCTTGCGATCCAGCAGCTCAGGCGCCATGGGGCGAACCATGGGGGATATTTCACGGGCTTCCTGACGGGAAGGGGCGACCGGCCGGGCTGGAAGCCGAGGCCGGATGCCGCCGATCAACGCGAACGCGCGGGACTCATCCCCACGCGCGACGGTGGTGTCAGGACAGCGTTTTCGGAGGTCGCTCGGGGCCGCTCAGGAAGGGCGGCGGTGGGGCGGTCACACCCGCTTCGACAGGCGGCGTGGCGCGGACGGCCAGCAAGGAGAGGACCACGCCGGTCGGCAGCGCGGGCGCAAACACGCAGGCATCGTCGATCGCATGCTGCATCGAGGCGGGCGAGTCGTCCTGGTGGAAGTCGCCCGCAGGGTCGTCGTGATGATGAGCAACGCCTTCGAAGTGCAGGAATTCGTGCAGCAGCTCATTGCCCTCGGTCACGAGCACGCCGGCGCCTGCGAATGCCAGCGACTGCCAGCACATGCAGAACACGAGGAGGAGGGACGTGAGCCGTCGGCGCATGGGGCGCGAGTGTATCGGAGCACCCCGGTCGCTATCCCAAGGCCCGGTCGCCTGCATTGGCAATGCAGCGCCGAAACAGGGGCACCGGGCGACGAGTGCGCCCTTCATAATTTCGGCATGAAACTCGTTGTGGCCGTTCATTTCGAAGGCGCCCAGGCGACTGCTGCCGCGGCAGCCTTCGACGCCTGGGATGCGGCGGAGCCGATGAAGACTTATGTCTCGCCCATCGACCATGTCGACAAGGCGGCCCGTGGCGAGCTCGACCTGCGAGAAGTCGCCTGCGTGATGCAGCTGCTGCGCGAGCACAGCCTGGCGCCCGAGCTCATCCTGATCGACGGCTTCGTCCATCTGGATGCCGACGAGACGCCGGGCGTGGGCCAGCGTCTGTATCAGGCGCTCGGCGGAACGGTCCCCATCGTCGGGGTATCGAAGAAGCGCCTGCCGGGCTTGTCGGCGCAGTTCGAAGTGCTGCGAGAAGACGAAGCGCCGCCCTTGGTGGTGACTTGCGCAGGGATCGACATTGGCGCGGCGAAGGTGCGGCTGCGTTCCATGCACGGCAGGAAACGGGTACCGACGCTCATGAAGCTGGCGGCTCGTCTTGCGAAGAGCAAAGAGTGACTGCGTGTCGCTCATGCTGCTCCGGCAGTGCTCGACGTGGCGTCGACCCGCCCGTTCAAGTCTGATCCCTTTCACGCCTTCTCGCTGATCACGCATCAGCAAGGTTGAGGATGACGGGGCTCTGCCTGTGGCGCTCGACCCGCCATGGCGCAAGCACGATCCCCCCAACGCGAAGGACAGCCCCCTAGATGTCGACTTGAGGGGGTGGTCGGCGACGCCTAGATTCGCAGCCGAGTGGTGAGTCGCGGCCGGATCCTCCGATCGCGAAGGCCGTCATGCCGCACCGCTCGGAACGTCGAAAGAGCAACGACCCGCACGGCGCGAATCAACGCGCCATGAGGGAGGACCCATCGAAACGCGTGATCGGCACACCGCCGATATCGCAGCGAAGGCTGCCCTTCTCGGCGTTTCTTCTCGTGCATCAATGAAAAGGGGAGAACTTCAATGAATGAGCCAAAAGTTGGCCTGGCGAATCCGTATGCGGTCGCTGAACTCGCGGTGGGCAGGAACGTGCGCTGGAGCGCGGTCACGGACCGAGATGCCTTTGTCAAGAAGACGCTCGGCGCGTCGGTCGAGGACCTGTGCGCTCCGGTGCCCGGCAATCTTCTCGTGAGCGGCCTGGCCGATGCTCAAAGGTCGCTCGCCGGCATCCAGGAGATGAAGCCCGACCAGCGGGTGAAGGCCCTGGGGTCAATTGCCAAGGGCAGCCCGACGGAGGCCATGCTGTCGAAGCTGTCCCCGGACGCCCTGCAACGCGTCGTCGGGGCTCTGGCGGGCGGGGACAAGGGCAGTGTGCCGTCGGCCGCCGCGGCCAAGGACATCACGGCGCCCGGATACACGCCCCCGGGGGCCACCTGGGCCGATCCCGGCGACTTCTTCGAGGAGGCCGCCGAGTACTTCGATCCTGTTCAGGGCGCGCTGGGCGACTGCTATTTCATCGCCGCGCTGTCCGCGGTGGCCTGGTCGCGGCCCTACGTGATCATGCAGCGCTCACGCGCCACCAGCGCCGCGGCGACGAGCTTCGTCGATCGCATCGACTTCCATTCCGGCGGCCTGAAGACGATGGAGGTGTCGGAGCGTGTGCCGCTCGTGACGAGCACGCATGCATGGATCTACGCCCGCTCCTCCGAAGCGGGTGAGATCTGGCCGGCCGTCTACGAGAAGGCCTTCGCGAAGTGGAAGACCAACGATGCGACCGATGAGCCGAACTACGGTCCGATTGCCGGCGGCTGGCCGGTCCAGGCGACGACGGAGTTGACCAACCTGACGGGCGTGACCAAGACCTGCTCGTCGCTCAGTGAGGACGACATCTGGACGGCGGTGCGGTCCAACTGCCTGTCGTATCGCACGTTCAATCCGATGACTGCATGGACCTTCTGCCAGACGCCATCGCCCGTGGAGTACAGCGGCACCGGCATCGTCGGTTATCACGCGTACACCATCCTCGGCTGGGCTTACGTCAACAACACGAAGTACATCGTGCTTCGCAATCCGTGGGGACACAACAGCCCGGTCATCAACAGTCTGCCGGGCAACTGGTCGGCGTATGACATCAGCTTCTGGCGCTCGGTGCCATTGAATGCCGGCGGCGTGTTCGCGATTCCCGCGAGCACCTTCAAGAAGTACTACTGGCAGTTCGGCTGGGCAAGCTGAGCAGTCGGGGCGCATCGCTCCGAAGGCAGGGCCCCTGACGGCCTCCGCACCTGGCGTCGTCCAGGGGCGGAGGCCGCTGTCTTGGCCCCAGCTGCGGACCGGGCGTGGACCTTGGAAAGGTGCCGAGATGGTTGCAGTGCTGAGCTTGACCGACAACGGCAGGACCATCGACCTGCGAGTCGGTCACACCGTCATGCTGCGTTTGCCTGAGAACCCGAGCACTGGCTACGGCTGGGCCGTGGATGGTGACCTCCGCCTTGTCGAGCTTGGCGAGAGAAGCCATGTCGCTTCATCGATGACGGTCGGCAGCGGAGGCGAATCGCAATGGGCCATCAAGGCGACCGCGCCCGGCACGACGACGCTGAGGCTCAAGCATTGGCGGGAATGGGAAGGCGACCGGTCGGTGACCGAGCGATACGAAGTCACGTTGGTGATCTCGCCGTAGCGTTGGCCATGGGTCGAGCGGTGGGATCGACTCCGGTCGAGGCTGACCTATTCGTTCGATGCACAGCTCACACGTCCTCAACAGGATGGACCGGAGAGGCAGGCTGAGTGACTGCTGCATTCCTTGGTGATTGGGCGCGTTCGACCCTGAAGGGACATCCGCTGTTCTGATCTCGCCGCCCCAAAGCTGTCGGTCGGGCTCGAGCACGCACCCGTCTGTGGCCCCCGCAGCGGAAGGCGCATATCGGCAGGCGGCACCCGGGGCGATTGAGGAGCTGACTCGCAGGGTCGCAAGTGCAGGCCATACGAATTTAGGAGGTCAGGGCCGCGCCCCGAGCAGGATCACGGAATGAGCTCGGTCAGATGGGAGGAACCGGAACGGCCGGCAGCGAAAGAACACCGTCCGCAAACGCATGGCCGAACGAACCCAGGCGAAGCCGACTCAGGAGTTGGACCGCCTTAGGTACATCGATTCAATGTCGGTGGCGGAGATTTCCGCTGCGTCCTTCACGATCAGAGCGCGCTTCTTGATCGCCAGGTCATGACGAAACACGGGCGGGCCGGAACCGTCAAAGGTCGCAGGCATCAGCAGGTAGGAGCCAACCCGCCGATACGCCGCGAGAAACCGGCTGAGATTGACATCGTTGGTCGGAAGCATGGTGTGCATGCGCGCTGCGACCATCGCAATGCGTTCATCGTCCTTGAGGTTCGACGTAACGATGATTCCGTAGTGCGCCGGGTGCTCCGCCGAGAACTTGCGCACCATGCCGATGTAGATCTCTTCATCCTTGTCAACGTCGCCGAACCGCTCGCGCCAGCGTTCAAAAATCCGCGTCCCGGCCTCGCCGTCGGTGAACATCAGGCCGAACCACGGCGGCGCATGAGGGCCGACGTCGCCGTAGCCGGCCCCTCTCCATTTCGCGCGGTCCCACAGATGCACGTCGATCACGGATCGAACGCGCATGTCGCGGTGGTCACGGATCTCCGGAAGATCCGCCGTCCTTTCTTCGTTGCCGCCCTGCGGCTCCTCGCGCCGCATCGCGGACGACGAACGGACAATGCGCGGTCTTGTCGGCAGAACGTCGTAGCGTTTGGGCGAGTGCTTTTCCCAGTCTGACAGACGCGCCACGCCGCTGAAGATGCGGGCGCGACTCAGGCAAACAGATCCGACCATTGCGACGCGTTCGCCCGCCGCATCCTTCTCAAAGAGGCGCGGCAGCGCGTCCTTCGTGCTCTTGACATGGCACGTCGAGGAGAACACCTCCCCCGCCACGTCCATCAGCATGTTCTGGTAGTCGCCATACGACGATGCCGGGCTCGGGATCACGCCGCGCGGCCATTGCACAGTCAGTCCCGTCCGATCGCCGTCGATCGAAACCTCATACTTGGCGACATCGGCCTCAAAGATCCGGACGGCGAACCGTTCGATGTGCGCCGCAGCCTGAAGCTCATAGGCCGTCGCGAAGAACGCCTCGATTGCGCCAGCGACGGCCTCGGCCACCGTGATCGATGCGTCGGTGGCTTCGTGAACGACATCGACGCGAAGCCCCAGCACGGAGGTTGAGAAGCTTTGCTTGCCCGCTGCGTTGAACACGGCGGGACGCCACGTCGCATCCGCGGCCGGTTGGTCCGCAAGTCGCTGAAACATGGCGGCGACATCCGACGGAGAATCCTCAGCCGGGATCGAGCCATCGGAACGCATAAGGGCCTCATGGCCGAGCGCGTAGAGCAAGGTGGTCCGGCTGACGAGGAGCTGCATCTTCTCCAGGACGTCCGGCATCGTACACAGCCGTTCGAGATCGGCCTCGCCGAGATTGATGATCTGGCAGGCGAGAATGCCGTCATAGTCGCGCAGGCGCTCATGCGCGACCTCAAGCGATTCATCGCTGTAGGGCAGAGACGAGAGGCAGCCGCGCGCAAGCTGCATCGCCTCCAACGTTTCAGGAAAATGCTTCAGTTCGACCGCGATCGATGCTCCAGCCATCAGGGTCGGGAAGATCGTCGCAGGCATGTCTCCGGATTCTTCGCCTTCGATGAAGAGGCTCGCCGCCGCGGTCGTAAAGGCGGCGCGCGCGGCCCAAAGCAGGCCCGCGCTGCGGTAGGCAATCGCGAGGAGCGTCATGGCTTCGATAAATTGCTCGGCGTATTCCTTCTTGTTCAGCCGACGGGCGGCCTTGCCGAGCAGGCGGATCATCTCCATGACTTCTTCGGACTCGCCGAGTTGCCTTGCGCGCCGGACGAGAATCAAAGCGCCCTCACCCTCGCTGGTTCGCTTGGCGACGAAGTCGGAGGCCTGATCGACAAGATCGCGGTAGCCGCGATCGCTGCCCGCAGCGGGTCCGAATGCCTCGATCATCCTGATCAGAAGCGTGGCTTCGAATTCACCGAGACCATCCGCCTCCACGAGGACGTCTGAGAACTCCGGCCACAAGGAGGAGAGATCGGCGGCGGCGTCATTGATCACCGCTTCATTGGCTCTTATGACCAGCAACGACGCGCGCGCCTGAAGCGCGTTGTTCGGCCGTTCAGCCTCATTTGCCAGCGTCTCGAGTCGCGCCTTGAGCCGAGCAAAGCGCGCATCCAGCTGAACCTTGTCCCGATCCCAACCGTTGCGGAAAACGGCGTTGAAGAGCAGCTGCGCGAGGTTGCACAGGAACTGCAGGTTCTTGGCGATGTCGTCGTCGATAACCGTGGCTTCAAACTGTTCGTATCCGGCAACGACGGCTGCAACGTCATCGAACCACCAGAACGCCGTCCACAGCGACTCGTATCGAGCCTCCAGCTTCTGGCGGCCTGTGCCGCCATCGTCAGCGAGGCGAACGGCCCGGAGAAAGCGGCCGTCAACATCCGTACGGGGCATTCCGAGGCTGCGCGAGAGCTTGGCGGCAACCAGGGCTTCCGTCGCACGGTGCATGGACATGCCTTCAAACGCCGTGGGATCCTCCAACTCGCGTTCGATGTCGGCAAGCTGTTGCTTTCGGGAGTAGTCCTTCGGGCCCAGCGCGTTCTCGGTCGCCTCCTCGCCGATGCCGAGATAGTTGAAGGCCAGATCGCGGCGGTTCTTCTCGATGACTTCGTCGATGATCCATGCACGGTCATGGATGGTGACCGGGACGCCGTACTCGCGCGAAAGCGCGTCCTCGACGCGCGAACGCTCCTTGGCGCGCGCAGCCCGGGAGGTGACGAAAATGATCCGCTGGTAGTCGCGTCCGGTGGCGACGATTCCGGCCACGTCTGAGCGAGCCTTCTCGGCCCATTTCTGCTTCGCGCTGAAGGCGAAGGCCCAGCGCTCCCGGCCGCCATTGGCCTGGCCGACGACGACGATCTGAAGCTTGCTGACCTCGTCAGCGACCGGGACGGTTTCAGTATCGGCCTTGCTGTCCCCGCCGCCTTCAGGCCCGGTGGCGGGCCGCAGATTCGGACAGATCGCGCGCTCGCAAAGCTTGCGGCAGAAAATCTCGAAGTCGTGCGTCTGGTTGCGCTCGGTGATCGTGTCGAGATGGTGGGACAGGATCTCGGCCTTCAGGCGGTGCTCGGTCTTCGGAACGGAATCCGAGTACAGCTCCGGCCGCAAGGCGCGCATGAATTCCGACGGCTTCGGGCCATCTCCGAGCGGCTTCTTGATCATGCTGAACGTATCCTTTCCCAGTCTCTCTTGGTCTGCACCCGCGGGACTGCCGCACGCAAGGTCGCCTTCTGCGGAGGCATCGTAACGGAGGGGCTCTGGGGGCAATGCAACGCCTAGTTCCCCTGCGCTCGGGTCGGTCTGGTGGCAGCCGACATAGTTCTGGAAGCACACGTAAGCCGGGCGCATGGCCTGCGGCAGCTGCCCTCTTGATCGAAACGCGGCGTTCGTTCCTGATTTGTTCCTCGGGAGATCTAGACGCACCGCATCGGGCTGCGCCGGTAGCGCCCCGTGTGGATGCGCCGGTGCAGGTCCAGCAGGTTCGCTGCAAGGTTCTGCTCGTACGCTAGAACGGCGTTTTCGTCGACTCCCGCCGCTGCTCGCCGTTGCTTTCGACCAGACGCTCTACCGAGCGGTTCTTGATCGGTCAAGGTGATGCTCGTACATGCCGTGTGTCCGCCTCGTGTCCTGCCGCTTCGCAGCCCGTTTCGCGCTGCCCATGCGCGGAGATTTCAGTTGAGCAGTCATACCCGAAAGCAGACTCCCACGACCGGCAGGTTGTGGCCGTGACCGGTAGTCCACCGCAGCGCCATCAACCGGTCATTGGCCAGGACACGAGAGCACGCTCATCGCAGGCAGTTCAATGAACGCGGCGACGCGCCAATGCAAGACCGCATCCTGCGTACCCCCAAGCTCCGGCCGAACCGGACATCGCCGCAGGCTCCGTCCACCGGCCCCTTTCGTCGCCATCAATCGATCGAGCGACCACGCGAGCGATACGATCCCGCCGAGCCATGAAAGCCATCCTCTTCCTGATCGCCTGTCTGCTGGTGCCGGCCGTTCTGACCTTCGCGCACCAAGTGTGGCTGTTGTGGCGTGAACTCCGGGCTCCGGTTCATGCAGGTGGGACGAGGGTCGAGTGCCGCGCCAGCGCTCTTTATGGCTTCATCGGCGGCGCGTGGAGCATGTTCTACGGCGGCCTCCTCTGGACGATGCATCGGTCGGAACCCGGCGCTCTCGAGAAGGTGGGGTTGTTGCTGGGCGCATTGATGGCACTCGCGGTGCTGGTCGTCTGGCTGTATCTCATCACCCTGGTCACTGCGGACTCACTGGGAGTGCGTTGCCGTGGCGTCCTCGGCGGGTGGCGATCCGCCGCCTGGACGCAGATCGTCAAGGTGGATCACACCTCTCAGCCGCGCGGATGGTTTCGGCTGCACATGGCCAGCGGACGGGTGATCCGGGTGGGCCTGAGCCTGACCAACATGCCGCAGCTCTCGGCAGTGATCCTGAGCCATACGCTGGGCGCGATCATTGCGCCCGACACGCGCGACCTCCTGGAGCGAAGTGCGCAGGGTGAGAAGCTCACCATGGAACATCTCAATCAGCGGCTCTATGTGCGGCCCGGTCCGATGTTTCGCCTTGCCGGCGGGCTGGCGCTCGCGGGCCTGGTCTGCGGCACTGCCGGGTGGTACGGCTATGCGCATGAGGCTCAGGCGCTGAGGTGGTTGAGCATCGAGGCGCTAGGAGATCTGCGCCAGGCCGCAATGACGTTTGGGCTGCTCTCCATCCTCTGCAGTCTGGGCTTTTTGGCGGGCGCCGCCGTGATCGCGTTCAAGCGCGCCAGGCAGCGTAGGCGCGACGCCGCCGCAGGGCCCATCGGCACAGTACCGATTCAGTAGCGCGGAGATCTGCGACTCCTGGAGGTCGGCTCAATCCGGCGGAGAAGTCCCAGGTCGCGATGCGCTGTCACGTCGGCCTGGACCTGCGCTGGCGCATCGCGGATGGGATGGATGGAGGGCATGCCGCCACCCGGCTGATCCGCGCGGAGCGGCACCAGGATGCCGCTCGTCTCGCCGGTGAGAAGGCTCGACTTCGGTGCTGGGAAGGCCGACGGCGTTGCTATCGCTCAGCAGTTTCGGCGACGCGTCACTCAGCCTTGCGGCGCCGACTGCTGAGCTGCTGCTTCCGCATGATCTTCGCTACCCAGCGAGCCCAGCGCTCGCCTGAGTCCGCTCGCACTCGGCGATTCCAGATACAGGCAGCGCTTGTTGTGCCGCTTGCAATGGTCCTTCACCCGCCAGTACGCGTCATGGCTGATGCATCCGGTCTGGCAGATCACCAGATCCGCCGCCGCGAGGCTCGCGTCCAGCTTGGACACCGCGTCCTCTTCCCCGCCGTCGTGATGCAGGAAACGGCCGCCGGTGCGCTCGATCAGCTGGCGGTAGATCGGCACCACCGCCGGCCGGCCGCCAACGCACAGCACCGAGCGCTCATCGAGTGATGGCAGCGTGGAGGTCGCGGCGTCGGGCGACTCCTGCGTCGATCGCCGCTGCTGGTCGAGCTGTCGTTCCGCGACCGCGAGTGCCTGTTGCAGGTCGTCCGCGCGGCGCTGCTCGCGCTCGGCTTGCTGACGCGCGGTCAACAGCGCGCGCTCCAGCTGGTGGATGCGGTCCTGCTGGCTTTGCAGATGCCTGGCCTGTTCGTGCCGATGCCGGAGTCCCGGGATGCTGTCCTCGAGCTGCTGCAGTTCGTCGCGCAGTCCCGCCGCCAGCGTGTCGCGCGCCATCAGCTCGCCGCGCAGGCGCAGGCATTCGGCCTGCGAGGCTTCGAGCTCGCGCGCCCGCTCCGCGAGCAAGCGCGTGCTGCGCGACTGCGCCTGCGCCAACTCACGGGTGAGGACCGCATGCTCATCCTGCAGTTCGTCGAGCCGCTGCAGGTCCGCCCGGTTCGCTGCGCCGACCTGGTGCTGGAGCATGTGGATGTCGCGCAGGATCTGCTCCTGCAACGCCGCATCGCAGCGTGCATGGGTGAGCGCACCCCACAGCGCGCCGCCGACGTCGTTGCCCTGCTGCGCGGCATTCCACCAGCGCGTCAGCGCCTCGGCCGTCTTGTGCTGCGACGACTGCCGCAGCGCGATCGCGAAGCGCTGGTCCAGCTCCTTCTGCAACATCTCCGAGACCGGCCCGCGTCGTGCGCACTCGTTGATCGCGCCGCAATGCATCTCGTAGTCGTTGCTCAGTGCCTGGCCGCCGAGCAGCTTGCCCAGCTTGCGGCGCAGCACCGGCATTGGCAGGCACACGCCGATCACCGGGCACAGGGCCTGCGACGGCAGTTCCCACAGGCGTCGACGGCGCGAGCCGCGCGGCACCGGTGTGTCCTCCGCGCTCGACGCGACGGTCTCGCCGCGTGTCAGCGCGTGCGCCAGCGGAAGTCCGGCCACCGCGGCGGGCACCGCCTCGCCCTCCTGCATGAAGACGCCGGCGCCGGTCACCGGGCCAGCGGCTGGCATCAGCAGCGAAGCGTCGCCGGTCGCTCCGGCGAGACCAGCCTCGGCGCGGGCCAGCAGGCTCAACAACGAAGGGGAAGTGGGGGTGTCGCACATGGCGAGGACTCCTTACTGCAAGGGGGCGGCCTGGAGCGCGAAGCGCACCGGGTATTCGATCCAGCTCGCCAGGCGCTGATCGCCGCGGCGGGCCGGGGTGTAGGGGCAGGACTCGGCGACGCGGCGCGCCGCTTCGTCGAGCAGGCGCCAACCGCTGCCGCCCGCGATGACGACCTCCGCCGCCCGGCCATCCGGATCGACCTTCACGCGCAGCCGCACCAGCCCCTGGATGCCGCGGTCGCGCAGCAGCGCGGGGTAGTGGCGAGCCGTCTGGCGCTCGCTGCACAAGCGGTGATCGGCCGGCAGCGCGGCGGGGAGGTCCGTGGGAACCGGTGCGGGTGTCTGAGTCGCGGCAACTGCCGGCGCCACCGCGGTGGCGGCCGCGACCGTCTGGCGCGCGAGCGTGGCGCTCGCGTCGACAGTGGCCGCAGCACTAGCACCGGCACCAGCACCAGCGCTGGTGCCGGTGCCGGCGGTGGCGGTGGCGGCACCCGCGCCAGTGCCGATTGGCGTGCCGCTGGCCACAGGGGCCTCCAAGCGCGATGCGGCTGGGGGAACGGGCAGGGATGTCGGTGCGATCTCGACGGTCGGGGGCGGCAGGTCCGGGACTGGCGGGGCATCGAGCGCGGAGCGCGGCAAGGCGATCGGGGCCATCGCGGTCGCGGTCGCCGGGGGCGGCACCGGCGTGGCGGTGGGCGTCGCGGTCGACGCCAACAGCCGCGCGCTGATGACCATCGACGCCGGTGCCGGTGCCGGTGCGGAGCGCTGGGGCGCGAAGGCGCTGGCCAGTGCGAGCACCATGGCCGCGTGCACCGCGCCGGTGACCGCCCAGCCGCTCCAGCGCGGCGCGAATCCGTGCAGGCGCGGCGCCAGCGCGGTCACGCGCGCGCTCCCGTCGTGTGGCCCAGCAGCGGCAGGATCGCGAGCCCATGGTCGTCCGCCAGCAGGCGCAGCCGCGTGTCGTAGAGCTGCTCCAGCAGCGGCAGCGTCGCGGGCAGTGCGTCGCAGTCGGCCAGCATCCGGCCCGCCTTCAGCAGCCAGAGGCGGTCGAAATGGTTCAGCGCCAGGTTGAGGTCGTGCAGCACCGCCACCAGCGCATGGCCGCGCGCGGCGGCGAAGTCGGACATCGCGGCCATCAGCGAGACGCTCAACCCCGGGTCGAGGGCGGCGACCGGCTCGTCGACGAGCAGCAGGCCATCGCGTGCATCCCAGGCCTGCGCGAAGACGCGCGCCAACTGCACGCGGGCCTGCTCGCCACCGGAGAGGGTGTCGAAGCGGCGGCCGTGCAGGTGCTCGGCCTGGGCATGCGCCAGGGCTTCACGCACGATCCTGTCCTGGTCGCCATCGCCCTGGCGCGCGACGCGGCCCAGCGCGACGACCAATTCCACCGGCAGGCCGAACGCGACGCCATGCTGCTGAGGCAGCACCGCGCGGCGCCGGGCCAGGTCGGACGGGGCCCAGGCAGCCAATGGCCGCCCGTCGAAATGCAGCACGCCGGCGGCGGGACGCAACTCCCGCGCGATCAGGCGCAGCAGCGTCGACTTGCCGGCGCCGCTCGGACCGAGGATCGCGATGCGCTCGCCGGGATCGACGCGCAGGGACAGCGGCCCGATCGCCGTGCTGCCGAGCGTCACGCGGACGTCCTGCAAGGTGAGCAGCGAAGCCATCACGCGCTCCCCATGCGACGCACCGCGCCGCGCAGCAGGACCAGGAACCAGGGCGCGCCGATCAGCGCGCTGAAAACGCCCACCGGGATCTCCGCCGGCACCGCGAGGGTGCGCGCGAAGCTGTCCGCGACCACGAGCAGCAACGCGCCGGCCAGCATCGCATGGGGCAGGACCCGGCGCTGGTCCGCGCCGACGAGCTGGCGCGCCAGATGGGGCGCCATCAGGCCGATGAAGCCGATGCTTCCGCACCAGGCGACCGCCAGCGCCGACAGCAGCGCGACCATGCCGATGCACTGCCAGCGCAGCCGCTCGACGTCGATGCCGACATGCGCGGCCGCCGCCTCGCCGAGCGCCAAGGCGTTCAGGCGCGGGGCGACGCGCAGCGCCAGCGTGCCCACCACCAGCAGTGCGCCGCTCATCACGGCGGCCATGATCCAGTTCGCGCCAGCCAGTGAGCCCAGCGTCCAGAAGTTGATCGCGCGCAGTTGCTCGTCGTTGGCGATGAAGCTGCACAGGCCGACGACCGCGAAGGTCATCGCCTGCAGCGCCAGCCCGCACAGAAGCAGCGCCGCGATCGATCCGGGCGCCAGCCAGCGCGACAGCCGGTCCAGCGAGAAGCACACCGCCAGCGCGCCGCAGAAGCCGACCAGCGGCAGCAGCCACAGGCGCACCTCGGCGGGCAAGGCGGCGTGCGCGCCGGCGAAGACGGTGAGCGTCAGCGCGACCGCCGCCGCGGCGCCGCTGGTGACGCCGAGCAGGCTGGGCTCGGCCATCGGATTGCGGAACAGCGCCTGGCTCAGCGCACCCGCCAGGCCGAGCGCCGCGCCCACCGCGAGCGTCAGGCCCAGGCGCGGCAGCCGCAGTTGCCACAGCACATGCGCGCCGCCGGTCTTGGGGGCGTCGCTCCACGGACCCAGGAGCCAGTCGGCGGCGGAGATCGGCACCGCGCCGAACTGCACCGCCGCGAGGACGGTCAGCGCCAGCGTCAGGGCGAGCAGCACCGACCGCGACCCCCGGCGGCGCGTCGGCGCCGCGGCGATCGGCGAGGGCAGGGCGGATCCGACGGTGCTCATCGCGTCGTCCGTCGATCGACGCTCACGCCGGCCGGCCCGTGCCCGCCGGCGCATGCAGGCCTCGCGCCAGGGTGGCCAGGGCCTTCGGCACGCGTGGCCCGAAACCGAGCAGCTCCATCGTCTCGAGGACGACGACGCGTCGGTGCTGGCCGGCCGGCGTCTGCGCCAGGCCAGGCAGCTTCAGCAGGCCATCGACGCCGCCACTGGCCTCCACGCCTTGGGTGGTCGCCAGGATCACGTCCGGCGCGGCCGCGATCGCCGCCTCGGGCGAGAGCATCTTGTAGCCCTGCGTGTCGCCCAGCGCGTTGACCGCGCCGGCGTAGCCGATCATCGCGTCGGCGGCCGTCCCGGCGCCGGCGATGCGGGCCTGGTTCGCCGCATTCGACAGCACGAAGAGCACCCGCGGCGCGCGGTGTCCGGCGGCGAGCTGGCTGACCTGCGCGCGGCTGGCGGCCCACTCGGCCTGCAGCTGCTGCG
>NZ_PEOG01000078.1 GCF_002761755.1 Roseateles chitinivorans
CGCGCAGACGGTGGCGCCGCCCTCGACCCCACCGCAGCCGCTGTCGGAGGCACCCGCGCCGCAGGTCGTGTCGATGGCCGCCCCATCGACGGCGGCGCCGGCCGGTCGCGCGCCCGAGCCGGAACCGGCCGAGGCCGACGAGCCGGTGCCGCTCAAGCTCGTTCGCAAGGTCGACCCCGAGTACCCGCGCGCCTTGCTGGCCCAGCAGCGCCAAGGCGCGGTGCTGGTGCAGTTCACCGTCCGGCCGGACGGCTCGGTCGACGCGCCGCAGGCGATGCGCTCGCCCGATCGCAAGCTGAGCGCCGCCGCCATCAACGCCGTCAAGCAATGGCGTTTCGAACCGATCCCGACGCCGCGTCAGGTCAGCGTGGAGATCGGCTTCCAGGTCGACTGACGCGAAGCGCTGCCAGCATGGCGGCGCTCACAGCCCATACATCGCCGCCTGGTCGAAGGGCGCCAGCTCCGCGGCCATCGCATCGAGGAACAGCCGCGTGCGCAGCGGCATCAGCCGTCGCTGCGGGAACACGGCCCAGCAGGTCGACGGCTCCGCGCACCAGTGCGGCAGCACCCGCAGCAGCTCGCCGCGGTCGACGAAGCCCTGTGCGTACTGGTTGCCGACCCAGGTGATGCCGAGGCCCGCCCGCGCCATCTGCAGCAGCATGTCGGGCGCATTGACCAGCGTGCGGCTGTCCGGCACGCCGACCCATTCCAGGCGCTGATCGGCCTGGCCGTCGACGATGCCGAACAGGCGCCACGGCAACGGCTCGCCGGCTCGGCTCAGGATCATCAGGCCATGCATGCTCAGCAGGCCTTCGGGCAACTGCGGCTCGCCGTGGCGCTGCAGGTAGGCTGGCGACGCGTACAGCCCGCTGCTGAACATTGCCAGCCGACGCGCTGCCAACTGGCTGTCCGGCGGCAACTGGCCCATGCGCACCGCGATGTCGAAGCCTTCGGCGATCAGGTCCACCCGCCGCGGCGACAAGTCCAGCTCCAGCTGTACCTCCGGATAGTCGCCGACGAAGCGGCTCAGCATCGGCGTGAGCATCTGGTGCGCGAAGTCCGCGGGCATCGACACCCGCAGCCGACCGGTGGGCCGCTGCTGTCGATGCAGTGCCAGCGCCAGCGCGCCGTCCACCTCGCCCGCCAACGTCCGCGCATGTTCGAGCACGCCCTGGCCGAACTCGGTCAGCGTCAGCCGTCGGGTGCTGCGCTGGAGCAGCTTCTCGCCGAGACGCTCCTCCAGCGCCGCGATCCGCCGCGACACCGTCGACTTGGGCAGCTGCAGCCGCTCCGCCGCCCGGCTGAAGCTGCCGCTCTCCATCACGCGGGCGAAGACGAGGAGGTCGTCAGCATCGAGGCTCATGGGGCATCCGTTGGAGGTGAAGTGATTGTTCGATCAATGGAACAATCTTATCCAGGAAGGCGTCTTCCGGTGCCATGGGGTGATCAATACAGTTCATTCCATCCCATCACACCCCCGGCTGATCCAGCCGAAACGCACGGAGAAACGCACCATGAACATCCTCCAGATCAATTCCAGCGCTCGCCGTCTGCATGAAGGCCAGGGCTCGATCTCGACCCTGCTGGCCAATGAAGTGGTTCAGCAACTGGTCGAGCGCAACCCGGGCGCCAAGACGGTGGTGCATGACCTGGCGGTGCGTCCGCTGCCTCCGATGGACGAGGCCACGCTGGGCGCGCTGTTCACCCCGGCGGATGCCCGCAGCCAGGCGCAGGCCGACCGCGTGGCGTTCAACGACCAGCTGATCGCCGAACTGCAGGCCGCCGACGTGATCGTGCTGACCGCGCCGATGATCAATTTCGGCGTGTCCTCGCAGCTGAAGAACTGGATCGACGCGGTGGCCCGCGCCGGCGTGACCTTCAGCTACGGCGCCAACGGCCCGGTCGGCCTGGTCACCGGCAAGAAGGTCATCGTCGTCAGCTCGCGCGGCGGCGTGCACCGCGGCCAGCCGACCGACAACATCGTCCCCTACCTGCAGGTGACGTTGGGCTTCCTGGGCATGACCGATGTGAAGTTCGTGCTGGCCGAAGGCCTCAACATGGGCGAGGAAGCCGCGGCCAAGGGCCTCGCAGCGGCTCGTGAGGAAATCGCCGCGCTGTTCGGCGAAGCCCAGCCCGCCTGAATCGGCTCCGCCCGCCCAGAAAGGGCGGGCCCTTCGGGGGAGGGCCGCTCCCCCTCGTTCGCCAATCACCTTTCTGGAAAGGATCCATCATGACCGCCGCCACCCCTGCCACCCTGCTTCGGACGCCCCGCCAGGTCGAGCGCCTGGTGCAGGGCAGGGCCACCCGCGATGGCGCGGGCGTCAAGCTGACGCGCGTGCTGACACAGGACCTGCAGCGGCGCCTGGATCCCTTCCTGATGCTGGATGCCTTCGGCACCGACGATGCCGACGACTACATCGCCGGCTTCCCCGACCATCCGCACCGCGGCTTCGAGACCGTGACCTACATGCTGGAAGGCCGGATGCGTCATCGCGACTCGGCCGGCCATGAAGGTCTGCTGGGCCCGGGCGGCGTGCAGTGGATGACCGCTGGCCGTGGCGTGATCCATTCGGAACTGCCCGAGCAGCAGGAAGGCCGCATGGAAGGCTTCCAGCTGTGGCTGAACCTGCCCGGCCGCGACAAGATGCGCGACCCCTGGTACCGCGACATCGCCAGCGCCGAGATCCCCGAGCTGGCGCTGCCGGGCGCGACGGTGCGCGTCATCGCCGGCGAGAGCCATGGCGTGGCCGGCGCGGTGCAGCGCGATGCGACGCAGCCGACCTACCTCGACATCCGCCTCGAGCCGGGCGCGAGCTTCGAGCAGGCGCTGCCCGAGTCGCACAACGCCTTCGTGTACGTGTACCGCGGGGCGCTGCGCTTCGACACCGGCTGCCTGGTGCCGACCGGCCGGATGGCGATCCTGGCCAACACGCCGGGCTCGGATGGCGCGCGCCTGACCGCGTCGGAGGAGGGCGCGCGCGTCATCCTGGTGGCCGGCCAGCCGCTGGGCGAGCCGATCGCGCAGTACGGCCCCTTCGTGATGAACACCGAAGGCGAGCTGCTGCAGGCGGTGCGCGACTTCCAGGCCGGCAAGTTCGCCTGAGTCCTGCCTTCGGCCACGCGCCGTCGGCGATCCTCCCGGATCGCTGGCGCGCATGACCGCTGGCGGCCGCCGTCGGGCCGCCAAGCCGAAGCAGGCGCCGGAGCGGGGGCGGGGCGCAGGGCCCCGCCGTGAAGCTCAGCGCGGTGTCTTGAGCGGCGGCACCACGGGCGCCAGCAGCCGGGGGCCGTCGAAGCCCTGCACCGCCCCGAAACGGCCGCCGTCCTCGCGGCTGTTCCATTCCTCGGCGTAGGCCTGCATCTCCTCGCGAGCGCGGCCGACGAAGTTCCAGAACAGCAGCACCGGCTCGCCGAACGGCGGGCCGCCCAGCAGCAGCGCGCGGCTCTTGCCGCCGCCCGACAGCAGCTTCAGCGACTGCGCGCCCGGGGCGACATACAGCAATTCGCCGGGCTTGCTGGCGCCGGCGGACTCGCCGTCCAGCGTGACCGAGAGCTCGCCCTCGAGCACCATCAGCCCGTACTCGTGGTCCGGATGCAGCGGCAACGTCGCCTCGGCGGCGCGCGACGCGCTCAGGTCCATGCCCAGCAGCGGCGTGTGGCTGGGCACCGGCGACCGCTGGCCGCCGAATTCGCCGACCAGCAGCATCGTGTCGAAGCCGCCGGTCGCGAACGACGGCAACTCCGGGAAGTGCTGGAAGGCCGGCTCGCGATGCCGCACCGCATCGGGCAGCGCGATCCACAGCTGCGCGAGCTGGAGACGGTCGGACCGCGATTCCTCGGTGTGGCTGATGCCCCGGCCGGCGGTCATGAGGTTCACCTGGCCGGGCCGCAGCATCTGCTCGGAGCCGAGGCTGTCGCGGTGCAGCACCTCGCCCTCGATCATCCAGCTGAAGGTCTGGAGCCCGGTATGCGGATGCGGGCCGACGCGCATCGCCGTCTCGGGCGTGAGGTCGGCCGGGCCGGCGTGGTCGAGGAAGCACCAGGCGCCGATCATGCGGCGCCGGGCGGTGGGGATCGCGCGGCGGATGCTCAGGCCGCCGACATCGCCCAGGTGCGCGCCGATGCGCTCCCAGCGGGCAGGGACGGGATCGGCATGCGGGCCGGCGGCCGGATCGAGGGGGGCTCTCATGGGATGGCTCCTTGTGAGAGGTCGTCGAGGATGGGGCAGTCGGGGCGGTCGTCGCCATGGCAGCAGCGGGCGAGCTCGGCCAGCGCCCGCCGCATGGCCTGCATCTCCGCCAGACGGCGATCCAGGTCGGCGATGTGGGCCTCGGCGATGCGCTTGACCTGGCCGCTCGCGCGGCGGCGGTTCTGCCAGAGCTTGAGCAGCTCGGCGATCTCCGCCATCGAGAAGCCCAGGTCGCGCGCGCGGCGGATGAAGCGCAGCGTGTGCACCTCCTTCTCGCCATAGAGGCGGTAGCCGGCGCCGGTGCGCGCCACCGGCGGCAGCAGGCCCAGCGACTCGTAGTGGCGCAGCATCTTCGGCGACACGCCGGAGCGCGCCGCCGCCTGGCCGATCGTCAGCGGCGCCGCGTCGTCGGCGGTTGCGCCGGCATCGGCCGCCGTGTCGCGGGTCGTCATCGAGGAAGCAGCGGTCATCGGGCGGTTCCCTTCCAGCGCTTGAGCAGCAGCGCGTTGCCGAGCACGGAGACGCTGGACAGCGCCATCGCCGCGCCGGCGATCACCGGACTCAGCAGTCCCAGCGCCGCCAGCGGCACGCCCAGCAGGTTGTAGATGAAGGCCCAGAACAGGTTCTGGCGGATCTTCGCCACCGTCGCGCGCGACAGCGCGATCGCATCGGCGACCAGTCGCGGGTCGCCCCGCATCAGCGTGATGCCGGCGGCTTCCATCGCCACGTCGGTGCCGCCGCCCATCGCCAGGCCGACATCCGCGGCGGCCAGTGCCGGCGCGTCGTTGATGCCATCGCCGACCATGGCCACGCGCGCACCGCCAGCGCGCAGCTCGGCGACGATGCGCGCCTTGTCCTCCGGCAGCAGCTCGGCGCGAACCTGGTCCAGCCCCAGCGCGTCGGCGGCCGCCTGCGCGGCGGCGGCGTTGTCGCCGCTGAGCATCAGCGTGCGCAGGCCCAGCGCCTTCAATTCAGCGATCGCCGCGGCCGAGGTCGGCTTGGCGCGGTCGCCGAAGGCCAGCATCGCCACCAGCACCGGCGTGCCCTCGCCTTCGTCCGCCGCCAGCCAGGACAGGGTCTGGCCGCTCGTCATCTCGGCGTTCGCCTGAGCGGCCAGCGGCGAGAGGTCGACGCCGAGCTCCGCCATCCAGCGCCCGCTGCCCAGCTTCAGCGCACGGCCCTGGACGCGGCCCTCGATGCCCCGACCGGCGATGGCCCGGACGGCGGCGGCCGGTGCGGTCGCCAGCGCCCGCGCGGATGCGGCGTCGCGCACCGCGCGCGCCAGCGGATGCTCGCTGCCCAGCTGCAGCGCGGCGGCCAGCCGCAACGCTTCGGTCTCGTCCTGGCCGGGGACCGTCACGAAGGCGGTCAACCGCGGCTTGCCCTCGGTCAGCGTGCCGGTCTTGTCGAACACGACCAGGTCGACGCGCCGTGCCTGCTCCAGCGCTTCGGCGTCCTTGATCAGCAGGCCGCGTCGCGCCGCGACGCCGGTGCCGACCATGATCGCGGCGGGCGTCGCCAGCCCCAGGGCGCAGGGGCAGGCGATCACCAGCACCGCCACCGCATGGATCAGCCCGCGTTCCCAGTCGCCGCTCGCCAGACCCCAGCCCATCAGCGTGACGGCGGCGATGACGAGCACCGCCGGCACGAACACCGCGCTCACCCGGTCCACCAGGCGCTGGATCGGCGCCTTGTGCGCCTGCGCCGACTCGACCAGCCGGACGATGCGCGACAGCGTGGACTCGGCGCCCAGTGCCGTGACCTCGACCAGCAGCAGGCCTTCGCCATTGACCGCACCGCCGACGACGCGGTCCCCCTCGGCCTTCTCGACCGGCAGGCTCTCGCCGCTGATCAGCGATTCGTCGACGTGGCCTCGGCCCTCGCGGATGCGGCCGTCGGCGGGAATGCGCTCGCCGGGGCGCACGACCATCAGGTCCCCCAGCCGGAGCTGCGCCAGCGGCAGGTCGATCTCCTGCGACGCGCCGGTCGGGCCGCGGCGCACGCGGGCATGCTCCGGGCGCAGCTGCTTCAGCGCGGCGATGGCGCTGAGCGTCTGGCGCTTGGCGCGTCCCTCCAGCCACTTGCCCAGCAGCACCAGCGTGATGACGGCGGCAGCCGATTCGAAGTACAGCGCGCCACTCGCCGCGCCGTGCCGGAGCAGCTCATAGACGCTCAGTCCATAGGCCGCGGTGGTGCCGAGCGCGACGAGCAGGTCCATGTTGCCGCTGCGGTCCTTCAGCGCGGCCCAGCCGGCGCGGTAGAAGCGCGCGCCCAGCCAGAACTGCACCGGTGTGGCCAGCACCAGCTGCCACCAGCCGGAAAGCATCAGGTGGCCGCCCCACAGCATCGCGACCATCGGCGCGATCAGCGGCAGCGTCAGCAGCGCCGCGGTGAGCACCGGCCAGCCGGTGGCCGACCAGGGCGACGGCGGAGGCGGCGTGTCGTCCTCGACCGCCAGCTCGCGGGCCTCGTAGCCGGCCTTGCCGATGGCCGCGACCAGCGCGGCCGCGTCCACGCCGGGCAGCAGGCGCACGGTGGCGGTCTCCAGCGCGAGGTTCACCTGGGCATCCTCGACGCCGGGTACCTTGCGCAGCGCGCGCTCGACGCGGTTGACGCAGCTCGCGCAGGTCATGCCGGCCACGGCGAGCTGCAGCTCGCCGGCCGGCGCGGTGAGGGGGGAGGCGGTGTTCATGGCGGCAGTCTCAAGCTTGCCATGATGGGAAGGTCAAGGCCATGCCCCGGATGGGAGAAGCGTCTTGACCCTGCCACGATGGCAAGGTTTAACCTTCGGGCCGTCCATCGTTTCCCGGGAGTTCCCCATGCATGAATTCAAGTTGCCCGACATGAGCTGCGGCCACTGCCTCGCCGCCGTGACCGAGGCGGTCAAGGAAGCCGACGCCGGGGCCGAGGTCGATGTCGACCTGCCGCAGAAGACGGTGCGGGTGGAAAGCAGCCTGAGCCGCGAGCAGCTGGCCGGCGTGCTCAGCGAGGCCGGCTACCCGCCGGCCTCCTGAGTTTGCGGCGGGCGCTCAGGCCCGCTTCAGCGCCTCGCCGTCGAACGGCAGCTGGCGCAGCCGTTTGCCGGTGGCCGCGAAGATCGCGTTGGCCACGGCCGGTGCGATCGGCGGCGTACCCGGCTCGCCGATGCCGCCGGGCGCCTCGTTGCTCTGCACGATGTGCACGTCCACCTTGGGCATCTCGTTCAGGCGCAGCACCGGGTAGTCGTGGAAGTTGCTCTGCTCGACCTTCCCCTCCTTGAAGGTGATGCGGCCGTACAGCGCCGCGGACAGGCCGTAGACCACCGCGCCCTCGATCTGGCGGGCGATCGTCTGCGGATTGACCGTCTGACCGCAGTCCACCGCCGCCGTCACGCGGTGCACCTTGATCGCACCGTCCTTGCCGACGGACACCTCGGCCACCTCCGCCACCCAGGTACCGAAGCTCTCCGCCACCGCGATGCCGCGGTGCCGGCCCTTGGGCAGGGGGCGGCTCCAGCCGGCCTTCTCGGCCGCGAGCAGCAGCACGCCCCGCGCGCGCGGATGCTTCTCCAGTAACGCGAGGCGATATTTCAGCGGATCGGCCTTGGCGGCGTGCGCGAGCTCATCGATGAAGCTCTCGATGAAGAACGCGTTCTGCGAATGCCCCACCGAGCGCCAGAACCACACCTGCGGGCCCGGCTCGGCGCGGCCGTAGGCGACGCGCTGGTGCGGGATCTCGTAGGGATGGTCCGCCAGGCCCTCGACGGCCATCGCGTCGACGCCGTTGTCGGGGATCTTCATGAAGCCGGAAGCCGCCATGATGGACGGGCTCGCCACCTCGGCCCGCAGCATCAACGGCTGGCCCTTGTCGTCCAGACCGGCTTCGAAGCGCACCCGCGAGACCGGGCGGTAGTAGCCGGCGGCCATGTCGTCCTCGCGGGTGTAGATCAACTTCACCGGGCTGCCGCTGAGCTTGGACAGCAGCGTGGCATCGATGGTGAAGTCCGGCGCGAAGCGGCGCCCGAAGCCGCCGCCCAGCAGCAGCGTGTTGACCTTGACCTTCGCCGGCGTGACCTGGGCGACCTGCGACAGGATGCCCTGCGCCGGTCCCTGGCTCTGGGTGCCAGCCCAGATCGTGACCTCGTCGCCGCGCACCCAGGCCAGGCAGTTCAGCGGCTCCATGCAGGCATGGGCGAGGTAGGGCACGTCGTACTGCGCGGACAGGCTGCGCGCGGAATTGGCGCTGCCGTCCTTGACGTTGCCGGCCTCGCGCGCGATCGCGCTGGCGTTCTGCAGGCCCTCGTCGAGCGTCGTGGACACCTTGTCGGTCGACAGGTCCGCATGCACGCCCAGGTCCCACTCGATGCCGAGCGCGTCGCGTCCCTGCTTCGCGGCCCAGTAGCCATCGGCCAGCACCGCCACGCCGGACGGGATCGCGATGACCTTGCGCACGCCCTTGATCGCCTTGGCTTTGTTCTCGTCGAAGGCCTTGGGCTTGCTGCCTGCGATCGGCGCGCGCGCCATCACCGCGACCAGCATGCCGTCGACATGCGCGTCGATGCCGAACTTGGCCGAGCCGTCGATCTTGGCCGCGCTGTCCAGCCGGCGCGTCGGCTTGCCCATGATGCGGAAGTCCTTGCGATCCTTCAGCACCGGCTTCTCGGGCACCGGCTGCCGGGCGGCGGCCTCGACCAGCGCGCCGTAGCCGAGCTTGCGGCCGTTCGGGCCGATGACCTGGCCGCGCTCGGTGCGCAGCGATGCCGCGTCCACGCCCCACTGCTGTGCCGCGGCCGCGACCAGCATCTGGCGCGCCGCCGCGCCGGCCTGGCGCACCGGCGTCCAGTGGGCGCGCACCGTGGTGCTGCCGCCGGTGGCCTGCATGCCGAACATCGGATTGTTGTAGGCAGTGTTGGCCGGCGCCTGCTCGACCGAGACCAGCGTCCAGTCGGCATCCAGTTCCTCGGCCACCATCATCGGGATGGCGGTCAGCACGCCCTGGCCCATCTCGGCCGAGCCGCACACCACGGTGACCTTGCCGTCCGGCGTGATGCGGAGCCAGGCATTGGGGGCGAAGGTGTTGCTCGCAGCGGGCGATGCGGCCTGAGCCAGCGCCGCGCGGGTCGTCGCCAGCGGCAGCGTGAAGGACAGCGTCAGCGCCGCGCCGGCCTTGAGCAGCCCGCGGCGGCGGGGGGAGTCGACGGTGATGCCCATGTCAGCCTCCCTTGGCCAGCGTGGCCGAGGCGTCGTGGATCGCCGCCCGGATCTGGTTGTAGGTGCCGCAGCGGCAGACGTTGCCGCTCATGGCGCCGTCGATGTCGGCATCGGTCGGCTTCTTCTTGCCGGCCAGCAGCGCGCAGGCGCTCATGATCTGGCCGCTCTGGCAATAGCCGCATTGCGGCACGTCGATCTTGAGCCAGGCCTTCTGCACCGCGCGGCCGGTGGGCGTGGCACCCACGCCTTCGATCGTCGTGATCTTCTTGCCGGCGGCCGTCTCGAGCGGCGTCTGGCAGGCGCGCACCGGCTGGCCGTCCAGGTGGACGGTGCAGGCGCCGCACAGCGCCATGCCGCAACCGAACTTGGTGCCGGTCAATTGCAGGTCCTCGCGCAGCGCCCACAGCAGGGGCATCTGCGGATCGGCATCGAGCGTCACCGCCTTGCCGTTCACGGTCATCGAAATGGACATGGGGAATTCCTCCTGGGGACGCCTGGGCGGTCCGCCGCGCCCGGTCCTTCGCGAAGGGGGCCGGGTCTTGCGGCGGGGGTGCGCAAGGGTAGCGCGTTCGCTCCGAAGGCGTGCGGGATGGGGCGCCGATGCCCCCTGAAGGTCGACCCGGTCGGGGCTTACCCGCATGAGAGGGCGAGAGGCGCACCGGAGTGGTGCTCATTTCAGGCGGGAGGGTTTTCCCGCGCTTTGGGTGAGGTAACCGGCCGTCCCCAGTCCAAGTCAGCTCACTTTTGCAGCGCCGGCGCGATAGCCGCCCGGATTTGCGAGGAGCGGACGAGACGGCGTGAAGCTTTGTTGCTGATTTGCAATGGATGACGACGGACACGGGGGAGGCCACTCCCCAGAATCCGCCCCCTCGCGCCCACCGGGTGATCCCCCGGGCGCGATCCGGTCCCCCGCGCGGGGTGCCGGTCTCCTCGGCCGGTGCGACCCATCCGGCCTTTCATCAATTCGCAAGTGGAAGTATGAGAAAGAACAACCAGCTCTCCCTGTCCCTGAGCGCCGCCGCGGCGCTGCTGTGCTGCGCCCAGATCGCGCAGGCCCAGGCGCAGGACACGACCCAGCTCCAGCGCGTCGAGGTGACCGGCTCCAACATCAAGCGCCTGGCGTCGGAAACCGCCTCGCCGGTGCAGGTCTACAACCGCGAGGAGATCCGTCGCACCGGCGCCAACACCGTACGCCAGGTGCTGGACACGCTGACCTCGACCTCGAGCAGCGAGATCAAGGACGACGGCAACACCTCCAGCTTCGCTTCGGGCGCCTCCGGCGTGTCGATGCGCGGCCTGGGCAAGGGCGCCACGCTGGTGCTGTTGAACGGCCGCCGCGTCGCCAATTTCGGCCTGGCCGATGGCGCCAAGGACACCTTCGTCAACGTGGACTCGATCCCGGCCGATGCCGTCGAGCGCGTGGAAATCCTGAAGGACGGCGCCTCCGCCATCTACGGCTCGGACGCGATGGCCGGCGTGATCAACATCATCACGCGCCGCAGCTACAACGGCGTCGGCGCGTCCGCCAGCTACACCTTCAACGAGAACCCCAGCCTGGGCGCGCAGCGCCAGGCCAGCATCGTGGCGGGCTTCGGCGACCTCGAGAAGGACCGCTTCAACGTCTTCGCCAACATCGAGGCCTATCGCCGCGAGGGCTACACCGTGGCCGACGTCAAGGACGACTACCCGGCGTGGCACAAGTCCTTCTACCTGGCGTCCTTCGGCGACCCCAGCCTGAATTCCTACCCGGGCAACCTGCGCGTGGGCACCAACCGCGTGCCGGTGGCGGGCTGCACGACGCTGAACTCGGCCGGCCAGTGCGTGACCGACATCAATGGCCTGAACCCGGTCTCCGACCCGGCCAAGCGGGTGAACCTGTTCAGCGCCGCCCGCCTGAAGGTCACCGAGGACATCCAGGCCTTCGCCGAGGTGAGCTACTCCAAGACGACCACCGAGTACCTGACGGTGCCGATGGCCATCGGCGCCGGCGCGACCTCGCGCTGGTACGACGGCTACAACAAGGTGGCCCAGTCGGTGGCGCACCCGGTGCTGTCGGCCATCAACCCAGCCAACCCGACCGGCCAGCCGCGTGGCATCGACTACCGGTTCATGGATGACCCCAGCCTGTTCAACTACGACGGCACCGGCAAGCAGTACCGCGTGCTGACCGGCCTGCAGGGCAGCTTCCGCGACATGGACTGGGAAGTCTCGGTCGGTCGCAACGCCGCCGAGGCCGACAAGCTGGCCCGTTGGGGCTCGCGCGAGCTGTTCACCGCCGTCGAATCCGGCGAATACAAGATCGGTGGCGGCAACAGCCGCGAACTGCTCGAGCGCCTGTTCCCGGTCAACGGCTCCAAGGGCAAGAACCACCAGACCTGGGTGGACGCCAAGCTGAGCGGCGAGCTGATGCAGCTGCCGGGCGGCCCGCTGGCCTTCGCCCTGGGGGCCGAGCACCGCCAGGAAGGCGTGTCGATCAAGTCGACCGACAACGTCCTGAAGGCGCAGATCGTGGGCCGCGGCTCGGTGCTGATCGACGGCGAGCGCAACCTCGACGCCGCCTTCCTGGAGCTGAACGCCCCGGTGTGGAAGGGCCTGGAACTCAACGGCGCGCTGCGCTTCGACAAGGCCAGCGGCTTCGACGGCCGTGTGTCGCCGAAGCTGGGCGTCCGCTACGAGGTGTCGCCGCAGCTGCTGCTGCGCGGCACGGTGGCCGGCGGCTTCCGCGCGCCCAACATCCCCGAGACGCTGGGCCAGGTCGGCGTGACCGGCTTCTTCAACAACACGGTGGATCCGGCGCGCTGCGCGACCGCCACGGCCGTCAGCGACATCCTGAAGAAGGGCACCGCCGCCGACCAGGCCGATGCGGCGCTGGCCCTGGCCAGCGGCTGCCGGGCCTCGGTGCCGGCGATGATCTCGGCCAATCCCAACCTGAAGCCGGAAACCTCCAAGAGCATCACCCTGGGCTTCGTGTTCGAGCCGACCCGCAACGCGTCGATCGCCGTCGACTACTTCAAGATCGAGCGCAAGAACGAGATCAACTCGCGTGATCCGGACTATGTGCTGGAACGGGAAGGCAAGCCGGGCTACGAGACCATGATCAGCCGCGCCCCGCTGACCGCGCAGGAGCAGGCCTGGGTGGACCGCGCCAACCAGCTGTCGGGCGGCTCGCTGGCCTGGCAGGCCGGCCAGATCACCTCGCTGCTGCTGCAGTACGAGAACTTCGGCAAGACCGAGACCTCGGGCGTGGACATCGACGTCAAGGGCCGTGTGTCGGCGGGTTCGTTCGGCACGCTGAACCTGGGCGTGGCGGCGACCTACGCGCTGACCTACAAGCCCTGGGACGTCGACGCCAACAAGTGGCGCCCCAACCAGGTCGGCATGTACGAGAACCCGCGCCTGAAGGCGGTGTTCTCGGCCTACTGGAACAAGGGCGACTGGACCACCGGCCTGCGCTTCAACTACACGTCCCGCACCGCGCTGAACCGCGACGAGACGGACCTGGCGAGCTGGGGCGAGGCTGCGTGCCAGACCCGTCTGAAGCCGGGCGCGCTGCCCTGCTTCATCGACGAGGACCTGCGCACCGATTTCAGCCTGGGCTACACCGGCATCAAGAACCTGCGCCTGTCGCTGAACATCAACAACCTGATGGGCGACGAGCGGCCGGTGAACCTGCGTGATGGCTACCGGATCCGTCCGCGTAGCTACAAGATCGGCGCGTCCTACGACTTCTGATCGGAGCGCCCCGCGCGCCGGAGAGACCGCCACGCGCGGTCTCCCGCCCCCCAAAAGCCCGGCCCTGCCGGGCTTTTTTTCGTCCGTCGTCGCGGACATTGCATGACCTCCGGCATGGCCGATCCGCATGTCTTCCGGCACCGGCAATGCCTCGTCATGGTCATTCGGCCTCCCTATCCGTAGTAGTCCCGCCTCCATTTAAGGGGGTTTCTGAGGATAGGGTTCCCCCGCGTTTGACCCGTCGGTCCCGGGTTTCTTCTTATAGGTCTGTCGCATCTTTGCTGCGCGATGTACCAAATGTTTTTGTTGGTGAGCCACACGTTTGCGTCACTGAAAAAATCGGTCCGCGCACCGCACCGGAGTTATCGATTCCGTGGCGCGCTGCGACGTCGGGAAGCAGCGCCATCACCGGGTGCGCCCCTTTTCAAAAGAGGACCGTAATGTCTCGTCAACTTACCCACAGGGCGCTGGCACTGACCAGCATCGCGATCGCCAGCACGCTGGCCTGCGGCATCGCCGCCGCGCAGGAGTCGCAACAACTGGAGCGTGTCGAAGTCACGGGCTCCAACATCCGCCGCACCGCGGCCGAAGGCACGTCGCCGATCGACCGCATCACGCAGGCCGAGATCCGCGCCAGCGGTGCAAAGACCGCGCTGGAGCTGATGAAGATGGTTCCCGCGATGGGCACCGACGGCTTCAGCGACACGCCGGGGCAGAACAGCTTCTCGCGTGGTGTCGCCACCGCCTCGCTGCGGGGCCTGGGGTCGACCTCGACCCTGGTGCTGCTGAACGGCCGCCGCCTCACGCCGGCTGCCTACGCGAACCCGAACAACGGGACCTCGACGCTCTACGACCTGAACTCGATCCCGGTGTCCGCGCTGGAGCGCGTCGAGATCTTCAAGGACGGCGCCTCGGCGGTGTACGGCTCGGATGCGGTTGGCGGCGTCATCAACTTCATCACGAAGAACGATTACCAGGGCATCCAGATGGGTGCCACGGTCGGTGCCAACGATGACGGCGAATTCAGCCGCCAGACGGTCAACGGCGCGTTCGGCTTCGGCGACTTCGCCAAGGACGGCTTCAACCTGCTGGTCAGCGCGGACATCACGCATCGCGGTCGCACCATGACCCGCGACGTCAAGGACATCCACGCCGACGACTATCGCGCCATCAACCTGCGCCTGAATCCGTACGGCTCGTTCTCGTCGGCCTCGCCCTTCCTCACCCGTGAAGGCTCCCCCGGCCAGCTGAACTTCCCGCAGGGGAACCCGGCCAACGTCGTGATCCGCACCAACTGCGATCCGTCGCAGCAGATCACCGGCGGCGCCGTCTACGGCATCACCCAGGCGCCGCTGCTGAACCGCACGTTCTGCAACTTCGTCCTCGACAACTACAACGAGGCGCAGAACAAGGGCACGGACGGCAGCCTGATCTCGCGCGCGAGCTTCCGCGTCAGCAACGACATCACCGCTTTCGCCGAAGCCGGTTACGCGCGGACCGAGCGCGACTACCTCGGCGCCCCGCGCACGATCAGCGGCCTGAGTCCGTCGAGCAACTTCCTGCTGGGCAATGTGGCACCGTCCTTCCAGCCGGTCCTCGAGATCGGGCATCCGGACAACCCGTTCCCGAACGCGCGCGCCGCGGTGCAGATGCGCTTCGAGAACATCCGGGGCGGCAGCGAGCTGACCAACCAGCAGTACCGCGCCCTGGGCGGCGTCAAGGGCACGACCGGCGCCTTCGACTGGGAAAGCGCGGTCCTGTGGAACAAGGCCAAGCGGGAGGAAACCAGCTTCGGCTTCCTGAATCTGGACGTGCTGCGCACCATGCTCGGCCCGAACGGCCGCACCCTGGCGCAGATTGCCGCCGATCCCAACCTGTCGCGCCCGCTGACCAACAACGCGGATGCGTCGATCTGGCAATGGGACGCGAAGGTCGCCACCGAGTTCGGATCGCTGCCCGGCGGCGCCATCGGCGCCGCGGCCGGCGTCGAGATCCGCCGCGAGACGCTGGAGATCACGCCCGACACGCTGAACGCCACCGGCAAGATCCTGGGCCTGGCCAACACGCAGATCGACGGCGCCCGCACGGTGAAGTCGGCCTTCGTCGAGTTCCGCACGCCCTGGCTGAAGACCTTCGAGATGGACTTCGCCGGCCGCGCCGACAAGTACCCTGGCATCAAGACCAACTTCGTGCCGAAGGTCGGCGCGAAGTGGACGGTCATTCCGCAGCTGTCGTTCCGCGGCACCTACTCCGAAGGCTTCCGCGCACCGGCCGTGTCGCAGATCGCTCCGGGCGGCGCGCAGTATTTCGTCAACGGTGTCATCGACCCGGTGCGCTGCGAGGAAGACGGATCGACGCCGAAGCCCGGTGCCGCGATCGCCGACTGCGCGAAGAGCGTGGCCGGTGTGGGCACCTCGAACCCCGAGCTGAAGCCGGAGAAGTCCAAGAGCCATTCGTTCGGCGTGATCTTCTCGCCCAACAAGAACGTGGACATCGTGGTCGACTACTTCAACATCGTGAAGAAGGGCGAAGTGGCCCTGCTCGATGTGCAGAGCGTGGTGGACCATCCGGAGCGCTATCCCGGCCTGATCCTGCGTGACACCAACCCCGCGCTGCAACTGCCGGGCGTGGCGAACTCCGGTCCGCTGCTGTTCGTGCAGACGCCCTGGGTCAACCAGGGCAGCACCGAGGTGTCGGGCATCGACTTCGAGGTCAAGACCAACATGATCCCGAAGGAAGGCCTGCGCTGGACCAACCAGCTGCGCGGCACCTACATGACGCGCTACAGCCGCGAAGAGCACGTGGGCGACGCGCGCAACAACCTGGTGGGCACGAACGGCGGCCTGGCCGACTGGGCGACCTCCGCCGGCGACGTGCCTCGTCTGAAGTTCCGTGCCACCTCGACGCTGGACATCGACGGCAAGCACTCGCTGATGGGCGCGATGAACTGGGTGAGCGGCGTGTCGTTCATCCGCCGCATGGACGGTGCGGTGCCGGAGTACTACTCGGGCAACACCTGCCACTGGGGCGGTCCGAACCCGGACGGCCTGACCGGCCGGACGGTGCTGGGCGTGGCGCCGACCGCCACCAACGGCCGGGACCTGTACATCAACCGCTACCCGAGCTGCTCGACCGGCAAGTGGATGACCTTCGACGTCGGCTACACCTACACCGGCTTCAAGGATCTGTCGCTGTCGCTCAACATCCAGAACGTGACCGACGAGAAGGCGCCGTACTACCCCGGCACCAACACCAACGCCAACACGATCCTGGGTTGGAACCCCGGTATGCACAACGGTTACGGCCGCTACTGGACGTTCACCGCGAACTACACCTTCAAGTGATCGACGCCGGCTTCGGCCGGCTTGAGTTCCAAGCGAATGGGGCCCCTGGGGCCCCATTTTTCGTTTGAGCGATCCGGGGGGCGTAGGGGCCTCCCGAGTCTTGCGCCAGCCTGCTGGCCGGCCGGCCGAGGTTCAGCCCTTGCCGTCCTCGCCCGCGTCGACCAGCGCCTGCGCCACACGGGCCTTCATGCGCCGCAGCGCCTTGAGCTCCTGGTCCGGCGCCTGCAGCGCCGGCCACAGCAGCGCGACCAGGTCGCGCGCCGCCGCGTCCACCTGGATCTGCCGGCCCGCGATGATCACCTCCCACAGCATGTGCTCCATCGGCCCGAAGACCAGCGAGCGCAGCAGTCGCAGCGGGATGTCCTGCCGCACTTCGCCCTGCGCCTGGCCGCGCGCCAGCAGGTCCATCAGCGGCGCCGTGTAGCGGCGCTGCAGGTCCACGAAGGCGGCGCCGAAGTCCTGGCCTTCGCCGCGCGTCACCGGCGCCTCGCGCTTGCGACCTTCCGACAGCACCAGCTCGCACAACCCGGTGCCCTGGATCAGGAACAGCCGCAGGTGCGTGTGCACGACGAACTCCAGCTGGTCCCGGATCGGTCGGCCACGCGGCAGTCCCGACTCGATCGCCTCGATGATTTCGTCGTACCAGTCGCCGATCACCCGCATGCACAGCTCGCGCTTGCCGCGGAAGTAGGTGAAGACCGTCGCCTCGGAGATCCCCAGCCGCTGCGCGATTTCGGTCGTCGTCGCGCGCTCGTAGCCGCGTTCGGCGAACACGAACCGGCTCTCGCGCAGGATGTCCCGCACCCGCTGCTCGGCCTTGGCGCCCACCGGCGAGCGGCGCTGCGCGGGCAGCGCGGCGGCGGATGCCGGAACGGCGCCAGCGGGGCGAGGAGGGATGGAGGCGCTCATGAAGGGCCGATTCTCCCGATTTATTGAGCCCGGCTCAAGTGGGAGGTCTCCGCAGCCGGACATCTGGCGGCGACCTGAGTTTCTCGCGTATGCTTCGCGCCTTGCGCCGGCCCGGTGATCCCGGACCGCAGCGCCCCACCAGCGCTCGCCCCACAGAATTGAGCGCGGCTCATATGAGCGTTTCAGCGGCAATGCCTGCCGTTGAGCGCAGATGCCCGGAGACACCCCACCATGCCCCAGCTGTCCACCAAGCTCAACGCCCGCTCGGCCGACTTCAAGGCCAACGCGGACGCGATGCGCGGTCTGATCGACGACCTCAACGCCCGCCTGGCCAGGATCGCCGAGGGCGGCGGCGAGGCCGCGCGTGCCAAGCACGTGGGCCGCGGCAAGCTGCTGCCCCGGGACCGGGTCGAGATGCTGCTGGATCCGGGCACGCCCTTCCTGGAGCTGGCCCCGCTCGCGGGCCTGGACATGTATGACAACGCCGCCCCGGGCGGCGGCGTGATCGCCGGCATCGGGCGGGTGTCCGGCGTCGAGTGCGTGATCGTCTGCAACGACGCCACCGTCAAGGGCGGCACCTACTACCCGATCACCGTCAAGAAGCACCTGCGCGCGCAGGAGATCGCCGACCAGAACCGCCTGCCCTGCATCTACCTGGTGGACAGCGGCGGCGCCAACCTGCCCAACCAGGACGAGGTCTTCCCCGACCGTGACCACTTCGGCCGCATCTTCTTCAACCAGGCCAACCTGTCGGCCAAGGGCATTCCGCAGATCGCCGTGGTGATGGGGTCCTGCACCGCCGGCGGCGCCTACGTGCCGGCGATGAGCGACGAGACCGTCATCGTCAAGAACCAGGGCACGATCTTCCTGGGCGGCCCGCCGCTGGTGAAGGCCGCCACCGGCGAGGTGGTCAGCGCCGAGGACCTGGGGGGCGGCGACGTCCACACCCGCCTGTCCGGCGTCGCCGATCACCTGGCCGAGAACGACACCCACGCGCTGGCGATCGCGCGCCAGTCGGTGGCCCGCCTCAACTGGCGCAAGCAGGGCGAGCTGCTGACGCAGGCGCCCCAGCCGCCGGCCTACGACCCGGCCGAGCTGCACGGCGTGATCCCGACCGACACCCGCAAGCCCTTCGACGTGCGCGAGGTCATCGCCCGCATCGTCGACGCCAGCGTCTTCGACGAATTCAAGGCGCGCTACGGCAACACGCTGGTCTGCGGCTTCGCCCACATCGAGGGCATGCCGGTGGGCATCGTGGCCAACAACGGCATTCTCTTCGCCGAGAGCGCCAACAAGGGCGCGCACTTCATCGAACTCTGCTGCCAGCGCAAGATCCCGCTGGTGTTCCTGCAGAACATCACCGGCTTCATGGTCGGCCGCAAGTACGAGAACGAAGGCATCGCGCGCGCCGGCGCCAAGATGGTCACCGCGGTCGCCTGCGCGCAGGTGCCCAAGTTCACCGTGATCATCGGCGGCAGCTTCGGCGCCGGGAACTACGGCATGTGCGGCCGCGCGTACTCGCCGCGCTTCCTCTGGATGTGGCCCAACGCCCGCATCTCGGTGATGGGCGGCGAGCAGGCCGCGTCGGTGCTGGCCACGGTCAAGCGCGACGGCATCGAGGCCAAGGGCGGCCAATGGTCCGCGGACGAGGAGGAGGCCTTCAAGGCGCCGATCCGCCAGCAGTACGAGGACCAGGGCCATCCGTACTACGCCAGCGCCCGGTTGTGGGACGACGGCGTGATCGACCCGGCCGACACCCGCCGCGTGCTGGCGCTGGGCTTGTCCGCCGCGCTGAACGCCGAGATCCCCGAGACCCGGTTCGGCGTGTTCCGGATGTAAGGTCCGGCCTCCGACCGCTGCCCATGCGCCCGACGATGACCGCCATCACCTTGCGACCGCTCGCCGCCACCGATTCGATCGAGGCGCTGACCGCGCTGCTGCACGCGTCCTATGCGTCGCTGGCGGCCCAGGGCTGGAATTTCACCGCCGTCGACCAGAGCGTGCAGACCACCCGCGAGCGGGTCGCCGCCGGCCAGGCCTTCGTCGCGGCGACCGCGTCCGGCGAACTGGTCGGCACCGTCACCGTCGCGCCGCCGAAGCGGCCCGATGGCCGCTACCTCGGCGACCCGGTGCCCGATTGCTACACGCAGCCCGACACGGCCATCCTCGCCCAACTCGCCGTGCATCCGTCCTGCCGTGGGCAGGGGGTGGCCGAGCAGCTGATGGACCTCGCCGAGGACTGGGCCCTCGCCCAGGGCTATGCGCATGTCGCGCTCGACACGGCCGTGCCTGCCGAGGCCTTGCGCCGGCGTTACGAGCGCCGGGGCTATGCGCTGATCGGCGACCTGCAGTGGGCCGGCAAGACCTATCGGAGCGTGCTGATGCGCAAGGCGCTCGGACAGGGACAGAGACCGGGGCAGGCGCCCGGGCAGACGGACGCCGCGGAGGCCCGCGCATGAGCATGAGCATCGGCAGCCGCATGCGCGGCGCACTGGGCGTGGCGCTGCTGCTCGGACTCGCCGCCGGGACGCTGCCCGCCGCGCGCGCCCAGGACACGACTGTCGGTGATGCACCGCCGGCGGCCTCCGCAACCGGCTCGGCACCGGCGCGTCTGGCCAACGACATCCGCGAGGCGGTGATCCGGGTGCCGGTCTCGGTCGAGAACCACCTCGGCCGCAAGCTCGACGCCGAGCTGATCGTGACGACCTTCCGTCCGCCGGGGCCGGGGCCATTCCCGCTGGCAGTGATCAGCCACGGCCGCCCGCCGCAGGAATCCAGGCGCGCGGCCATGCCGCGACAGCGGCTCGAGTCCGCCGCCCGCTATTTCGTCCGCAAGGGCTTCGCGGTGGCGGTGCCCACACGCATCGGCTATGGCGAGCTGGCGGCCGTCGGCGATCCGGAGTCGAGCGTGCGCTGCGACACGCCGCGTTATGCCTCCGCCGCCGAGGCTGCTGCCGCGGAGCTGTCCGCCGTCGTGCGGCATCTGCAATCCACCGCCGACATCGACCCGAGCCGCGTCGTGCTGGTCGGCCAGTCGCTGGGCGGCTTCGCAACGCTCGCCACGACCGGCGAGCGGCTGCCCGGCGTGGTGGCCGCGATCGACTTCGCCGGCGGTCATGGCGGCAACCCCGACACCCGCGCCGGCGAGCCCTGCCGGCCCGACGAACTGCGCCGCCGATTCGCCGATTTCGGCCGCCGCGCCGCCGCGGACGGCCGTCCGGTGCCGACCCTGTGGGTCTTCACCGAGAACGACCGCTTCTTCGCCCCGCAGCACCAGCGCCGCTGGGCCGAGGCCTACCGCGAAGCGGGCGGGCTGGTGCAGACGCGCGAGCTGCCGGCTTTCGGCGAGGACGGCCACCAGCTGTTCGCGCGCGGCAACGACATCTGGCAGCCGATCGTCGACGCCTTCCTCAAGCCGCTGGGCTTTCCGATTCCCGGCGCATTGACGCCCCCCGCGGACGGCGCGGCGATCACGGACGAGGTGCGGAGCCTGCCGTCCAGCCGGCTCGCCGCCGGCTACCGCAAGTTCCTCGCCGCCCAGGAGCCTCGCGCCTTCGCCACCAACGGCCTGCGTTGGGGCTATGCCTACGGCGACGACGCGCCCTCACGCGCGCTGGCGCTGTGCGATCAATACACCGACGGCGAGGAGCGCTGCCGCCTCTACGCCATCAACCGGACCGTCGTCTGGAGCGCCCCCTGACGCGGCGCCACCAGCTCGACGACCTCGCCACCTTCGCCTCCCTCATCGCCATGACCTCGCCCGACCTGAATCCGACCACGCTGCGCGTCGAGCGCTCCGGCCCGAACGGCGCCGTGGCCCGAGTGACGCTGAACCGCCCGGAGGTGCGCAATGCCTTCAACGACACCGTCATCGGCGAACTGACCGCGGTGTTCGAGGCCCTGGGTCGCGACGAGCGCCTGCGTGCGATCGTGCTGGCCGCCGAAGGCAAGGCCTTCTGCGCCGGTGCGGACCTCCACTGGATGAAGGCGATGGCCGGCTACAGCTGGGACGAGAACCATGCCGACGCCGGCCGCCTGGCCCAGATGCTGTGGACGCTCTACAGCTGCCCGGTGCCGGTCATCGCGCGCGTGCAGGGCGATGTCTACGCCGGCGGGGTCGGGCTGGTGTCGGTCTGCGACATCGTCGTCGCGACCGAGGCCGCCGGCTTCTGCCTGTCCGAGGCCAAGCTCGGCCTGCTGCCCGCCACCATCGGTCCCTACGTCGTGCGCGCGCTGGGCGAGCAGGCCTCGCGCCGCTACTTCGTGACCGCCGAACGCTTTACCGCCGCCGAGGGCCATCGGCTTGGCCTGGTGCATGAACTGGCCGCCGACGCCGAGGCGCTCGATGCCAAGGTCGATGCGCTGGTCGCCGCCTTGCTGGCCAATGGCCCGGCGGCGGTGCGCGCCTGCAAGCGCCTGGTGCAGGACGTGGCCCATGTCCCCCTCACCGCGACGCTGCGCGACGACACCGCGCGCCGCATCGCCGACATCCGCGCCAGCGCCGAAGGGCGCGAGGGCGTGCAGAGTTTCCTGTCCAAGGGCAAGCCGTCATGGCTGGCCTGAGGCACGCGTCGCGATCGCCCCGCTCGAGCCTCTCGCCGCTGTCCTTCCAGAGCTGAGTTCCGAATGTCCGAAGCAGTACGACAAGACTGGCAGCGCCGCAGCCTCGCGGCGGTCTGGCACCCGTGCACGCAGATGGCGCGCGCGCAGGACGTGCCGCCGCTGCCGATCGCCCGCGGCGAGGGGCCCTGGTTGTTCGACCATGAGGGCCGGCGCTATTTCGACGCCAACAGCTCCTGGTGGGTCAACCTGTTCGGCCATGCCGACCGGGGCCTGAACGACGCGATCAAGCGGCAACTGGACACGCTGCCGCATGTGATGCTGGCCGGCTGCACCCACGAGCCGGCCGTGCGCCTGGCCGAGCGGCTGTCGGCACGCACCGGCGGCGCGCTGGGCCATCTGTTCTTCGGCAGCGACGGCGCCTCGGCGGTCGAGATCGCCCTCAAGCAGAGCTTCCATTCGTGGCGCAACCGCGGCCGCGCCGACAAGCGCGAGTTCGTGTGCCTGCGCCACGGCTATCACGGCGAGACCATCGGCGCGCTGGCCGTCACCGACGTGGCGATCTTCCGCGATGCCTACGACCCGCTGCTGATGCGCAGCCACATCGTCACCTCGCCCGACCAGCGCCTGGGCAACGAGGCGCAGGCGCTCGCCGAGATGCGCGCGCTGCTGGCCGAGCGGCATGCGCAGCTCGCCGCGGTCATCGTGGAGCCGCTGGTGCAGGGCGCGGCCGGCATGTCGATGTACGGGCCGAGCTACCTGAAGGCGCTGCGCGCGCTGTGCACCGAGTTCGAGGTGCACCTGATCGCGGACGAGATCGCGGTGGGCTGCGGCCGTACCGGCACCTTCTTCGCCTGGGAGCAGACGGCGCCCGCGGCGAAGGGCGACTGGCCCGATTTCCTGCTGCTGTCCAAGGGCATCACCGGCGGCACGATGGCGCTGTCGCTGGTGCTGACGACCGACGAGGTCTACCAGGCCTTCTGGTCCCAGGACGTGACGCGTGGCTTCCTGCACTCGCACAGCTACACCGGCAACCCGCTGGCCTGCGCCGCGGCCAATGCGGTGCTGGACCGCTTCGACGCGGGCCAGCTCGAGCGCAATCAGCAACAGGCCGCCTGGCTGGCCGAGGCCTTCGCGCCGCTGGCCGCCGATCCGCGGGTGAGGCACCTGCGCCAGCGCGGGATGATCCTGGCCTTCGACATCGACCCGGCGACGACCGCGCCGGTCGAGCGCTTCGCCGAGAAGTTCCACCTCGCCGCGCGCCGGCACGAGCTGCTGATCCGCCCGATCGGACAGACCGTGTACCTGATGCCGCCTTACCTGATCGACGAGCAGGCGGCGCGTTTCCTGGCGCAGGCGGTGAGCGCGACGCTGGAGGAGGTGGTCCATGCTGCTTGACCATTTGCAAGCCAAGCTGGACGCGATCCGCGCCCAGGACCTGACGCGCTTCACCCGCATCGCCGAAACCGGCACCGCGCCCCGCCAGACGGTGCGAGGCGCCGACGGCGTCGCGCGCGAGCTGACCATGTTCTGCAGCAACGACTACCTGGGCCTGGCCGCGCATCCGGCAGTGACCGCGGCGCTGGTCGAGGGTGCGCAGGTGTACGGCGGCGGCTCGGGCGCGTCGCCGCTGGTCAGCGGGCATTCGCGGGCCCACCACGACGTCGAGGCGCTGTTGGGGCGCTGGTTCGAACCGCACATTCCCGAAGCCAGGGCGATCGGCTTCTGCACCGGCTACATGGCCAACCTGGCGGTGGTGGCCGCGCTGGGCGATGCCGATGCGGAGATCTTCAGCGAGACGCTGAACCATGCCTCGCTGATCGATGGCACGCGGCTCGCGAAGGCCAAGGTGTCCCGCTACGCGCATTGCGATGTCGAGGACCTGCGCGCGCGGCTGGCCGCGAGCACCGCGCGCATCAAGCTGATCGTCACCGACGCGGTCTTCAGCATGGACGGCGACATCGCCCCGCTGCCGGCGCTGCTGCAGGCCGCCGAGGATTTCGATGCCTGGCTGATCGTAGACGACGCCCATGGGCTGGGCGTGCTCGGCGAGACCGGGGTCGGCACGCTGGAACACTTCCGGCTGCGCAGCGAGCGGCTGATCCTGATGGGCACGCTGGGCAAGGCGGCCGGGCTCGCCGGTGCCTTCGTCGTCGCGCACCGGACGATCACCGACTACCTGCTGCAGGCGGCCCGCAACTACATCTTCTCGACCGCCTCGCCGCCAGCGGTGGAGCATGCGCTGCTCACCAGCCTGGCGCTGATCCGCGGCGAGGTCGGCGCCCAGCGCCGTGCCTCGCTGCGCGCCTTGCAGGCCCGCTTGCGCGCCGGCATCGGCGCGCTGCTTGATCGCCATCCGACGCTCACCTGGAAGCTGGCCGACTCGCAGACGCCGATCCAGCCGCTGATCGTCGGTGGCAATGCCGAGGTGATGGCGCTCGCCGCGGCGCTGGAGCGCGAAGGCCTGCGGGTGCCGGGCATCCGGCCGCCGACGGTGCCCAAGGGCGAGGCCCGCTTGCGCATCACCTTGTGCGCGACTCACACCGAGGCCGATGTCGATCGGCTGCTCGCCGCGCTGGAGGCCTGCGCATGACCACGTCCCCCAAGGCGGTGGCGCCGAACCCGGCCACGACGCCGCGGCCGCTGCACGGCTTCTTCATCACCGGCACCGACACCGAGATCGGCAAGACCTGCATCACCGCCGGCCTGACGCGAGCCTTCGACGACCTGGGCCGCTATGTCACGCCGATCAAGTCGCTGGCGGCCGGACAGACGCGGGACGCCGATGGCGCCTGGGTCAACGAGGACGTCGCCTTGCTGCATGCCGCCCAGCAGCAGGGCATGACGATGGACGAGGTCGGCCCGCTGCAGTTCCGCGAGCCTTGCGCGCCGCACATCGCCGCGCGGCTCGAGGGCCGCGCCATCGACCGGCTGGCGCTGCTGACGGCGATCCGGCGCTCGGCGGCCAAGGGCGACTTCGCGCTGATCGAAGGCGTCGGTGGTTTCCGCGTGCCGCTCACCGACGACTGGGACACCGCCGACCTGGCCGTCGACCTGGCGATGCCGGTGGTGCTGGTCGTCGGCCTGCGGCTGGGCTGCATCAACCACGCGCTGCTGACGGCCGAAGCCATCCTGGCGCGCGGCCTGCGCCTCGCCGGCTGGGTGGCCAACACCGCCGACCCCCATCAAGCCCATGTGGCGGACAATCTGGCCGCCTTGCGCGCCGGCCTCGACCAGGCCCTGGGCGCGCCGTGCTGGGGCCATGTGCCCCGCCTTCCCGATCCCTCTCCCGCGGCCGTGGCCGCGCATCTGCAGCAAGCGCTGCTGCTGAACGCCTTGAAAGCATGACGATGAAGCAGACCGTCAACCAGATCCAGACGCTGACCCCGACCACCGACGAACTGCGTCGCAACGCCAAGCCCTGGACCGTCAACGAGATCGCCGCGCTGTTCGAGCTGCCGTTCAACGACCTGCTGTTCCGTGCGCAGCAGGTCCACCGCGAGCACTTCGACCCGAACGCAGTGCAGCTGTCCACGCTGCTGTCGATCAAGACCGGCGGCTGCGAGGAGGACTGCAAGTACTGCCCGCAGTCCGCGCACTTCGACACCGGCCTGAAGGCCGAGAAGCTGATTCCGCTCGAGGAAGTCATGGAGGCGGCCCGCGCCGCCAAGGCCAACGGTGCCACCCGCTTCTGCATGGGCGCGGCCTGGCGCTCGCCCAAGGAGCGCCACCTGGAGGCCATCGGCGAGATGATCACCGAGGTCAAGGCGCTGGGCCTGGAGACCTGCCTGACCGCCGGCATGCTGGGCGACGGCCAGGCCGAGCAGCTGCGCGAGGCCGGGCTGGACTACTACAACCACAACCTGGACACCTCGCCCGAGTTCTACGGCCAGATCATCACGACGCGCACCTACCAGGACCGCCTGGACACGCTGGAGCGGGTGCGCGGCGTGGGCCTGAAGGTGTGCTCGGGCGGCATCGTCGGCATGGGCGAGACGCGCCGTCAGCGCGCCGGCCTGATCGCGCAGCTGGCCAACCTGGATCCGTATCCGGAATCGGTGCCGATCAACAACCTGGTGCAGGTCGAGGGCACGCCGCTGGCCGGCACCGAGGCGCTGGACCCGTTCGAGTTCATCCGCACGATCGCGGTGGCGCGCATCACGATGCCGCGCGCGATGGTGCGCCTGTCCGCCGGCCGCGAGGAGATGCCCGAGACGATGCAGTCGCTGTGCTTCCTGGCCGGCGCCAACAGCATGTTCTACGGCGACAAGCTGCTGACGACGAGCAACCCGCAGGCCGAGAAGGACCGCCAGCTGATCCAGCGTCTGGGCATGCACTGCGCCACCGAGGCCGAGCTGAGCGCCGACGCGGAGGCCGATCGCGCCCACGGCTGCGCGCCGGCCGGCGAGGGCGCCGCGGCGGGCTGCGGTCACCGCCATTGATCGGTCCGGCAGTGGCCCGACCGACCTGAAC
>NZ_PEOG01000079.1 GCF_002761755.1 Roseateles chitinivorans
TGCCGCCGCGCTCGGCCTGCGCCGCGCCCGCATCGCGCGCCGGCTGGGCGACTGGGCTGCGCTGCAGGACGAGCTGCGCGAGCTCGGCCAGACCCTCAACCATGGCCGCCTGCCCAGGCTGGAAAGACGGCAACTGCGCGCCCGCGTCGCGATCCTGGCGGCCTGGCACTGGTACGGCAGCCTCGGCCAGGCCGCGCCGGCGCTCGACAAGCTCGACGAGGTCGACCCCGAGGTGCTGGCCAGCGACTCCACCCTGCGCTGCGACCACGGCAACCTGCGCGGCATCGTGCTGCGCGAGCTGGCCATCGCCCGCGGCGACGCGGCGCTCGCGACGCAGTCGCTGGCCAGCCTGGGCGACGCACTGCGTGGCGCCTCGCTGGCCGGCCTGCCCGACGCGCTGCAGGTCTGCGCCGCCAACCTGTCCAACACGCTGGGCCAGCTCGTCGAGGCCGGCCTGCTGCCGGCGACCGGCCCCGGCATCGAAGACGCGCTGCGCTGGCTGCTGCTGAGCGACGCGCTGTGCGCGCGCTGGCAGCTCGGACGCAGCTCGCTGCTGAACACGATCTTCCTGCTGCGCCTGGCGGCGCTCGGCCGCCTGGACTTCGCGGCGCTCCAGCGCCTGGCCTCGGCGCAGGGCCTTCCGCTGCCGGCGGCCTCGTTCAACGAGCTCGCGGCGCAGCGCTGGGCCTCCTGCCGCGCCCGCCACTCGCAGATTCCCGCCGACCAGCGCTGTGCCTTCCTGCTGCTGTGGGCCCGCCATGCGCTCGATGAAGGCGACGCCTTCACCGCCACCGATCTCGTGCGCCAGGCCCGGTTGCAAGCCCGCAAGCTGCGCGACGAGGAAGCGCGGCGGCGCTATCTCGACGAGGCCGAGACGCTGATGCCGCACACGCGACGCGCCTGAGTCCGGCGCGCTCGACGGCGCTCCTCGCGCAGCGCGGCATCGGCCGGGCAAGGCGGGGCGGGGCGGGGCCGGGCCGGGCGGGGCCGTGCCAAGGTCGCCGCTCGCCGCTCGCCGCTCGCCGCTCGCCACGCGTCACTCGCTACTCGCTACTCGCTGCTCTCCACTCGCCACTCGTCACTCGTCACTCGTCACGCGTCACGCGTCACGCGTCGCTCGTCATTCGTCACGCGCCAATGGCCGCTGCCGCAACGTCCGTAACCGCATTTCGGCACAGCGCTGCGCGGCGGACTCCGGACACTGGCGGCCTCCATCCAAGCACGGAGTTCCTCCATGTCCCTGTCTCGCCTGTCGACCGGCGCCCTGCTCGCCTGCCTTGCCCTCACCGCCTGCCGCGCCTCGATCGCGCAGGGCGATCCCACGGCCGCCTCGACCCTGCCGGCCGCCGCGCCCACCGCCCAGGCTGTCGTTCCCGCCGACCAGCGCGAGCGCTGGGAAACCCGCCCCGAGTTCCAGCGTCACTTCGCCGAGCTCGGCACCACGGGCACGATCACGGTGCTCGACACCCGCTCGCATCGCTGGATCGCCTCGGACAGCGTGCGCGCCTTCGAAACCTTCCTGCCGGCGTCGACCTTCAAGATCCCGATGTCGCTGATCGCGCTGGAGACCGGCGCCGCGGTCGACGAGACGCAGCCGTTCAAGTGGGACGGCACCGAACGGCGCATCGCCGACTGGAACCGCGACCAGACGCTGGCCTCGGCCTACCGGGTCTCGGCGGTATGGGTGTTCCAGTCGCTCGCCCGGCAGGTCGGCCAGCCGACGGTGCAGCAGTTCCTGCGCGACTTCCGCTACGGCAATGCGATCGCCGGACCGGTCGGCGACCGCTTCTGGCTCGACGGCGACCTGCGCATCTCCGCGGTCGGCCAGGTCGACTTCCTGCGCCGCGTGCACGACCGTGCGCTGCCGCTGTCCGACCGCACCTACGACATCGCCCGCCGGGTGATGCTGCGCGAGCAGGGCCCCGGCTGGCGGATGTACGCCAAGACCGGCTGGGCGGACGATCCCAAGTCGCGGTCGATCGGCTGGTTCGTCGGTTGGGTCGAGCAGGACCGCGACCCGCGCCCGGTCTACTTCGCACTCAACCTGGACATGACCGACCCGGCCTTCGCCCCCCGGCGGGAGGAGATCGCCAAGCGCGTCCTGCGCGCGCTCGGCGCGCTGGAACCGGCCAGGCCGTGAGCGATCGCGGATACTCGCCCGATCGTCGACACCCCCGATTGGATGCCCTCCGATGAAGTTCCCTTCCTTCGCCCGCACCGCCGCCCTTCCCCTGCTGCTGGCCGCCGGACTGGTCCAGGCCCAGGTCGTCGTCAGCGACGCCTGGGTCCGCGCCACCGTGCCGCAGCAGAAGGCCACCGGCGCCTTCATGCAGATCAAGTCGCCGACGGAGACGAAGCTGGTGTCGATCAGTTCGCCGGTCGCCGGCGTGGCCGAGGTGCACGAAATGGCGATGGACGGCAACGTCATGCGCATGCGGCCGGTGAGCGCGCTGGTCGTGCCGGCCGGCAAGCCGGTGGAGCTGAAGCCGGGCGGCTATCACGTGATGCTGATGGAGCTGAAGGGCCCGCTCAAGACCGGCGACGCGGTACCGCTGACGCTGGTCTTCGAGGGCGCCGACAAGTCGCGCTCGACCGTCACCGTCCAGGCGCCCGCCCGGACCGGCCCGGTCGCCGCGCCCGATGCCAAGGACCCGCACGCGGGCCACGGCGACCACAAGCACTGACCCACCGATCGCGGCTCACGGACGCCGCAATCCCTCCGCGAGGTGATCCACCAGCGCCTTGAGCCGCAACGGCAGGAAGCGCTGGCTGGGCATCAGCGCATGCAGCGGCATCGGGCGGCCGACCCATTCGGGCAGCACCTCCACCAGCGCCCCGCTGGCCAGGCTGTCGCGGATGTCGAGGTCGCTCTTGTAGGTGAGGCCCCGTCCTTCGAGCGCCCACTGGTGCGCGATGCCGCCGTCATCGGCGGTGCGCCGGCCCTGCACCGACACGTCCACCGGCGCCGCCTGCATCGCATCGCGGCGCCAGAAGCGCCACTCCCGCTCCAGCCGGTCACCGATCTTGAAGCGGATGCACTCATGCTGGGTCAGCTCGCCGGGATGCGTGGGCCGCCCCTGGCGCTTCAGGTAGTCCGGCGACGCGACCAGCAGCCGGCGCCCCTCATGGAGCTTGCGCGCCACCAGCCGCGAATCGGCCAGTTCGCCATAACGCAGCGCCAGGTCCACCTCGTCGCGCACCACGTCCTGCAGCGCGTCGCCCACGCTGAGCTGCAGCTCGACGCCCGGATGACGGTCGAGGAAGCCGTCCAGCAGCGGCAGCACCACGCGGCGCGTCAGGTCGCTGGATGCGCTCAGCCGGATGCGGCCGCGCAGGGCCGCCTGGCTGCCGCGGCCCTTGCCCGCCGCCGCCTCGCCCTCCGACACCAGCGCCAGGCCCTCGTCGAGCAACTCCAGCGCCCGCTGCGCATAGTCCCGCAGCCGCTCGCCGGCCATCGTCAGGCGCAGCGCCCGGGTGCTGCGCTCGGCCAGCCGCACGCCCAGCCGCGCCTCCAGCTTCTTCAGCATCGCGCTGGCCGCCGCCGGCGTGATGCCCATCTCCCGCGAGGCCGCCGTCAGGCTGCCGCCCCGCGCGCACTCGATCAGCAGGCGCAGCTCGGCGGTGTTCTCGATGTTCATGGGCATGAGCTCCTTCGGAATCTTCAATCTGGACTTGAAACTGATAGCAATTCAACCGACTTCATTGATTCTGCCGAAGCGCGCACCATCCGTCCCCTGCCCCCTGATCCCCTTTCCTTGTCATCCCATCCATTAAAAGGAGTTGGCCCATGAAAGCTGTCGGCTATTTCCAGTCGTTGCCCATCACCGCGTCCGAGTCGCTGCTCGACCTGGACCTGCCGCTGCCGTCGCCCGGACCGAAGGACCTGCTGGTCGAAGTCGCCGCGGTCGCGGTGAATCCGGTGGACACCAAGGTCCGCATGCGACGCGCCAGCGCCGACGGCAAGACGCCGGTCATCCTGGGTTGGGACGCGGTCGGCACGGTGCGCGCGATCGGTCCGGAGGTGAGCGGCTTCGCCGTCGGCGACCGCGTCTGGTACGCCGGCGACATCACCCGTCCCGGCAGCAATGCGCAGTTCCAGTGTGTCGACCACCGCATCGCCGCCCGGGCGCCCACGACGCTGAGCGACGCCGAGGCGGCCGCGCTGCCGCTGACCGCGATCACCGCCTGGGAACTGCTGTCCGACCGGCTGCAGGTCCAGCAGCAAGCGGACCGTCCGGTCAGCCTGCTGGTCACCGGCGCGGCCGGCGGCGTCGGCTCCATCCTGGTCCAGCTCGCGCGCCGCCATGCCCACCTGACCATCATCGGCACCAGTTCCGAGCCGGAGGGCGAAGGCGGCCGCTGGCTGCGATCGCTGGGCGCGCATCACGTGATCAACCACCGCGAGCCGATCGCGCCGCAGATCGCCGCGCTGCAGCGCGACGGCGCGCCGCCGCTGCGCTACGTCACCAGCCTGACCCACACGCCGCAGCACTTCCCCGGCCTGGTCGAGGCGCTCGAGCCGCAAGGCAAGCTGGCGATGATCGACGACTTCGGTCCGGCCGACATCGACGTCATGGCGCTGAAGGGCAAGTCGCTGTCGCTGCACTGGGAACTGATGTTCACGCGCAGCATGCATGCGACCCACGACATCGCCGCCCAGGGCCGGTTGCTGGCCGAGGTCGCGACGCTGGTCGACGAGGGGCGCCTGCGCACGACGCTGGCCGACGTCGTCGGGCCGATTTCCGCCGAGCACCTCAAGCGTGCCCATGCGCTGCAGGAGAGCCAGCGCCAACGCGGCAAGCTGGTGCTGCAGGGCTGGCCGACCTGAGCGTCCGGCGTCGCCCGGCCTGCGTTGCGCGCATGCCGCACTTCCTGTCACGGTTGTGACGTCTTACCGCCCCGGCCCGCCGGGGCGTTTTCATTGGCGCGCTGCTCGGGAAAACCTCCAGTGCGCGACGGCCTCGCGCAGGCGATACCTGCGGCCTCGGACACCACGACGCGTCCGGCAAATCAACAACGGCCGACCACGGCCATGCAGAGCGAGGGATCGTCATGAACATCCGCAAGGTCCTGGCCGCCGTCCTGCCGGCGGCCCTTCTGTGCGCCGGCGCCTCGGCCACCGCCGCCACCATCGGGGTGATCCTGCCGGGCAGCTACCCGAGCACGGCGCAGGCCGAGGAACTGCAGCTGGGCATGACCCTCGCGCTCAAGACCTGGCCCGGCGATGCGGCGCCCCGGCTGGTCATCAAGGACAGCGGCTGCGACGCCCGCAAGGCCGAGGCGATCTCCCAGGAATTCATCAAGGCCAAGGTGGACCTGGTGCTGGGCAACTGGTGCGAGATCAACGCCGGCGCCGACGCGCTCAAGGTGGCCGGCATCCCCTTCGTCTCCAGCAACGCCGAGCGGGTCAAGGACCAGGACCTGCAGCTGCAACTCGGCCGCATCGAGCTCAATGCCGGCGAGAAGATCGCCGCCGACCTGCGCCGCCAGACCGGGCTGCGGATCAGTGCGCGGACCTCCTGCTGGATGGACTTCGACGCGACGCTGTCCGAGCGGGTGGACGCGGTGCTGTGTCCAGTGCTGACGGTCGACCGCGGCCGCTGGGACCAGGTGGCCAACACCTATGGCGCGGCCTTCCGCAAGCCCTTCACCGCCTCGGCCGCGCGCGGCTACGCGGCGATGGAGGTGGCATTGAACTACCTGCGGCGCGCCAAGGGCATGAAGCCCGCCGCGGCGCTGAAGGAGACCCAGTCGATGGTCACGCTGCTGGGCCCGGTGCCGACGCTCGACGCGCCAGCGCCGACCACCGCGCTGCAGCTGGTCTTCCGCCACGACCTGCCCAAGCTCAATCCGCAGCAGTCGCAGACGCTGGACAAGCTGGTCAAGACCAAGGGCTGCGCCTGCCCCGGCGGCACGTTGCGCGGCGGCTGCCCGCGCGACGCCGGCCCGTGGGGCGAACTGCCCTTCGTCGTGCGCGGCGGCGGCACGCCGCCCGCGTGCACCAAGCCGATCGAGCTGCTGGAACTCTGAGCGGGCGCATCGACGCCCGGCAGGCGGTCGACCCGACAGGGGCCACGCCGGACACCCGTTCGGCTCGTTCGACCCGACCTCCGCGGCGCCTTGTCCCGGGCGACTCCACCGCGACGCGGCAGCCCCGGGGTCGCCTCAGCGCAGCAACAGCCCGGCGATGCGCAGCGCGATCTCCATCAGCGTCGGCGGCGAGCCGCCGCTGGGCTCGGGCCAGCCGGAACTGGGCCAATCGCGCGCGCCACCGCGGTCGCGCCGCTCGTTCTCCCGGTCGTAGCGCTTCTCGTACTCGCCTTTCCAGAACAGGCCATGCTTGCCGCCGGCCGGATCGCTGGGCGCGACATAGGAAGCGAGCCGGCGGCGGCGCTCCTCCTCCGCCTCTTCCTCGGCGACCCGCCCGTCGTGCTCGAGCGCATCGAGCAGCGGCCCGAGCTCCTCGAGCGAGGGCACGACCACCGCATGATGGCAATGCCCGCAGCGCGTCTCCCGTGTCGGATCCATCGGCGCGCCGCAACCGCGGCAGGCCCAGCCGAGCGGCTTGCCGCCGTTGGGCATCATCAGCGGCTCCGACGGCGAACGCCGGCGCAGCGCGTTCGTCAGGCGCGGCATGTCGATCATCACCAGCGGGCTGCGGCACCACGGGCAGTCCTCGCCCTTGCCGTCGGCCGGACCGCCGCAGCTCAGGCAGCACAGCTGGCGCCGCTCCGCCTGCAGCGCACCGCGCTCGGCGGGCAGCAGCGGCCGCACCAGGCCGCGCTCGGCCAGCATGCCGGCCTGGCTGTGCAGATGGCCGCCGCAGCCGCCGCACTCCAGCACCGGGAAGCGCCCGTAGCGGGTGAGATTGCGGACCTGCTTCAGCGCCTTCGCGCAGAGCGGGCAGGCCCGGCTCGGCGCCTGCGGCCGGTCGGCCTGACGCAGCTGGTGCAGATCGCGCAGCAGCTGGATCCAGGCCGCCGGGGACAGCTGGACCGACTCGCGGGCGTCGAACCACACCAGCCCGCAGGGACCGCAGTGGTCGATGTCGACCGTCGCCGGCGCGTGATGACCGGGCAGGCTCAGATGGCGCATCGGCGCGCGGCACTGCGGGCAGTCCACGAACGCGCCCTTGCGCAGCGGCAGCTCGTGCGCCATCGCCAGGGCCGGCAGCGGCGGGGGCGCCTCCGGCACGGTGTCGGGGAAGTCGTCGCCCGGGCGGCGGCCTGGCGTGGAGGTCGGCAAGGACATGGCCGGGATTCTGGTCCATGCGCCGTTCGCCCCGATGGGGGGTTGCGGACGGGATGCGCCTCATCGTGACGCGCGACACGCGCCCTATAGTCCGGTTCTCGACGAGCGGCGGAGGTCTGCGCCGCCGCCCCGCGACGACAAGGAACGCCCATGGTCAAGAAGCAACAGAAGCCGGCCGCCCCGAAGCCGGCGAAAGGCCGCCGCAAGGGGGCCGCCCCCGCCTCGGCGAAGGCTGCGGACACGCCGTTCGCGGAGCAGGTCAAGGCGTCGGCGCAGCAGATCTGGTCGGCGGGCCTGGCGGCCTTCGCCAAGGCGCAGGACCAGGGCGGCGCGATGCTGGAAAAGCTGTCCAGCGAGAGCGTGAAGCTGCAGGCCCCGATCCGCGGCGCCGAGGAGAAGCTCGACAGCGCCGCGCGCCGGATGAGCGACCTGGCCGGCGAGGTCGGCAGCCGTGCCGGACAGCACTGGGACAAGCTGGAATCGATCTTCGAGGACCGTGTCGCGCGCGCGCTGGCCCGATTGGGCATGCCGGGGGCCGAAGAGGTGGCGCGGCTGCAGGCGCGCGTCGAGGCGCTGGCGGCCGAGGTCGCGATGCTGCGCGCCCAGGCCGCGACGCGCGCAGCCTCGTCCACGCCGGCCGTGAAGCCCTCGCGGGCGACCCCGCCCGGGAAGGCCGCCAAATCGGCACAGGCGCCCAAGACGGCGAAAGCGACGAAGGTCGCGGATACCAAGCCTGCCAAGTCGTCGGCCGGGCCCGTCAAGTCGGCCAAGGCGGCCAAATCGGCCAAGTCGGAGTCGGCCAGGTCTTCCAAGCCTCGGGCGCGCACCACCTGACCCCTTGAAACGGACATTCGTCGGCGTGCGAAACGTCACGAATCGTTCCCCGATCCCCAGCGCACAGGGGGATGGCAGGCCGCGAGGGGTCTCGAACAATTCGACACAAGCGCAGACCACTGCGCGCCTTGTCGAACTTCCAAGTCCCGCCGCCATGAAGCGTCTGATTGCAGCCTCCCTCCTCGCCGCGCCGCTGTTCGCGTTCGCGACCCCCGTGAACCTGGTGAACAACGGCAGCTTCGAATCGACCGTGGTCGGCAACGGCAGCTACACCATCGTCAACAGCGTCGTCGGCTGGACCGTCGGCCCGCACGGCCTGGAACTCCGCAACAACATCGCCGGGTCGGCCTTCAACGGCAGCAACTTCGCCGAGCTCGACACCACCACCAACAGCTGGATCAGCCAGACGCTGAACACGGTGGCCGGCGCCTCGTACACGCTGAGCTTCGCCTACACCAACCGCCCGGACAACCAGGGCGCGGTGAGCAACGGCCTGTCCTGGCAGATCGGCGACCTGAGCGGCAAGGTCGGCAATGACACCGTCACCAGCTGGCAGACCTTCAGCACCACCTTCACCGGCACCGGCAGCCCGATGACGCTGCGCTTCGGCTCGACCGGCCGCAGCGATTCCTACGGCACCTCGCTGGACAACGTGGTCGTGTCGACGCTGAGCGCCGGCGGCAATGCCTCCGCCGTGCCGGAGCCGCACAGCCTGGCGCTGATGCTGGCCGGCCTGGGCGCGATGGGCTTCGTCGCCCGTCGTCGCAAGGGCGGCGGCAGGGCCTGACAACCGAACACCGGGTCCTCGAAGACTCGTTGGGAGCGCGACGTGGGGTAGAGACCGCGGACGCGCACGGAGAAAAGGGCACCCCACCGGGGGTGCCCTTTCTCATTGGCGGTGCGTCGATCCGGCCGCTGCGTCTCAGCCCAGGTAGCGGGCCTCCAGATGGCGACGGAAATGCGCCGGCTCCAGCGCCTCGCCGCTGGCGCGCCGCACCAGTTCCGGCGTCTCCCAGCGGCTGCCCTGGGACCAGATGCGGTCCTTGAGCCAGTCGAAGACCGGCGCCAGCTCGCCGCGCGCGATCTCCTCGTCCAGCGCCGGCCGCTCGCGGCGCATCGTCGCGAACCACTGCGCCGCGTACATCGCCCCCAGCGTGTAGCAGGGGAAGTAGCCGTAGAGGCCGCAGCCCCAGTGCACGTCCTGCATGCAGCCGTCCTTGTAGTTGCCGCGCGTGTCCAGGCCCAGCAGCTCCTGCATCTTGCGGTCCCAGAGCGCGGGAATGTCCTCGACCTCGATCTCGCCCTCGATCAGCGGGCGCTCGATCTCGTAGCGCAGGATCACATGGGCCGGGTAGGTGACTTCGTCCGCATCGACGCGGATGTAGCCGGGCGCGACCCGCGTCATCAGCCGGTGGAGGTTGTCCGCCGCGAAGCCGCGCTGCCGGCCCAGGTGGCGCTCGACCAGCGGCTGCAGCAGGCCGGCGAAGCCGGGATGCGCGGCCAGCTGCATCTCGAAGGACAGGCTCTGGCTCTCGTGCAGGCCCATCGAGCGGGCACGGGCCACCGGCAGGCCCAGCCATTCGCGCGGCAGGTTCTGCTCATAGCGGCCATGGCCGGTTTCGTGGATGGTGCCGGTGAGGCTCTGCAGGAAGCTGTCGTCGCGGTAGCGCGTGGTCATCCGCACATCCTCCGGCACGCCGCCGCAGAAGGGATGGGCGCTCTCGTCCAGCCGGCCGGCCTCGAAGTCGAAGCCCAGCAGCTTCATCGCATCCAGCCCGAGCGCACGCTGCGCCGCGGCGGGGAACGGCCCCTGCGGGTGGACGAGGCTGTCTCCGGCCTGACGCTCCATCACCTGCCGGATCAGGCCGGGCAGCCACTGGCGCAGGTCGCCGAAGACGCGGTCCACCTCCGCCGAGCGCATGCCCGGCTCGTACTGGTCGAGCAGCGCGTCGTAGCGGCTCAGGCCCGAATCCTCGGACAGGTACTGCGCCTCCTCCCGCGCGTAGCGGACGACCGGTCGCAGGTTCTCGACATAGCCGGCCCAGTCGTTGGCCGCGCGTTGCTGGCGCCATTCATGCTCGCAGTGCGAGTTGGCCAGCGAGCGGGCCTCGACGAGCCGCTGGGGCACCGCGTTGGCCGAGCGCCACACGCGGCGCATCTCGCGCAGCGAGGCCCGCTGGAAGTCGTCCAGCGGCTCCTGCGCGGCTTCGTCGAGCAGCTGCTTCAGCGCCGGATCGGTGCCCAGCTGGTGCAGCAGGCCGCCCATCTCGGCCAGCGCCTCGGCGCGCGCCTGCGCGCCGCGCGACGGCATGAAGGCGGACTGGTCCCACGACGCGATCGACTGCAGGTGGGACAGACGATGGATGCGCTGGTGGCGCTGGCACAAGGCGTCGTACGCCGGGGTGCGGGGGGTGCTCATGGCGGGTCTCCTGTCGGTGCCCCGCATTGTGCAAGCGACGGCCGGTGCTTCCGCCAGTCACGCCCGACCCGGCCGGCGCCAGGCTCAGTCCAGCATGGCGACGCCCGCGGAGGTCATCAACAGATAGCGCGCGAACTTGCCGATCGCCATGTAGCCGACGCAGGGCCAGAACGGCAGCCGCAGCCAGCCCGCCAGCGCGCACAGCGGATCGCCGACGATGGGCAGCCAGCTCATCAGGCAGGTCCTGGCGCCGAAGCGCCGCAGCCAGCCCAGCACCCGCTGGTCGCGCGGCGAATGGTGCACCGCCGCTTCGTAGGCGCGTTCCGCGCCGTAGCCCATCCACCAGGTGATCGCCCCGCCGAGCGTGTTGCCGACCGTGGCCACGAGGATCGCGGGCCAGAAGAGTTCCGGCTTCGCATGCACCAGCAGCAGCACCACCGGTTCCGACCCCATCGGCAGCAGCGTCGCGGACACCAGCGCCACGACGAACACCGCGCCGAGTCCCACCTGCGGCAGAGACAGGGTCTCCAGCATCAGGTGAATCATGTGTTGCAGCCAAGCTTCCATGCGTGGGATTATCTGAAGACCATGTCCTTGCGCCGCCTTGCCGTCTCGTCGTTCGCGCTGATCGGCCTGGCCCTCGCGGGTCCAGGGCACGACGGCAGCCCGTCCCTTGGCGCGACCGCGCGGGCGCAGACCGCCCCGCCCGCCGCACAGGCAAGCGCGGCGCCCGGCCCGACCAGCCCCCTGCCGCCGATCCCGGGCTGTCCGCTGCTGATCGCCTCGGGCAACCCGCAGTACCCGCCCTATCTCTGGCGCGATCCGACCGACGAGCAGAAGCTTGTCGGGGCCAATGCCGACCTGATGCAGTGGCTCGCGACAGAAATCGGCATCCCGGTCGAGACCCGCTATGTCGGCCCCTGGGGCCGCGTCCAGGAAGAGATGCGGGCTGGCCGCATCGACCTGATCGCCGGCGCCTTCTTCACGCTGCCGCGCACCGAGTACATGGACTACTTCCATCCGGCCTTCCGCGAGACGCGCAGCGTGATCTGGACCCGCAGCGCGTCGCCGGTGCCGTACAAGCGCTGGAGCGACCTCGCGCCCAAGCTCGGGGTCACGGTGATCAACAACAGCTTCGGCGTCGAGTTCGACAACTACGCGCGCCAGTCGCTCAAGATCAGCCAGGTCGCCAGCATCGAGCAGGCGATCCAGATGCTGCAGCGCGGCCGGGCCGACTACCTGATCTACGAGGACACGCCGGCCGAGGCCTATGTCGCGCGCAACGGCGGCCCCGCGATCCAGCCGCTGCTGCCCGCGATCGCGCGCGAAGGCCTGTACCTGACGCTGTCCCACCGCTCGCGCTGCAACACCCCGGAGCTGCGCGGGCGCCTGGCCCGCGCGGTCTACAAGCTGTCGCAGGAGCGGGTGATGAACCGCCTGGTCGAGCAGGGCTTCGTGCTCTGGCGCAAGCAGCCCTCGCTCTGACGGCCCCACCCGCCGGAGGGATCGAGGAGAGAAACCGGGGCGGTATACTTCTGCCTCTTTTTTGTGCAGCCTCCGCACCGCTCCCGATGTCCACGCCGCTGCCCGGCACGCTCACGCTGGGTTCCTTCGTCCTGCCGAACCGTCTGTTCGTCGCCCCGATGGCGGGCGTGACCGACCGGCCCTTCCGCGTCCTGTGCAAGAAGCTGGGCGCGGGCTATGCGGTCAGCGAGATGGTGACCTCGCGCAAGGACCTGTGGAACAGCCTGAAGACCTCGCGCCGCGCCAACCATGAGGGCGAACCGGCGCCGATCTCGGTGCAGATCGCCGGGACCGACGCGGCCATGATGGCCGAGGCCGCTGCCTACAACATCGACCGCGGCGCGCAGATCATCGACATCAACATGGGCTGCCCCGCCAAGAAGGTCTGCAACAAGTGGGCCGGCTCGGCGCTGATGCAGGACGAGCCGCTGGCGCTGCAGATCGTGGAGGCCGTGGTGGCCGCCTGCGCGCCGCGCGGCGTGCCGGTGACGCTGAAGATGCGCACCGGCTGGTGCCAGGCCGAGAAGAACGCGGTGGCGCTGGCCCGCGCGGCGGAGTCCGCCGGCATCGCGATGGTGACGGTGCATGGCCGCACCCGCGAGCAGGGCTACAGCGGCCGCGCGGAGTACGACACCATCGCCGCGGTCAAGGCCGCACTGCGCATCCCGGTCGTCGCCAACGGCGACATCGACAGCCCGCGCAAGGCCCGCGAGGTGCTGGCCGCCACCGGCGCCGACGCGATCATGGTCGGCCGCGCGGCGCAGGGCCGGCCGTGGATCTTCGCGGAGATCGCGCATTTCCTGGCCACCGGCGAGGAACTGCCCGCGCCGCGCATCGCCGATGCCAAGCGCTGGCTGGTCGAGCACCTGCACGACCATTACGCGCTGTACGGCGAGCTGACCGGCATGCGCAGCGCCCGCAAGCACATCGGCTGGGCGGTGCGCGCGCTGCCCGGCGGCGAGGATTTCCGCCGCCGCATGAATGCGCTCGAGCGTTGCGAGGACCAGGTCCGCGCCCTCACCGACTGGCTCGACGCGCTGGCGGACGCCCACGAGCGCCTGCCCTACCTGCCGGTGGCCGACGACGCCGCGAACGACGAACAACACCAAGACGAAGACCAAGAAAGAAGGCTGACGGCATGACGCCCAAACCGATCGACTCCTGCATCCGCGAAAACCTGGAGGCCTACTTCCGCGACCTCGGCGGCGAGGACCCTCACTCGATGCACGAGATGCTGATCCGGCTCGTCGAGAAGCCGCTGCTGGAGGTCGTCATGCAGCACAGCGACGGCAACCAGAGCAAGGCCGCCGAATGGCTGGGCATCAATCGCAACACCCTGCGTCGCAAGCTGGTCGAGCACAAGCTGATCTAGCCCCCTACCGGCTTCCGCCGGCCCCTCGGAAGGGGCAAGCGCGGGAGCCCGCCAAGACCCGAATCCCCCGCATCGAAGGAATCTTCATGGCTCAACTCACCGCCCTGATCTCGGTCTCCGACAAGACCGGCATCGTCGAATTCGCCCAGGCGCTGCATGCGCTGAACGTGCGCCTGCTGTCCACCGGCGGCACCGCCAAGCTGCTGGCCGACGCGGGCCTGCCGGTGACCGAGGTCGCGCAGCACACCGGCTTCCCCGAGATGCTGGACGGCCGCGTCAAGACGCTGCATCCGAAGATCCACGGCGGCCTGCTGGCGCGCCGCGACCTGCCCGAGCATGTCGCCGCGCTCCAGCAGCACGGCATCGACACGATCGACATCCTGGCGGTCAACCTCTATCCGTTCGAGTCCACCGTCGCCAAGCCCGGCTGCACGCTGGAGGACGCGATCGAGAACATCGACATCGGCGGCCCGGCGATGGTCCGCAGCGCGGCCAAGAACTGGAAGGACGTGACGGTGCTGACCGACGCGTCGCAGTACGCGCAGGTGCTCGAGGAGCTGAAGGCCCACGGCAGGACCAGTGACAAGACGCGCTTCGCCGCCTCGGTGGCGGCCTTCAACCGCATTGCGCAGTACGACGCGGCGATCAGCAACTACCTGAGCGCGCGCCTGGATGACGGCTCGCTGACCGAGTACCCGGCGCAGATGAACAGCAGCTTCGTGAAGGTGCAGGACCTGCGCTACGGCGAGAACTCGCACCAGACCGCCGCGCTCTACCGCGACCTCTACCCCGCGCCCGGCTCGCTGGTCACCGGCAAGCAGCTGCAGGGCAAGGAGCTCAGCTACAACAACATCGCTGATGCGGATGCCGCGTGGGAGTGCGTGAAGAGCTTCGACACGCCCGCCTGCGTGATCGTCAAGCATGCGAACCCCTGCGGCGTGGCCGTCGCCGCGACGCCCGCCGACGCCTACGCCAAGGCCTTCAAGACCGACCCGACCAGCGCCTTCGGCGGCATCATCGCGTTCAACCGCGAGGTCGACCGCGCCGCCGCGGAACTGGTCTCCAAGCAGTTCGTCGAAGTGCTGATGGCGCCGTCGTTCAGTGCCGAGGCGCGCGAGATCTTCAAGGGCAAGGTCAATGTGCGCCTGCTCGAGATCGCGCTGCCGCCGGGCGGCGCGCGCCCCTGGGACCAGGGCCGCAACGCGCAGGATGTCAAGCGCGTCGGCTCGGGCCTGCTGGTGCAGACCGCCGACAACCACTTCCTCGGCAAGGCCGACCTGAAGGTCGTCACCACGCTGCAGCCGACCGCGCAGCAGCTGGACGACCTGATGTTCGCGTGGACCGTCGCGCAATACGTCAAGAGCAACGCGATCGTCTTCTGCGGCAACGGCATGACGCTGGGCGTCGGCGCGGGCCAGATGAGCCGCATCGACTCGGCGCGCATCGCCTCGATCAAGGCGGAGAACGCCGGCCTGGCGCTGGCCGGCTCGGCCGTGGCCAGCGACGCCTTCTTCCCGTTCCGCGACGGCCTGGACGTGCTGGCCGACGCGGGCGCCTCTTGCGTCATCCAGCCTGGCGGCTCGATGCGCGACGACGAGGTCATCGCCGCGGCCAACGAACGCGGCATCGCGATGGTCTTCACCGGCGTGCGCCACTTCCGGCATTGAGCCTGCACGCCGGGGTCGGGTGTTGCCCGTCCCCGCCGCCTGCATGCCCCTGGTCCTGCTTCAGGCCCGGCCTTCGCGCCGGGCCTTTTGCATGGCGCGTTGCCTATGATTCCGACGGCCCATCGATGGCCTGCTTAGGTCGTTAAGACCGCATCAATGTGTGTACGGTCTGCAGAGCAAACCCACCCTGATAGGGGATGGAGGGCCAAAACACCGACTCATTTGCGTCGCGGGCCTACAACTCCGTATGCACTTTTTTACGGAGCCGTGACCTCTTGCATTGACCGGTCAAGCGCGGCGTTGATACCTTTCGCCCCCGCACCGCTGAGGTGCGATTTTTCTTAAAGAGAAGTATTCGAATGACCAAGATTTCCGCCATCGTCGCCGCCGCCCTGCTGGCCGCCGGCGCCGCTCAAGCCCAAACCGCGACCGCGAACCCGTTCTACGGCGAAGTCGGCTACACCTTCATCAAGGTGAAGGACGGCGGCGACTCCGTCAAGCCGGGCGCGATCCGCGCCATCGTCGGCTACGACCTGCACCCGAACGTCGCGCTGGAAGGCATGTTCGCCTTCGGCGTGTCCGACGACACCTTCGAAGGCGTCAAGTACAAGATCTCGCGCAGCTACGGTGTGTTCGTCACGCCGAAGTACGCCTTCGACCAGTTCGAAGTGTTCGCCCGCCTGGGCTACGCCGACAGCAAGATCAAGGCTTCGGCGCAAGGTGAATCCGGCTCGAGCAGCGACAGCAGCTTCGCCTACGGCCTGGGCGCCAAGTACAACTTCGACAAGTCGTTCTACGGCGCTGTCGACTACATGCGCTTCTACAAGAAGGACGACGTCAAGGCGGACGGCTTCACGCTGAGCGTCGGCTACCGCTTCTGATCGTCGCGATCGCCTCGCGCGATCCGACCGGGCCCTCGTCGGCTCGATGTCAAAGCCCGGCTCCGGCCGGGCTTTTTCGTTGGCGCGCCGCCGCGCGCAGGCCGGCCCCCACCAGCTAGTCGGGCCTCTCTAGTCCAGGGTCGCCGCGCTTGGCCGGCTGCGCGAATGCGCATAGCCTTCGGCTCATTCCAAGCATCCGGCGGAGACACGCGATGGACCAAGCCCTGCACGAGCGCCTGCACCTGATCCTGGAGCAGCAGCGCGCGGCCTTCGATCGCGAGCGTCTGCCCTCGCTCGCGCAGCGTCGCGACCGGCTGGAGCGGCTGCTGCGGATGACCTCGGCGCATGCGGACGCGCTGGCCGATGCGATGTCCCGGGACTTCGGCCACCGCTCGCGGCATGAGAGCCTGCTGGCGGACCTCTTCACCGTCGAGTCGGGCGCGCGCCATGCGATCCGGCATCTCAAGCGCTGGATGGCGGTGCGTCGCGCGCCGACCGCCCTGCACTTCCTGCCCGCGTCCAACCGCCTGATGCCGCAGCCGCTCGGCGTGGTCGGCATCGTCGCGCCCTGGAACTATCCGTACTACCTGGCGATGGCGCCCGCGCTCGCGGCGCTGGCCGCCGGCAACCGGGTGATGATCAAGCCCTCCGAGCTGACGCCCGCGACCTCGGAGCTGATGGCCCGGCTCGTCGCCCAGCACTTCGCGCCCGACGAGATGACCGTCGTCACCGGCGATGCCGAGGTCGGCAAGGCCTTCACCCAACTGCCCTTCGATCACCTGTTCTTCACCGGTTCGACGCCAGTGGGCCGCCTGGTGGCGCAGGCCGCGGCGCAGCACCTGACGCCGGTCACGCTGGAGCTGGGCGGCAAGTCGCCCGCGATCGTCGACCGCAGCGCCGATCTGGCGCTGGCCGCCGAGCGGATCGCCTTCGGCAAGCTGCTCAACGCCGGCCAGACCTGCGTCGCGCCGGACTATGTGCTGGCGCCCAAGGAGCTGGTGCAGCCGCTGGCCGACGCGATCGTCGCGGCGGTGCGCCGCTTCTATCCGCGCATCGACGGCAATCCCGACTACACCGCCATCGTCAGCCCGCGTCACCATGCGCGGCTGCGCGGTCTGCTGGACGACGCACGCGCCCGCGGCGCGACGCTGCGTCCGACGCACGACGAGGCGCCGTCCGACCGGCGCCTGGTGCCGACGCTGCTGCTGGGCACGACCCCCGACATGACGGTGATGCGCGAGGAGATCTTCGGCCCGCTGCTGCCGATCGTGCCCTACGGCCATGTGTCCGAGGCGATCGCGCAGGTCAACGCCGGCGATCGCCCGCTGGCGCTCTACTGGTTCGGCGAGGACCGGGCCGCGCGCGAGGACCTGCTCGCCCGCACCGTGGCCGGCGGCGTCACCGTCAACGACTGCATCTGGCACCTCGGCCAGGAGGAGCAGCCCTTCGGCGGTGTCGGGGCCAGCGGCATGGGCGCCTACCACGGCGTGTGGGGCTTCAACACCTTCAGCAAGCTCAAGCCGGTGTTCCTGCAATCGCGCCTGGCAGGCACGGCGCTGTTTCATCCGCCGTATGGGAAGACGTTCGAGCGCCTGCTCGGCCTGTTGAAGAAACTCGCATGAGCGGGCGTGGCGAGGTCGGCGTCGATGCCTATGCCGCTGCCGCTGCCGATGCCGACTTCGTGATCGTCGGTGGCGGGTCCGCCGGCGCGGTACTGGCGAGCCGGCTGAGCGAGGACCCGGACTGCCGCGTGCTGCTGCTCGAGGCTGGCGGACGCGGCGACAGCTGGGTCACGACCACGCCCTTCGCAGGCGTGCTGCAGGTCGCGACCCGGCTCAACAACTGGGGTTTCGAGACCACGCCGCAGGCGGGACTGAACGGGCGACGCGGCTATCAGCCACGTGGCAAGGCGCTGGGCGGATCCTCGGCCATCAACGCGATGGTCTACACGCGCGGACACCGCAGCGACTACGACGCGTGGGCCGCGGCCGGCAACCCGGGCTGGGGCTACGACGACCTGCTGCCGCACTTCATCAAGGCCGAGCGCAACGCGCGTTTCGGCGCGCCGTGGCATGGCCAGGACGGTCCGCTGCATGTCGGCGACCTGCGCACCGACAGCCCTGCGCACGCGGCCTGGTGCGCCGCGGCGCGTGAATGCGGTCATCCGGTGCGCGAGGACTTCAACGGCCAGGACCTGGAAGGGCTCGGCGTCTACCAGGTCACGCAGCACGAGGGCGAGCGCTGGAGCGTCGCGCGCGGCTACCTGCACCCGATCCTCGGCCGGCGGCCCAACCTGCGCGTGGAGACCGGCGCGCGCGCGTTGAAGCTGGTGCTGGCGGGCCGCCGCGCGGTCGGCGTGGAAGTGCTGCAGGGCGGTCACCGGCGAACGCTGCGCGCGGCGCGCGAGGTGCTGGTCTGCGCGGGCGCGCTGCAGTCGCCGCAGTTGCTGATGTGCTCGGGCATCGGCGACGGCGCCGCGCTGCAGGCGCTGGGCCTGCCGGTGACACACCCCCTGCCCGGTGTTGGCCGCAACCTGCACGACCATCCCGACTTCGTCTTCGGCTACGCGTCGGAAAGGCTCGATCTGGCCGGGCTGTCGCTGCGGGGCGGCTGGCGCTTCCTCGCCCAGGCGCGGCGCTACCGCCGGGAGCGGCGCGGACTGGTCACCAGCAATTTCGCCGAGTGCGGCGGCTTTCTGTCCACGCGCCCCGGCCTGCCGGCGCCCAACGTGCAGCTGCACCTCGTGGTGGCGCTGGTGGAGGACCATGCGCGTCGACTGCACCTGGGCCATGGGATGTCCTGCCATGTGTGCCTGCTGCGTCCGCGCAGCCGCGGCGCCCTGACGCTGGCCAGCGCCGATCCGCTGGCCGCGCCGCGCATCGATCCGGCCTTTCTCGACGATCCCGAGGATGTGCGCGAGCTGATCGAGGGCTACAGGCTGACGCGCGACCTGATGCGCGCGCCGGCGATGCGGGCGCTCTGGCGGCGCGAGCTGTGGAGCGCCGGGGTCGACGACGACGCGGCGATCGAGGCGCTGCTGCGCGCGCGCGTGGACACCGTCTATCACCCGGTCGGCACCTGCCGCATGGGCCCGGACGCGATGGCGGTGGTGGACGAGCGGCTGCGAGTGCGCGGCCTCGACGGGCTGCGGGTGGTGGACGCATCGATCATGCCCAGCGTCGTCAGCGGCAACACCAACGCGCCGGTGGTGGCGATCGCCGAGAAGGCGGCCACGATGATCCAGCAGGGATAATCCCGCCCCATGGTCCTTGCCGAAATCACCGGCCTGTTCCTGTCCTGGCTGGCGCGCCTGATCACCGGCGCCCAGGGACACTGGAAAGGCTGCCCGCCGACGTCCGAACAGCGCATCTACTTCGCCAACCATCAGAGCCATTTCGACTGGGTGCTGATCTGGGCGTCGCTGCCCGGCGAACTGCGCGCCCGCACCCGCCCGATCGCCGCGCGCGACTACTGGACGAGCTCCGCGCTCAAGACCTGGCTCACCACCGCCGTGTTCAACGCCGTCTACGTCAGCCGCACCCGCGCCACGCCGGACGAGGACCCGCTCGAGCCGCTGGTCGACGCGCTGCAGGGCGGCGACTCGCTGGTCATCTTTCCCGAGGGCACCCGCTCCAACAAGGGCGCGCCGCAGGCCTTCAAGGCCGGCCTCTACCACCTGTCCGAGCAGTTCCCCGAGGTGCAGCTGATCCCGACCTGGATCGACAACGTCCAGCGCGTGATGCCCAAGGGCGAGGTCGTGCCGGTGCCCATCCTCTGCACCGTCACCTTCGGCGCGCCGATCCGCATCGAGCCCGGCGAGGACAAGCGCGCGTTCCTGGAACGCGCCCGCGCCGCGGTCATGGCCCTGCGTCCGGGAGGGTGGAAGGAATGAGGTGGCTCAAGTCCTTGAACACCGGCGAGCAGGTCGCCTTCCTGTTCGTCGTGCTGTTCGGCGCGCTGCTGCTGGTGAGCATCGGCTCGGTGCTGTGGTCGCTGCGAGAGCGGCCCGAGCAGGAGCAGGAAGCCTGGCAGGCGCGTTGGTCCCGGTTCCGGCATGAACTCAACATGGTCTGGGTCGGCGCCTGCCTGTTCTGGGCCGCCTGGGTCTCGGGACCGGTCGGCGCGACCCTGCTGTTCGGCGTGTTCTCGTTCCTCGCCTTCCGCGAGTTCATCACCCTGCTGCACACGCGCCGCGCCGACCACCGCGGGCTGATCATGGCCTTCTTCGTCATCCTGCCGCTGCAGTACGTGCTGGTGGGCACGCGCCACTTCGACCTGTTCTCGGTGCTGATCCCGGTCTACGGCTTCCTGGCGATCCCGGTGGCCAGCGCGCTGGCGGACGATCCGGGCCGCTTCCTCGAGCGCAACGCCAAGATCCAGTGGGGCATCATGGTCTGCGTCTACGGGCTGTCGCACGCACCGGCGCTGCTGCTGCTGGACATCCCGAAGTACCAGGGACGCGGCGCCTTCCTGCTGTTCTTCCTGGTGGCCGTGGTGGCGTGCGGGCAGATCGCGCAGGCGATCGCCACGAGCCGCTTCCGCGCCCGGCCGGTGGCGCGCCGCATCAGCCGTTCCTTCACGATGAAGGCCTGGTGGATCGGCGCGTTCGCGGCCGCGCTCGCGGGCGCGCTGCTCTACTGGATCACGCCCTTCAAGGCCGGCCAGGCGGCGATCGCGGCCTTCATCGCGGCCGGCTGCGGCAGCTTCGGCGTCTTCGTGATGCAGGCGCTCAAGCGCGACGCCGGCATCCATGCCTGGGGCAACCGCAGCGCGATCACCGGCGCGGTCGGGCTGCTGGACCGCATCGCGGTCATGTGCTTCGCGGCGCCGGTGTTCTTCCATTCGGTGCGGTGGTACTTCCGCGCCGGCACCTGAGGAGATCCGCCATGCGCATCCTCGGCATCGACCCCGGCCTGCAGACGACCGGCTTCGGCGTGATCGACGCGGACGGCCCGCGCCTGACCTACGTGGCCAGCGGCACGATCAAGACGAACGCGCTGCCGACCGGCGACCTGCCGGGCCGGCTCAAGATCCTCTACGACGGCATCCGCGAGGTGGTGTCGCGCTACCAGCCGACCTGCGCGGCGGTCGAGATCATCTTCGTCAACGTCAATCCCCAATCGACGCTGCTGCTGGGTCAGGCGCGCGGCGCCGCGCTGACGGCGCTGGTGTCCTGCGACCTGCATGTGTCGGAATACACCGCGGTGCAGATGAAGAAGGCGATCACCGGCCACGGCGGCGCGGCCAAGGCGCAGGTGCAGGCGATGGTGGCGCGGCTGCTGGCGCTGCCCGGCGAGCCGGGCAAGGACGCGGCCGATGCGCTGGGCATCGCGATCATGGACGCGCATGCGCGCGTGTCCTTCGATGCGATGAGCCGTCAGACCACGCTGCAGCGACGCCAGCATGCGCAGTTCAAGGGCTCGCGCACCTACTGAGTTGCTTCAGGGCTCGTCGTGCCAGTAGTCGAGGTCGCCCTCGCCGACCTTGCGCAGCGCCTCGAACGGGCGGTCGCCGCCGATGCCGGCCTCGGCCATGAATTTGTTGGAGTCGGGATAGACGCAGATCTCGGGCTGCTCCATCGTGCTGATGGACAGGTATTTGATCGGCGCGTCCGAGGTATTGATGATGTGGTGCGGGTAGTCGGGCCCGGCGGGGATGAAGATCACGTCGCCGGCCTTGATCGGCAGTCGCTCGCCCGCCACGCGCAGCGTGCCGGCGCCTTCCAGCACGATGAACATTTCTTCCTGCGCGTGATGCAGGTGGTAGGGGCAGGTGGTCTTGCCCGGCTCGACGATGTCGTAGGACGCGCCGAGCTTCCTCGCGGCGGTGCCCCGCGCCAGCCGTGCATAGCGCGACTCGTACAGCGGCTCGCGCTTGAACGTGGTCAGCTCGGCTTCATGGAAATTGCGGATCAGCTGGGCGGCGAGCGCCTGGGCGCGATCGTTCATGCTGGGGGTCTCCTTGCGCGACGACGGAACGGGCTCACTCGAACCCGGGATCGCAGGCTAGCGTGTCCCCCCGCCTTGGGCAAACCCAAGTCAATGACATGAGCGCGAGGAGCGCAACGGTGCGCTCCGCGTCCGTCGCCGGGTTCAGGCCGACGCCACGCCGGCGACGTCGCCGTAGCGGTTCGGCGCGGTCGGCTGCACCAGCCAGTACAGCACGACGAAGAAGCCGATGATCGGGATCAGGCTGATCAGCTGCCACCAGCCGCTGCGGTCGATGTCGTGCAGGCGGCGCGCGGCGGCGGCCAGCGACGGCACCAGCATCGCCAGCGAGAAGATCAGGCTCAGCACGTCGGAGAAGACGCCCAGCCCCACCGAGACCAGGACGATGAACAGCGCGAACCACCAGTACTCGGACCGGCTGGCGGTCCCGTTGAAGTCGGCGTACTTGCGCAGGCAGATCTGGATCGATTCCCCGAATGTCATGGCATCCCCCTCTCATGTGAACATGTCGCCCCGGATCGGGGTCGGCGGATCGTAATGGCCTGCCACCGCCATGGCGATCCCTCGCAGGGAGGACGAAAGTCAGTTGGAATAACCCGCCTCGCTGCCGTGTTCATGCAATACCCCCCACCTGATCCCAACCCAGGAGACCCCGCATGACGAAGACCCTCAAGCTCACCGCCACCGTGCTGCTGATGGCCGCCGCCGGCCTGGCCGCCGCGCAGTCGGCCCCCGCGACCGCCAAGGACGGCGCGCTGGTCGGCGCCAACGACATGACGCTCTACACCTTCGACAAGGACACCGCCGGTAGCGGCAAGAGCGTCTGCAACGGCCCGTGCGCCACCAACTGGCCGCCGCTGATGGCGCGCGCCGAGGACAAGGCCTCCGGCGACTGGACCGTCATCACCCGCGACGACGGCTCCAAGCAATGGGCCTACAAGGGCAAGCCGCTGTACTTCTGGGCCAAGGACGCCAAGCCGGGCGACCGCACCGGCGACGGTATCAACCAGGTCTGGCACACCGCCAAGCCGTAACCCCGGCCCCGAGGTCCGCCCCGTCCATGTCCCTCGTCCTGGACGACGTACTGCCGCTGCTGCCGCGGCTGCGCCGCCACGCGCGGCTGCTGTGCGGCGACTCGGCACGGGCGGACGACCTGCTCCAGGACACGCTCGAACGCGCGGCCCGCAAGGGCGCGCTGTTCCACGCGGAGCCCGGTCCCGAGCGGATGGACGCGATGCGCAACTGGCTGCTGACGCTGATGCACCGCCTCTATCTCAACCAGCGGCGCGATGCCCGCGAGGCCCTGCACGACTCGCTGGACGACGAGGACACGCCGCAGCCGCTGGTCCATGAACCGCAGCAGCAGGTGGCCCTGCGCCTGGACCTCGAGCGCGCACTGGCCGCGTTGCCGGCCGCCTCGCGCGAGATCCTGCTGCTGGTCTGCGTCGAGGAGCTCAGCTACCAGGACGCCGCCCAGGTGCTGGACGTGCCGGTGGGCACGGTGATGTCCCGGCTGTCCCGCGCGCGGGAGCGGCTGCGGCAGTCGATGAGCGGCGCCGCACCGGCCCGCCCCCCGCTGCGGGTGGTGAAATGAGCGCCCCGCCATGACGCACGACGACCACGACCTCGACGACGCCACGCTCCACGCCTACGTGGACGGGCAACTCGATCCTTCCCGCGCCGCCGAAGTCGCCGACCGACTGCTGCGCCACCCGCGCGCCGCGCAACAGGTGCTGGCCTGGCGCGAGCAGCGCGAGGCCCTTCAGGCGCTGCATCGGGACTGGCTCGACGAACCGGTGCCGTCGCGGCTGAGCGCCGCGCCGCGCCCGCCCGCCGCCCCCCCTTAGATCGGAAGAGCGGCGTGTAGGGAACCGCTGGAGACTACCCTAGGCGGCGGAGCGTGACACAAAAAGACTATGACAG
>NZ_PEOG01000080.1 GCF_002761755.1 Roseateles chitinivorans
GGCGGCAGCCGTGGCGGCTACGGCGGTGGTGGCGGCGGCGGCTACGGTGGTGGCGGCGGCGGCAGCTACGGCGGCGGTCGCGGCGGCTACTGAGCCACGGCGGGGTTGATCCCCGCCTCGCAATGAACAAGGCGCTCCTCGGAGCGCCTTTTCTTTTGCCCGCGTGGAGCGAGGGGGCCCCTCGTCGGACGCCGCGACGTCCCGAGCGCCTCGCCGCGCCCTCGAGCGCGGCGCACGGCTTGCGCTCAGCGCTCGCCCTGCCGGTGCTTGCGCGGACGTCCCGCGAGCAGCCGGTCGAAGACCGCGCCCGGCAGCAAGCGCATCACGCGCGCCACGACCCCCATCTGCCAGGGAATGAAGCGCACCCGGGCGCCGGCCTCGATCGCCGCGTAAGCCTTGCGCGCGAAGTCCTCCGGCTGCATCAGGAAGGGCATGCTGTAGCGGTTCTCGCGCGTCAGCGGCGTGTCGACATACCCCGGGGCGATCGTCACGACCTTCACCCCATCGGGCCGGCACTCGCCGCGCAGACTTTCGCAATAGCTGAACACCGCCGCCTTGCTGGAGCAGTACGCCCCATGCCCGGGCAGCCCCCGGATCCCCGCGACGCTGGCGATGCCCACCAGCGTGCCGCTCCGGCGCTCGCGCATCAGACCGACGAAGGGATGGAAGGTCGCCGCCAGGCCGATGTTGTTGGTCGCGTAGACGCGCTGCATCACGGCCAGATCCTCATGGATCGCCGTGTCCATGCCGATGCTGATGCCGGCATTGGCGATCACGACATCGGGCAGGCCCTGCTCGGCGATGCAGCGTCGGCCGATGGCGGTGATGGCGTCGATGTCGCTGACGTCGGCGCGGTAGACCCGCCAGCGCGAAGGCGCCAGGCCCTGCTGCTCTGCCCAGGCGCTGAGGTCGTCGACGCGGCGCGCGACCAGCGCGAGGTTCCAGCCCTCGCGGTAGTACTGGAGCGCGAGCGCCTGGCCGATGCCGCTCGAGGCACCGGTGATGTAGACGAGTCGGTTCATGGCTTGCGGGCCGCCGTCGGTGCCGAGGCCGCGGCCTTGGCGGCCGGTGCCGCGGCGCGCGTGCCCGGCCGGGCGGCGAAGGTGGCGCGCCCACCGCCGCTGAAGCTCAGGCGCCCGGTGAGCTGGTCATAGACGAAGCTCTTCACCTGCATCTCGCCGCCCATGCCGATAACGCGCGCCGGCAGGTGGGAGCGGATCTGCTGCTGCGGGACGAAGGCATGCAGGAACTCGCCATACAGCTCCAGGTCGGGCGGCTGAGACGGATCCCCCTCCGGATAGCGCTTGACCTTCACGTCCCCGAGCAATTGCACCTCGCTGCCATCGCCGTTGGACAGGCCGCGCTGCGCGTCGGCGACCAGCAGTTCGCCTTGCTTGCCGTAGGCGCGCAGCTGCGGCGCGTCGATCTCCAGCGTGTCGTTGTCGGGGTAATGACGCATCTCGGTGCCGATGATGCGGCCGGTCAGCCGGCCGTCGCTGCTGAAGCGCTCGACCTCGAAGCCGTTCATCCGGTAGTCCGGCTCGTGCTTGGGCGCGGCTTTCTCGCGCGGCGCCTCCAGCTGCGGCGTGTTCTTGATCAGCCACCAAGTGAAGCCGGCCAGCATCGCCATCAACAGCAGCGGGACGTAGCTGGCCAGCATCGACTGCAGGCGCCACAGCAGCGGCTGGACACGGCGCCGCGGCGAGGTCGGCGGCGGAGCGAGCGCCGCCATCAGTGGCCGCTCCCGTCCAGGGTCTCGAGGTGGCCGTGCAGCAGGCGGGCGTACTGGCCGGCGGCCATCAGCAGCAGGTCGCAGAACTCGCGCGCGGCGCCATGGCCGCCGGCGGCGGCGGTGACGTGGTGCGCGACCGCCTGGACCTCGGCATGGGCCTGGGCCGGCGCGCAGGCGAAGCCGGCGCGCACCATCAGCGGCAGGTCGGGCCAGTCGTCCCCGATCACCGCCACCTGGTCCCAGCGCAGACCGAGTTGGTCGAGCAGCGGCTGGGCGGCGGCCAGCTTGTTCCTGGCGCCATAGACGGCATGCGGCAGGCCGAGGTCGGCGACCCGCCGCCGCACCGCCGGCGAATCGCGGCCGGTGATCACGATCGGCACGATGCCGCCCTGGGCGAGCAGCTTCATGCCATGGCCGTCCAGCGTGGCGAAGGCCTTGAACTCCTCGCCTTCTGCGCTGAGGTAGATGCGGCCATCGGTCAGCACGCCATCGACGTCGAAGATCGCGGCCCGCAGTCCAAGCGACGGGCCCTGCGCCTTGAGCAGCAACTCGGGCGGGAAGGACAGGGCGGGTTGGAGCTCGCGCACGACCGGTGCATCCGCGCCCGCGGTATTCGGGGAAGAGCCGCTCATCAGATCACCTTCGCGCGCATCAGGTCGTTGATGCTGATCGCGCCGACCAGGCGCTGTTCGTCGTCCACGGCCAGCACCAGCGTGATGCGGGCCTGCTCCATCAGATCGGCCGCATCGACGGCCAGCGCATCGGCGGCCACGGTGCGCGGATTCGGATGCATGACTTCGCCGGCCGTCAGGCCGCGCAGGTCGCTGCCGCGCTCGATCAGCCGGCGCAAGTCGCCGTCGGTGAAGATGCCTTCGGCCTTGCCGTCGGCGCCGACCAGCACCGCGCAGCCCAGGCCCTTGTCGGACATCACCCGCATCATGTCGAGCAGCGGCAGTTCGGCATTCACACGCGGCAGCGCGTCGCCGCCGCGCATCAGGTCGCGGACATGGGTCAGCAGGCGCCGGCCGAGCGAGCCGCCCGGGTGCGAGCGGGCGAAGTCCTCGGCGCGGAAGCCGCGCGCGTCCAGCAGGGCCACGGCCAGCGCGTCGCCCAGCGCGATCTGCGCGGTGGTGCTGGCGGTCGGCGCGAGGTTCAGCGGGCAGGCCTCCTGCGCCACGCGCGAGTCGATCACGAAGTCCGAATGCCGCGCCAGTGACGAGGACAGTCCGCCGGTCATGCTGATCAGCATGACGCCCTGGCGCTTGAGCACCGGGATGATGGCGTTGAGCTCGTCGCTTTCGCCGGAATTCGACAGCGCCAGCACGATGTCGCCGGGCGTGACCATGCCCAGGTCGCCATGGCTGGCCTCACCGGGATGGACGAAGAACGCCGGCGTGCCGGTGGACGCCAGGGTGGCGGCGATCTTGCGGCCGACATGGCCGCTCTTGCCCATGCCCATCACCACGACGCGACCGCTGCAATCCAGGATCTTGCGGACCACCTGCTCGAATGATTCGCCAAGGCGCGGACCGAGCGCGAGCAGCGCGTCCGCCTCGACTTGCAAGGCCGCGCGGGCCACGTCGAGCGCGCGGGAATGGGTGAGGGCGGCATGGGTCGTCATAAGGGCGAAAGTGTAGCCGCCGGGGTCGATTCAGTCCGGTGCGGGCCCCAGCCGGAGGGCCACGCCGAAGCCCTCCTCCATGGCCGGCAGGCGCAGGTCGCCGCCGTGGGCGCGGGCCACCAGGTCGGCCATCATGAGGCCCAGTCCCATGCGCCCCTCGTACTGCTGCCGCTCCAGCGCGTCGTTGAGGTCGACCCGCTGCCAGTCGGCCACGCCCTCGCCGTTGTCGGTGAGCTCGAGCGTCAACCCGCCGTCCGGCTGAGGCTCCAGGCGCAACCGGACCTGCGAGGCCCCATGCCGCCAGGCGTTGTCGATCAGGTTGATCAGCGCGGCGGCCAGCAGGTCGGGATCGGCATCGATGCCGGCCTCGGGCGGCAGGTCCAGGGCCAAGCCGTCCGGCAAGGGCAGCAGCGACATCAATTCGACCAGGTCCAGGCGCTGCCAGCGCAGGCTCATGCCGGTGCGAAACAGCGTCAGCAGCGCGGTCACCACCCGGCGCAGCCGGTCGCCCGCCTCGCGGGTGCGCTGCAGCCGCGCGCGCGATTCGGGTGGCGCCTCGCGCAGCGCCATCGCCAGCTGGGCGTCCATGCCGGCGAGCGGCGTGCGCAGCGCATGGGCCGCATGGGCGCTGAAGGCGCGCTCGTTGGCGACGCGCTGCGCCAGGCGCTGGCCCAGGTCGAGCACCGCGGCGCGGATCTCGGCCAGCTCGCTGCGAGGTTGCTCCGGCAACAGCTGCCGGGTGTCGAGCGGGTCGTAGCCGCCCAGCGCGGCGGACAACTGGCCCAGCGGCGCGAGCTCGGCCCGCGCCCGCCGGTTCATCCACACCATGCACAGGCCGCCGACCAGCAGCGCCGAGAAGGCGCTGGCCAGCCCGACACGGCTGCGGACCTCCTTCCGCTCGGCGCTCGTCTGCGCCACCATCAGCCAGCCGGGGCCGGCCGCCGTCGGCAGCGGGCGCACGTGCACGCGCCAGTCGTCGCCGTCGGTGCCGTCGTCCTGCCAGTCGCTGAAGCCCGGCGGCAGCTTCCAGGCCTTGACCGGCGCCAGCGGCGAGCGGTGCAGCAGCGCACCGTCCGGCGCCACCAGCTGCCACGCGAAATGGGTGCTGAGGTCGTCGTTGTCGGCGATCTGGGCCGGCATCGCGTGGCCCTGGCGCAGCAGCTGGCCCAGCACCTGCGACGACGCCTGCAGCGTCTCGTCGAGCAGCTCGTCGACCTCCTCCTGCACGACCAGCCAGACGCTGACGCCAGCCAGCACCGCCCAGAAGGCCGAGATCAGCAGCAGCTGGCGCGCCAGCCGACCCGCGATGGACGGGCGGCGCGGCCCCGGCGTGCCGCTCACGGCGCCTCCGGGCCGAGCCGGTAGCCCAGGCCGCGGACGGTCTCGATCAGTTCGCGCCCGAGCTTGCGGCGCAGGCTCGACACATGGACTTCGAGCGCGTTGCTCAGCACCTCGGCGTCGTCGCCCAGCACCTGCAGCTCCAGGTCGCGCTTCGGATAGAGCCGGCCGCCGCGCTGCGCCAGCGCCTCCAGCACGGCCCATTCGCGGGCGGTGAGTTCGACCGGTTGCCCGTCGCGCGTGGCCCGCTTGGCGGCCAGGTCCAGCACCACGTCGCCATGGCGGCGCTGCGAGCTGCTCGCGCCCGCGTGGCGACGGCTGACGGCGCGCAGCCGGGCCGCCAGTTCCTCCGGCGCGAAGGGCTTGACCAGGTAGTCGTCAGCGCCGCTGTCCAGGCCCTGCAGCCGGTCGGCGAGCAGGTCGCGCGCGGTGAGCATCAGCGCCGGCATCGACACGCCGCGCTGACGCAGGCTGCGCAGCCAGTCCAGGCCGGAGCCGTCCGGCAGCTGCCAGTCCACCAGCAGCGCGTCGAACTCCTCGTGCTGGCGCGGCAGCAGCTCGGCCAGGCGGCGGGCCCAGGTCACGGCATGGCCTTCGTCGCGCAGGAAATCGCGCAGGGCCTCGCCGAGCAGTTCGTCGTCTTCGAGCAGCAGGAGTCGCATGGGCGTGCGGCGGGCAGCCGCGGGAAAGGAGGCCGTGGGGCCGAAAACGATACCAGCGGCCACCGGTCGGTCCGGCCGCGGCACGCACTGTGCGGACTGTCGCAGAACTTCAGCCGGCCTTCAGCTTGGCTTCAGTCGAACTTCAGGGCGGCCGTGCCCACTGCGATGCCGTGAAGACGCCTCCCCTCTCCCCCTTGCCGCTCGGCGCCGGATCCGCGTCCGCGTCCGCGCCCGCCCTGTCCCCGGTCGGCACGCTGCGCCTGCCGGACCTGCGCCGCGGTTGGCTGGTCGTGCTGGCCGGGCTCGCCGCGCTGCTGCTCTGGGACGCCGCCGGCTGGGACCTGGCCGTGGTGCGGCACTTCGCCGATGCGCGCGGCTTCGCGCTGCGCGATCACTGGCTCACCTCGGGCCTGCTGCACCAGGGCGGGCGCTGGGTGGCGACCGGCCTGGCGGTCGTGCTGCTGATCAACGCGCTGCGGCCTCTGTGGCCGGGGCTGACGCGACGCGAGCGCTGGGGCGCCGTCGCGCTGACGGCCGTCAGCCTGGTGCTGATCCCGCTGATGAAGCAAGGCAGCAGCACCAGCTGCCCCTGGGACCTGGCCGAGTTCGGCGGTGTCGCGCATTACGTGTCGCACTGGCGATTCGGCATCGGCGACGGGGGACCGGGCCACTGCTTCCCGTCGGGCCATGCGAGCTCGGCCTTCGCCTTCTTCAGCCTGTTCTTCATGCTGCGCCGCGCTTATCCGCGTCAGGCGCGGATCGCGCTGGGCGCAGTGCTGGTGATGGGCTCCCTGTACGGCGTGGCGCAGATGCTGCGCGGCGCGCATTACCCCAGCCACACGATGTGGACCGCCTGGATCTGCTGGACGCTCGCGGTCGCCGCCGCGCCGGCCCTGCGAGCCCGCGACGCCGACGCGGGTACATGAGGGATTCATCGACCTGACGGCCACCGCCTCCCAGAATCGGCGCTCCCTCAACCGACTCTGGAGAGATGCGATGGGCAAGAAGCTGCTGTTGCTGGCCGGCGACTACGTCGAGGACTACGAGTTGATGGTGCCGTTCCAGGCGCTGCAGGCGGTGGGACACCGGGTCGACGCCGTCTGCCCCGGCAAGAAGGCCGGCGACTTCGTGCTGACGGCGATCCACGATTTCGAGGGCGCGCAGACCTATTCCGAGAAGCCGGGCCACCGCTTCACGCTGAACGCCAGCTTCGAGGCCGTCAAGCCGCAGGACTACGACGGGCTGGTGATTCCGGGCGGCCGCGCGCCCGAGTACCTGCGCACGATGCCGGGTGTGCTGCCGCTGGTGCAGCACTTCTCGCAGGCCGACAAGCCGATCGCGGCGATCTGCCACGGCGCGCAGCTGCTGGCGGCCGCCGGCATCATCCGGGGCCGCAAGGTGTCGGCCTATCCGGCCTGCGCCGCGGAGGTCGAACTCGCCGGCGCGAGCTACGCCGACATCCCGGTCGACCAGGCGGTCACCGATGGCAAGCTGGTCACCGCGCCGGCATGGCCCGCCCACCCGGCCTGGATCGCGCAGTTCCTGACTGTGCTCGGCACGAAGATCAGCCACTGACCCTCCCCGTTCCCCTCGGCTCCCACCGCCGCAGAGCAACAGTGGTCGGGGACGGCAGGGCGTGGGGTTCCGGCGCTTGACGCCGGGGCCCCATGCCCTGGCGGCCAGCGCCCGGTCTCCGCATGAAAAACGGGCCCCGAAGGGCCCATCCATTCCCGTAACCGCGCGAAACCCGCGCCGTCGGATCAGGGGTACAGACCGCGCTCTTCACGGGCCTGCAGCACGCGCGTGCAGGCGACGGTGAACGCTGCCGTGCGCAGCGGGATCTTGTGCTGCTCGGCCGTGTCCCAGATGCCCTTGAACGCGCCGACCAGGATCTTGTCCAGGCGGACGTTGATCTCGTCCTCGGTCCAGAAGAAGGACGAGAAGTCCTGCACCCATTCGAAGTAGGAGACCGTCACGCCGCCCGCATTGGCGATCACGTCGGGGACGACGATGATGCCGCGGTCCGCCAGCACGGCGTCGCCGTCGGGCGTCGTCGGGCCGTTGGCGCCTTCCAGCACCAGGCGGGTCTGGACGCGCTTGGCGCGCTCGCCCGACAGCTGGCCTTCCAGCGCGGCGGGGATCAGCACGTCGGACTTCACATCCCAGAAGTTCTCGTTGTCGATGCGGTCCGCGCCCTTGAAGCCGGCGACGCCGCCGGTGTGGCCGACGTGCTCCAGCAGCGAGGCCATGTCCATGCCGTTGTCGTTCAGGATGGTGCCGGTGTGGTCCTGCACGGCCACGACGATCGCGCCATTGGCGGCGAACATCTTCGCGGCCACCGAGCCCACGTTGCCGAAGCCCTGCACCGCGATGCGGGCGCCTTCCATGTTGATGTTGAGGCGGCGCATCGCCTCGCGGCCGACGACGAACACGCCGCGGCCGGTGGCGGCCACGCGGCCCAGCGAGCCGCCCAGCGGGATCGGCTTGCCGGTGACGACGCCGGTGGCGGTCGCGCCGACGTTCATCGAGTAGGTGTCCATCATCCAGGCCATGATCTGGCCGTTGGTGTTGACGTCAGGCGCGGGGATGTCCTGGGTCGGGCCGATGATGATGCCGATCTCGCTGGTGTAGCGGCGGGTGACCTTCTCCAGCTCCTTCAGCGACAGCGTCTTGGGGTCCAGGCGGATGCCGCCCTTGGCGCCGCCGTAGGGCAGGTTCACCGCGGCATTCTTGACCGTCATCCAGGCCGACAGCGCCATCACTTCTTCCAGCGTGACGTCCGGGTGGTAGCGCACGCCGCCCTTGCCGGGACCGCGGGTCAGCGAGTGCTGCACACGGTAGCCCTCGTAGTGGGCGATGGTGCCGTTGTCGAGTTCGATGGGGATGTCCACGATCAGCGCGCGCTTGGGGCGGCGCAGCGTTTCCACCCAGCGGGCCAGCTTGCCCAGGTAGGGCTCGACCGCGTCGATCTGGGACAGGTAGGTGCCCCAGGGACTGTTGCGCGTGGGGGAAACGAAACTCAGGTTGGGCATGAAATGCTCCGTAACTTTTCGGTGGCGCGAACGGTACCCCGAAGCCCTGACCGTCCGCCACGTCCGGCAAAGCCGAGTGCACATGCGGGCATGCGCCCGATGCATAAGGCGGGTAGTTTGCGCCTGACGCGTGACCAAAGCCAGTCCCGCGAGGCCGGGCGTCGGCGCAGCCCGGCAGCGTCGTCGACCGGATGCGGAGCGCCATGAAAGACGGGCCCCGCAGGGCCCGTCGAAGGGGGGCCGGACCGCCGGCCGCGGACACGCGTCCGCTCAGCTCTTGATCGCGGCGCGGAACTCGCTGTCGTCGAGCAGCTTGCCGATCAGGGACTTGTAGAGCGCGCCGTACTGGTTGATCGCCATCGGAATGGCGGTGGCGCCGACGAAGCTGGACTCCCAGCTCGACTCCGCAGCCAATTCCTTGTCGAACACCTTCTGGCCGCCACGCTTGACGACGAAACGCGCCGCCAGGCGGCCGGTACCGGTGCCGATGGCGGCATCGACGCGGCTGTCGGTCAGCTCGCCCTCGATCACGATCGGGCTGGCGGCGTCGAGCAGGCCGGCGGCCTTCAGTTCGGCGGACAGCTCGTCACGCAACTGCGCGGAGAAGGTGCCGCCGGACGGCTGCATCGACGAGCCGCGCAGGCCGCCGAGCGTGGTGTCCATGTCCGCCGGCTTGCCGGCCGCCAGCTTGAAAGCGCCGACCTGCGACGGCGCTGCCTTGGCGGCACGCAGCTTCTCGACGTTGGCGGCGCTCGCGGCCGGCGCCGGCATCTTGACGCTCACGCAGGCGGTCAGCGCGGCTGCGGCGGCGGCCACGGCGATCAGTCGGGCGGTGCGGATCAGGGTCTGGTTCATGGAATCTCGTTGCTCTCTTGTTGTGGTGGAAATGGCTCAGCGGAAGGCCGGATCGTGCGTGACGTCGTTGAGGACGTTGCTGACGACCTGACGGCTGATCACCGTCATCGCGGCGTCGATGCTCGCCGCCTTGACGGCGCCGGGCGGTGGCGACGCGGCCCCGACCGTGCCCCACAGGACGTTGCGGGCCTTCTTGACGATCGGCTCGGCGGCGCCGGGGGCGCGATAGGTCGCGGTGCAGATGTAGCCGTCGCCGACCTGCGACCCCGCGAGCCCGAAGGTGAGCCCGGTGACGAAGCCCTTGCGGAACGCATCGTCCGACGTCGGGACGTTGTCCAGCACGATGCTGAGCGACGCGCCGCCGGTCACGGGACCGTCCGACACGCTGGCGAACACGCCGCTCGACCGGACCTGCTCGGTGATGCGGTCCTTCAGCAGCGCGGTGGCCTGCTGGTTCTGCACGCCCTTGGTCTGGAACTCGAAGAACAGCTGCACGGGCTGCGGCTGTGCGGGCTTGGCGAACTGGGTGGCCGGGACTTCCGGCAGCTTGTTGTCGACATAGACGCTGACGCATCCGGTGAGCCCCATCGCGAGCGCGACGGCACACAGCGCGCGCGCCAGGCTGGCGCGGCGAACGATGGCATACATGGTGGATCCCTCGTAAAGACGGTCCGTTCTGTGTTTGGAATGCGACGGACCTGAGGCAGCGGACTATATCGATGCTGCCTCTTGCCGCATCCGGGGCCACCCGAGGTAAGGGGGCCATTACGATCGCCGCCATGCTCACCGCGCTGGACCTCACCCTCATCTATCTGATCGCCGCCGTGCTCGGCGTGGTGGTGTGCCGCTCGTTGAAGCTGCCGCCGATCCTGGGCTATCTGGTGGTGGGCGTGCTGATCGGCCCGAACGCGCTGGCGCTGGCCGGTGACGCCCCCGGCGTGCAGCACCTGGCCGAGTTCGGCGTCGTCTTCCTGATGTTCGCGATCGGCCTGGAGTTCAACCTGCCGAAGCTGCACAGCATGCGCTCGATGGTGTTCGGGCTCGGGCTGCTGCAGGTGGTGGTGACGATCGGCGGCACCATGGCCGGCAACGTCTTCCTGCGCTGGTTCTTCGGCATGATGGGCTGGCCCTGGGACCTCGGCTGGCAAGGCTCGCTGGTGCTCGGGTCCGCGATGGCGATGAGCTCCACCGCCATCGTCGTCAAGCTGATGGCCGAGCGGCTGGAGCTCGAGAGCGAGCACGGCCGGCGCGTGATCGGCGTGCTGCTGTTCCAGGACCTGGCGGTGGTGCCCCTGCTGGTGCTGATTCCGGCGCTGGGCGGGAGCGGCACGCAGATGATCGAGTCGCTGGGCTGGGCCGCGCTGAAGGCGACGCTGCTGCTGGTGCTGCTGCTGACCGGCGGCCAGCACCTGATGCGCCGCTGGCTGACGCTGGTGGCGCGGCGCAAGAGCCAGGAGCTCTTCATGCTCAACCTGCTGCTGGTGACGCTGGGGCTGGCCTGGCTGACCGAGCATGCGGGGCTGTCGCTGGCGCTGGGCGCGTTCGTCGCCGGCATGCTGATCGCGGAGACCGAGTACAAGCACCAGGTGGAGCTGGACATCCGGCCCTTCCACGACGTGCTGCTGGGCTTGTTCTTCATCACCATCGGGATGCGACTGGACTGGCAGACGCTGGTCTTCCAGTGGCCGCTGGTCATCATCCTGACGCTGGTACCGACGGCGGCGAAATTCGTGCTCGTGGCCGGGCTGGCGAAGCTGTTCCGGGCGCCGACCGGCGTGGCACTGCGCACCGGTCTCTACCTGGCGCAGGCGGGCGAATTCGGCTTCGTGCTGCTGACGCTGGGCGCGCAGCACGATCTGATCGCCGCGCAATGGGTCAGTCCGGTGCTGGCGGCGATGGTGCTGTCGATGCTGATGACGCCGCTGATCATCGAGCACAGCAACCGCATCGTCATGAAGCTGTCGGCCAGCGACTGGCTGCTGCAGTCGGTGCAGCTGACGACGATCGCGAAGAAGTCGATCAAGACCGATGCCCACGTGATCATCTGCGGCTACGGCCGCAGCGGGCAGAACCTGGCGACGCTGCTGGAGGCGGAGCACATTCCCTACATGGCGCTGGACCTGGATCCCGATCGCGTGCGGCAGGCCGCAGCGGCGGGGAAGAGCGTGGTGTTCGGCGACGCGGCGCGGCTGCCCAGCCTGATCGCCGCCGGCCTGACGCGGGCCAGTGCGGTGGTGATCTCGTACCACGACACGCCATCGGCGCTGAAGGTCCTCCACGAGGTCCGCGGCCATGCCCCGCATGTGCCGGTGGTGGTGCGGACCATCGACGACACCGACCTCGAGAAGCTGCGCGCCGCCGGCGCGACGGAGGTGGTGCCCGAAGCGATCGAAGGCTCGTTGATGCTCGCCAGTCATGCGTTGGCGCTCGTCGGCGTGCCGATGCGGCGCGTGCTGCGCATCGCGCGCGATGCGCGGGACCGCCGCTACGGGCTGCTGCGCGGCTACTTCCACGGGGCCGACGACGACACCTCCGAGGAACGCGATCAGGCGCGGCTGCAGTCGATCAGCCTGCCGATGGCCAGCGTCCTGGAAGGCCGCACGCTGGCGGAGGTCGGCGTGGCGGCCTGGGGCGTCAGCGTCGTGTCGGTGCGGCGACCCAACGGCGCGGTGAAGGAGGCGAGCGACGACCTGGTGCTACAGGGCGGGGACACGCTGGTCGTGTCCGGCACGCCGGAGGCACTCGCCCGCGCCGAGCATGGGCTGCTGGTCGGCTGACCGGGCGTCTAGCGCGCCCAGGCCATCTGCGTCTGGCCGGTGACCTCCGTCATCACCGCGGGCATCAGCAGCCTCGATCCCTCGCGGCTGAGGTGACCCTGGTCGCGGTAGAGCGGCACGCCGTCGCGCTCGACCTGGCAGGTCGTCGCGTCGCACAGCAGCGGCTCGAAGCGCAGCACCGGCAGCCTGGCATCCGACTTCGCGAGCGCGTCGATGAACGCATGCTCGGAGGCCCGCCGCTGCTCGTCGTCCTTCAGATCGATCACGCAGCCGGGCGTCGCGCCGATCGTCCAGCGCCGCGCCTGCCGACGTTCCAGACAACCCGCGATGTCAAACGGCGCCGACGGCGGCGGCGCCACCACCATCACCCGCTTGCCCATCGCCCGCAGACGCTTCACCGTCTCCGCCATGTCCGCCAGCAAGGCCTCGCGCATCGCCCGCTCACCGCGCACCCGCCCTTCGTCCGACCGATCGCCGCGCGTGCGCTGCAACTCGTACCTGGCGTCATCGAGGTACTGCGTCAGCAGGCTGGACAGCACCACCGTCTCGATCTCCGGATGCCGCGCCAGCCAGCGCAGCACCGACGCGTTGAACGCCTGGCATTGCTCGATCCACGGCGAAGCGAAGCTGTTGCCGCGCCCCAGGCCCGGCCGCACTGGCGTCAATCCGGGGAACGGGCCGCAGGAGGACTTGGTCGCCTGCACCAGCCCCTGGTCGCTGGCCACGCGCACCAGCCCCGGCACCAGGTGCATCGCGTAGGAATCGCCCCAGACCATCCACCGCGCGCCCGGGCGCGTGCGGCAGTCCTCCCGACCGTCGAAAGGCTCCTCCGCATCGCAATTGGCGGACAGGCCGTAGTTGGGCTTGCGCAGCTCGACGAAGTCGACCGCGCCCGGCGCCGGCTTGTGCAGCGCCAGCACGATGCCGCCCAGCGCCAGGGCCGCCGTGCCGCTGCCCAGGATCCAGGCCCCGCGAGGTCCTGTCAGCGCGGCCTTGCCCGGTCGTTCGACGCCACGGTGCAGCAGCCATGCCAACGGGAACGACAGCAGCACCGCGCCGATGCGCCAGGCCATCAGCGCCTGCGGATCGGCCTTCAGCCCCACCCAGGCGTTATGCAGGACCGCGATCAGCGGCCAGTGGACCAGGTACAGCGCATACGACCAGTCGCCGATGCGGATCAGCGGCGCCGCGGCACGCGGCCAGCGCCGGGGCTCGCGTAGCAGCAGGACCAAGGTCGCGAGGCCGACGATCAGCGCCGCCGGCCCCGGATGCGCCGGGCCGAAGACCTGCGGCACCGCGGGCACGACGAGCAGCAGCGCCCAGGACGGCAGCGTCAGCGCCCTCAGGACCCGTTGCCACCGATGGGTGCGCGCGTCGGCCGCGGCGGTCGACGACCTTGTCGTCGCGGCCGACGTCGTCGCCGACGTCATCAGCGCGCCGATCGATCCCAGGCCCAGTTCCCAGGCCCGCGTTGGCAGCAGGTAGAACGCGCCGCCGGCGTCGATCGGCTGCCACCACGCCAGCAGCGCCAGGCTGCCGAGCGTCACTGCAATGGCCGCCGCCGTCCTCAGCCGCGCGGGACTGAAGACCAGCAGCGCCGGCAGCACGAGGTAGTACTGCTCCTCCAGCGCCAGCGACCAGAAATGCAGCAGCGGCTTGAGGTCGGAGGCGCCCTCGAAGTAGCCGGTCTGCTTCCACAGCACGACGTTGTTGGCGAAGCCCAGCGCGCCCAGCAGCTGGCCGACGAAGTCGATCTGCTCGCGACGGTTGAGCGCCCACGGCACCACGAGCAGCGTCGCGCCGAGCACCACGTAGGCCGCCGGCAGCAGGCGCCGCGCGCGTCGGCCGTAGAAGGCGCGGAAGGAGAAGTCGCCGCGTCGCAGCGCGCGCTGGATCAGGCCGGTGATCAGGTATCCGGAGATGACGAAGAAGATGTCGACGCCGAGATAGCCGCCCGACGCGCCGGGGATCTGCGCGTGATAGAGCAGCACCCACAGCACGGCGATCGCGCGCAGCGCCTGGATGTCGTCGCGCAGCGGCGGCTCGCCGGCCGTGTGCGGGCTCGGAGGGCGATGAACGGGGAGCGGAGCGGGGCTTGTCACCAAGGCGTCAGGACGGAGGCAGAGAACGGAAGCGGAGCGGCTGCGGCGCGGCGCGAATTGTGGCCCGGTCCGCGGGCCTGCCGCCTGCGCGACAGTGCGGCTTGCGCCGTTGCGCCACACTGCCGCCCATGTTGGACACCCAGCCCCGCAGCCCGCAACGCCGCCGCGTCTACCTGATGCGGCATGGCGCGGTGACCTACTTCGATGGCGCGACCGGGCGTCCGGTGCTGCCGGAGCAGGTGCGGCTGAACGACGACGGCATCGCACAGGCGCAGGCGGCCGGAGCGGCCTTCCGCGCGGCCGGCGTCCGGTTCGATCGCGTGATCGTGTCGGGCCTGCCGCGCACCGTGGAGACCGCCGACCTGGTGCTGCGTCATGCCGGCCAGGGCGAGCTCACGCCGCAGGTCTGGCCCGAGTGGCAGGAGATCCGTGGCGGCCGCCTCGGCGACATCCCGAAGGACGAGCTCGCGCGAACCTTCACCGGCCTGCAGCGCAGCCCGGTCCCGGAATCGCAGCGCTTCCTCAACGGCGAGAGCGTCGGCGAACTGCTCGACCGCGTGCTGGGCGGCGTCGCCCGCCTGCAGGCCGATCCCGACTGGGATTGCGCGCTGCTGGTGCTGCACGGCGTCGTCAACGCCGCGATCCTGTCGCATGCGGTGAGCGGCGGCCAGCGTCTGATGCTGGGCAGCTGGGTCCAGTCGCCGGCCTGCATCAACGTGCTGGACGTCGCGCCGCCAATCGGGGACTCGCCCGGCGACTGGCTGCTGCGCGTCTGCAACTTCGCGCCGTCGCATCCGCTGCATGCGGACGAACGGTCCACCACGATGGAGGCGCTGTACGCGCAGTACCTCCGCTATCGCGGCCAGCGCGGCTGACGAGCGGTCCACCGACCCGCCGCGCTTCACGGCCTCACGACGCCCCAACCGGGAGACTCCTGAATGAATTTCGACTACAGCCCCAAGGTTGAACAGCTGCGCGAGCGCCTGCTGGCGTTCTTCGACGAGCACATCTATCCCAACGAGCATCGCTACCACGCCGAGATCGACGCCAACCGCCGCGCCGGCAACGCGTGGATCCCGACCCGGGTGATCGAGGAGCTCAAGCCCAAGGCGCGTGCCGCCGGGCTGTGGAACCTGTTCCTGCCGCGCTCGGCGCGTGCGCCGGAAGGGCTGTCCAACCTCGAGTACGCGCCGCTGTGCGAGATCATGGGCCGGGTGTACTGGGCGCCGGAGGTCTTCAACTGCTCCGCGCCCGACACCGGCAACATGGAGACGCTGGAGCGCTACGCCAGCGAGGCGCTCAAGGATCGCTGGCTGGAGCCGCTGCTGCGCGGCGAGATCCGTTCCGCCTTCCTGATGACGGAGCCGGACGTGGCCTCGTCCGACGCGACCAACATCCAGTGCCGCATCGAGCGCCAGGGCGACGAGTACGTCATCAACGGCACGAAGTGGTGGTCGTCCGGCGCCGGAGACCCGCGCTGCGCGCTCTACATCGTGATGGGCAAGACCAACCTGGAGGCGGGTCGTCACGAGCAGCAGTCGATGGTGCTGGTGCCGGCGAACACGCCCGGCATCACGGTCAAGCGCCACCTCAGCGTCTTCGGCTACGACGACGCGCCGCACGGCCACATGGAGATCGAACTGAAGAACGTGCGGGTGCCGGCGGAGAACATCCTGCTGGGCGAAGGCCGCGGCTTCGAGATCGCCCAGGGCCGCCTGGGACCGGGACGGATCCACCACTGCATGCGTTCGATCGGCGCGGCCGAGCGGGCGCTGGAACTGATGTGCAAACGCGCGATCTCCCGGGTCGCCTTCGGCAAGACGATCGCGCAGCAGACGGTGACGCAGGAGCGCATCGCCGAGGCGCGCTGCAGCATCGAGCAGGCGCGGCTGCTGACGCTGAAGGCGGCGTACATGATGGACACCGTCGGCAACAAGGTCGCCAAGGCCGAGATCGCGATGATCAAGATCGTGGCGCCGACGATGGCGCTGAAGGTGATCGACTGGGCGATGCAGGTCCACGGCGGCATGGGCGTCAGCGACGACACGCCGCTGGCCTACATGTGGGCGGGCCAGCGCACGCTGCGCTTCGCGGATGGCCCGGACGAGGTGCATCGCAACTCGCTGGCGAAGCTGGAACTGGCGCGTCACATGAGCCTGCCGAACGCGGGCGACATGCCGATCACCCGCGGCGGCTGAGCCCTCCCATATACCGTCGCTCACAAAGCGTGGCACCCCACCAACGCGGGGACGTCGCCCGAACCCGCTTCTCCCCCCGTGGAGCGGTATTCATCGAGGAGCGGGCTGGCTAGGATCAGCCACCCTTTTCCAAGGCGTCGCCTCCGGCGCCGCGCTCCGCGATGAACCGATTCGCCGAAGTCCGCACCTGGCCCTTGCTGGCCTTCGCGCTGCTGGTCGGCCTGCAGGCGATCGTGCTGACGGTCACCCTGGGCGGCTACGCGGTCGACGGCTGGCTGGCCTGGGTGGGCGTGGCGTCGCTGGCGCTGACGGTGCTGCTGGCCATGGCGGTCGTCTCCACGCTGGCACGCGCGCAGGCCCGCGCCAGGCTGGCGCAACGCACCATGGAGGAAGCGATCGACGCGCTGCCGGCCAGCGTCGAGATCTTCGACGCCGAGGACCGGCTGATCGCCTACAACCGCCGCCTGGTCGAGATCTATCCGCACATGCTGCGGCACTTCCAGCGCAAGTGCACCTTCGAGGATCTGGTGCGCGAGTCGCTGGCGCGCGGCGGCATCCCGGAGGCGCGCGGGCGCGAACCCGAGTGGCTGGAGGAGCGCCGCCAGGCGCGTGGCAAGCAGCTGACGCCGCTGCTGCAGCGGGTGCACGACGACATGTGGCTGCGAATCTACGAATCGCGCACGCCGTCCGGCGGCATCGTCGGCGTGCGCATGGACGTGACCGACCTGATCCATGAGCAGCAGCGCCTGGCGGCGAGCCGGGCCCAACTGCGCGCGACGATCGAGTCGGCGGCCAACGGCATCCTGACGCTGGACTCCGGCGGCCATGTGCTGGAGGCCAATCCGAGTTGCGAGCTGCTGTTCGGCTTCACCGCCTCGGAGCTGCAGGGCGTGCATGTCGGCATGCTGCTGGGCGCCGCTTCGGCGACGGCCGCGCCGGCGGGAGCGACGCCGGACATCCCGCTGGATCCGCGCTCGCTGCTGGGGCAGCCGCGCGAGTTCACCGCCCGCCACCGCAGCGGCGAGGCGCTGCACCTGCAATTGGCCATCGCCGAGGTCCGGACCGACACGATCCACCTCTACGTCTGCATCGTCACCGACCTGACCGAGCGCAAGCGCCAGGAGGAGCGATTGCGTCGCGCCAACGAGCTGCTGGCGCGGCAGTCGACGACGGACGGGCTGACCGGCGTCGGCAACCGGCGGCTCTTCGATCAGTTGCTGCAGACGGAGTGGCAGCGTGCGATCCGCGCCGGCCGGCCGCTGGCGCTGCTGATGGTCGATATCGACCACTTCAAGCAATACAACGACTGCTACGGCCATGTGTCCGGCGACGATTGCCTGCGGCGTGTCGCGACGCTGCTGCGCAGCTGCGCGGGACGGGGCGGCGAATCGGTATGCCGCTACGGTGGCGAGGAATTCGCGGTGCTGCTGGTCGACACCGACCTGGCCGGCGCGCAGGTGGTGGCGCAGCGCTGCCTGGACAGCGTGCGGCTGGCTGCGATCGAGCATGTGGGCTCGCCAGTGCGGCGCTCGGTGAGCCTGTCGATCGGCGTGGCGGCATTGATTCCCCAGAACGGCGAGGGCGCCCACCGCCTGATCCAGACTGCGGACGCCGCGCTCTACGAAGCCAAGCAGGCCGGCCGCGCGCGCCTGATCTGCCAGCAGCAGTCGGCGTGATCGCCGCCTGGCCGATCCGCCGGCCGATCACCTGACCGATTCGCCGACTGACCGGCTGACTGACCGCTGGGTGGTCGGATGTCCCTTTCACTGCCCGGGCGAGGTTTGCCGGCGCGACAATCGCCGCCATGCCGAACGTCGCTCCCACGCCCGACCCGATCGCCTTCCTGAGGCAGCAGATCCGCACCGTGCCGGACTGGCCCGAGCCCGGCGTGCAGTTCCGCGACATCACGCCGCTGCTGGCGAACCCGCGGGCCTTCCGGGTGCTGATCGACCAGTTCGTGCACCGCTACTTCGACCTGCGGCCGGATGCGATCGCGGGGCTCGATGCGCGGGGGTTCATCATCGGCTCGGTGCTGGCCTACGAATTGAACGTCGGCTTCGTGCCGATCCGCAAGAAGGGCAAGCTGCCCTTCACGACGGTGCAGGAAACCTATGAGCTGGAGTACGGCAGCGCGACGGTGGAGATGCACACCGATGCGGTGAAGGCCGGCGATCGGGTGTTGCTGATCGACGACCTGATCGCCACCGGCGGCACGATGATGGCCGGCAAGCGGCTGCTGGAGCGGCTGGGCGCCGAGGTCATCGAGGGCGCGGCGATCGTGGACCTGCCGGAGCTCGGCGGCTCGAAGCGGTTGCGGGAGGGCGGGTTGAAGGTCTTCTCGCTGGTGGCGTTCGAGGGGCATTGAGCGCCCCGGCGCTCACTTGCCGATGCAGAACCGGCTGAAGATCTCCCCCAGCAGGTCGTCGGCGGTGAACGCGCCGGTGATCTCGCCGAGCGCGTCATGCGCCAGGCGCAGTTCCTCCGCCATCAGGTCCAGCGCCGGCGGCTCGGTCTCGGCCTGAGCCAGCGCCAGCCCGATGTGCTCCTGGGTGCGGCGCAGCGCCTGCACATGGCGTTCACGAGCGATGAACAGGCCCTCGGGCACCGCATGCCAGCCGACCTGCTCCAGCAGGCGCCGACGCAACGCGTCCAGCCCCTCGCCCGTCTTCGCCGAGAGCGTCAACGCCCCCTCGGGCAGCCCGTGCGGCGCATGCGCGTCCGCCTTGTTGTAGATCTGCAGGATCCGCGCCGGATCGACCTGCGCCAGCCGGCCGCGGATGTCAGCGTCCTCGCGCTCGTAGTCCGCGTGGCCGACACGCGTCAGGTCGTGCAGAAACAGCACCACGTCCGCGTCCGCGATCGCATCCCAGCTGCGCGCCACCCCAATGCGTTCGACCTCGTCCTCGGTGTCGCGCAATCCGGCCGTGTCGCTGATGTGCAGCGGCACGCCTTCGATCTGGATGGTCTGGCTCAGCTTGTCGCGCGTCGTGCCCGGGATCGGCGTCACGATCGCCAGTTCGGCACCAGCCAGCGCATTCAGCAGCGAGCTCTTGCCGACATTCGGTTGTCCCGCCAGCACGACCTTGATGCCCTCGCGCAGGATCGCGCCCTGGCGGCTGCGATCGAGCAGCGCCTCCACCCGCTGCAGCAGCCGGCGCAGTTTGCCCAGCGCATCGGCCTGCTCAAGGAAATCGATCTCCTCCTCGGGAAAGTCCAGCGTGGCTTCGACCAGCATCCGCAGCTGGATCAAGCCGTCACGCAGCCCGCCGACCTCGCCGCTGAGCGCGCCAGCCAGCGCCCGTCCGGCGCTGCGCGCGGCGGCTTCGGTGCTGGCGTCGATCAGGTCGGCCACCGCCTCGGCTTGCGCCAGGTCCAGCTTGCCGTTGAGGAAGGCGCGGCGCGTGAACTCGCCCGGTTCGGCCAGTCGCATCCGCAACGCGGGATCGGCCTCCAGGCAGCGCGCCAGCAGCAGCTGCAGCACCACCGGGCCGCCGTGGGCCTGCAGTTCCAGCACATGCTCGCCGGTATAGGAATGCGGCGCCGGGAAGAGCAGCGCCAGGCCGTGGTCGATCGCCTCGCCTTGGGCGCTGCGGAACGGCAGGTAGGTCGCCTCCCGCGGCTTGAGCGCACGGCCGCAGATGGCCGTCACAAGCGGGGTCAGGTCTTGTGGCGCGGACACCCGCACGATGCCGACCGCCCCGCGTCCTGGCGCGGTGGCGATGGCGGCGATGGGATCCTGGTGGCGCGACAGCATGGGCGCGATTGTCTCGCAGCGCCTGGGCGCCATGAAGAACGGCGATGGGCCGCCAGGCCGCATCGCCGTCATCGTGGATGGCGCGGGGCAGGCCTCGTCGCCGCCTCTCGTGAGCCGGCGTCTTGCGCCTCCGGTCCCCCACCGTCCCGAGTCAGGTGGAGAAGCGATCCCCGCATGGACACGATTAAGCGCCTGCGCGCAGACGAAAAAAAGCCCCCGGGGTGCGGGGGCTCCTGCGATCGGCGTGAGGAATTGGCGAATCCCCCGCCGGCATCGATCACTTCTTCGAGCCGTTGACGCCGATCTGCTTGTTGATCATCCATTGCTGGGCGATCGACAGGATGTTGTTGACCAGCCAGTACAGCACCAGGCCCGACGGGAAGAAGAAGAACATCACGCTGAAGGCCAGCGGCATGATCCACATCATCTTGGCCTGGACCGGGTCGGCGGGCTGCGGATTCAGCCAGACCTGCAGCAGGCTGGAGGCCGTCATCAGCAGCGGCAGCGGGCCGATCGGCGCGCCGAACAGGTGGCCGAACAGGCTGTCGGGCTTGGACAGGTCGTGGATCCACATGACCCACGGCGCGCCGCGCATCTCGACGCTGGACAGCAGCACCCAGTACAGCGCGATGAAGAACGGCATCTGCAGGAAGATCGGCAGGCAGCTGCCCAGCGGGTTGATCTTCTCTTCCTTGTAGATGCGCATCATCTCCTGCTGCATCTGCTGCGGCTTGTCCTTCAGGCGCTCACGCATCTCCTGGATGCGGGGATTCACCGCCTTCATCTTGGCCATGCTGCGGTACGCGCTGGCGTTCAGGCCGTAGAACGCGACCTTCAGCAGCACGACCAACAGGATGATCGCCCAGCCCCAGTTGCCCAGCAGCGTGTGCAGGACGTCCAGCAGCCAGAACAGCGGCTTGGACAGGATCTTGAAGATGCCGTAGTCCTTCACCAGTTCCAGGCCCGGGGCCAGCACTTCCAGCTTCTTCTCTTCCTGCGGGCCGACGTACAGCAGGTTGTCCAGCTTGGCGGATGCGCCCGGCGCCACGGCCGGGAAGTTCATCACCATGCCGGCGGTGTACAGGTCCTGGTTGAGCGGACGGACGTTGAACTCGCGCGGGCCGGCCTCGTTGCGGATCCAGGCGCTGACGAAGTAGTGCTGGACCATCGCGACCCAGCCATCGTCGGCATTCTTCTCGTACTCGGCCTTGCCCTTCTTGAGGTCCTCGAACGCGAGCTTGTGGTACTTCGCCTTGTCGGTGTAGATCGCCGGGCCGGAGAACGAGGTCGGCGCGAAGGACGGACCGGTGTGCTCGACATGGCCGTCCCGCACCAGCTGCAGGTACAGCTGCGGGTTGACCGCGGCCGCACCGGTGTTGGTGACCTCGTGGTTCACCGCGATGGCGTAGTCGCCCCGCTTGAAGGTGTAGGTCTTGGCCAGCTTCACGCCGCCCTGCTCGCCTTCCAGGCGAACGACCAGCGTGTCCTGGCCGTCCTTGAGTTCCTTCGGCCCGTCGACCAGCGTCAGCACCGTCTGGTCGCTGGGCGCGTTCGGCACGTTCAGCAGCCCGGAACGGGCGCTGTAGTTGCGGAGAGGATCCAGCACGACGACATGGCCGCTGGGGTTGGTGTCGTCGGCATGCTTGAGCAGCTCGACGCGCACCAGGCTGCCGCCGCGGGTGTCGATGGTGGCCTTGACCACGTCGGTGGTGAAGGTGACCAGCTCGTTCTTGACGACGGGCGCGACTGGCGCGGCGGCGGTGGCGCCGGAAGCGGCCGCGGCGGCCGGCAGCGCGGCGGCGGAGGCGGCCGATGCCGGACCGGCGGGCGCGGTGGCGACCTTGGCCGGCGCCGGATGGAACAGCGACGGCTGGCCGTTGTGCCGCTGCCACCCGTCCCACAGAAGGACCAGCGACATCGTGAACACCACCCACAAGATGGTGCGGCGAATATCAGTCATGGGAAGCTTTTGGATTGGCGGTTGAAGAGGCTGACCCGGGTCGGCATCTGGAGGGACGCTCGGTGAACCGGGTGAACAGGCGGGGCGGATTGTCGGGCACGGGATCGTGTCCGCCCAGACAGAAAGGGTTGCAACGCAGGACCCGTCCGACCGCAAGGTAGGTGCCGGCGGCGGCGCCGTGGCGGCGCAGGGACTGCATCGCGTAGTTCGAGCAACTCGGGCTGTAGCGGCAGCCTGCCCGCAACCAGGCGCTGAACAACAGCTGGTAGCCGCGCACCAGCCCCATCAGCAATCGCGTCGGCAGGCCGGGGCGGTCGTCCATGGTCGCTGTTCCGAACCGCGATCCGGTCAGCCGGCGGCGCCCGGGGGCGAAGGCGCGAGCTTGCGGGTCAGCTGCAGCAGTTCCGCACGCGCAGCGGCGCGCAGCGCATCGGAGGAGGCGCTGGGGTACTGCTTGCGGTCGAAAGGCATGCGCAGCCGCACCACCCAGAGTCCGGGCGGCAGCGTCGGCAAGTCACCGAACACGGCGCGGATCTGGCGCTTGAGCAGCGTCCGCGTCACGGCGCGCTTCGCATGCCGCTTGGGCACGACGTAGCCCAGCCAGGCCCGGTCGGGCGCGGCTGGAACCGATTCAACGGGAGTGGGCGCCACGTTCGCGGAGGACGGTTCATCCACAGCTTGGGGATGAATCGGTGCATCACCTGTGGACAAGTCAGCCGTTCCTGTGGATGGACGGCGCTTCGGCAGCGAGGGGCTGGCGGCCAGGTGATGCACGGCGAAGTGCGCGCTGCGCGCGCGGCTGGGGGTGCCCAGCACGCGCTCGAAATCGGCCGATCGCACGATGCGGCCGATCACGGTGCTGTCGGAGTCGTCTTGCGCTTCGCTCAGACGGCCAGGCGCTTGCGGCCCTTGGCGCGGCGAGCGGCGATGACGGCCTTGCCGCCACGCGTCTTCATGCGGACCAGGAAGCCGTGGGTGCGGGCGCGACGGGTCTTGGAGCCTTGATAAGTGCGTTTCATGTTCAACCTCTTGGAAATCTTCGGTACTTCCCGTCGCCTCGCGCCACCTTGGCGCCGCGGACGGTGGACATCTCAGGTTGATGTCGGAAGCCGCTCAAAAACGGAGGCCCACGCAGCAACGTCCGGGCGTCCGGAAAACCCGCGATTACAGCAAAGATTTGCGCCAGGGTCAATCCGCGGGCAGGCGGCCACGGGGATTACCAGCACTTGACCCCGCCAAAAAATCTGTGGATAACCCTGGCTTCGCGGTCTTGCATCGGTACAATCCGGCCGCTCGAAGAATAAGTTTTCCACAATGAGCGCAGACTTGTCAGGGGCGGCCTTGTGGCAGCGCGGCTGCGAACGCCTGGCCGCCGAACTGCCTGAGCAGCAATTCAATACCTGGATCCGCCCGCTGCCCCCGGCAGAGGTCGCCCAGCAGGAAGAGAACGGCCACGAGGCCGTCCTGGTGTCCCTCCGCGTCCCCAACCGATTCAAGCTGGACTGGATCCGCAGCCAGTACGCAGGCCGCATCGAGGCCATCCTGACCGAACTCGCCGGCAAGCCGGCACGCCTGGAATTGTCGCTGGCGCCGCGCGAGGCGATCGCACCGCTGCCGCGCACGCAGCCCTCGAGCATGACCATGGGCCAGGTGCTGAACCAGCACGGCCTGGGCGCGCCGGCGACGGGTCGACCGGCCGCGCCGGCCTCGGCGGCTGCC
>NZ_PEOG01000011.1 GCF_002761755.1 Roseateles chitinivorans
CCGCGCTCGCGCCCAGCGGCGCGACGAGCCTGGGCACGCCCGGCGCATGGCGCGACAGCAGCTCCATCAGGACCGCGGTCACCAGCACCCCGGCGATCGCGCCGGCCACCACGCGCAGCCGCTCGCCGGCGTCCACCCGCATCGGTGCGGGCCGCAGCGCCTGCAGCCAGCGGCGGAACGCGCCGGTCAGGCGCGCTGCGGGCGTCGTCGGCCCGGCATCGGCAGAGGGGATCGGATCAGGCATCGGCGTCTCCGGTGGGCGTCGGGGCGCGGCACGACGGCATTCAGCGCCGTGGCCGCGACTTGCGCCGCAGCGGCCCGGGGTCGCGCAGCGCGACGTCGGGCACGAACATCTCCATCACCCGCAACTGCTGCCCGTGCCGGGTGAAGACGGAATTGCGCGACCACTGCATCCGGGCCGGTGCCTCGGTGCCGGTCGCGGCCAGCCATTGGCGCTGCATCTGCCGGTGGGTCGCGCCGTGGCGGGTCACCCGGCGTGGCTGCAGCTCGCTGCGATGAATGCGAGGGTCGTCGTAGAGCAGATGGCCCAGCGGCCGGCTGCCCAGGCCCTTGAGCGCCTTCCACGGCCCCGCCAGCGAATGGCCATGCACCGCCGAGCGCGCCCACACCAGCGGCTGGCCGTCGACATGCAGCAGCACCTCGCGCACGACGGTCAGGCCGCGACGCGGCAGGCCGAGCGCGGCGCGCTCCTGCGGTCGCAGCGGCGCCACCGTCTGGCGCAGCACCAGCACCTCGTAGCGGCGGCCGGTCGCGGCCAGGCGCTTGCTCAGCGAGCCCGGTGCGCGCAACCAGGCGCGCAGGCCCCAGCGATCGGCAATCCCCATCGGTCGGAACGGTGCTTGGAATCAGGACATCGGCGAACGTCGGCGCAGGGCGCGGAGCACGGCGGCTTCAGCCGCGCCCGAACTCGTCGCCCAACTCGCCCGCGCGCCGATGGGCAGCCTTCACCGCGCGCTCGATCGCGTCGCCGACGCCATCGGCCTGCAAGCTGGTGATCGCCGCATGCGTGGTGCCGCCCTTGGAGGTCACCTTCTCGCGCAGCGCGGTCGGCGACTCGCCCGACTGCAAGGCCAGCGCCGCGGCGCCGCCGCAGGTGGCCAGCGCGAGCTCGCGGGCCTTGGCCTCGTCCAGGCCCAGCGTCCGCGCCGCGGCGACCATGTGCTCGACGAGGAAGAAGAAATAGGCCGGGCCCGAGCCCGACAGCGCGGTGACGGTGTCGAGGTCGCCCTCGGCATCGACCCAGAGCGTGCGACCGGTCGCCTGCAGCAACTGCTCGACCAGCGCGCGATCGTCGGCGGTCACGGCGGTGCTCGCATGCAGACCGGTGATGCCCTGCCCGATGAGCGCCGGCGTGTTGGGCATGCCGCGCACGACGCGGGCGGCGCCGGTCGCGCGGGCGATCGAATCGGCGCGCAGGCCGGCCATCACCGACAGCTGCAGCGCGCCGCCCACATGCGGCGCCACCGGCGCGGCCGCTTCCTGGAACAGCTGCGGCTTGACCGCCCAGACCACCGCGCGGGCCCGCGACAGCGCGGCATCGGCGGTCGCCATCGGACGCAGGCCGAAGTCGGCGGCGAGGCGCTCGCGCTGCGCCTCGAAGGGCTCGACCACCAGCAGGTCCTCGGCCGGATATCCGGCGCGGCGCAGGCCGCCGATGATGGCGCTGGCCATGTTGCCGCCACCGATGAATGCGATGCAGGAACTCATGGGCCGGCAGTGTAGCCGCGGGCCTTCAGCCCTCACCTGCGCAACATCGACGCGCAGAGCGCGCCCAGCGTCGCGATCGCGCGCCGTTGCGCCTCGTCCATCGGATTGCCGGCGTTGATGCGGATGAAGTTGTCGAAGCGGTCCGAGTTCGAATACATCAGCCCCGGCCCCAGCCTCACCCCCTTCTCCAGCGCCGCGTCGAACAGCGCCAGCGACGACAGGCCCTCCGGCAATTCCACCCAGAGGCTGGGACCGCCCGGCGGCATCGACAGGCGCGTGCCGGTCGGCAGCTCGTCGGACAGGGCCTCGGCCATCTGCTCGCGCTGCGTGGCGAGCTTCGCCCGCAGCGCCCGCAGGTGGCGCTCGATCTGGCCGCCGGCCAGGAACTCCGCCAGGATCGCCTGCCCCAGCATCTCGTTGGGTCGGCTCTGCGCGTACTTGAGGATCTCCACCCGCGGCTGCCAGCGCCCGGCGGCGATCCAGCCGACTCGCATGCCCGGCGCCAGCGTCTTGTGCAGCGAAGAGCAGAAGATCACCCGCCCCGTCGTGTCCCAGGACTTGATCGCGCGCTGCGGCGTGTCGCACAGCAGCGCGTAGGTGTCGTCCTCGATCAGCGCGAGGTCGCGGGCCTCGCAGCTCGCCAGCAAGGCCTGCTTGGCCGCGTCGGGCATCACCGCGCCGAGCGGGTTCTGCAGGTTGGGCACCACCACCACCGCCTTGAGTCGCGGCTCCTGCGCGGCCGCCGCCTCGAGCGCCTCGACGGACAGCCCCGTGTGCGGGCTGGTGGGGATCTCGAGCGCGCGCAGGCCCAGGCTTTCGAGCAACTGCAGCAGGCCGTAATAGGTGGGCGATTCGACCGCCACCGCGTCGCCCGGCCTGGTCACCGCGCGCAGCGCGACGCTCAGGGCCTCGGTGCAGCCATGCGTGATGACCAGCTGGGACGGGTCGAGCTGGATCTGCGCATTCAGCGCCAGCCGCGACAGCGCCTGGCGCAGCCCGAGCAGGCCCTGCGGATCGGGCTGGGTACCGAGGATCTCCGGCCGGCGGCGCAGCAGGCGCTGGCCGTGCAGCGCGAGCGCGCGGGTCGGATACAGCGACGGATGCGCGCAGGCGCCGGAAAGGTTGACCTCGGGTCTGGCCGCGATGCCCCGGGTGAGGATCTCCGAGATACGCTCATGCACGCCGACGAAACGTGCCGGGTCGGCCTGGGTCTGGCGCGGCTCGGCGGCACGCGCCAGGCGCGTCGGTCGCGGCGGGCGGACGAAGTAGCCGGCGCGCTGGCGGGCCTGCAGCAGGCCCTGGCTCTCCAGCAGCCGGCAAGCCTGCAGCGCGGTGCTGAGGCTCACGCGGTGCAATCCCATCAGCGTGCGCACCGACGGCATCCGGCTGCCCGGCGGCATCGTGCCGGCCGTGATGGCCTGGCGGTAATGCGCCGCGACCTGCGCGTAGAGGGGATCGGTAGCGTCCATGGCGGCGATTCTGCGCCCGGGTGCCAGCGGGGCACCGGAACAGCCGGCGGGCAGTGGATACGGAACAGCCCCCGCGCGAGCGCTGTTGCGCAGAACAAATCGGTCCGCTGTACCTGTCGCGACGAGGCGGCGGCCGGAACACTGGACCGCATCGTCTTCATGGCGCCCAGGCCTGAGAACAGGCCGGGCGATGCTGTCATGTTCCTCACCCATGTCCTGAGATGGCTGCCCACCCCCTGGTCCGGACAGCACGCCCGAGTCCGCATGGCGCGGGCGACGCCGTCATCGAGCGAGAGCCTGGCGCCGGCGTCCTTCGATGGCGATCACGCGCTGGCAGCCGGTCAGTCGACGCTGCTGCGGCTGGCCCGCGGCACGGTGCTGCACCTGCGCGGCGGCGAGATCAGCATCGAGGACGCGCCCACGCTGTGGGCCGACCATTGCTGGCCACAGCCGATGCGCCTGCGCGCAGGGGAAAGCTGGGTCGTGCCGCGCTCGGGATGGTGGCGGATCGACGGCCGCCCCTCCCGGGACGGCCTCGGCCGATTCAGCCTTCGACGCTGAGCACCGGCGCCGCGATCGGCGATCGGCGATCGGCGATCAGTGCATGCCCGCCAGCAGCGCAGCGTTTCCGCCCGCGGCTGCGGTGTTGATCGTGAGCGTCTGCTCGGCGACCAGGCGATAGAGCTGGCGGGCGTCGGCCAGTTCCACCATCGGCACAACCGGCAGGATCGCGCCGTCGCGGCTGGCGAGCTCCCGCTGCGCGGCCAGCTGCAGCGCCGCGGGGGCGATCACGCCAGCCAGCTTCACCGCGCGCAGCACCGCACCCAACTGGTCGGCCGGCAGCAGCTGCATCGCCGCCGCGGCCACGCCGCCGCGCATCAGCGCGGTGCGGAGCTCTTGCGCCGTGTCGCCACCGCCCACCACCGCCACCGCATTGCCCGCCACCAGCGCCGCGCCCAGCGCGCGCGCCAGCTCCTCGGTCGACGCGCCCTGCGCCAGCACCGCGATCACGCCGCGGCCATGCAGGCGCAGCTCGTTGCTCTCGCCGGTCGGGCCGGGCAGCTTCACATCCACCAGCGCACGGCGCGCAGCCGCGCCCAGCGTGCGCCAGGCCCCGGCCACCACCGGTGGCTGGCCGGCGCTGGCGCGCTCCAGCGCGGTCGCACGCTCGTCCAGCGGACGCTCGGCCCAGGCCTCGTGCGCGGTGAACAGCGGTCCGAGGTCCGCGGCGGCGCCGGTCGTCGCCAATGCCGACGCCGGGGCCGCTTCGGTCGCCTCGACCTTCGGCTGCGCCGCGAAGCGCAGCAGGTAGTGCGGACCACCCGCCTTCGGACCGGTGCCCGACATGCCCTCGCCGCCGAAGGGCTGCACGCCGACGACCGCGCCGATGATGTTGCGGTTCACATAGACATTGCCGATGCGCGCTTCCGACGCCAGGCGCAGCGCGCGGCTGTCGATGCGGGTCTGGATGCCCAGCGTCAGGCCATAGCCCAGCGCGTTGATCTCGCGCACCACGGCGTCGACGTCGCCGCTCCAGCGCACGACATGCAGCACCGGTCCGAAGATCTCCTGCTTCAGGGACGCAATCGTCGGCAGCTCGACCGCCACCGGCGGCAGCAGGCGGGGGCAGGCGTCGGCCGGCACGGCCTCGGCGATCAGCGTCGCCTCGCGCTTCAGGCGCTGGACTTCCCTGGAGACGCCCTGGAAGGCCTCGTCGTCGATCAGCGGGCCGACATCGGTCGCCAGGTCGGCGCTGTCGCCGACGCGCAGTTCCTTGACGGCGCCGCGCAGCATCTCGATGACGCCATCGGCCACCGCCTCGTGCACCGCCAGCAGGCGCAGCGCCGAGCAGCGCTGGCCGGCGCTGCGGAAGGCCGATTGCACGACGGCGTCGATGACCTGCTCCGGCAGCGCGGTCGAGTCCACGATCATCGCGTTCAGCCCGCCGGTCTCGGCGATCAGCGGCAGCGCCGCGGCGCCGGGCTTGGCCGCCAGCTGGCGGTTGATGATCTGCGCCACCTGCGTCGAGCCGGTGAAGCACACGCCCGCCGTCTGCGGCGCGGCCACCAGGCGCGCGCCGACGGTCTCGCCACGGCCATGCACCAGCTGCACCGCGTCCTGCGGCACGCCAGCGGCATGCAGCAGCGCGACGCAGGCGGCGGCCACGGCCGGTGTCTGCTCGGCGGGCTTGGCCGCGACGGCGTTGCCGGCCGCCAGTGCCGCCACCACCTGGCCGGCGAAGATCGCCAGCGGGAAGTTCCACGGCGAGATGCAGACGAACACGCCGCGGCCGTTCAGCACGACGCCATCGGCGGCCAGGCGCTCCGCCTCATCGGCGTAGTAGCGCAGGAAGTCGATGGCCTCGCGCACCTCGCTGATCGCGTCGCCGAAGCTCTTGTAGGCCTCCTTGACCAGCAGCGCGCAGTACTGCGGCAGTTGTGCCTGCAGCGCGTCGGCGGCGCGGCGCAGCACCGCGGCGCGCTCGGCCACCGGCGTCGCGTTCCAGCCGACGAAGCCGCCCTGCAGGCGCGCCATCACCGCGTCCACCTCGTCGGGCGAGGCCTCGGTCAGCGTCGGCACGGTGCAGACGGCCAGCGCGTCCAGCAGCGGCTGGCGTTGCTCGGGCACGGCCAGGTCCAGGCCCGCGGAGTTGTCGCGGCCGCGGCCCGCCGCGTCGCGGTACAGGGCGACCGGCAGCGGCAGCGCCGCGGCCTCCTGGATCTGCGTCATCGGCGAGGCCAGCAGTTCCTCCGGCGCCACCGTCGGATCGGCCAGCTGGTGGACGAAGGACGAGTTGGCGCCGTTCTCCAGCAGGCGGCGCACCAGGTAGGCCAGCAGGTCGCGGTGCTCGCCGACCGGCGCGTAGACGCGGCAGGGGATGGCGCCGTCCTTCAGCACCTCGCGGTAGACGCCCTCGCCCATGCCGTGCAGGCGCTGCATCTCGAACTTGGCGCCGAGCGCCCGGGCCATCTGCAGGATGGCGGCGATGGTGCCGGCGTTGTGGCTGGCGAACTGGGGATAGATGACGTCGTGGTGCTGCAGCAGCGCCTGGGCGCAGGCCAGGTAGGACACGTCCGTGTGCGGCTTGTGGGTGTAGACCGGATAGCACGGCAGGCCTTGCTCCTGGGCGCGCTTGATCTCGCCGTCCCAGTAGGCGCCCTTGACGAGTCGCACCATGAAGCGCAGCCCGTGCCGGCGCGCGATCGCGGCGACCGCCTCCACCACGTCGCGGGCGCGCGTCTGGTAGGCCTGGACCGCCAGACCGAAGCCGCGCCATTGCGGGAAGTGGGTGGCGATGCGCGCGGCCAGCGCGTCGAGCAGCTCCAGCGACAGCTCGAGCCGGTCGACCTCCTCGGCATCGATCGTCAGGTTGATGTTGGCCTGCGCGGCCTTCTCGACCAGCTGCCACACCCGCGGCAGCAGCTCGGCGTAGACGCGCTCGCGCTGCAGCACCTCGTAGCGCGAGAACAGCGCCGACAGCTTGATCGAGATCCCGTCGCTGCCCTCCGGCGACTCGGCCTTGCGACCGCCGGCGATCGCGGCGATCGCATGCAGGTAGGAGGCCTGGTAGCGCTCGGCATCGCGCTCGGTCCGGGCGCCCTCGCCCAGCATGTCGTAGGAGAAGCGCAGCTGATGACCTTGGGCTCCGGATCCCCCCACGGAGGCGTCTGGCTGCCTGGGGCGGCCCGGCGCCGCCTGCGCCTTGCGGGCGGCGTCGGCCTCCTTCATCGCTTCCTGGATGTTGCGGCCGAGCACGAACTGGCGGCCCAGCAGCTGGATCGCCCGCACCGTCGCGGCCACGACCGTCTGCGCGCCCAGGCGCTTCATCAGGCCGCCGTCGGACTCGGCGTCCGGCAGGAACTTCTTGGACAGCGAGATCGCGCTCGCCGCGAGGCCGGCCAGCATCTTGTGCGGGCCGTCCGAGCCGCCATCGAAGTCGGCGCGGCCGAGCTGGTCGGCGGTCAGCGCGATGGCGGTCTCGGCATCGGGCACGCGCAGCAGCGCCTCGGCCAGGCGCATCAGGGCCAGGCCCTCGGCGCTGGTGATCGGGTACTCGCGCAGCAGCGATTCCATCGCCCAGAACGGCGCCGGATTCGCGCGCACCTGCTGCACCCAGGGACGCGCCTGGTCGACCACCGCCGCCCAGTTGAGGGCCTGCAGCGGCGCGGCCAGTGCGCGCACCAGCGGCAGTTCATCGCGGTACGGGTCCGGCAGGCGGGAGGTCTCGGGCGGCAGGGCGAAAGCATTCATGGGATCCTCGAATGTTCGTGCGAGGGGCGCTCCCCTAGCGAATGTCGGGAGTGTAAAAAGGACAGGTCCGAATTAATCTCCAATGTTTAGGCCATCCACCGCACGGAATCCAGCATGAGCGACCTCCAGGACCTGGACAAGATCGACCGACGCATCCTCGCGCTGCTGCAGCAGGACGGGCGCATCAGCAACCTGAAGCTGGCCGAGGAGGTGCAGATGTCCGCGACGGCGGTGCTGGAGCGGGTGCGGCGGCTGACGCGCGACGGCTTCATCCTCGGCTACGAGGCACGCCTGAATCCCGCCAAGCTGGGGGCCCAGATGCTGGTCTTCATCGAGATCCTGCTCGATCGCACCGTCCACGACGTCATGGACAACTTCCGCGCGGCGGTGCAGGCGCGGCCGGAGATCCTGGAATGCCATCTGGTGGCGGGCGGCTTCGACTACCTGCTCAAGACGCGGGTGTCGGACATGGCGGCCTACCGGGAGTTCATCGGCGCCGTCATCTGGACCCTGCCGGGCGTGCGCGAGACGCGGACCTACGCGGTGATGGAAGAGGTGAAGCACACGACAGCGCTACCGCTGTGATTTGCACACACCGCCCGGGCCGGCAAGTGATTTCAAGGGGGAAATGTCCTCCCCCGCCAGCCCCTCCATCTGCGGGCTGACGGCCCAGGGCCGACAGGATCACCATGGAGTGCCCCTTCCCCCGTGATCCCGGAGTTCCAGCAATGAAGTACCGGTCCTCCCTCCCACAGCTCCCGCCCGCGGCGTCCAGGCCGATGGCGACCGGCGGCGGGTCCGACAGCCTGTATCCCAGCCATTACGGCGAGAGTCGTTTCAGCCATGGCGAGAGCCATTACGCGGACAGCGGCAGCAGCTTCGGCGACTCGGAGTTCGGCTTCGAGCCACCCCCCAGGCGCACCGTCGCCGGTCCGGTCGAGAGCTGGCATGACTCGAGCTACGTCCTGCGGCGCGGCCTGGAAGTGCGCGAGATCAGCGCGCGGGAATGGCGCCTGTGGGTCAGCGAGCCGGCCCCGCCGACCACGCCCCGGCGCCGCGTGAACGGCGACGGCGAGGCCTGATCAGGCCAGCTGCAGCCGCTTGGCCGGCGCGCGGCGCAGCGGCTCGGGCGGCGGCGTGAGCACGAAATCCTCGGCCGGCATCGGGCGGCCGTAGTACCAGCCCTGGGCCCAGTCGCAGCCTTCGCGGCGCAGCCACTCGGCCTGCTCGAGCGTCTCCACGCCCTCGGCCAGCACGTCCAGGTTGAGGCTGCGTGCCAGCACGATCACCGTGCGCGCGATCGCGGCGACGTTGGCGTCGCTGCTGAGGTCGTGGACGAAGCTGCGGTCGATCTTCAGGGTGCTGACCGGCATCCGCTTCAGGTAGGCCAGCGAGGAATAGCCGGTGCCGAAATCGTCGATGGCCACGCGCACGCCCCGATTGGAGATGCGCGTCAGCAGGCTGATCGCCTGCTCGGCATCCTCCAGCAGCAGGCTCTCGGTGACCTCCAGCTCCAGCGCGCTGGGCGGGCAGCCGGTCTCGGCGAGGATGAAGTCCAGCGTCTCGATGAAGTCGGGCTGGCGCAGCTGCCGGGCGGACACGTTGACCGCGACCTGCTGCGGCTTGCCCTCCTGGCCCTGCCAGCGCGCCACCTGCGCGCAGGCCTGCTCCAGCACCCAGCGGCCGATCGGGATGATCAGGCCGGTCTCCTCGGCCAGCGGGATGAAGTCCGCCGGCGAGATCGGCCCCCGCGTCGGATGCCGCCAGCGCAGCAGCGCCTCGGCGCCGATCAGCTGGCCGTCGCTCAGGCGCACCTGCGGCTGGTATTCGAGGCGGAACTGCGCCGCCTCGTTGGCCTGGCGCAGCGCGTGGGTCAGCTCGAAGCGCTGCTGCACCGCCTCGGTCAGTTCCGGCCGGTAGGCCTGGACCGACCCGCGCGCATGCAGCTTGGCGCGCACCATGGCCACCTCGGCATTGCGCAGCAGTTCGTCGACCTGGGTGCCGTCGGCCGGGAACAGCGCCAGGCCGATGCTGGCGCCGACATTGAAGCGGTGGTTGTCGATGACGACCGGCTCGTCCATCGCCTGGATCAGGCGGTCGCCCAGGCGCATCGCGGTTTCCTCGTCGACCAGGCCCGACAGCACCACGACGAACTCGTCCGCGCCGACCCGCGCCACCGAATCGCTCAGCCGGGTGACATTGGCGAAACGCGCCGCGGCCGTCAGCAGCACCTGGTCGCCGGCGGCATGGCCGGCGATGTCGTTGACGTCGCGGAAGCCGTCCAGGTCGATGTAGAGCACCGCCACGCAGGTGTGCTCCCGCTGCGCGTTGCCGATCTGGCGGGTGATGCGGTCGCGCAGCAGCGCCGCGTTGGGCAGGCCGGTCAGGCTGTCGTGCAGCGACTGGTGCAGCAGCTCGGCCTCGGTCTGCTTGATGCGGGAGATGTCGGTCAGCACGCTCAGGTACTGCACCTGGTCCGGATCACCCGAAGGCGCCGGCACCTTCACGAAGGTCGCCCACATCGGAATCGATTCGCCGTTCTTGTGGCGCTCGGTGACCTCGCCGCTCCACTTGCCGCGGGACTCGATGTCGGCCCACAGCGCGCGCAGCTTCTCCGGATCCTGCTCGGCCTCGCGCAGCAGCAGCGGGCGCTTGCCCAGCAGCGTCTGGCGGTCATGGCCGACCATCGCGACCAGCGCCGGATTGACGTCGACGATGCGCAGGTTGTGGTCGATGACCATGATCCCTTCGCCGCAATGCTCGTAGACGGTGGCGGCGCGGCGGGCGGCGTCGGTGGCCTGCTGCAGCTGCGTGATGTCGCGGGCGATGGCGACCTGGCCCAGGTACTGGTCGTCGTCGACGACGGGCGCGCTGACCACGTCCAGGCAGCGGGCGCCGCCATCGGCGCCATCGCGCCAGGTGAGCGTGCGGCCGTCGGCCTGGGTGTCGACCCAGCCCGGCGGATTGGGCAGGTCGGCGTCGCGGCGGCCGATGATCTCCTGCTCGGTCAGGCCGACGGCGCGCTCGAAGGCCGGATTGCAGCCCTCATAGGCGCCGTTCGCATCCTTGAAATACATCGGGTCGGGAATCGCGTTCAGCAGGGCGCTGAGACGGGCGCGCTCACGGCGCACGCGCTTGAGTTCCTCGCGGCGGCGCCGCAGCCGGCCGCGCTGCTGCACGAACAAGCTGACCATCACGCCCAGCGTCAGGCCGCCGATCACGCAGCCGGCGCCCAGCCAGAACACGGTCGAGCCGGAATCGATCCACGCCGGCAGGTGCGAGGCCATCGCATTCGTCGCGCTCGTCGCCGCCGTCACCGGGGCAGGCGCGGACGCGCCGGCCCATGCCGTCGTGCTCAGGCACGCAGGCAGCAGCGCGGACACGGCAAGGCATCCCCAACGACGGGTCAGGCGAAGACGCATGGCTCACCCAAGCATTTCTTATGAATGGAGGGGCAACAGCTGGCCCCGTGTCGGCGGCGGCCGCGTGTGGCGGCCGCTCCCTTTGGCTCGACCTTCGGAGTATCGGCGCGCGGCTGAAGGGCCCGCTAGGGTTTACAGCGAGGCCGCCACCTGCGTTCCCTGCAGGATTGCACGCTTTGCGTCCAATTCTTTCGCCTCGGCCGAACCGCCGATCAGATGCACCGACCGGCCCGCCGCGCGCAGCGGCGCCTCGAGCTCGCGCAAGGGCTCCTGGCCAGCGCACAGCACGATGGTGTCGCAGTCGATGCGCTCGGGGTCGGTGCGATCCTCGCCCCGGCTGATCCACAGGCCCGCCGCGTCGATGCGCTCGTACTGCACGCCGCCGATCATCCGTACACCGTGCGTCTTGAGCGCGGCGCGATGGATCCAGCCGGTGGTCTTGCCCAGGCCCGCGCCGAGCTTGCCGGCGCGGCGCTGCAGCAGCGTGATCTCGCGATCGGCCGGCTCGGGTTGCGGACGCGCGAGGCCGCCGCGGGTCTCCTGCGGATCGCCCACGCCCCAGTGCCTGCGCCAGGCGGGGGCATCCAGCGCCAGCGAGTGCCCCTGCTCCAGCAGGAACTCCGACACGTCGAAACCGATCCCGCCCGCGCCGACCACCGCCACGCGGCGACCGACCGGCTTCTCGCCACGCAGCACTTCCAGGTAGGTCAGGACCTGGCCCCGGGCGATGCCCTCCTCCTGACCAGGAATGCGCGGATCGCGCGGCGTGACGCCGGTGGCGAGCAGCACCTCGTCGTAGTCCATCAGGTCCTGGGCGCCGACGCGCCGGCCCAGCTGCGGCGTGACGCCCAGCAGTTCCAGCCGGCGCTTGAAGTAGCGCAGCGTCTCATGGAACTCCTCCTTGCCCGGGATGCGCTTGGCCAGGTTGAACTGGCCGCCGATCTCGGTGGCGGCGTCGATCAGCGTGACCTCATGGCCGCGCTCGGCCAGCGTCGTGGCGGCGGCCAGGCCGGCCGGTCCCGCGCCGACGACGGCCACGCGCTTGCGCCTTTGCCCAGGGGCCACCGGCACGATGCGCAGCAGCGTCTCATGCCCGGCGCGCGGGTTGACCAGGCAGGACGCGACCTCCTGCTTGAAGACATGGTCCAGGCAGGCCTGGTTGCAGGCGATGCAGGTGTTGATCTCGTCGGCACGACCCTCGGCGGCCTTGCGCACGAAGGCCGGGTCCGCCAGCAGCGGCCGCGCCATCGAGACCATGTCGGCCGATCCGTCGGCCAGCACCGACTCGGCGACCTCCGGCGTGTTGATGCGGTTGCTGGTGACCAGCGGGATGCGCAGGCCCTCGGCATGCAGCTGGTCGCGCAGCTTCTTCGTGACCCAGGCGAAGCCGGCGCGCGGCACGCTGGTGGCGATCGTCGGGATGCGGGCCTCATGCCAGCCGATGCCGGTGTTGATGAGGGTCGCGCCCGCTCGCGCGACAGCGCGCGCCAATTGCAGCACCTCGTCCCAGCTGCCGCCGTCCGGGACCAGGTCCAGCATCGACAGGCGGTAGATGATGATGAAGTCGGGGCCGACGGCCTCGCGCATCCGGGTGAGGATCTCCACCGGCAGCCGCATGCGGCGCGCGAAGTCGCCGCCCCAGGCATCGCTGCGCTGGTTGGTGGCGGCGACCAGGAACTGGTTGATGAAGTAGCCCTCTGAGCCCATCACCTCCACGCCGTCGTAGCCGGCCTCGCGCGCGAGCACCGCGCAGCGGACGAAGGCGCGGATCTGGCGCTCGATGCCGCGCTCGCTTAGCGCATGCGGCGTGAATGGCGAGATCGGCGACTTCAGCGCCGAGGGCGCGACGTTGAACGGGTGGTACCCGTAGCGGCCGGTGTGCAGGATCTGCAGCGCGATCTTGCCGCCCTCGGCATGGACCGCGCGGGTGATGGCCTGGTGGCGGCGGGCGGCGCCGCCGGTCATCAGCGTGCCGGCGAAGGGCTTGGCCCAGCCGGCGATGTTGGGCGCGTAGCCACCGGTGACGATCAGGCCGACCTGGCCGCGGGCGCGCTCGGCGAAGTACTCGGACAGGCGCCCGATGTGCTTGCGCGAGTCCTCCAGCCCGGTGTGCATGCTGCCCATCAGCACGCGGTTCCGGAGGGTGGTGAAGCCGAGATCCAGGGGCGACAGCAGCTGCGGGTAGGCATTCATGGCGCGGATGCTAGCGGCGGCGCCGGCGGCCGTTTAGAGAGTGGAACCCAGGAGGGAAGACCCCAGGTGCGGCGCCCGCGGGGCTAGCGGCCGGCAACTCTGTGTCGGCCTTGATATGGAACTACACAAAGCTGGCAAGCGGCCACAAGCCGCAGCAACACGGGCCTCGTTCAATCCCGCCATCCTCAATCGGAGTGTCGGACGATGCGATTCAAGACCTGGGCCTGGGGCCTGAGCGTGGCCGCGGCCGCCCTGCTGGCCGCCTGCGGCGGCGGCGGTGACAGCAGCACGGCGCAGATGCGCCTTCTCAACGCCAGCATCGGCTATGCCGCGCTGGACATGTCGGTGGACAGCACGACGGTGAACTCCGCCGTGGCCTACGGCGCGGTCGGCAGCTATGCCGACGTGAAGACCTCCGCCACCGGCACCGAGATCCAGAGCAACAGCGTGGGCAGCACGCTGGCTTCGTCCACGCCGACGCTGGCGGCGGGCAGCCACTACGCGATGATCGCGTACGGCTCGGCGGGCTCGCTGCAGACGACGCTGCTGCAGGAAGACCAGGAGGCGCCGGCCTCCGGCAAGTCCAAGCTGCTGGTGCTGAACCTGGCGCCGGACGCGGGCTCGATGGACGTCTATGTCACCGGCGCGGACGAGACGCTGGACACCGCGTCGACGGTGGCGGCCGGCATCGCGGCGGGCTCGGGCAGCGGCTATGTGTCGCTGAACAGCGGCACCTTCCGCGTCCGCCTGACCGCCGCCGGCTCCAAGAGCGACGTGCGCCTGGACATCCCCAGCATCACGCTGCCGTCGGCCGGCGTCTCGACGCTGGTGCTGACCGGCAGCACCGGCGGCGTGCTGGTCAACGGCATCCAGCTGATCCAGCAGGGCGCAACGACCAACTTCCCCAACACGACCGCGCGGGCGCGGCTGGTGGCGGCGGTGGGCGGCAGTGCGCTGGTGTCGGGTTCGGTGGGCCAGACGGCGCTGATGCCCACCTCGGTCGCGCCGACGATCGGCGACTACACGACGCTCACCGCGGGCGCGGCCGACCTGTCGGTCTACGTCAACGGCCAGCTGATGTCCTTCGCCAAGCCGACCCTGGTCGCGGGCAACGACTACACGCTGATGGTGTGGGGCACGGCGGCGAATCCTCAGTTGTCGGTGCTGACCGATGACAACCGCCTGCCGACCAGCCCGACGACGACGGCCAAGATCCGCCTGGTCAACGGCGTGGCGAGCGCCGCGACCGGCCTGACGCTGAACGTCGACTACAGCGCGCTGGCCTCGAACGTGGTGGCCGGGACCGCCTCGACGGCGCAGACCACGCCGGCCTCCACCGCGGCGCTGCTGACGGTGACCTCGCCGTCCTCGACGACGCCGGTGTACTCGCTGAGCGACCTCGGCATCACCGCCGGCTATGTCTACACCGTCTTCGTGATGGGCGACAGCACCGCGATGGTCGGCTCGCTGCGCCGCGAGCGCACGAACAACTGACGCGCCGATCGGCTCCTCGCCTCGGCCTCCGGGCGCCTGATCCGTCCTCGCACGCGGCGGTCCCGACGGCTCGAGGCCCTGCAACCTCCTCCCTGTTGGCCACGTCCTCTCACGAGGCGTGGCCTTTTTTCTCAGCGGAACCGCCGGGCCACCCGCATCCGGTCGTGCTGGAAGGCGTCGTTGCCACGGCAGGGCTACTGACGGGTTTCGCCAGGCATCTCGGGCAACATCGCCGGATGTCCTCGCCGCCGCTCCGTCCCACGGTGATCCAGATCCGCCGCCTGCGCCAGCTCTGGCGCTCGGCCGGCTGGCCCTGCCAGGACATGCTGGAGGTGGAACTGCTGGCACTGGGCTGGCTGGAGCGCCAGCAGGACGCGCGCGGCCGCGAGACCTTGCGGCTGACCGGTCCCGGGATCGAGGTCCTGCACCTGGGCCTGCGAAAGAACCGCGCCGCCCGCGACCGGCATGAGGACCTGGTCGGCCGGATGGCCATCGAGCTGCAGCGCGCGGGCCGGATCGTCTGGCGCGGACTGTCGCTGCGCGCCGGCCTGCCGCGCGAGGACGAGCCCGAGCGCCTGCGCTGGGTCAACGCGATGCCCGATGTCTATTCGGTGCGCAACACCACCGTCGAGGACTACCTCGAACCGGCGGTCCACGAGATCAAGGTCAGCCGCGCCGACCTGCTCTCGGAACTGCGCCGGCCGGCCAAGGCCCAGGCTTACCTCGCGCTCAGCGGCCAGTGCTGGTACGTGCTGCGCGCCGGCATCGCGGCGGTCGAGGAGATCCCGCCGGCCTTCGGCGTCCTGTTCGCGCATGAGCTGGCCGAGGGTTGGCGCTTCGAGCTGGGCCGCCCCGCGCCGCGCCGGCCGATGAAGCCCGACTTCGGCACCTGGATGGCGCTCGCGAAGGCGGCACCAGAGGGGCCGCCGCTGGACGAGGGTCAGGACTTGCTCGGGGAGGCCTGAAGGCCGTCGGCCCGGTGCGCCGGCAGGGTGGAGGCCTTCGGCGCCAGCAGCAGGTACAGCAGCGGACCGACCGAGCCGGCCGCCAGCGTGATCACCGCATACGGCCAGAAGCGGCGGCCCTGCTGCCGCGCATCGCGCCACAGGAAGCCCAGCAGCAGCAGGCAGGCGATCATCAGGTCGGCCACCGCCTGCCGGCTGCCGGGCCGCTCGAATAGCGACAGCCACAGGCCGACATAACCCAGCTCCAGGACGACGTGCATCGAATACGCGCCGAACACGGCCAGCACCAGGGCAAGGGAGATCTTCAGCATGACGGGCTCCTTGAGGTCATCGACGGGTTGAACATGGCTTTCAGTCTCGGCGCCGGCGCGCGCCGGCTCAATGACCTCCGAGGTCATTGCCGCCAGCCGCCCCGCGGCTAGCATGACCCGCATGAACACGATCGCTGTCCCGACCTCCGCGATACCCGCGACCTCCCCCGTCACGGTGCTGCTGCCGCAGCTGCGCCGCGAGCGCCGCCTGAGCCAGCTGGAGCTGTCGCTGCGCGTGGGCGTGTCGCAGCGCCACCTGAGCTGCATCGAGACCGGCCGCGCGCGACCCAGCCGCGAGATGCTGATCGCGCTGCTGGACGCGCTGGATGCGCCGCTGCCGCGCCGCAACGAGGCGCTGCTGGCCGCCGGCTACGCGCCGCACTATCCGCGCCGCTCGCTCGACGACCCCGACCTGGACGCGGTGCGCCAGGCGCTGCGTCACCTGCTGGACGCGCACGACCCCGCGCCCGCCCTGGTGCTGGACGGTGGCTGGAACCTGGTGATGGCCAACCGCGGCGCCCACCGGCTGATGACGCTGCTGGGCGTCGACGCCGGGACGATGCTGCAACCGGGCTTCAACCTGCTGCGGGCCTGCCTGCAGCCCGGTGGGCTGCGGGCGCTCTGCGAGAACGAGGACGAGGTCTGCGCCGCGCTGTGGAGCCGCGCCAATCACGAGGCCGCGCACTTCGCCGAGCTCAAGCCGCTGCTCGAGGAACTCCGCCCGCATGTGCCGCAGCGCGTCGCGACGGACGCGCACACGCCGCTGCTGCACACGCGGCTGCGCTCGTCGGCCGGCGTGCTCAGCCTGTTCTCGGCCTTCACCAGCTTCGGCTCGCCGCTGGACGTCACCCTGGCCTCGCTGCGCGTGGAGCACTTCTTCCCGGCGGACGCCGCCACCCGCATCGCGCTCGCCGACGGCTGAGCCGGCCCGGTCGCGGGGCGACCGGCCGGTCGCTCGCCGTTGTCGAACGGCTATCCTGCGCGCTCCGCATGCCAGGAGGAGACAAGCGATGAGCGACGCCCCCGACACCTTCGAAGGCGGCTGCGACTGCCGCCAGGTCCGCTACCGGATGACCAGCCGCCCGCTGTTCGTCCATTGCTGTCATTGCCGCTGGTGCCAACGCGCCAGCGGTGCGGCCTTCGCGCTGAATGCGCTGATCGAGGCGGATCGCGTGGAGCTGCTCGCGGGCGAGCCGGTGCCGGTGATGAACCCGTCCGCCAGCGGCAAGGGCCAGAAGATCTGGCGCTGCCCGAGCTGCTGGATCGCGGTCTGGAGCAACTACGCCGGCGGCGGCGACGCGATGCGCTTCGTCCGCGTCGGCACCCTGGACGAGCCGGACCGCCTGCCGCCGGACATCCACATCTTCACTGCCTCCAGGCAGCCTTGGGTGCAGTTGCCGCCCGACGCGGTCGCCGTGCCCGAGTACTACGACGCCCGCGAGCGGTGGCCGGCCGAGAGCCTGCGCCGCGGCGCGATCCTGCGGGGCAAGCAAGGTTAGAAGCGTCCCGCATATCGGGTCCGCCGGCGCGGCGCCACAATGCCGCCTTTCCTCGACACCGACCGGCTCACGAGGCCGCGAGTTCCGCCATGACTTTCCGCACCTCGACCGCCCAGCGCCTGCGCTCGGCCGCCCGCCTGACCGTCCTTGCGACCGCGCTGTCCACGATCGGCGCGATGCCGGCGCTGATGCCCACGGCGACCGCCGCCAGCGCCGCGGCCTCGGTGTCGTGGCAGGAGGCCTCCGGCGACGCCGACATCGAGCGCGCCTTCGCCCAGGCGCGGGGTGAGAAGAAGCCGGTGCTGCTGTACTGGGGCGCCAAGTGGTGCCCGCCGTGCAACCAGCTGAAGGCCACGCTCTTCAACCGCGCCGACTTCATCGAGCAGTCGCGCGCCTTCGTCGCGGTCCACATCGACGGCGACAACCCCGGCGCCCAGCGCCTGGGCGCGCGCTTCAAGGTGCGCGGTTACCCGACGATGATCCTGTTCGGCAACGACGGCCAGGAGCTCACCCGCCTGCCGGGCGAGGTCGACGCGCCGCAGGTGCTGCGCGTGCTGCAGCTGGGCCTGGCCGGCGGCCGCCCCATCAAGACGGTGCTGAGCGACGCGCAGGCGGGCAGGAAGCTGTCCGCCAACGAGTGGAAGCTGCTGGGCTTCTATTCCTGGGAGACGGACGAACAGCAGCTGGTGCCCGCCGCGCAGCGGCCCGCGCTGCTGGCCCGGCTCGCCGCCGCGAGCCAGGGCGTCGACGAGGAGACCACCACCCGGCTGTGGCTCAAGGCGCTGGCGGCCACCGAGGGCGGCGGCGCGCTGAAGGCGGATGCCGCGCTGCGGGCCCGCGTCGAGCAGGTGCTGGCCGACCCGGCCGCAGCCCGCGCGCAGATGGACGTGCTGAGCAACAACGGCGAAGACATCGTCCGCGCGCTGGCGCCGGCGGCTGGCAAGGAGCGCCAGGCGCTGGTCGCGAAGTTCGACGAGGCGCTCAAGCGCTTCGAGGCCGACGCCTCGCTGTCGCGGGCCGACCGCCTGCAGTCGCTGATCGCGCGCGTCGAACTGGCCCGGCTGGACCAGTCCAAGACCGCGTTGACGCCCAAGCTGCCCGCGCCGTTGCTGGCCGAGGTGAAGGCGCATGCCGCCAAGGTCGACAAGGAGGTCACCGACGGCTATGAGCGCCAGGCGGTGATCACCTCGGCGGCCTTCCTGCTGGGACGCGCCGGCCTGTGGAGCGACAGCGACGCGCTGCTCAAGGCCAGCCTGGCCAGGAGCCACAGCCCTTACTACCTGATGAGCTCACTGGGCAGCAACGCCCGCAAGCAGGGGCGCAAGGAGGAAGCGCTGCGCTGGTACGAGGAAGCCTTCAACAAGAGCGAAGGTCCGGCGACCCGGTTGCAATGGGGCTCGAACTACCTGAGCGCGCTGGTGGAGCTGACGCCGCAGGACGCGGCACGCATCGAGAAGGCGGCCTCGCAGCTGCTGGCCGAGGCGGCGAAGGACAAGGGCGCGTTCTATGAACGCAGCGCGCGCTCGCTGCAGAAGGTCGGCAGCCAACTGGTGGCGTGGAATGCGAACGGGCAGCATGAAGCGACCCTGACCCGGCTGCGGACGCAGCTCGACGGCGTCTGCGCCAAGCAGGATGCCGATGACAAGGGCGCCTGCGAGTCGCTGCTGAAGAAGGGCTGAGGCCGCTGCCCTCGGCCTCCGCCCTCGCCGCCGCGCTCCCCGCAAGCGGGCGAGGGAGCAAGAGGGGGCGCAGCGCTTGCTCGGCCCCCTTGAAGGCGCCGACTACTTCAGCAGGCCTTCCGTCTTCATGGCCTCCTGCACCGCCGGGCGGGCCGCGACGCGGCCGCGGTAGGCCACGACGTTGGGATAGCCGGCGAGGTCCACGCCCACATGCGGGCCCCAGTTCGAGACGGTGAACAGGTAGGCATCGGCCACGGTGAACTGCTCGCCCATCAGGAACTGCTTGCCTTCGAGCTGGCCGTCGAGCCACTTGAAGCGCTCATGCAGCTTGTTCCGGAACACGCCCTTGGCGTCCTCCGAGATCGCCGGGTTGAACAGCGGACTGAAGGTCTTGTGCAGCTCGGAGGTGATGAAGTTGAGCCACTCCTGCAGCCGATAGCGCGCCATCGTGCCGTTGGCCGGCGCGAGCTGCTTGCCGGGCGCCTGGTCGGCGATGTACTGGACGATCGCCGGCCCCTCGGTCAGCCGCTGGCCGTCGTCGAGTTCCAGCAGCGGCACATAGCCCTTGGGATTGATGCCGTAGTAATCGGTCCCGTCCTGCAGCTTGTGGGTCTTGGTGCTGGCCAGCACCGGCTCGAAGGCCAGGCCGGCCTCGCGCAGGACGATGTGCGGCGACAGCGAGCAGGCGCCGGGGCTGTAGTAGAGCTTCATGGGGTCTCCTTGGACATGGGTCGCTCGCGGGTGGGCGGGCGATTGGGGGAAGCGGAACCCGGGGACCATACGCGCCCGGCCCGACCCGCGCAATGCCAGGACGGCGCGCGGGGCTGTCGCCGTCGCGCCAATCGCCCGGCGGCTGCGCGCCTACAGTCGCCCGGTCGCGACTTGTTCGAGGACCTCATCGATGAACGCCCCCACCCCCGGCCCTACCCCGACCCATGCCTTCGAGGACTTCAGCGTCGGCCAGGTCCGTGAATTCGGCTCGCGTCGGGTCGACCGCGAGGAAGGCCTGGCCTTCGCCGCCGCCTACGACCCGCAGCCGCTGCACCTGGACGAGGACGCCGCCAACGCGTCGGTGCTGGGCGGCCTCTCGATCAGCGGCTGGCAGACCTGCGCGCTGGTGATGCGGATGATGTGCGACGCCTACCTGCTGGACTCGACCAGCCAGGGCTCTCCCGGCATCGACCAGCTGCGCTGGCTCAAGCCGGTGCGCCCCGGCGACACGCTGCGGGTGCGCATGACCGTGCTGGAGACCAAGGCCAGTCGCAGCCGCCCGCAGATCGGGCTGGTGCGCTCGGGCTGGGAGGTCTTCAACCAGAAGGACGAACAGGTCATGAGCATGGAAGGCTGGGGCATGTTCGGTCGCCGCGAGACCTGACCGAAGGCACCCTGCCGCGCTCCGCCCGCTGGCCATAATCGCCGGGCACGACGGAGGAGTGAGTCCATGTTGACGCGTCCCGGGGCAAGGCCTGCCCCCCGAGCCCGGCCGGCGCCGGCCCTGTGGTCGATGGCGGCGGCGCTTGCGCTGGCCGCGGGTAGCGCCCGCGCGGCGCCGCCCGATCCGATCCGGCCGCTGACGGCCTGCCGCGTCGACGGCGTCTCCACCGAGGTGCTGTGCGGCCAACTGAGCCGGCCGCTCGATCCGGCCCGGCCCGACGGCGTGCGCATCGACATCCGCTACGTCGTGGTGCCCGCGCTGGCCCGCAACAAGCTGCCCGACCCGGTGCTGCTGCTGGCCGGCGGTCCCGGCCAGAGCGCCATCGCGCTGACGGCCTCGGTGATGCCGCGGCTGTCCCGGCTGAACTATCGCCGCGACCTGGTCTTCATCGACCAGCGCGGCACCGGCCGCTCGGCGCCGCTCTCCTGCCCCGACAACAGCGACCGCGGCCTGGACGAACTGCTGAAGCCCGGCGCCAAGGTTCGCCTGCTCGAGCAATGCCGCGACACGCTGCAGCGGCTGCCCCACGGCGACCTGCGCTACTACACCACGACGATCGCCATGCAGGACATGGACGCGGTGCGCGCGGCGCTCGGCGTCGAGCGCTGGAATCTGATCGGCGCGTCCTACGGCACGCGGGCGGCGCTCGAGTACCAGCGCCAGTTCCCCGACCGGGTGCGCCGCGCGGTCATCGATGGCGTCGCGCCGCCGGACATGGTGCTGCCGGTCAGCTTCTCGCAGGACGCCCAGCGCGCGCTCGACCTCAGCTTCGCCGCCTGCGCCCAGGCCGCCGACTGCCATGCCCGCTATCCGGCGGTGAAGGCCGAATGGCAGGCGCTGATCAAGGGCATGCCGCGCAAGGTCGCCTTCACCCATCCGCTGACCGGGCGGCCGGAGGAGGTCACCCTGACGCGCGAGGGCCTGCTGGGGCTGGTGCGACCGCCGCTGTACGCGCCCAATGTCGCCGCGGCGCTGCCGGCGGCCATCCATGAGGCCTCGCTGGGCCGCTTCGACGCGCTGGCCGGACTGGCCGGCCAGCTCGGCGGCGGCTCGCGCGCGATGCGAATCTTCGAAGGCATGCACTTCTCGGTGATCTGCGCCGAGGACGCACCGCGCATCGCCGCCTCGACCGAGGCCCCCTCGCCCGACTTCGGCACCCTGGACCGCGACCTCTACACCCGCGTCTGCGCAAGTTGGCCACGTGGCGAGGTCGCGCCTGCGTTCTATGCCATCCCGCCGGCCCGCCATCCGGTGCTGATCACCAGCGGTGGCAGCGACCCGGCCACGCCCGAACGCCACGGCCAGCGGGTCCAGGCCGCGCTGGGCGCCCAGGCGCGGCATGTCGTCGTCCCGACCGCCGGCCATGGCGTCATGCTGACGCTGCCCTGCATGCGCGACGTGCTGTTCCGCTTCATCGATGCACCGCGCGACGCCGATGCACTCGCCGTCGACGCGAGTTGCGCGCTCAAGCTGCCGCGTCCGCCCGCCTTCCTGCCCCCCACGCCGGCGACCCTCGCGGCCGCCGCATCCGCCGCCCGGGAGTCCGACCGATGATCCGCCTGCATGCCCTCCACAAGGCCTTCCAGACACGGGGCGGAAGTGGCTCGCTGGCCGCCCGCTTCGGTCGCAAGGGCCCGGCGCGCACCGTCGTCGCGGTCGATCGGCTGGACCTGGACGCCCCCAACGGCCGCATCACCGGGCTGCTCGGTCCCAACGGCGCCGGCAAGACGACCTCGCTGCGGATGCTGGCGGGCCTGTTCCCGCCGGACCAGGGCGCGATCGAGGTCGACGGGGTGGACGTGCTGCGCTCGCCGCGCGAGGCGCTGTCGCGCATGGGCATCCTCGGCGATGCCCATGGCCTGTACCCGCGCCTGACGGCGCGCGAGAACATCGTCTACTTCGCGCGGCTGCAGGACCTGCCGATGGAGCAGGCCCAGGCGCGCGCCGAGTCGCTCGCGGAACTGCTGGACATGCGCGCCATCCTGGACCGCCGCGCCGAGGGCTTCAGCCAGGGCGAGCGGATGAAGACCGCGCTGGCCCGCGCGCTGGTGCATGACCCGGCCAACATCGTGCTGGACGAGCCGACCAACGGCCTGGACGTGGTCGCCACGCGCGCGCTGCGCGAGGTGCTGCGCCACCTGCGCTCGCCGGCCGGCGGCGCCAAGTGCATCGTCTTCTCGAGCCACATCATGCAAGAGGTGGAACAGCTCTGCGACCAGGTGGTGGTGATGTCGCACGGGCGCTCGGTCGCGACCGGCACCGTCGACGGCCTGCTGGCGCAGACCGGCCGGCAACGTTTCGAGGACGCCTTCGTCGACCTCGCCTTCCCCGAGGCGGCGCAGCCGCGCCAGCTGGAGTCCGCATGAACGGTCCCTTCCTCAAGGCTTTCCGCACGGTCTTCGCCAAGGAGATCGTGGATGCGCTGCGGGACCGCCGCACGCTGCTGCGCCTGCTGGTGCCGGCGGTGCTGATGGGACCGCTGCTGCTGATGCTGATGTCGGGGCTGACGGCCTCGCTGCAGGAGCGGGCCGAGCAGCGCGAGCTGCTGGTCGTGGGCATCGAGCATGCGCCCACGCTGCGCAACTACCTCGAGCGCCAGACCTACACGATCAAGGCGGCGCCGACCGACTACGAGGCCCGGCTGCGCGCATCGACGCTGACCGATCCGGTGATGGTGGTGCCGGCCGACTTCGAGACGCTGCTGGCCGGCGGCGAAGCGCCGCGGGTGGAGATCGTCACCGACAGCGCCAACCAGCGGGCCGAGGCCGGCGTGGGCACGATCAATCGCCTGCTGCAGGGCTTCAGCAGCGAGCGCACGACGCTGGCCCTGGCGATGCGCGGCATCGGCGCGCGGCAGCTGCAGCCGATCGATGTCCAGGAGCGCGACCTCGCCAGCCTGCAGGCGCGCTCGACGCGGCTGACCCAGATCCTGCCGATGTTCATCATGATGGCGGTGCTCTACGGCGCGCTGACCGCCGCGCTCGACAGCACCGCCGGCGAACGCGAGCGCGGCTCGCTCGAGCCGCTGCTGGTCAATCCGGCGCCGCATGCCGCGATCGTCGCCGGCAAGTGGGCCGCGGTGATGATGGCGGGCCTGACGGTGGCCGTGCTGTCCAACCTCAGCTTCCTGCCGGGCCAGTGGCTGATGCGCAGCGACGCGCTGGCGGCAATGTTCCAGTTCGGCTGGAGCGAGGCGCTGCGCTTCCTGCTGCTGCAGATCCCGCTCGCCGCCGGCCTGGCGGCGGTGCTGATGGCGCTGGCCATCCGCACCAAGACCTTCAAGGAGGCGCAGGCCAGCACCACGCTGGTGGTGACCGCGATCTCGCTGGCGCCGGTGGTGGCGATCATCCATCCCGGCGGCGAGGCGTCCTGGCATCTGTGGGTGCCGGGGCTGGGCCAGAACCTGCTCATGATGCAGGTGCTCAAGGGCGAGCCGCTGACCTTCGCCAAGGTGATGCCCACGGTGGTCGTGGGCGCCGCGCTCACCGTGGCCGGGCTCGCGCTGGTGGCGCGCTCGATGCGCGCGGCCGTGGCGCGATGAGCTCAGTGCCGCGTCGCGAGCGCCAGCTGCACCTGCTCCTGCCACGGCAGCGTGTGCACGATGCCGTTGAGCTGGATGGCCGATTCGATGGGAGCGAGCACCTCGCCCTCGCCATTCAGGAACTGGAGGTTGGTCACCAGTGCCATCGGATCGACCATCGACACGATGCCGTAAGGCATGCGCACCCAGTCCCAGGCCACGCCGGCGGCGCCGAATTCCGACTCGCCACTCCACAGGGTTTGCCCCATGGCCGGGTGATCCTCGTCTCCCGCCACCAACACGCGCGTGCTCAAATGCGCGAACTGTAAGCGGGGTAGACGCTGCACATCACACAATATTCGTGGCCACGCGTACACAATCCAAGCTGGTGTCATTGTCAGAATTGTTTGGTTTGGCTATTGCGGATCGGCGGTTGCTGCTTCTCCCCTTGACCAGCAGTGTGGTCACGATGGGCACGAGCCGCCAGCTGTAAACCCTGTCAGGGGCGTGAATGCGTCACGTGGCCTATGCGGTCGCATCGGACGCGTGGCGGAACCCAGACGAGCCCGGCGACCCGCGACAGCGACCGAAGAGGCCCACTAGGCCGGCCGATGGGCCGGAGCGATCAATGCTGCAAGGCGGTTATCAATCAGTCCTGGAAGCGCGCTCACGCGAAGAGTTCCGCAGTGAGGTGATCCGCTTCGCGCAAAAACTGGATTTCCAGACGGTGTCGGCGATCACGGTGGTGGACCACACGCTGGCCGAGACCGAGTTCATCACCATCGACAACTGCCCCGCCGGCTATGCGGAGGTGATGCATGCGCCGGAGTTCGGCCGGCGCGATCCGGTGATGCAGCACTGCAAGCGCAACAGCATGCCCATCGTCTGGGACCGCCAGACCTATGCGCGGCATGGCGCGAGCGACATCTGGGAATCGCAGGCGCAATTCGGATACAGCACCGGCATCTGCCTGGCGCTGCACCTGCCCGAGGGCCGGCACTTCGTGCTCGGCGTCGATCGCGACCAGCCGCTGCCCAGCGATTCGGGCCAGCTCACGCGCATGGTGGCGGACCTGCAGCTGTTCGCCGTGCATGCGGTCGACACCGCGCTGCGCGTGCTGCTGCCGGAGGAGAAGGTCACCGAATCGCCGCGGCTCACGCCGCGCGAGCTCGAGTGCCTGCATTGGACGATGGAAGGCAAGACCGCCTGGGAAGTCGGTGCCATCCTCAGCATCACCGAACGCACGGCGGTGCTGCACATCAACAATGCGATGCACAAGTTGGGCTGCTCCAACAAGCACCAGGCGGTGCTGAAGGCGCTCCGGCTGGGCCTGATTCGCTGATGCTGCCCGGGGCAGCACCTTGTAAACACTGTAAGAGCTGACAGTTATGCGTCAGGCGGCGCGCTGCTTCAATGCGTCCCGTGCTCAACACATTCCGGGCACGTCACCGAATCTGGAGCCTCTTATGCAAGCCCAACCGCAAAACGTCGCTGTCACCACGCAAGTCGAAGAAGGTCTGGTCGAGTTGGACCTGCAGGCCCTGGTTCACGTCGGCGGCGGCGCCCCGAAGGGCACCTGGCTGGTCGGCAGCGATGTCACGCTGACCGCGGCCGCCTCGCTGGACGTGGAACCGGCGCCCAAGGGCACCTGGTGAGCCCCCGCGGCTCCGGCGCGATCCGTCAGGTTCGCAACCAGGCGTAGCAAATCGTGGTGGCGCTCTTCCGCGCCGAAGCCCAGGCCTCGCAGCAGCAGGCCTGGTTGGGATCGGTGCAGCTGCATCGGCCCGCCACCTTGCGATGGCTGAGTCTGCTGGCCCTGGGGGGTGTCGTCGCGGTCGGCGCCTTCCTGTTCAGCACCGAGTACACCCGCAAGGCCCGCGTCAACGGCCTGCTGGTGCCCGAGCGCGGCGTGATGCGGCTGAGCGTGCCGCAAAGCGCCACCGTCGTGGCACGTCCGGTCCAGGATGGGCAGCAGGTGCGAGAGGGCGACGTGCTGTTCGTGCTGTCGCTCGACAGCGCCAACCCGACCGGCGACAGCCTGTCGCGGACCTTGAAAGACCGCGAGCAATCGCTGGGCGCCGCGCAGGTGCAGCAGCGGGAAATCGCGCAGAGCCAGGCGGCCTCGTTGAAGGCGCGGATCGCCACGCTCGAATCCACGCTGCGGCAGGCCGAGACCGAGCTGCAGCTGCATGCCCAGCGCGAAGCGCTGGCGCAGCAGAGTCTGGGACGGCTGGAATCGCTGGCGAAAGACCAGTTCGTATCGAGCGCCCAGGTCCAGACCAAACGGGAGGAGTTGCTTGGCTTGCAGGCCCAACGGCAGGCACTTTCGCGCGAGCGCGAGAACCTGCAGCGGGAGGCGTTGGGCTTGCAAGCTGAGCTTCAGGCGATCCCCTTGAAGGCACAGGTCCAGCAAGGGGAACTGGCGCGCGACATCGCCGCGCTGCAGGCGCAGGGCGTGGAACACGAGGCGCGACGCCGGCTCGTGCTGCGCGCGCCCAGTGACGGCCAGATGAGCACCGTGCTGGCCGAACCGGGCCAGGTCGTGCAGGCCGGCACCCAGCTCGCCGCGCTGCTGCCGGCGCGCACGCCGCTGCAGGCGCATCTCTACGCCCCGTCCAGCGCCGTCGGCTTCCTGCGCCCGCACCAGGCGGTGCTGCTGCGCTACCAGGCCTTCCCGTACCAGAAATTCGGCCAGCAGGCCGGCGAGGTGCTGCAGGTCTCGCGCACACCGCTGCAGGCGGCGGAGCTCGCGCAGCTCGGACTGCCGGCCGCGATGGCGCAAGGCGAGCCGATGTACCGCATCACCGTGCAGCTGCAGCGCCAGTCGGTCGAGGCCTACGGGCAGGACCAGACGCTCAGCCCCGGTATGCTGCTCGAGGCCGACGTGCTGCTCGAGCGGCGCCGTCTGATCGAATGGATCTTCGAACCGCTGCTGAGCCTCGCCCGCCGTGTCTGACGTCCCCGCTTCCGGCGCCCCGCCCGGCGCTCCGCCTCCGGGCACCGCGCCCGCCGGCTTCCTGGCGAAGCTGAACCTCGGCTGGCGCCGCCGCCGTCCCGTCATCCTGCAGACCGAGGCCGCCGAGTGCGGCCTCGCCTGCCTGGCGATGGTCGCCGCCGCGCATGGCCAGCGGTGGGCGCTGGGCGAGCTGCGCGATCGCTTCGCCGTCTCCCTCAAGGGCCTCACGATGGCGGACCTGGTCCGCATGGGCGCGCAGCTCGGCCTCACCGCCCGCGCGCTGCGCGCCGAGCCGCAGACGCTGCACAAGCTGCAGACGCCCTGCATCCTGCATTGGGACTTCAATCACTTCGTCGTGCTGGACCGCGTCGACGGCGATCGGGCGGTGGTGCTCGATCCCGCGCACGGCGAGCGCCGGCTGCCGCTCGCGGAGGTCTCCAAGCACTTCACCGGCGTCGCGCTCGAGTTGCGTCCCGGCATGGACTTCGCCCGCAAGGCGCCAGCGCCAGCGCCGAAATGGCGGCAGCTGCTGGGCCATGTCACCGGGCTGAAGCGCTCCATCGCGCAGGTGCTGGCGCTGGCGCTCGGACTGGAGCTGCTGGGCCTGCTCGCGCCCTTCCTGCTGCAATGGACCGTCGACGGCGTCATCGTCAGCGCCGACCGCGACCTGCTCGTCACGCTGGGCATCGGCTTCGCGCTGCTGGTGCTGCTGCAGGTCGGCATGGGCCTGCTGCGCTCCTGGGCGGTGTTGATCCTGTCGGCATCGCTCAACCTGCAATGGCTCTCCAACGTCTTCTCGCACCTGCTGCGGCTGCCGCTGGCCTGGTTCGAGAAACGCCATCTCGGCGACATCTGGTCGCGCTTCTCCAGCGTGCAGGAGATCCAGAAGACCCTCACCGGCAGCTTCATCGAGGCGGTGCTCGACGGCCTGATGGTGCTGCTGACGCTGGCGATGATGGTGCTCTACAGCGGACGCCTGACGGCGGTCGCGCTGACCGCGGTGGCCGGCTACGCGCTGCTGCGCTGGGCCTGCTTCCGGCCGCTGCGCGACGCGCAGGAAGAGGCGCTGAACCACGAGGCGCGCCAGAACAGCCATTTCCTCGAGTCGCTGCGCGGCGCGCAGGCGATCAAGCTCTTCAATGCCCAGGCCGATCGCGGCGCGCGTTTCGCCAACCTGGTCGTCGAGCAGATGAACGCGTCGCTGACCGGCCGCAAGCTCGAACTCGGCATGACGCAGGGCAACAAGCTGCTGTTCGGGCTGGAGCGCGTCGCCATCGTCGCGCTGGGCGCGATGCTGGTGCTGGACAAGGAACTCTCGGTCGGGATGCTGTTCGCGTTCCTCGCCTACAAGGACCAGTTCAGCCAACGCATCGCCGGCCTGATCGACAAGGTGGTCGCGCTGAAGATGCTGCGCCTGCAGGGCGAGCGCCTGGCCGACATCGTGCTGACCGCGCCCGAGGCCGACCTCGACGCGCCCGGCCGCGCGGTGCCGCGCGAGGCGCCGCTGGAGCTCGACGGCCTGCGATTCCGCTATGCCGACGGCGAGCCGGAGGTCATTGCCGGCTGCTCGCTGCGCATCGAGCCGGGGGAGTCGGTGGCCATCGTCGGGCCGTCGGGCTGCGGCAAGACCACGCTGATGAAGCTCATGCTGGGCATCCACGCGCCGCAGCAGGGCGAGATCCGCATCGGCGGCGTCGCCCTCGCGCAACTGGGGACCAACGCCTGGCGCGAGCGGATCGGCACGGTCATGCAGGACGACCAGCTCTTCGCCGGCAGCATCGCGGACAACATCAGCTTCTTCGACCTGAACGTCGACCCTGACTGGGTCCGCGAATGCGCACGACTGGCCTGCGTCCTGGAGGACATCGAGGCCATGCCGATGCGTTTCCAGACGCTGATCGGCGACATGGGCTCGAGCCTCTCCGGTGGCCAGCGCCAGCGCATCCTGCTGGCCCGGGCGCTCTACAAGCGACCGCAGTTCCTGTTCCTCGACGAGGCTACCAGCGCGCTCGATGTCGAGCGCGAGCGCCTCGTCAACGCGAGCCTGCGCCAGCTGCCGCTGACCCGCATCGTCATCGCCCACCGCCCCGAGACGATCGCGGCCGCGCAGCGCGTCGTCAGCCTGCAGGGCGGCCGCGTCGTCCAGGATCTGCGCTCGGTCCAGCACCGCTGACCGCGATCAACGAGCCCCGCCATCCCGTCCCTACCCGCCCCCACCCGCGAGTGCCACCTCCTGCGGCGTCAGCCAACCTCCGTGGGGCCGGAACGATGCGGGGGGTTCCCGGACGGGATGCCCCCCGCGTCGTGGAGTGCCCGCGCTTGGCCGCCCGCGGTCAAGGACCCCCAGACGGCGAGGCAACAACGCCCCCAAACTCAATCGGGCTTGATCTTCGCCCGCGCCACCACCTGCTTCCAGCGCTGCTGTTCCTGCGCGATGAACGCGGCGAACTGGGCGGGCGTGTTGCCGATCGGCTCCGCCGCGTCATGGCTGAGGCGCTCCTTCGCGGAAACCGACCGGATCGCTTTCGCCGACTCCACGGCGAGCTTGTCCACATTCGCCGGCGCGAGATTGGCCGGCGCGCACAGCCCGTACCACTGCGTCATCTCGAAGCCCGGATAACCCTGCTCGGCGACGGTCGGCACGTCGGGCAGCTGCGGCAGGCGTTCCTTGGAGCCGGTGGCCAGGCAGCGCAGCTTGCCGGCCTTGATGAATTGCAGGATCGCCGGTGCGCCGACCGAGGCGGCTTCCAGCCGTCCTGCCAGCAAGTCGGTCAGCTGCGGGCCGGTGCCGCGATACGGGACGTGGAGGATGAAGAGGTCGGCGACCATCTTCAGGTACTCCATCGCCAGGTGCCCGGCGCTTCCGTTGCCTGCCGATCCGTAGCTGAACTTGCCCGGGTTCTTGCGCACCAGCGCGACCCATTCCTTGAGGTTCTTGGCCGGCACATCGGGATGGACGACGTAGAGGCTGGGCACCTTGGCCAGCAGCGTGATCGGCTTGAAGTCCCGGTTGGGGTCGTAGGGCAGCTTGTCGTAGATGTACGGGTTCACCGCCAGCGTCCCGATGTGGCCGAGGATCAGCGTGTGCTGGTCCTCCGCGCGCGCCACCTCGACCATCGCGATGTTGCCGCCGCCGCCGGGCTTGTTGTCGACGTAGACCGCCTGGCCCAGTGTCTTGCTGAGTTCGGCGGCGGTGGCGCGGGCCACGATCTCGCTGCTGCCGCCGGGCGCGAAGGGCACGACCAGCCGGACGTTGCGCGACGGCCAGGTCGATTGCGCGAACGCCGGGGCGCTCGCCCCGAAGCTGGCGGCGCCGAGCGCGGCGGATTGCAGGAGGAAACGGCGGCGGTCCTCGTCGGTGGGAATCATGGTTGTCTCCGATCGGTTCTTCTGGAGAGGGTGACTCTACGGAGCCGCGCTTTCAAGGCGCTGTCGGTCCGGCGCGGTCTGCTCCTCCATCCAGCCGAGCCAGCGCATCGCCTGCTCGCGGGAGTCGCCGCACATGTCCTCCGACGGCGGCAGCGATCCGCAGACCGGCGGCCGTTCCGGCCGGCCGAAGATCCGGCAGCGCAGGTCTTCGTCGAGTTGGACGCAACGCACGCCGGCCGGCTTGCCGTGCGGCATGCCGGGGATCGGGCTGCTGATCGACGGGGCAATGCAGCAGGCGGCGCAGTGGGGACGGCAATTCATGACGGCGGGATTGTCGCCCCGCGCCTTCCGAGGACGCCAACAAGGTCCGCCCGCCATGCCCCTGAGGCAGTGACTTATCCACAGCCCCGCGTAAAATCGCGCCCTTCCCTCATCTGAACGCCAGCCGGCTGTCCATCGCCTGGATACGCGCCTTCCGCGCGTCGCGATGGCCTCGATCGACCGATCGCCGATTCCGCTGGACGCCTTGCCATGCTTTATCCGAAAGAGTTCGACGTGATCGTGGTCGGTGGCGGCCATGCCGGCACCGAAGCCGCACTGGCGGCTGCCCGCATGGGCGTCAGCACGCTGCTGCTGACCCACAACATCGAGACGCTCGGCCAGATGAGCTGCAATCCGTCGATCGGCGGCATCGGCAAGGGCCACCTGGTCAAGGAAGTCGACGCGCTGGGCGGCGCGATGGCCGCGGCCACCGATGAAGGCGGCATCCAGTTCCGCATCCTCAATGGCTCCAAGGGCCCGGCGGTCCGCGCCACCCGCGCGCAGGCCGACCGCATCCTGTACAAGGCCGCCATTCGGCGTCGGCTGGAGAACCAGCCCAACCTGATGCTGTTCCAGCAAGCCGTCGACGACCTGATGGTCGAGGGCGACCGGGTCGTCGGCGCCGTCACTCAGTCGGGCCTGCGCTTCCGCGCCCGGGCGGTCGTGCTGACGGCCGGCACTTTCCTCGACGGCCGCATTCACATCGGCCTGGACAACTACGCCGCCGGTCGCGCCGGCGATCCGCCAGCGGTCTCCCTGTCCGGCCGGCTCAAGGAACTCAAGCTGCCGCAAGGCCGGCTGAAGACCGGCACGCCGCCGCGCCTGGACGGCCGCACCATCGATTTCTCCAAGTGCGCCGAACAGCCCGGCGACCTGGACCCGGTGCCGGTGTTCAGCTTCATGGGCAGCGCCGCGCAGCATCCGCAGCAGCTGCCCTGCTGGATCACCCACACCAATGCCCGCACCCACGAGATCATCCGCTCCGGCTTCGACCGCAGTCCGATGTTCACCGGGGTGATCGAGGGCGTCGGACCGCGCTACTGCCCGTCCATAGAAGACAAGATCAATCGCTTCGCCGACAAGGACTCGCACCAGATCTTCCTCGAGCCCGAGGGTCTGACGACGCACGAGTTCTACCCGAACGGGATCTCGACCTCCCTGCCCTTCGACATCCAGCTGGCGGCCGTTCAATCGATCCCGGGACTGGAGAACGCGCACATCCTGCGCCCGGGGTATGCGATCGAGTACGACTATTTCGACCCGCGCGAGCTGAAGTCCAGCTTCGAGACGCGCGCGATCGGCGGCCTGTTCTTCGCTGGCCAGATCAATGGCACCACCGGCTACGAGGAGGCGGCCGCCCAGGGGCTGTTCGCCGGCCTGAACGCTGCCTTGCAGGTCCAAGGCAAGGACGCTTGGCTGCCCAGCCGCGACCAGGCTTATCTCGGCGTGCTGGTCGACGACCTGATCACCAAGGGCGTCACCGAGCCCTATCGGATGTTCACCAGCCGCGCCGAGTTCCGACTCCAGCTCCGTGAGGACAACGCCGACATGCGCCTGACCGATGCCGGACGCCAGCTCGGCTTGGTGGACGACGCGCGCTGGGACGCGTTCAATCGGAAGCGCGACGCTGTTTCACGTGAAACAGAGAAGCTGAAGTCCACCTGGGTTCATCCGAACATCCTGCCCGCTGCAGATGCGGAGCGTCTGGTCGGCAAGCCGCTCGAGCGCGAGTACAACTTGGTGGACCTCCTCCGCCGCCCCGGCGTCACCTTCGACACCATTGCCGAAGTTGCCGCGATTGCACGCCCGGAAGCCGGGGTGTCGAGGGCGGCACTGGCAACGTCGCTCGGTATGGACCTCAGCGATGCGGTGGTCGAGCAGATCGAGATCAGCGTCAAGTACGCCGGCTACATCAGCAAGCAGCAGGAGGACGTCGCCCGCGCGTCCAACTACGAGCATCTGAAGCTGCCCGAGGATCTGGACTACGGCCTCGTCACCGCCCTCTCCTTCGAGGCGCGCCAGAAGCTGAACAAGCATCGTCCGGAAACCCTGGGCCAAGCCTCGCGCATTTCAGGCATCACTCCGGCAGCGATCTCGCTACTGCTGATTCACCTGCGCAAGGGCCGCTTCAAGGGATTCACCGAGCAGGACACCACCGCCGAATCGGCCGCCGCCTGAACCCTCCCTCCTACGACCCGATCCCGAATCGACCGATCCCGCCGTTGATGACTGACCTCGACCTGCGCTCCCGACTCGCCGCCGCCGCCCAGACCTTGGACCTCGGCCTGCACGACCAGCAACTGGATCGGCTGATCGCTTACCTCGGGCTGCTGTCGAAGTGGAACAAGGTCTACAACTTGACCGCGGTGCGCGACCCGGAGGCGATGCTGACCCAGCATCTGGTGGACAGCCTCAGCCTCATCCCGCCGCTGCGCCGCCATGCCGCAGGTCGGCCGCTTCGCCTGATGGACGTCGGCAGCGGCGGCGGTCTGCCGGGTGTGGTGATCGCGATCTGCGATCCCGCCATCGACGTGACCTGCGTCGATACCGTCGGCAAGAAGGCTTTTTTCATCGCCCAGGTGGCAGCGGAGATCGGTCTTCCCAATCTGCACGCGGAGCATTCCCGGGTCGAGCAGCTGAAGACGGCTCCGTTCGACGTCATCACTTCGCGAGCGTTCGCCTCTTTGGCGGACTTCACCGAGTGGACGCGGATGCACCTGAAGTCGGACGCGGTGTGGGCGGCCATGAAGGGGCAGCACCCTACCGACGAGATTGCCGAGTTGGGCCGACGCGCGCCAGACCTGACCGTGTTCCACGTGGAACAGCTGACCGTGCCTGGCCTTGATGCGCAGCGCTGCCTGCTGTGGATCCGCCCCATTGGGGCAGAAGCGACATCCGCAGCCTGAGCTTCCCCTCTCCCTGCGACTTCGCGTCGCAGGTCCGCGCGTCAGCGGTTAAGCTGCGCCCCTCTTCCGAGTTCGTTCTCCCAGCATTCATGGCCAAGATCTTTTGCGTTGCGAACCAAAAAGGTGGCGTCGGCAAGACGACCACCACCGTGAATCTGGCCGCCGGCCTAGCCAAGGTCGGGCAGCGGGTGCTGGTCGTCGACCTGGATCCCCAGGGCAACGCGACGATGGGCTCCGGCATCGACAAGCGTGCTCTCGCCCTGACGGTCTACGACGTGCTGCTGGAATCGGCCACCATCGCCGAAGCCCGCCAGCGCAGCGAGAAAGCCGGGTACGACGTGCTGGGGGCCAATCGGGAACTGGCCGGCGCCGAAGTGGAGCTGGTCGAGCTGGAACGACGCGAGCAGCGGCTGAAGACGGCGCTGGCCGCCGCCGCGCAAGACTACGACTTCGTCCTGATCGATTGCCCGCCGTCGCTGTCCATGCTGACGCTGAATGGCCTGTGCTCCGCTCACGGCGTGGTCGTGCCGATGCAGTGCGAGTACTTCGCGCTGGAAGGCCTGACCGACCTGGTCAATACGATCAAGCAGATCCACGCCAACCTGAACCCGGACCTGCAGATCATTGGCCTGCTGCGCGTGATGTTTGATCCGCGCATCACGCTGCAGCAGCAGGTGAGCGAGCAGCTGAAGGCGCACTTCGGCGAGAAGGTCTTCGACACCGTCATCCCGCGCAACGTCCGTCTGGCCGAGGCACCCAGCTACGGCCTGCCCGGCGTGGTCTTCGACGGCGGATCCAAGGGCGCGCATGCGTTCATCGACTTCGCCAAGGAAATGGTGAAGCGCGTCGGCGGGATGCGCTGAAGGCGCTCCGGCCAGTGGCCCGGTATGGCTCCCGAGCTGGAAGCACTCGCCCGACGCGCCGAATTGGCCGGACTCAACGCGGCGTCGGCGCCACGTGAAGCCCAGGTCGAGGGCTGGCTGCTGCGGTTGTCGCCGGGCAAGGCCAAGCGGTCCCGCTGCGTGAACCCGCTGGCGGGTGGATCGCTTCCCCTGGAAGAACTGTTGCGGCGCTGCCGCGTCAGCTTCGAGCAGGCCGGGCTACCGCTGATCCTGCGGCTCACCCCATTCAGCCAGCCGAGCGATCTCGACGACCGCCTCGCCGCGATGCGCTGGCATCGCTTCGATCCGGCAGATGTGATGGTGTTGCCGTCGCTGGATGGTTTCGCGGAATCCGGTGGGGCGGTACCGCTGATGCCGCTTTCGCCAGCTGATTACGCGGCGCTGATCGGCGCGCTGCGCCAGTCGAGCGTCGAGGAGATCACCGGCCATGCGCGCCGCCTCGAACAGGCCAGCGTGCGGCATCAGGCCTTCAAGCTGGAGCGCGACGGCGTGCTGCTCGCCTGTGGACAGGTGGCCATCGACCCGGGACCGGCCGGCACCGCCGCTGGCGGCATGGCGGGACTTTTCGACATCTACACGCCCGAGGACCAACGCGGTCGCGGCCATGGGTACCGGCTCTGCGCCGCCCTGCTGGACCAGGCGCGCCTTCAGGGCGCCACGAGCGCTTATCTCCAGGTCGGCGCCGAGAACGATGTCGCCCAGCGTCTCTACGCCCGCCTGGGCTTCCTGCAGGCCTATCGCTACCACTACCGCAGCGACGATCCGCGCGCCTGGGCTTGAGCGCCCGGGCCTTGCGCGACAAAGCTCAGTCCCGCGCTTGCCAGACCTTCAGCAGCGTGTGCCGGGTGAAGCCGGGCACGAAGTCATGCACGTGGCTGATGCAGGCGTAGCCGAGGTGCTCGTAAAGCTCGGCGACCTCGTCCAGCAGGGTTTCGATCAACGCGTCCACGCAGCCGCGCTGCAAGGCCAGCGCCTCGAGCTGGCGCAGGCAGTCGCCGCCCAATCCCTGGCCGCGATGGTCGGCGTCGACCCACAGGTAGCTGACATAGAGCCGCTGGAACTCCGTGCGGCCGAAGCCGCCGGCGATCAGCGCGTCGCCCTCGTAAAGCGCCACCGCGATGTCGCGGGCGTCGCTGCCCTGGGTCTGCTGGCGTCCGTGGGTGATGACGCCGTCGCGGATGGCATCCAGGTCAGCCTGCGAAACGGCGCCCTCTCGGCGCCATTCGCGGCTGACGGTCCGCGTCGAAGCCGTCATCAGATGCTGTTCAGGTCCGGACCGGTCAGGCCCAGCGATTCATCCACGCCCAGGTGCACGTTCATGCTCTGCACCGCGGCGCCGCTGGCGCCCTTGCCCAGGTTGTCCAGGCGCGCCATGACGAGGATCTGCTGCTCGCTGCCGAAGACGAACAGGTCGACATTGTTGGTGTCGTTGCAAGCCTGCACGTCGAAGAAGCCGCCAGCCAGCGTGTCGGGGTCGCGCAGCGGTTTCACGTGGATGAAGCGTTCGCCTTCGTAATGCGCCGCCAGCGCGTCGCGGACCTGCTGGGGGGTCGTGCCCGCGCGCAGTTGGCTCAAGTGCAGCGGCACGGTGACGGCCAGTCCCTTGTAGAAGTTGGAAACGATCGGCATGAACACCGGCGCCTGCTTCAGGCCGGTATGAGCCATCATCTCCGGCAGGTGCTTGTGCGTCAGGCCCAGGGCGTACGGGCGCGGCGCCGTCAGCTTCGGCTGACCGCCGGCCTCGTACTCCGCGATCATCGACTTGCCGCCGCCGGAGTAGCCGGTGATGGAGGTCGCGGTCAACAGCGCATCGGGCGACAGCAGGCCGGCATCGACCAGCGGACGCACCGCCAGGATGAAGGCGCTCGCATGGCAGCCGGGGTTGGCGATGCGCTTGGATTCACGGATCGCCGCGCGCTGGCCCTTCGCCAGTTCCGGCAGGCCGAAGGCCCAGCCCGGCGCGGTGCGGTGCGCGGTGCTGGCATCGATCAGGCAGGTCTTGGGATTGGTCACCATGGCGGCCGCCTCGCGCGAGGCGGCGTCCGGCAGGCAGAGGAAGGCGACGTCGGCGGCGTTGAGCAGCCGGGCGCGCTCGGCGGGATCCTTGCGCTTGTCGGCGTCGATGCGCAGCACCTCGATGTCGGCGCGCTGCGCCAGATATTCATTGATGCGCAGGCCGGTCGTGCCTTCCTGCCCGTCGACATACACCGCGTACTTCATCGCCGCTCCTGCAAAATCCGCTGCCGCCGGGGCCCGTCCCCGATGGCGCCAAAGAAAGCGCGAAGCATAAGGCCAACAGATGTCACAGCACGCCCTTCCATCGAATGACCTCGACGATCCCGCCCTCGCCCGTCCGGTCTACCTGCTGCCGGGCTGGTTGAACTCCGGCCCCGACCACTGGCAGAGCGAGTGGCAACGCCGACACGGTGATACGCGGGTCGAACAGGACGACTGGGAATGGCCGCGGCGCGGCGACTGGATGGCCCGCCTGGACGAGGTGCTCCAGCAGGATGCGCGCCTGGTCGAACGGCCGGCGCTGCTCGTCGCCCACAGCCTGGGCTGCCAGCTGGTGGCGGCGTGGGCCGACCATTCGGCCCACACCCGCCTGGTGGCCGGCGCGCTGCTGGTCGCGCCGCCCGACACCGAACGCGACGAAACCCCACCGCAGCTGCACAACTGGCGGCCGATCCGCCGCCCTCGCCTGCCCTTCCCGGCGATCGTCGTCGCCTCCACCGATGACCCCTTCTGCCGTCCCGAGCGGGCGGCCGGCATGGCAGCGGACTGGGGCGCGCAGTTCGTCCTGGCCGGCCCGCTGGGCCACCTGAACGCGGCGTCCGGACTCGGCGCCTGGCCCGAAGGGCGGGCGATGCTGCATCGCCTCGCCCGCTGAGGCCCCCCGCAAGGGCGGCCGCCGGGCGCCGTCGGAAGAGCGAAGGAATCGCGGAGAATCGCGCCCCATGGCGACAAAGAAACCCAAGGGCCTGGGCATGGGCCTGGAGGCCCTGCTGGGCCCCAAAGTGAGCGACGCACCGGCGGTGCGCGAAGGCGAACCCGGCGTGCTGCCGCTGGCGCAGATGCAGGCCGGCAAGTACCAGCCGCGTACGCGCATGGACGAGGGCTCGCTGTACGAGTTGGCCGAGAGCATCAAGGCGCAAGGGATCATGCAACCGATCCTGGTGCGCCCGATCGCGCCCCACGGCGCGGTCCGCTACGAGATCATCGCCGGCGAACGGCGCTTCCGCGCCGCCAAGCTGGCCGGACTGGCCGAGGTGCCGGTGCTGGTCAAACTGGTGCCGGACGAGGCAGCGGCGGCGATGGCGCTGATCGAGAACATCCAGCGCGAGGACCTCAACGCGCTGGAAGAGGCGCAGGGCCTGAAGCGGCTGGTCGACGAGTTCGGACTGACCCACGATCAGGCCGCGCAAGCGGTGGGCCGCTCCCGCAGCGCCGCGTCCAACCTGCTGCGCCTGCTCAACCTGGCCGAGCCGGTGCAGAACATGCTGATGGCCGGCGACATCGACATGGGCCATGCCCGCGCGCTGCTGGCGCTCGATGGCGCCCACCAGATCACCAGCGCCACCGAGATCGCCGCCAAGAAGCTCAGCGTGCGCGAAGCCGAGAAGCTGGTCCAGCGCCAGCAGGGCGCGGGCCGCCAGGCCCCGCTGCTGCGGGTGAAGTCGGACAAGAGCCGCGACGTGCTGCGGCTCGAGGAAGAGCTGTCGGACCTGCTGACGGCGCAGGTCGAGATCCGCGTCCGCAAGAAGACCAAGCGCGGCGAACAGGGCGAGGTGGCGATCAGCTTCGGCTCGCTCGACGAATTGAACGGCTTGCTGCAAAAGCTGCGTCCGCCGGGCGCCGAGGAGTGAGGTCGCGCGGGCCTCGAACCGGCCCGTCCGCCGACTGAATCCATGAGGATGGCACGCGGGATGCGTGCTGTCTTCTTCGTACTTCCCACAGGTGCCCCACACGCGGGGGGCCGTCAACGGCAGTGCTTCACAGACGTTGCACGAGGGAGTACAACGGGGTCACGTCTTGCTATCGCGCATCGCTCTCGATGGGCGTAGCATGGCCTCCAAAGCCGCGCCGCCCTTGAGGTTGTCGTACGCGATCCGCGACAGGGCGAAGGACTTTGGGCCAGCATGGGCTGGCCGTTTGCTGAATGCTTGCTGAGCTCGGAAAGCTCTGATGACGCCTTGAGTCATGGACGTCGCCAGAACTTCCTGGACGATGCGAGGTCCGTGGTCACATGGACGCGCGTCGCCTCCCTACGAACTACTCCGGAGGTCAGCATGGATGTGATCAGCCATTTCGCGGCTCGCTATGAACGCAGCAAGGTCGAGGAACTCACGCTGGAGGAGTACCTTGACGAGTGCAAGCGCAACCCTCTTGCCTACGCCACCGCGGCCGAGCGCATGCTCAAGGCTATCGGCGAGCCCCAGATGCTGGACACCCGCAACGACCCGCGGCTGTCGCGCATCTTCCAGAACAAGGTCATCAAGATCTATCCCGCCTTCGCCGAGTTCTTCGGCATGGAGGATGCGATCGAGCAGGTCGTCAGCTACTTCCGGCATGCCGCGCAGGGGCTGGAGGAAAAGAAGCAGATCCTCTATCTGCTCGGGCCGGTCGGCGGCGGCAAGAGCTCGATCGCCGAGCGGCTGAAGCAGCTCATGGAGCATGTGCCCTTCTACGCGCTGAAGGACAGCCCGGTGAATGAAAGTCCGCTCGGGTTGTTCGACCCGGTCGAAGACGGCCCGCTGCTGGAGCGCGAGTACGGCATCCCGCGTCGCTACCTGAATCGCATCCTGAGCCCGTGGGCGGTCAAGCGCCTGGACGAGTACGGCGGCGACATCCGCAAATTCAAGGTCATCAAGCGGCTGCCGAGCGTGCTCAAGCAGATCGGCGTGGCCAAGACCGAGCCTGGCGACGAGAACAACCAGGACATCAGCTCACTGGTCGGCAAGGTCGACATCCGCAAGCTCGAGACCTATGCACAGGACGATCCGGATGCCTACAGCTATTCGGGTGGCCTGTGCCTGGCCAACCAGGGGCTGCTGGAGTTCGTCGAGATGTTCAAGGCGCCGATCAAGGTGCTGCACCCGCTGCTGACGGCCACCCAGGAAGGCAACTTCAAGGGTACCGAAGGCTTCGGCGCGATCCCCTTCGACGGCATCGTGCTCGCGCACAGCAACGAGAGCGAGTGGAAGAGCTTCCGCAACAACAAGAACAACGAGGCCTTCCTCGATCGCATCTACATCGTCAAGGTGCCCTACTGCCTGCGCGTCAGCGAGGAAGTGAAGATCTACGAGAAGCTGATCCGCAACTCGTCGCTGGCCGAGGCCAAGTGCGCTCCCGGCACGCTGAAGATGATGGCGCAGTTCGCGGTGCTCACGCGGCTGAAGGATCCGGAGAACTCCAGCGCCTTCAGCAAGATGCAGATCTATGACGGCGAGAACCTGAAGGACACCGACCCCAAGGCCAAGTCCATCCAGGAATACCGCGACTACGCCGGCGTCGACGAAGGCATGGCCGGCATCTCCACGCGTTTCGCGTACAAGATCCTGTCGAAGGTCTTCAACTTCGACTCGACCGAGGTAGCGGCCAATCCGGTCCACCTGATGTACGTGCTGGAGCAGCAGATCGAGCGCGAGCAGTTCCCTCAGGAAGCCGAACAGAAATTCGTCGGCTTCATCAAGGAGGTGCTTGCGCCGAGGTATGCCGAATTCATCGGCAAGGAGATCCAGACCGCCTACCTCGAGAGCTACAGCGAGTACGGCCAGAACATCTTCGACCGCTACGTCACCTACGCCGACTACTGGATCCAGGACCAGGAGTACCGGGACACCGACACCGGCGAGGTGTTCGACCGCTCGGCGCTGAACGCGGAGCTCGAGAAGATCGAGAAGCCCGCGGGCATCAGCAATCCCAAGGACTTCCGCAACGAGATCGTGAACTTCGTGCTGCGGGCGCGGGCCAACAACGCCGGCAAGAACCCGGCGTGGACCAGCTACGAGAAGCTGCGCACGGTGATCGAGAAGAAGATGTTCTCCAACACCGAGGAGCTGTTGCCCGTCATCAGCTTCAACGCCAAGGCCAGCGCCGACGAAGCCAAGAAGCACGAGAACTTCGTGCAGCGCATGGTGGACAAGGGCTACACGCCCAAGCAGGTCCGGCTGCTGTGCGAGTGGTACCTGCGCGTGCGGAAGTCGAGCTGAGCCGAACGTACGCCACCGGAAAGGTCCCTACATGACAGGCCTTCAACAGATCATCGATCGGCGGCTGTCGGGCAAGAACAAGTCGATCGGGAATCGGGAGCGCTTCCTGCGCCGCTACAAGGACCAGATCCGCGAGGCGGTGCGGCGGGCGGTCGACAAGCGCGGCATCCGGGACATGGAGCGCGGCGAGGACGTGCACATCCCCAAGCGCGACCTGAGCGAGCCGGTCTTCAGCCACGGCGAAGGCGGCATCCGCGAGGTGGTGCGGCCCGGCAACACCGAGCACATCAAGGGCGACCGCATCGGCAAGCCGCAGGGCGGCCAGGGCGGCGGCGGCGGTTCGCAGGCGAGCGATTCCGGCGAGGGCGAGGACGACTTCGTCTTCCACCTCAGCAAGGAAGAGTTCATGCAGGTCTTCTTCGAGGACCTGGCGCTGCCGAACCTGGCGCGCACCACGCTCGCGGAGACACCCGAGTACAAGACCGTGCGCGCCGGTTATGTCACCGACGGCACGCCGACCAACCTGCACGTGGTGCGCTCGATGCGCGGGGCGCTGGGGCGACGCATCGCGCTGGGCATGGAGAAGCGGCGCGAACTGCATGAGCTCGAAGCCCGGCTGCAGACGCTCACGCAGGAAGAGGACGCGCGCAAGCCCGAGGTCCAGGCGCTGATCGCGGAGACCGAGGCCCGCATCGTGCTGCTGCGCCAGCGCCTGTCCAACATTCCCTTCCTGGACCCGATCGACCTGCGCTTCCGCAACCGCATCAAGGTGCCGCAGCCGACCACGCGCGCGGTGATGTTCTGCCTGATGGACGTGTCGGGCTCGATGGACGAGAGCCGCAAGGACCTGGCCAAGCGCTTCTTCATCCTGCTCTACCTGTTCCTGACGCGCCATTACGAGAAGATCGAGGTCGTCTTCATCCGCCACCACACGCAGGCGCAGGAGGTCGATGAGCAGAACTTCTTCCACGCCACCGAGACGGGCGGCACGGTGGTGTCCTCGGCGCTCGTGCTGATGGAAGAGATCATCCGGGCGCGGTACCCCGCCGGCGACTGGAACATCTACGGCGCCCAGGCCAGTGATGGCGACAACTGGCATCACGACAGCGGCCGCTGCCGCGAGTTGCTGGCCGACAAGATCCTGCCGCTGTGCCGCTACTACGCCTACGTGCAGGTGGCTGAAGCCGAGCAGAACCTGTGGGAGGAGTACGCGAAGCTCGAGGAGGACGTGCCTCACTTCGCAATGCGCAAGGCGGTCGAGGTCGCGCAGATCTATCCGGTCTTCCGCGACCTATTCAAGAAAGAAGGGGCGGCCGCATGAGCGCGGCGCCGGAGGACAGCACCATGAGCAGTCTCGAGAACCGTCGCCATGTGGGCGTGGGCGTGGGTGCCAACGAGTACGGTGGTCGCCGCGTGCGCGCGCCGCTGACGAAGATGCGGCCCTTGGAGAAGCGGCCTGATCGGCCGCTCGCCTCCCCCAGCGACTGGACCTTCGACCTGATCGAGGAGTACCACGAGGTGATCCGCCAGACCGCGGAACGCTACGGCCTCGACACCTATCCAAACCAGCTCGAGGTCATCACCGCCGAGCAGATGATGGATGCCTACGCGTCGGTCGGCATGCCGGTGAACTATCGGCACTGGAGCTACGGCAAGGAGTTCATCTCGACCGAGCGCCATTACAAGCGCGGCCAGATGGGCCTGGCCTACGAGATCGTCATCAACTCCGACCCGTGCATCGCCTACCTGATGGAGGAGAACACGATGGCGATGCAGGCACTGGTGATCGCGCACGCCTGCTACGGCCACAACAGCTTCTTCAAGAACAACTACCTGTTCCGCATGTGGACCGATGCGTCGTCGATCATCGACTACCTGGTCTATGCGAAGAACTACGTCGCGGATTGCGAGCAGCGCCATGGGCTGGATGCGGTGGAGTCGACGCTGGATTCCTGCCATGCGCTGATGAACCACGGCGTGGACCGCTACCGCCGGCCGGCCAAGCTGTCGCTGGCGCAAGAGCAGGCGATGCGCAAGGACCGCGAGGCCTACGCCCAGCAGCAGGTCAACGACATGTGGCGCACCCTGCCGCGCCGGCCGGAGGACGAGGCCAAGGCGGAAGAGAAGCGGCGCTTCCCCGACGAGCCTCAGGAGAACCTGCTGTACTTCATCGAGAAGAATGCGCCGCTGCTGGAGCCCTGGCAGCGCGAGATCGTCCGCATCGTCCGCAAGATCGCGCAGTACTTCTATCCGCAGCGGCAGACGCAGGTGATGAACGAAGGCTGGGCCACCTTCTGGCATCACAAGCTGCTGAACACGATGTACGACGACGGCTACCTGTCGGACGGCATGATGATCGAGTGGCTCAAGTCCCACACCAACGTGGTGGCCCAGCCACCGATGGCACAGCTCAATCCGTATGCGCTGGGCTTCGCGATGTACACCGACATCAAGCGCATCTGCGAGAACCCCACCGACGAGGACCGCGAATGGTTCCCCGCGATCGCCGGCAGCGACTGGCTGCCGACGCTGGATCACGCGATGCGCAACTTCAAGGACGAGAGCTTCATCGCGCAGTACCTGAGTCCGAAGATGATGCGCGACTTCCGGCTGTTCTCGATCCTGGACGACGAGCACCAGGCGGAGTACGAGATCTCCGCGATCCACGACGAGCAGGGTTATCAACACGTCCGGCAGACGCTGTCCCGGCAGTACGACCTGTCCACGCGGGAACCCAACATCCAGGTTTGGAACGTGAACCTCAGAGGCGACCGCTCATTGACGCTGCGTCATCAGCAGCATCTGGACCGTCCGCTGCACGACGATGCCCAGGAGGTGCTCAAGCACGTCGCCCGCCTCTGGGGCTTCGGCGTCCAGCTGGAGAGCGTCAACGCCCGCGGCGATGTCACCCGCCGGTGGAGCGTGCCGGCACCGCAGCATTGATCAGAGGAAGATCTTCCCCGGATTCATGATGTCGTTCGGATCGAGCGCCCGCTTGAGCGCTCGCATCTGATCGATGGCGCCCTCACCGGCTTCCTGAAGCAGGAAGCCTTGCTTGTGCAAGCCGATGCCGTGCTCGCCGGTGCAGGTGCCCTCGAGCGCGATCGCACGGGCCACCATCCGGGCGCTCAGGCCTTCGGCGGTCTCGCGTTCGGCCGGGATGCCGGGATCGATCAGGTAGCCCATGTGGAAATTGCCGTCGCCGACATGGCCGACGATGAAGTACGGCAGTCCACTCGCCTCGACCTCCTCCACCGATGCGTTGATCGACTCCGCCAGGCGTGAGATCGGCACGCAGGTGTCCGTCGTCACCGCGCGACAACCGGGCTTCATCTGAAGGGCCGACAGGTAGGCGTGATGACGGGCCGTCCACAGCCGCGTGCGTTCCTCCGGCGTGGTCGCCCACTCGAAGCCGGTACCGCCGTGCTCGGTGGCGATCTCCTGCACGGTGGCCGCCTGCTCCGCCACGCCGGCTTCGGAGCCGTGGAACTCCATCAGCAGCATCGGCGCTTCACGCAGGGTGAGCTTGTCATGGCGGTTGACCGCTCGCACCGCGTGCGCGTCGAGCAGCTCGCAGCGCGCGATCGGCACGCCCATCTGGATGATCGCGATCGTGGTGCGGACCGCGGCATCGATCGATTCGAACGAGCAGACCGCCGCGGACACCGCCTCGGGCAGCGGGTACAGCCGCAGCGTGATCTCGCAGATCGCGCCCAGCGTGCCCTCGCTGCCGACGTACAGGCGCGTGAGGTCATAGCCGGCGCTGCTTTTGCGAGCGCGGGAACCGGTGTGTATCAGTCGTCCGCCCGGTGTCGCGACGGTCAGCCCGAGCACGTTCTCCTTCATCGTCCCGTAGCGCACCGCGTTCGTGCCGCTGGCACGCGTGGCCGACATGCCGCCGATCGACGCATCCGCGCCGGGATCGATCGGGAAGAACAGCCCCTGATGGCGGATCTCGGCATTGAGCTGGTTGCGGGTGACGCCGGCTTGCACCGTCACCGTCAGGTCCTCGGCGTTGATGCTGAGGATGCGCTTCATCCGCGACAGGTCCAGGCTCACGCCGCCCTGCACGGCCAGCAGATGGCCTTCGAGCGAGGTTCCTGCGCCGTAGGGGATCACCGGCACTCGATGGGCATTGGCCAAGGCCAGCACCGCGGCGACCTCGTCGTTGCTTTCAGCGAAGACGACCGCCTCCGGCGGCGGCACGTCGAATGGCGATTCGTCGCGCCCATGCTGCTCCCGCAGGGCCATCGCCGTGCTGCAGCGGTCACCGAAGCGCGCCATCAGCGCCTCCAGCATGGCCGCCGGCATCGGGCGCGGCGCGTGGACCGGCTGGTGCGGCGCGGATGGCTCGCCCTGGCCGTCACCGAGTTCTCGTGGCGCGTTCATCGTGGTCTCCTGGTGCCGCCTGGTCCCGGATCGGAACACACCGATCGGCCGGCGGGTCGTCGCTTGTGCGACGGATTCTAGGAAGACGCGTCGCCGCATTCGCTTGCATCGTCCCGCTTGCGCCGCGACCCGCACAGTGACAGCATGGACGGATCGCGCGCGCCGTCGCGCGTCACGAGGAGTCCGCCATGTCCCACCTGTGGTTATGGACGATCTGGGCCCTGCTGCTGGCGCTGGTGGTGCTTGCCACCTTGCGCATGGATTGGCTGAAGGTCTGGTGGATGGATCAGCTTCGCCACCTCCCCGGCGAGGCGGCCGACGAGGACATCGATCCCGGACAGCCCGCCCGCGGCCAACTCGACCCGGGGAGCCGGCAGCCGATGCCGCACGCGCCCCGCCCGGTCGGCATTCCGCGGCACACCGTGCACGATGTCCATGGTCATGCCGCCGCCATGTCGCACCACCGCCCCCTCTTCCACCGCAGCGGCAGCCGCAACTGAGGGCGCTTCGGGCGAGTTGCGGCAAGATGCCGGGTTTGCACTTGCACAGCCCGCGCGGCATCCGCCATGGCCAATCGACTTTCCCAGATCGCGACCCGTACCGGCGACGACGGCACCACCGGCCTCGGCGACGGCAGCCGCGTCCCCAAGGACCACCTGCGCATCCAGGCGATGGGCGATGTGGACGAATTGAACTCGCAAATCGGCGTGCTGCTGGCCGAGCCGCTGCCGGACCAGGTCCGCGAACTCCTCGTCACCATCCAGCACGAGCTGTTCAACCTCGGCGGCGAGCTGTGCATGCCGGGCTACAGCCTGTTGAAGGAGGCGGCTGTGCTCCACCTCGACCAGGCCCTGGCTGACCACAACGCCACCCTGCCCCGCCTGGCGGAGTTCATCCTGCCGGCCGGCACCCGCAGCGCCGCGATCGCGCATGTCTGCCGCACCATCGCTCGCCGCGCCGAACGGGCAGTCGTCACGCTGGCCGCGAACGAAGCCCTCAATGCCACGCCGCGTCACTACCTGAACCGGTTGTCGGATCTGCTGTTCGTGCTGGCGCGCGTCCTCAATCGCGCCAACCTCGATGGCAAGGGCGGCGACGATGTCTACTGGAAGAGCGAGCGGCTGGCGCGCTACGCCGCCGAAGAGGCCCAGGAAGGCGCCCAGGACGCGCCCTGAGCGTCGCGAGCATCAAAGGCACCCGCCGTCAGGTCAAGGCGGCCGCGGCCGTCCTGAGGCGCTTCGCATAGGCTTCCCGCAGCGCGGGCGGCGACAGCACCTCGACCTGCCCGGCATGACGCAACAGGTCCATCAGCAGCTCCGTCGCGTCGACGAACGGCAATTCCAACCGCCAGCGCCCGTCCGGCAGCCACTCGCTGCGCTGGGCGGGATGCCATTCCTCGCTCGAGACCCAGGCCGCGATCTGATCGCTGAAGATCACCGTCGCCCACTGGGGATCGCCGCCGGCGAAGATCCCATAGCCCTGGTCGAGCTCGCCCTCGAGCTCCTTGAGCGGCAGGCTGCGCGCGGCCTGTCCCTCGAGCACCGCGGCATCCTCCATCGCATCCAGTGCGAAGCGTCTCAACCCGTCGCTGGCATGGCACCACGCGTCCAGGTACCACGTGTTCCGGTAGTGCACCAGGCGCTGCGGTGACACTTCCCGGTCGCTCACTGCGCCGCCGCCGGGCCCCCGCTTGCGATACCGCAGCCGCAGTCGCAAGCGCTTCACGACGGCACTGCCGACGGTTTCGAAATGCTCGGACGGCACCCGGCGCCGCGCCGTCGAGATCAGCTTGATGCGCCGCGTCATCTCCTGCGCCTCGACCGCATCCCCTCCGAGCATGCCGGTGAGCTTGTCCAGCATCGGCTGCAGGTGCCGGCTCAGCAGGCCGTTCTCGTCGAGGCCGGCCATCATCTGATGCATGGTCAGCAGCGCGTGGAGCTCCTTCTCGCTGAACCAGACGCCCGGCAGTTCATGCCGCTGCCCGCGCCACTGCTCCCCGAAGCGATAGCCGTTCTCGGTGGCGTCGTACTCGATCGGGGCATCCATCCGCTCGCGCAGGTACTGCAGGTCGCGCTTGAGCGTCGCCGGCGACACCTCCAGCAGCTCACGCATCTCGGCGAAGCTGACGCAGCCGCGGCTGCGGATCAGCATCTCGATCTTGTAGAAGCGCTCGGTGCGATCCATGCAGATCCCTCCTGACAGGTTTGAGTAGATCAGCCACAACTTTCTGCTGACCGATCCTGGGGTGGCTCATTCTATGAGCCACCCGGATTGAATACTTGATCCCAAGCCTGAAGCAGCACCCACAGGCCACCCGGTATCCAAGTCTTTAAGGAGCAGCTCATGGTCGCCACGATCCACCGCAATGCCGACGACATCACCCTCCAGCAACTGGTCCTGCCGATGACGGCGGCCGACACGCCGGAGGACAGGAAGGACGACGCTGGTGCATCGAGCCATGAGCGCGTCGGCTTCGAGCTGGGCTGGGACTATGCCCACCACGGCCTGACGCCGCCGGTCGAGCAGCTGTTCCGCCAGTCGCCGCTGCAGCAGGGATGGCAACTGGGGCGCTCGACCTTCGGCGCGCGCACGCTGAAGTCGCATCGGCACACGCAGCTGTGGCTGTCGCTGCGCCTGCACGCCTGGCAGCGCGGCCGCAGTTTCGAGACCCTGCTGGTCACGCCCAACTACCTGCAGCAACTCGACACCAGCCATTGCCCGGTCAGCCGCCTGCCCTTCAGCGATGAAGCGGACCATCCGCAACGCCGCTCGATCGACCGGGTCCGGGACGATGCCGGCTACGCGGCCGGCAATCTGGCGCTGGTGAGCCACGCCGCCAATGTCGCGAAGCTGGACCGAGGCTGGCAGCAATGCTGGGCCGTGGGCCAGAGCCTGCGCCAGGGGCCGATGACGATGGCTGGCGGCCTGAATGCCGAAGCCTGGGAGCGCATGGCGATCCTGGCGAGCTTCGTCACGCCGATGGCGCACGAGCTGGCCGCTCAACTGCCGATGCTGGTGCTGCCGCCGAATCGGCTGCGCCTGTTCAACCCGGTCCAGGCGCTGCAGGCGCTGGTGACGCGCCAGTTGGCAACGCCGGGCTGGAGCCAGCGCCTGACACGGCTGGAGGCGCTGATGGCCACACAGCAACGGGCGGATTTTTCGAGGTTCGTACTGGCGCTGGTGCCGCGGGTGCTGCGTTGCCAGTCGCTCACCGATCCGATGGAGATCCGCTGGGCCCTGGAAGACGCCTGGCGCGATCCGCTGTTGCAGAAACGCTGGACGCATTTCGCGCAACAACTGACCCCCCAGCAGGCCGAGCAACTGGTGCAACGCGCCGCGAAGAAGCAGCTGAGCAATGTTCGCGTGCAGAGCCACGCGGCGCCGACCGACGGCTGGGCACTCGAGCGTCAGGGGTTCCGTGCTGCGGCATGAGACGCTGCAGCTGAGGACGATCCTCAGCCCGGCAATCCGACGTGCAGCTTCTCCAAGCCGCCGTTCTGGTCCTGCAGCGCAACGTGATAGCCCCGCTCGATGAACCAGTGGGCCCAGTTGCGGGCGAGGGTCTTCTCCGGCAGCCAAGGGCCGGTGCGGTCGAGATGGACGCGATTGCCGCGGCGTTCATAGAACACCACGCGCCACATGTTGGCAGGGATGCGGTCTTGGAAGCTGGCCATATGCGACCGCGGAATCTAGCAAAGCAGCGTGTCGCGTTGGGAGGGGGGCAACACCTGGAACCATGCCGACATCGCACGGAGCGTGCAGAGTTGCCGGGCGGCCTGGCTTCGACTGTTCGCAGACCATTCCGCGAGCACCGGATCGTCGCTCAACAGCAGTGACGCCTCGCCTTCCAACGCCAGCTCGACCAAGGCCTGCCTATCAGCCGGCACGCCCGCGAGGCGCAGTTGCCGCTGCGGTTTCACGACCTGCGCATACGGCAGGAAATCGGCCAGCAATTCCTGCTGCTGTGCCGCGGACAACCGGAGCTTGGGATAGGCCAACGCGCGCATCAGCGTCGACGCGAGTTGGGGACTGACCAGCGGGCGCAGCACACCCTGCTGCCAGGCGCGGCGCAGGCCCAGCGATTCGCCGCCGGACCTCAGCAAGGCGCTCAGGATCAGCACCGGATCGACGACGACGAGCGTCGGCGCCGCCGGCTTCGATCGGCGGCTCATGCGGACTTGCGCGTCGTCTTGCCGGCGGCCTTGGTCGCCGTCGCTGGCTTCACGGCTTTCGCCGGCTTCTTCACCTTGGAGACGGCCTCGGCCACCCGCGCCCCGCGCTGGCGTACGGACGAGGTCGCCGCAATCACCTTCGCGGTCCCTTTCGCGGCCGGCCTGGCCGCCTTGGACGCGAAAGCGATCGCCTGGGCGACCACCTCGTCACCGAGTTCGAGTTCCGCCAGCTTCGCACGCACCGCATCGCCGCGCTGGATGCGCACCGGCGTCAGCAGCACCTGACCGGCCTGCAGCTGTACCTCGAAGTACTGCACAGGACCGAGCTTCTCGGTGACGCTTTTCGGCAGGGTGAGCTGGTTCTTGGACGTCAGCTTCGCCAGCACGGCTCAGACCAGCGAGCGTTGCAGGCGCAGTTGTTCCAGCGGCTTGCCCTCGACGTCGACCGCCTTGGCGCTGTCCGCCTCGGCGCGGAAGCCGGCGATCTCGAAAAAGCGCATCGCGCGCTCGTTGTTCTTGTAGGTCCAGAGCGTGACGCGGGTGCAGCCCTCTTCCTGGAGACCTTCCTGCGCGGCCTCGACCAGCGCCTGACCGACGCCCTTGTCCCAATGGGACGGCGCCGCGTACATGGCCCAGATCTCGCCGGTCGTCGACGGCGTGCCCTTGTCGCGCGAACGGTCGAAGCCGACGAAGCCCATCACCTCGTTGTCCAGGTGCGCGACCAGCACCTGCGGTTCGCACATGTTGATGGCCTCGCGCCAGTAGGCCTGGCGCTGGGCGACGGACAACCCGTTGAGGGCGGTGTCGGGCCAGAACGCCTTGTATGCGTCCTGAGCGGAACTCACCTGGATCTGGGCGATGGCCTTGGCATCACGCAGCGTGGCCGGGCGAATCTGAATACTCGACATACCTTGAGAACAAACGCAATTCAGGAAAGGGCGGGATTGTCCCAGCCAATGCGGCGAAACGGGCACCTTGACAGCAAATGTTTTGCTGACCCTCGATCACCCGAACGCGGCATCGCCAGGACGATGCGCCTGAAGTTCACGACATTCGAACTTCAGACCAGCGAGGCCTGCAGATGCCGGCGGAAATCCCGCGCGAAGCCGGTTGCCGCCTTGTGCCACTGCGGCCGCGCGACGGCTTGCAAGCGCAGCAGCAACTCATGCTCGACGGACAACTCGCCGAGAAACTCGGCAAGTTCGGTGCCGATGTCGCGCTGCATCCGCTGCACGAGTTGCGCCGTCGTCATCGCATCGGCGAGCGCTCGGTGCGCGCGGCCGTTGTCGGGCAGGCAGTGGTACTTGGCCAGGGTGCCGAGCTTGCAGTTCGGCGACTCGGGATAGAGCCGCCGAGCCAGTTTCACGGTACAGGCGAATTCCGGCGCGATGCGAGGCGCCGCATCGGCGCGATCCAGCTCGTGCAGCCAGAAGCCTCGGTCGAAACCCGCGTTGTGCGCGACGAAGCCGCAGCCGGCGGTGAACTCGGCGACTTCGCGCATGACGCGCGCCGCGTCCGGAGCATCCTCCAGCATCTCGTTGCTGATGCCGGTGAGGCGCTCGATCATCGGCGGGATCCAGGCGCCGGTGTTCATCAGGCTCTGGTACTGGCCGGCGATCTCGCCGTCGCGCAGCAGCACGATGCCGATTTCGGTGGCTCGCCCCCCGCCCTGCGGCGAATTGCCGGTGGTCTCGAAGTCGATGACGGCGATCGTGCGTTTCATGCGGTCGGTGCGGGGTACTTCTTCGCGTTCATCTCGATCTTTCGGTCGACCGCTGCAGGCAGGTCGATGCCGGCACGGTCCGCGATCTGCAGCAGGTACATCAGCACGTCGGCCACTTCCTCGCCGAGGTGACGGTGCTCGTCGGGCGACAACTGCCGCGATTCCTCGGCCGTCTTCCACTGGAAGATCTCCACGAGCTCGGCCGACTCCACCACCAGCGCCATGGCCAGGTTCTTTGGCGTGAGGTACGGATCCCAGTCGCGGGCTGCGGCGAAATCGCGCAGCCGTCGTTGCAGGTCGGCAATGTCCATGGGTCGGCAGTGTGCAAGCCCGGCGGCGCAGGCTCAAGCCACCTGTGCGCAGGAAGCGCCACAGAGCAACGCCGGGACGAAATTTCCTGCCTCTCTTTTCAACATCAAGGTTTTATATATCTCTCTGGTCGTCTTAGTAGAGGACCCCTGTTTCTGTGGACAAGTCAGGATTCGCCTTGAAAACCAAGGACTTGCCCTTCTCACAACCTTGTGCGCGGAAGGCCTGCTTGGCATTGCATGGACCGACAACAAGATCGGATGCAAGGCCTCCGCTGTGGAGAACCACCTGGTTGCCAGAAAGTTTTCCACAGCGTTGTTGGCTTTACAGCCTGACCTCGATTGCGCTAGCGCGAGCCGACCTGGGGACAACCGCCGCAGGTCGCGGCGTCGCATCAATCGATCCCCACCACCTTGTGCATCTGGATCGACAGCTTCCATTGCGGATGCGCCATGCAATACGCAATGGCCTCGCGGGTGTTCTGCTTCTGCAGGATCGAGTCCATCGGCTGCAGGAAGAAGTGGTCGAAGTCCAGGCCGGCAAAGCGCTCGGGCAAGGCCAGCGGCTGTGGATAAACCAGCTTCAACTCATTGCCCCGGGTCAGCACCAGTTCCGCATCGGCCTTGGGGCTGACGCAGATCCAGTCCAGGCCTTCGGGCGCGGGCTGGGTGCCGTTGGTCTCGACCGCGATCTCGAAACCGAAGGCCTTCAGCGCGGTGACGAGCGGCCCGTCGAGCTGCAGCAGCGGCTCGCCGCCGGTGCAGACGACATAGGGCGTGCCGGTCTTGCGGCCGCTCTCGTCCTTGGGCCACTTGGCATCGATCGCCTCCGCGAGTGCATCGGCTGAAGCGAACTTGCCGCCGCCCTGCCCGTCGGTGCCGACGAACTCGGTGTCGCAGAAGGTGCAGACGGCCTTGTCGCGGTCCTGCTCGCGGCCCGTCCACAGGTTGCAACCGGCGAAGCGGCAGAACACGGCCGCGCGGCCGGCCTGGGCACCCTCGCCTTGCAGCGTGTAGAACATTTCCTTGACGGCGTAGGTCATACCGGGATCAGCTCCTCGAACGGACCGTGGCTGACGATGACGCCGCTGCCGCGGGTCTCGTAAAGGTCGACCCGCTCCAGCGGCGGCAACTGGGCCTTGGCCTGGCGCAGCACCCATGCGGCCAGGCTGGCCGTGTCGGCGTCCGGCAATCCGGCCAGCTCATGCAGCGGATGGTGGTCCATGGCCTTGAAGATGGGATCGAACAGCAGCTTCACGTCGCTGAAGTCCATCGCCCAGCCGAAGACTTCGTCCAGCGCGGCACTCAGATGCAGTCGCAGCGTGAAGGTGTGGCCGTGGATGCCGGCCAGCGGATGGTCCGCCGGCGCCCGGTTCAGCTTGACGGCGCTGTCGAGGGTGAACTCCTTCCAGATCCGGTAGCGCTCGCCGTCGAAGTTGGCGCCGCTGGAGCCGGTCTCGTACACCGTCACCCAGCTCAACTCCGGCAACTGCGGCTTCAGCCGTTCCCAGAGCCACGACGAGATCAGCTCGCTGGTCGGATTGGACAGGCCTTCGATCTCGTTGAGGCACCGGTAGTTCAGCTGCGCGTGGAACGGTGCCCAGAGCTCGTCGAGGTGGTCGTAGTCGATGCTCAGGTCGCGTTCGCCGAGGTCCTGGTTGGCATGCAGGATCAACTCGAAGCCATGGCCATGCATACGACCGCACTTGTGGCCCATCGGGACATTGGGCAACTGGTGCGCGGCCTGAAAGCGATAGCGGCGCCAGACATGGGCGTGGCCGTTGGCATCCAGGTCGACGCCGGAGTTCGAGGTGCTCTGGATGCCGACCTGGGTGATGCCGGGGACCTGGAATTCGGATTCGAGGCGCTGGCGGATCCAGCGGGCGATGTTCTCGTCGGTCGGCTGCGGAATGTGCGCGTTCAGCAGCGCATGGTCGAGCGGGGCGATGCAGCGCTCGAGGCAGTCGCGCAGGGCGCTGACCTCACCGCCGGGAAATGGCGCCCAACCGGCGGGCAGTTCGGCACGGACCGTGGCCAGGTAGCTGTGGCCGTGCAGGCCGCGCGAGCGATGCCCGGCGGGCAGCGCGTCGATCTGGCAGGCCGACTCGAAGCCTGCCGAAGCGGTGACAAGGGAAGCAGGAAAAGCAGACATCCTGAGAGTGTGACATGCCGGGTTTTCTTATCTCCTTGTGTTGAATATCTCTTTGGTCGTATTGGTAGGTGTTGGAGGGTTTCTGTGGACAACCACCGTTTCCTGTGGCCCGACAAGGACTTGCCGACGGAGCAACGGTGTGGGCCGGACCCGGGCAACGACGGGATGGCGAGACAACAAGTTCCGGCGCCGCCGCGCCGGTGTGGACAAGCATCGAGTTGTTCAACACCCGTCCCCAGGGTTGTGCACAGCCCGCCCTCCAGACCAATCCGCCCCTGCGGACGAAAAAAAGCCCCGCGATGGCGGGGCGCCTTGAGTGAGGCCGGCTTCAACGCCTCATGGCTTGTCCGGCCAGATCGACCGCAGCAGTTGCGCCAGGCGCGCGCCGCCCTTGATGACGTTCTGACGGGTCTGTTCCAGGCTGCGGGCCTCATAACCGGCCGGCGGCGTGCCCATCCAGCGCGGACCGCGCAGGCTCTGCTGGCGGGCGCCGAAGCTCATGCCTTCGAAGGCCTCCTTCGCGCCCAGCAGCGATTCGCTCGCCCACAGCACCGGCCAGTCGTCCGGGCTGCCGGCGGTCGGCGGCACCGCCTTGGCCTGGGCCGGCATGGCGGCCAGTTGCTCGGCGCTCAGGCGTCCGGGCAGACCGTCCCAGTAGCTGTGCAGATTGCCGCCCGGCGTGCCGTCCGGACGCGGCATCGTGATCGCATTACCGCCGACCGTGTGCGTCATCGCATCCTGGCCCTGCCGGTCCGGGTCATAGGGCTTGCCGTCGCCGTCCAGGTAGAGCGAGCCCATGTGCAGAGGCTGATGCATGTCGCCCAGCGCGTGGACCACCAGGGCCAGCGCCTCGCGCTCATTGAAGTCCATCGGCGGCGTCTGCTGGCCGGTCTTCAGCACCAGGATCGCGGCCTTCAGTGCCGGCACGATGTCGTGGTCGCTGGTCCCGATCGCGCCCGGCACATAGCGACCGCGCTGGATCGCGACGTTGGCGTAGTGGTACTGCTTGTTGCAGGACTCCTCGCCCGGCTTGGGTCCGCACTGCTCGAAATTGCGCTTCACGTAGTCGCGCATCCGGGCTTCTTCCTCGGCGTTGTTCTCGAAGACCGCGCATTCGGGAAAGCGGCCGGTGACGGCGTACTTGAAGTCGTTGCCGGTGTCGATGCCTTTCACGCAGTCGTCCCAGACGGCGATGTCGCGCAGCGAGACCGGTCCGAGGATGCGCTGGACCTCGGTGTCGGCGCGATGACCCTTGATCAGCTGGGCGGCGATCTCGCCGACGGCGTTGTGGCCGGCGGCGCCGAAGCCGAAGGCGGAGCCGCAGCAGGCGGCGAGCAGCGACAGCGCGGCGACGCCGCGTGCAAACGTTGTGGTCATGACAGGAACCCGTGTCGGACGATGCGCCGGCGCCTGGCCGGCTGGGGATCGCGGATTGTGCATGGCGCTCCGTGACGGGCGGCAACGGAGATTCCCCGGCTTCGGGCGCATCTCGCCAGCGTACGGCTGGCTTTACCTGCGCTTTACCCGTGTGCCCGCCGCCAGGCCTGATCGGCGGCTTATGCGCAGGCCGCATGTCCATCGGCAAAGCGCTTCGTTCGGCTGATGAGGCGGGCTGCCTAAGCTGGTCGTCACCCTTTCAGGAGCCCCTCGCATGACCATCACCGCCATCAACGTCCGCAACCAGTTCCGCGGGACCATCAAGGAGATCGTCGAAGGACCGGTTGTCTCCGAGGTCGACGTGCAGACCGCCGGCGGACTGATCGTCACCTCGGTGATCACGACCCGCTCGGTCAAGGAACTCCAGTTGACGGTCGGCAAGGAAGTCGTCGCACTGGTGAAGTCCACCGAGGTGTCGATCGCGACCCTCTGATCTCCGCGCGCTCCAACGCCCGCCCCCGCAGGAGACCGCCATGGCGCTCTACCCTCACCGCTCCGCGCAGCACCTCGGCAGCGCCGAGCCGCGGCTGCTGATCATCCCCGGCCTGCACGACAGCGGACCGGCGCACTGGCAAAGCTGGCTGGAGCAGCAGTACCGCGACGCGCACCGGGTGCGCCAGCGAGACTTCAGCCAACCTGACCTGGAGCGCTGGTCCGATCGCATCCATGCGCGGATCGACAGCGCCGGCCCTGGCGAGTGGATCGCCGTGGCGCACAGCTTCGGCTGCCTGGCGCTGGCGCATCACCTGCAGCGCCATCCGGATTCGCCGGTGCGCGAGGCCCTGCTGGTCGCTCCCGCCGAGCCTGACAAGTTCGGTCTGGCGGAGAGCCTGCCGCACCAGCGGCTCGGCCGGCCGACGGCGCTGATCGCGAGCCAGAACGACCCATGGATGAGCGCCTCCAGCGCGCTGCGCTGGGCGACACGCTGGGGCAGCAGCTACAGCAACATCGGCCTGGTCGGCCACATCAACAGCGAATCGGGCTTCGGCCCCTTCCCCCTGGCCAAGCGCTGGGTGGAGGCCGCTCGTGCCCGCGCCGCACGCGAGCGCCGACCAGCCCGCGCCAGCATCCTGGAGTGGTCGTTTTCGGTCTGAAGCGGTGTTCGGCTTCAAGGTCCTTTTGAAATAGGTTCAATCGTTCGCTCGTTCATTGAAGGCCGGCTCGGCGGAACACTGCGTCCCGTCTCCACCGATCACCTGAACGAGAGGACCCCATGAACCGTCGCCATCTGAAGCCTTCCGCACGCCGCCATCCGATCCGCGGTGCCGCCGCCCTGGCAAGCGTCCTGACCCTCGGCCTAGCCGCCTTGCTCGCCTCGCCCGCAGGGGCCGCGACGCCCGGCGAATTGGAAGTCGTCGCCGAACTGCCGGTCCGTCCCGGCAACGTGGCGCCGGGCCCCGGCGGCCGGCTCTTCGCGACAGTGCACCCGCTGGACGCGCCTTCCCAGGCGCAGGTGATCGAGATCACCGGCCGGGACAGCTTCCGGCCCTGGCCCACCCCCGAGCTCCAGCGCGGTACCGCCAAGGCCAGCGGCGATCGCATCGATACGCCGCTCGGCATCATTGCCGATGGCCGTGGCCGCATCTGGACCGTCGACATGGGCTTGAACCTCGGCAAGACACGGCTCTGGGCCTTCGATGCCGACTCCGGCCAGCAGGTCCATCGCATCGAACTGCCGCCGGAGATCGCGCCCAAGGGGAGCTTCGTGCAGGACCTGGTGGTCGACGACCGCGGCGGCTGGGTCTACCTGGCCGACATCGCGAATCCCGGTCTGATCGCCGTCGAGATCGCGACCGGACGTGCCCGCCGCTTCGGCGCTCACGCGTCGCTGCAGGCGGAGCCGCAGGCGCGCATGGTCATCGCTGGCAAGGCGATCCAGTTCCAGGGGCAGCCGGCGAATGTCGCGGTGAATCCCATCACGCTGTCCGCCGATCACGAGACGCTGTTCTTCGGCGCGATGAACGGCCACAGCTGGTATGCGGTGCCGACGCGGCTGCTTCGGCCCGGTGTGTCCGATGCGGACACGGCTTCGGCGATCCGCCGTGTCGGTCCGAAACCGGTTTCCGACGGCGCTGCCACCGATGCGCGGGGACGCCACTTCTTCACCAACGTGAACGAGGGCGGCATCGATCGGCTGGGTCCGGACGGACGCCTCGTGCCGCTGGTGCGCGACCCGCGGCTGGACTGGCCCGACAGCGTGCACCTGAGCGATTCGCCCTGGCTCTACATCTCGGTGAACCAGCTGTACAAGACGCCGGCTTTCACCGGCGGTCGTGATGAAGGCAAGCCGCCCTATCGGATCCTGCGCGTCTGGTCCGGAGACGCCGCGCGCTGAGCCTGCGGGGAATCCCTGTCAGGGGTGAGGGTCTCGCGCCGGACACGATCCAGGGCTATGGTCCGTCTCCCAGTCGCGCACCACGCCAGGAGACACCGATGCCCTTCACCCTCCGTCTGCACCGCGTCCTGAAGGCGCCGCCGGAACGCGTCTACCGCGCGTTCACCGACCCGGCGGCCATGTGCAAGTGGCTGCCGCCGCACGGCTTCACCGGCACCATGCATCACATGGAGCCGAAGGTCGGCGGCAGCTGGCGCATGTCCTTCACCAACCTCTCGGCGGGCGCCACCCATACCTTCGGTGGCGACTACCTCGAACTGCAGCCCGGGCAGCGACTGCGCTACACCAGCAAATTCGACGATCCCAACCTGCGGGGCCTGATGACCACCACCGTCGAGCTGACGCCGGTCTTCTGTGGCACCGAGATGCAGATCACCCAGGAAGGCATCCCGGATGTGATCCCGTCGCAAGCCTGTCATCTGGGGTGGCAGGAATCGCTGGCACTGCTGACCCAACTGGTCGAGCCGGATATTCCGAACGGCTGAATGCGCCGAGCGGATCGGCGGTGGGCGCTGGCAGCGGATGTCAGGGTCTGCGAATTTTTTCGGCGGGATTGGCGCGTGGAAGCGATGTCCCTTTTGAGGGCCTGACGCGCTGTTTTCCGATCCCCTGATTTTTTGAGCGCCTCCGACCTCCGGCGCCGCGTTTTCCATGTCAGGGCTTGTCAGGCTCTCCGCATTTTTTTCGGCTCGGTCGAGTGCCTCCCGACTTCGTTTCGCCAAGCGCGGGCTCTCCACAGGGCATGGGGGATCCCTCCTGGACCCCCAAGCCCTGTTCCGGCCCCAGACATGCTCGTGGTCGTCGAAGTTGGGGTCGAGTCGTGGATTGGGGGGTGTCACGGATCGAGCGAATCCCGGATCACAGCGATGACGGATTCTTCGAACCCAGGAAGTAAGGAAACAAGGAAGGTCGACGCCTTGTGAGGGTCGGCCCCATTCCCTAGCATCGCGTCCATGCGTCTTTTCCGCCTCGTCTTTCCGCCGACTTTCGCGGCCATCCTCCTCGCGGCCCTCACGGCCGCGTCGCTCGCCGCGACGCCGTCTGATCGCGCCGCCACCGATGAGGTCCAGGTCCGGCTGATCAGTGCCAGCAGCCAGGTCGCGCCGGGTCAGACGATGCTCGTGGCGCTCGAGCAGAAGATCGCCCCCCATTGGCACACCTATTGGAAGAACCCCGGCGACTCGGGCCAGCCGACCAGCATCGAATGGAAGCTGCCCCCGGGCGCTGCCGGCAGCGACATCCTCTGGCCTGCTCCCAAGCGCTTCGATGTCGGCCCGATCACCAACTATGGGTACGAAGACCGGGTGCTCCTGCTGACCGAGATCCGGCTCCCGCAAAGCCTGACCCCCGGCACCACCACGACCGTCGGCGCCGATGCCACCTGGCTGGTCTGTCGCGAGGAATGCATCCCGCAACAAGCCGCACTGTCGCTCTCCCTGCCGGTCGGGGCCGCTCCCAAGCCGTCGACTGAGAACGGCGCGCTGGCTGCCGCGCGCGCCGCGTTGCCAGGTCCGGCGCCCTTCGCTGCCGCCGCGCGGCTCGAAGGCCGGGACCTGATCGTGAGCTGGCCGTCCGCGGGCAAGTCCGGCAGCGCGCCGGCCAAGGAGCTTCGACAGGCGCTGTTCCTGCCCGAGGCCTGGGGGCGTATCCAACATGCGGCGAAGCCACAGCTGGATCGCGACGGCCAGCAATGGCGGCTGCGCATGCCGGTCGGTGACGAGCCGGCCCCGCCCGGAAAGCCGCTGGATGGTCTGTTGCTGATCGATGACCAAGCCTGGGCGGTGAGCCTGCCCGTCACCGGCAGCGTGAACCTGGGGGGCGGCACTTCGTCGGCGAATACGACGAATGCTGCGGACACGAAGAATGCTTCGCCACCACCGGCCACGGCCACGGCCGCGAATCGAGGCGTTGGTGGCGATGTTGCCGAGGCCGACCGTCTCGGCCTCTGGGCCGCGATAGGCCTGGCGCTGGTCGGCGGCCTGATCCTCAACCTGATGCCCTGCGTATTCCCGGTGCTGGCCATCAAGGCGCTGGGCTTCCTGCACGGCAGCGCATCGACGCATCGCCGTCAGGGGCTCGCCTATGCCGCCGGCGTGCTGGCCGCTTTCGCTGCGCTCGGCGCGGTGCTGCTGGCCCTGCGAGGCGCCGGCTCAGGCGTGGGTTGGGGGTTCCAGTTCCAGTCACCGCTGTTCGTGCTGCTGCTCGCCTGGTTGATGTTCGTGCTCGGTCTGTCGCTGGCCGGGTTGCTGTCGGTCGGCGCCGGTTTCGCTGGCATCGGACAAGGCCTGACCGAGAAGCCGGGTCTGACCGGCAGCTTCTTCACCGGCGTGCTGGCGACCGTCGTCGCGACGCCTTGCACCGCGCCCTTCATGGGCGCGGCGATGGCGTATGCGCTGGCGCAGCCGGCCGTGGAACTGATGGCCGTTTTCCTGGCGCTGGGTCTGGGGCTCGCACTGCCCTATCTGGCGCTGGCATGGTGGCCGGCGCTGCAGCGTCGCATGCCTCGGCCGGGACCATGGATGGACGTGCTCAAGCAGGCGCTCGCCTTTCCGATGTTCGCGGCGGCGATCTGGCTGGTGTGGGTGATCGCGCAGCAGGCCGGACCGATGGGGGTGCTGGTGGCGCTGGCCGGCATGGGCCTGCTGGCCCTGGCTGCATGGATCCGCACGGTGAGCCGGCACGCGACGCCGCGCTGGCAGCGGACCGGCGCGGGCGCTGCCCTGGCCGCGGTCGTCGCGGCGGCGGCGCTCGTGCCGACACTCGGCAACGTGGCGGTTGAGGACGTCGCGGCCAGAGGCGGCGGTTCGGGCAGCACGAGCGGACCATCGGCGGGCGCCGATCATGAGCCCTACTCGCCGGAACGGCTGGCCCAGCTGCGCGCGCAGGGCAGGCCGGTGTTCGTGAACCTGACGGCGTCGTGGTGCATCACCTGCCTGGTCAATGAGCGGGTGGCCCTGTCCACCGACGAGGTGCGCAATGCCTTCGTCCGGGAAGGTGTGACCTACCTGAAGGGCGACTGGACGCGCCAGGATCCCCGCATCACCGAGCTGCTGAAGCAGCACGAGCGCAGCGGCGTGCCGCTCTATCTGTTCTATCCGGCCGGCACCGGCAGCGACGCCCAGGTGCTGCCGCAACTGCTCACTCCGGGCATCGTCACCGCCGCGCTGCGCGGCGGCGCCGCCTGAGAGCGCTTCCCGGACGATCCTCAGGCTCGCTCCGACCGCCCCCTGCTTCGATTTCATCCCTGGAGACCTGCAACATGACCTTCCCGATGACCTCCAAGAGCTCCTTCCTGCGTGGCGTGCTGTCGCGCCGCACCGTGCTGGCCGGCGCCGCGACGACGGTCCTGCTGGCGTCCGGCGGCCCGGCCCGGGCCCAGGCACAGCTCGACCAGCCCGCACCCGCCTTCACCGCGACGACGGCCGAAGGCAAGACCGTCTCGCTCGACAGCTACAAGGGCAAGACCGTCGTGCTGGAGTGGACCAACCACGATTGCCCCTTCGTGAAGAAGCACTACGGCAGCGGCAACATCCCCACGCTGCAGAAGGAGGCGACGGCGCAGGGCGTGGTGTGGCTGCAGGTGATTTCGTCGGCACCGGGCCAGCAGGGCCATGTCGACGGTCCGACGGCGATCAAGCTGAACAAGGACCGCGGCGCCGCGCCGACGCAGGTGCTGCTGGACCCGAGCGGCCAGATCGGCAAGAGCTACGGCGCGCAGACCTCGCCCCATCTGTTCATCGTCAATCCACAGGGTGTGCTGGTCTACAAGGGCGGCATCGACAGCATCGCAACCGCCAAGGCCGACGACATCCCCAAGGCGGATCCCTACGTCAAGACCGCACTGGGCGAGTTGGCCGCCGGCAAGAAGATCACCCACGCCAGCACCAAGCCCTACGGCTGCTCGATCAAGTACGGCAGCTGACGCCGCGGCGCGCGCCGCGCGCCGATCTGTCGCTTTCTTCCGCTTCCGGCCGCATTCGTCGCGGTTCTGACGGCCCGGTGACGCCGTGCCGCCCCGGTCTCCCGTTACAGTGCGTCGACAACCGAGAGCGGACGGGATGACGGACAGACGAGCGTGGGAGGCGGCCGATCCAGAAGCCTGGCAGGCCGAGCGGACGATCCATCAGGGCCGGCGGAGCGAGGTCCTCCAGGTCGGCGACGGCCGGGGCGGGCTGGCGCTGCTCAAGCGTTTGCGCGACCCCCGACCCGACGCGGCCGCCATCGCCCGGCTGCGCCGCGAATTCGAACTGGCCCAGCGCCTGGACCCCGCCTTCGTGCTGCGCCCGCGCGCGCTGGTCGAGCATGACCAGCGTCCGGCGCTGCTGCTGCCCGAGCTGGGTGCAGAGACGCTGCGGCAGCGTCTGCGCCGCGGCACGCTGGACAACGACGCGCTGATCCGGATCGCGCTGGATCTGGTCGAGGCCCTGCAGCATCTGCATGGCCAGGGGCTGATCCACCGCAACCTCGGGCCCGGCCAGGTGCTGCTGTTGCCTGGCGCCGGCCGCGATGCCGGCCGGACGCTGATCGCGGACCTCGGCCTGGCCGCCGAGATCGAGCGCGAACGGCCTCTGGTCCAGCGCGCCGAGCTGATCGAGGCCTCGCTGGCGACGCTCGCGCCCGAGCTGACCGGCCGGATGAGCCGGGATGTCGACTACCGCGCCGATTTCTACAGCCTTGGCGCCACGCTGCTGGAAGCACTGACCGGTGCGCCCCCCTTCAGCGTCGAGGATCCGGCGCGGGCGGTGCATGCGCACCTGGCGCTGGCCGCGCCGATGGCCACCACCCGCAATCACCAGGTCTTCGCGCCGTTGGCGCAGGTCGTCGCGCACTGCCTGCACAAGGAGCCTGAAGGCCGCTACCAGAGCCATCAAGCACTGCGCCAGGACCTGCAGCTCTGCCAGGCGGCGCTGGAACAGGGCCGCGGCCTGCCCGGCTTCGAACCCGGCCATGGCGATGCCGCCGTGCGCTTCCAGCCCAGCGGTCGGCTCTACGGCCGCGAATCCGCGCAGGCGCAGCTCGGGCAGGCCTTCGACGATGCCGCGCAGGGACAGGCCGGCGGGCCGGGGCTGGTCGCCGTGGCGGGTTTCTCCGGCATCGGCAAGACCGCGCTGGTCCTGGCCGCGCAGCGCAGCCTGCTCGCCCAGCGCGGCCACTTCGCCGCCGCCAAGTTCAACCAGTACGGGCAGGACCGACCCTACGGGCCGCTGCTGCACCTGCTGCAGCAGCGCGTCGCGCAGGTGCTGTCGCTCCCCGACGACCAACAATCGGCCTGGCGCGATCGCCTGCGGGACCGCCTGGGCGCCAATGCCGCGCTGCTCGCCCAGGCGCTGCCGGAGATGGCGCCATTGCTCGCGCCCGATGCGCCGCTCGTGCCGGTGGGCCCGGCGGAGGCGGAGAACCGCTTCCTGCGCAGCATCAGCCAGGGCTTCGCGGCGCTCGCGCGCGAGGGCGAGCCGCAGACGCTGTTCCTGGACGACTGGCAATGGGCCGACCGCGCTTCGCGCCGGCTGCTGCGCGAGTGCCTGAACGACGCGACGCTGCGCCACACCCTGTTCGTCATCGCCTACCGGGACAACGAGATCCCGCCGGGGCATCCGATCGCGCAGGAGCTGACCGAGCTCCGCCAGCAGCTCGGCGAGCGCTTCACGCCGCTGCGGGTCGGACCGCTGGGGCTGGACGACACGCGGCGCCTGCTCGCGGACAGCCTGCGTCGTGATCCCGAGCGCGAGGATGCCGGCCTGGACGAGCTCGCGCGCCTGTGCCAGACCCGGACCGCCGGCAACCCGTTCTTCCTGCGCCGATTGCTCGAGGACCTGGTGCGGCGCGGCCTGATCCACTACGACGCCACGACGCAGCGCTGGGACCATGCGCTCGAGCGGATCGCGGCGACGCGCACGGCGGACAACGTCGTCGCGCTGATGCTGCAGCAGCTCGAGCGCCAGCCCGATGCGACGCGCCAGGCGCTGAGCGTGGCCGCGCTGCTGGGCGCGAACTTCGGCCTGGACGGCCTGGCCACCGCGCTGGACGTGCCCGCCGACGTGCTGGCCACCGACCTGCTGCCGGCGCTGCAGGCGCAGCTGCTGGTGCCGGCCAGCGCGCTGTACCGCTATGCACCGCAGCTGCAGGGCCAGGCCAGCGAGGGCGTGCGCTACGCCTTCGCCCATGACCGCGTGCAGGAAGCGGCCTTGCAGCGCATCGCGACCGACCAGCGGCCGGCGCTGCAACTGCGCATCGGTCGATTGCTGCGCGACAGCCACCTCGCCGCCAATGCCGACCTGCCGCTGCCCTATACCGTCCTGCATCACCTGAACGCGTCCCGGCTGCTGCTGTGCGAGCCGGCGCAAGAGGCGGAGCGCCTGGCGCTGGCTGCATTCAACGCGCAGGCCTCATTCCAGGCGATGGATGCCGCGGCCTTCGAGCCGGCCGCCGATTACGCGGAGCTCGCACTCGAACTGGCGCCGAGCGCGCCGCAGCGCGCCGCCTGGCTGCATCACGCGGCGCGCATGGCCTACCTGGCAGGTCGGCCGTCGCGGATGGATGCGCTGCTCGAATCGGCGCTCGCCGATGCCGTCGACAACGCGCAGCGCGCGCGGCTGCTGGAGGTCCGCATGGAGGCCTTCTATGCCCAGGGACGGCTGGCCGAGACGGTCGACCTGGGACTGGCGCTGTTCCAGCTGCTCGGTGCGGAGCTGCCGAGCGCCGCCGGGCCCGATGCGATGGCGCGGGTGATGGAGCTGCTGGCCGATCTGCAGCGGGAGATCGCTGCGATCGGACTCGATACGCTGGCCGCGCGTGCGCCGATGCGCGACGAGCAGCGCCTGCTGCTGATCTCGATCGCCGCCAAGATGACCGCTGCCGCCTACATCGTGCGGCCGGCGCTGCTGCCCTTGCTGACGCTGTTCCAGGTGCGGCTGATGGTGGACCACGGCCATGTGCCGCAGGCGCTGTCGGCGTACTCGGTGCTCGGACTGATGTGCGCGGAGTTCCTGGGTGACTACCGCTTCGCCCATGACCTGGGCCGCATGTCGACCGAACTGGTGAGCCGGCACGGCTGGATGCAGGTCTACGCGCATGCCGGCTTTTCCTTCCATGCCTTCCTCAGCCACTGGGTGCAGGGCCTGCGCGTGAGCATGGACGGCCTGATGCAGACGCATCGCAACGGGCTGGAGTTCGGCAACCTGCGCCATGCGGGCCTGGGCCTGTATGTGCACGACGCGCATGCCTTCCTGGCCGGCACGCCGCTGCCGGCGCTGGAGGAGCAACTGGTCACCCATGGCCAGCGCCTGCGCGCGATGCGCCAGCCGGTCGCGGCCGACTACGAGGATGCGCTGCTGGCCCTGGTGCGGGCGCTGCAGCAGCCGCGGCTTCCCGCCGATGGCTTCGACGGCCTGGAGGTGCTGGCGCGCACCTATGGCGAGCGCCAGGACCAGACCGGGCTGATGTTCCTGCACGGCTGGCAGGCGGTCCTGCACTTCGTGGCGGACCGGCCGGAGCCCGCGCTGCGGCTGGCGCTCGAGGCCCGCACCCTGTTCGCGGCGGGCCGCGGCATGCATGCGCAATCGCTGCTGCTGTTCATCGCCGCCTGGGCGGCGCAGCGCGTCGCGATGGCCGGCGGCGCGCGTGACCAGGCGCTGGAGGACGACGCGCTGCGGCGTCTGCAGCGCTGGCAGGACGCGGGGCCGGGACACCTGGCCGATCGCGTCGCGCTGCTGCGGGCGCAGCAGGCGATGCTGGCGGGCGAGCCGGAGGACCAGATCGCCGCGGCCCTGGACCGCGCGCTGTCGGCGGCGGAGGGGCCGCAGGGCACGCCGCTCGATGCCGCGGCCGTGCTGCGCGCGCAGGTCGACTGGTGGCGCGAACGCGACCCGACCCGCGCCGACCGGGCAGGCCAGCGCCTGCGGCAGGCCTGGAAGGACTGGGGCGTGGTCGCGCTCGCCGGCGAGGCACTGGCGCTCGCGCCCTTGTCCGACATGCCGGGCCGGTCGGCCGGCGTTGCCGCTGAAGACCAGGAGATCCGCGCCGATGCCGCCGACCTCAGCACGCTGACCAAGGCGGTGCAAGCGATCAGCAGCCAGCCGGATCTGCCGCGCCTGCTGCGCCGCCTGCTGGAGGTCGTGGCCGAGAACGCCGGCGCCCAGCGCGCGGCGATCGTGCTGGCCAGTGGCACCGCGAGCGCGTCCCGCTGGGTGCTGCAGGCCGAGGCGACGCTGGGCGAGCAGCCCCAGTTGCACCTGCTGGAACAACTGCCGCTCGAACGTGCCGGGGAGCAGCTGCCGCTGGGTCTCATGGGACGCGTGCTCGGCGACGGGCGGCGCGAGCTGATCGTCGATGCGCGCGGCCTGGCGACGATGGAGGACTACTTCCAGCGGCATGCCGCGCCGCCGCGCTCGGTGCTGGCGCTGCCGCTGCTCAAGCAGGGCCAGACGGTGGGCGCGCTCTATCTGGAGAACGCGGCCGCGGCCGGCGTGTTCACCCAGGCGCGGGTGAGCTTCCTGGAGCTGCTCTGCGCCAACGTGGTGAACGCGGTCGACAACGCGCGGCTGGTGGCGGAGCTGCAGGAGCTCAACGCCAACCTGGAGCGCCGCGTGACGCAGCGCACCCGCGAGCTCGCGGACAGCGAGGAGCGTCTGCGCGCCGTGCTCGATCACGCGCCGATCCCGATGGTGGTGACGCGGGAGCGCGATGCGCTGATCGTGTATGCGAACGGTCCGTCGGCATTGATCGCCGGACGGTCGCTGGACGACCTGGTCGGCAAGCCGGCGATCAGCTTCTACCGCGACCCGGCCGACCGCGAGCGCATGCAGCTCAAGTTCAAGGAGGAAGGCCGGCTGCAGGGCGAGGAGGTCTGCCTGCTCGCGGCCGACGGCGGCGAGTTGTGGATGCTGCTGTCGATGGTGCCGGTCGTGTACGACGGAGAGCCGTCGGTGCTCAGCACGCTGGTCGACTTCACCGACCGCAAGCGGCTGGAGCTCGAACTGCAGCGGCTGGCCACGACCGATGCGCTGACCGGCGCGGCCAATCGGCGCTGCTTCCTCGACCATGCCGAGGCGGAAGTGGCGCGCAGCCGGCGCTACGGGTTGGAGATGGCGCTGGTGATGATGGACGTCGACCACTTCAAGCGCATCAACGACACGCTGGGCCATGCGCGCGGTGACGCGGCGCTGTGCCGCCTGGTGCAGCTGTGCGCGCAGGTCGTGCGCAAGCAGGACCTGCTGGGGCGGCTCGGCGGCGAGGAGTTCGCGCTGCTGCTGCCGCAGACCTCGCTGGCCCATGCGATGCAGCTGGTCGAGCGGCTGCGCCATCACATCGAGACCAGCGGCATGGCATTGCAGCCGGGCTTGCCGCCGGCGTCGCTGACGGCGAGCTTCGGCGTGACGGCCCTGCGTCCGGAGGACTTGCGGGTGGATGAACTGCTCGGCCGCGCCGATCAGGCGCTGTACCGCGCGAAGGATGGCGGCCGCAATCGCGTCGAGCACCAGGCCTGAGCGGCGGCCTCAGGGGTCGATGCGCGAGGGCCTGGCGCGTTCGCGATAGAACGCGTCGAAGCGGGCGGCGTAGTGCAGCCGGGCTTCCGGCGTGAGCCAATGCATCAGGCCTTTGCGCAGGCTGGCCGCGCCTTCCGGACGGCCATAGGCCTTGTCGATGCCGCGGATCGCGGCCAGGCCCCAGGGCGTGCGCGAGCAGGCGATGCCGGCCATCACCAGGTCGCTCGCGCCCTGGATGGGCACGCTGACCAAGTCAGCTGGACGACCGGCCATGACCAGCGCCATGTCCAGTTCCACCGAATAGTCGGCACGACCCAGGCTGATCATCTGCAGCAGGCGCGCGCCGAAGTCCTTGGGCGAGTAGAGCGAGACGGCGTTGTCGGCCGGCCGCGCGGCGAGCATGTCGTCGAGCACCGGGCCGTAGCTGCGGCCATCGATCAGCGCGCCCCGCATCGAGGTGTCGGCGAGCAGCCGCGGCAGCAGCACTTCGCCAGCGCCGTTGCGCGGCAGGCGCTGGAGCAGCTCACGGCGCACGATCAGCTGCGGCGGCGGCGTGAGCTGCGTGTTGGTGAAGTAGGCGGCGCGTTCGCGTTCGGGCGTGCGAACCACATTGGCGCGGCAGACCGGCTCGCCGTTCTCGATCATCTGCCAGCTGCGCTTGGCGTTGGCGAAGACGATCTCGTGCCGCACGCCGGGCCAGCGCTTGTCGAGGTAGCTGATCACGCGGCCGGTGACGCCGCTGGCGTCGGCCCCGGTCATCTGCGGCGCGTGGTCGGAGGCCAGCCAGGTGATCGTCGTCACCGTGACCGCCGTCGATCCCGCGACCGGTCCGGAGGCGCCGCCCTGCGCGTGTGCGGACACCCCGGCGAGCGAGGCGGCCAGCGGCAGTAGCGCAACGGCGCACGCGCGGATCGGAGCAAGGGTGTTCACGGCCGGGAGCATACGGGTACCGCTACCCGCGCCGGGCGCTCCGCCCTCGCGTTGGGGCCAAGGAACGGTAGTCGGTCACTCGCATCGCGTCTTCGAAGGGCGATGGCCGGCGGTACCGGCCTGCCGGAAGTTCCGCTCGTCCATGGGCGGACGCCCGCGCTGGCGGCGCCTCCCTGTGGCCGCCGCGGACGCGCCGCTGCCGCATTGAACGAAAAAAAGCCCCACCGGCCATCGCCAGCGGGGCTGCTCGCACAGAGCGAACGGTCTGATTGCCCATGGCACCGCTTGCGCGGCGCCCGAGACCGACCGAGGAGACAAACAGGGGTTCTTGCTCGAGGCGCCGGATCAGCGCTTCTCGTTGATCTGGTCGAAGACGCCGCCGTCGTCGAAGTGGGTCTTCTGGGCATTGCGCCAGCCGCCGAAGACCTCGTCGATGGTGACCAGCTTCACCGGCGCGAACTGCTTCGCGTACTTCGCGGCGACCTTCGGGTCACGCGGGCGGTAGTAGTTCTTCGCGGCGATCTCCTGGCCTTCCGGCGAGTACAGGTACTCCAGGTACGCCTGCGCCACCTTGCGCGTGCCCTTCCGGTCCACCGTCTTGTCCACCACCGACACCGGCGGCTCCGCCAGGATCGACAGGCTCGGCGTGACGATCTGGAACTTGTCCGGCCCGAGTTCCTTCACCGCTAGGTAGGCCTCGTTCTCCCAGGCGATCAGCACATCGCCGATGCCGCGTTCGACGAAGGTCGTCGTCGAGCCGCGCGCACCCGAGTCCAGGACCTTGGTGTTGGCATAGATGCGCTTGACGAAGGCCCTGGCCGACTCGGCGTTGCCGCCCGGCTGCTTCAGCGCATAGGCCCAGGCCGCCAGGTAGTTCCAGCGCGCGCCGCCGGAGGTCTTCGGGTTGGGCGTGATCACGTCGATGCCGCCACGCGCCAGGTCCGGCCAGTCGTTGATGTGCTTCGGATTGCCCTTGCGCACCAGGAACACGATCGTCGAGGTGTACGGCGAGGCGTTGCTGGGCAGGCGCTTCTGCCAGTCGGCCGGCAGCAGCTTGCCGTGGTCGTGCAGCGCGTCGATGTCGTAGGCCAGCGCCAGCGTCACCACGTCGGCGTCCAGGCCGTCGATGACCGAGCGCGCCTGCTTGCCCGATCCGCCGTGCGAGTTCTTCACCGTGACGGTCTCGCCGGTCTTGGCCTTCCAGTACTTCGCGAACGCAGTGTTGAAGTCTTGGTACAGCTCGCGCGTCGGGTCGTAGGAGACGTTGAGCAGCGTGACCGAGCCCTGCGCATGGGCTTGAGGCATCAGCGCGGCACCCCCCAGCAGAGCGGCGGTGGCAAGCAGCGAGACGGTGCGTCGGAGTGCGTTCACGGGAGTCTTCTCTTCACGGGGGTTGAGGGGAGCGCTCAATGTAGGCAAGCGCACCGACCAAGGGAACGAAGAAGATCTGCTTTGCTTTGCAGCCTTCCTTGAAAAAAGGGCCGCTCCCTCGTGATTATTCCCCCCAACGCTCCATACATAGTTGCGGCGGATTGACCGTCAGACCAACCCCAAGGCCCTTTCGCGGGGCTTTTTTTTGTCCTAACGTTCTCGTAGCTGCCCCATAAACATACATGGCATGTACAGCGGACGGCCGGACGCATAGGTGAAGCATTCGAGTCCGTTAGGCATCTGTGCCCCTCTGAGGACTCAAGGTGACTTTAGTGAGCCCAGCGACCGATTCTGGGGAACCAGAATCAGCGGGTCGAGCGCAGCGAATCCGTGAGCTGTTTCGCCACATCTCGCACACCCCTCCCGTTCTATCGAGTCGAGAGTCACATGGCGACATCAAGGGTACCCGGACCTACCTGCGCGACACACTCACCGCCGATTGACGTAGGAACGATGTGTCTGCAGCTGTCGCCAACGCCAGGGCCGCTCGGCATGTCTCCGCCGGTCCTTCGCGCAGGACTACCGGCAGTCGCAGAGGACTCCGATCAGGGCGTACAGATCGTGCTGACTCCGATCCAGCTTGCCGCCGTGTTGTCCGGCGAGACGATCGACGAGGAGGCAAAGCTTTCCAACCGCCTCTGGGGACTGGGAAAGCTCGCTGCCGGCGCGTTGGAACTCATTGGAGCCGGCGGCCTTCTGTTGGCGCCCGAGCCCACTGCGGTAACCAAGGTAGCGGGTGCGGCGCTCGGGGCTCATGGCCTTGACACATCATCGTCAGCGCTGCGCCAGATTGTTTCGGGCAAGGACACGTCGACGCTGACCGCCGAAGCGGCGAAGTCCCTGTCCTCGGCCCTGGGGGCCGATCCGAAGACCGCAGAGATGATCGGTCTAAGCGCCGACATCGCGATCCCCCTCATCGCCGGCGGCGTCGGCGCGCTCCGCGTCATTGCTGTGCGCCGCGGTGGGATCAGCTTGGCCGCGGAAGAGGCCGCCGGCGGCCACACGATCTTGAAGCATGTCGGCCGGACCGAGGCGCAACTTCGCGCCCGTCTAGCCGCTGAGACTCGGATTCCAGCCGCTTCGACTTTCCGGACGCTTGCCGAGGCTGAGCGCCATGTATCGGCCGCGATGCGAGCTCACCGCGCTGGCATTGAGGCGTGGGCCAAAACCGCGAGAGTCGGCGGCCGCCCCTTCACGGCGGTCTATCAGGCCAATGTTTCAGTCGGCGAAGGTGTCGTTCGTGCGACCGGCCAGTTCCAGCAGATGACCAGGCTGACGGTGGTCTTGCGGCGGGTTCAGCAGCAGAATCGCGTCTACTTCGTTCTGACTTCTTACCCAATCCCCTGAAGCATGCCGATCATCATCTCCAAGGGGCAACAGCTCTTCCCCGACCTAGCGGCATTCATGGGTGGCTGGTTCCACCAGGACTTCGACATCCACGGCGACTCGCTGGAAGCGGTTGTCGCCGCGTTCCGGTCAGAGAGTGACGCGGACCTTGTCCGCCCGCTGGTCCGCGACATTGACGCGTTCCTGGCCACGGGCGATGAAGGGATGGAAGACCGGTTCCAGGAGTTCTTCAGGCCGGACATCATCCCGACGGCGTTTCGACCAACCACGCGGGAGTTTCTGCTCGCCGTTCGTGACGCGCTGACCACTGATCGCCATTAGACCGGCCGGCAATCGGCCTGACCTGATAGCGCCACGGCAACGGCCGTATTTTCATTAACTGCCTGGAGTTTTGCAGTCAAGGCCCCGCCGCACGGGAAATTTTCATGAGCTATTTGCGGCGGGGAACAACTGACTGCAACAAATAAAGTCCGTCGGAATCGGAGCTCGTAAGTTGTTGATTTTCAAGCACCAGCTAGCGGCGTGAAAGTCCGTCGAACTTCTTCAACGACTTGGTGTCAGTCGTACCCCCGCAAATAAAGTCCGTCGAGCCGTGCAGAGTCGGAAGCACCAAAACCCAAGCGCAACGGTGCCTGTCATCAACAATTTTGCTGACCCGGCTTTCCCCACGGGCTCGACCGTCTGACAACATCCGATTTCCTTCGAACAGGGAATCGACATGCCAAAGGGGACAAAGGCATCGGCCACGCACCTGCTCTCCAACCTGGCCGCTTTCTCGCTGTCGACCGGCTCGCGTAGAGCCAAGTCCGTCGGACGCGCGGTGGGGCTGCATGGAAGCTCCATCGACGCCCTGGTGCACGCCTCGGATGTTGCGACGAAGCTCCTGCAAGGCGCATCTCTAGAAGTCAGATCTCGCGCGGCTCGTGAGCGCGACGGCGATAGGCGGTTGCCGTCGCTGCTTGCCAACTCGCATGCCGGTATCGTGCAAGCCGTCCTGGGCGACGAGCGGCTGCGCTACAGGGTCACCGAGTTGGAAGAGGAAGTGACCGTGACGATCAGTCCTCGCACTCGCGGCGGCATTCGCTTGCGTGACATGCGAGGGCGGATGCAAGAGGTGGCCCTGCATGACGCCAAACCGGACGAGTCGCACCTGGTAGATGCAGTCGACTTTCTGCTAAGCGAAGGCATGTCGATCGTGCGCGTGGGTCGATTCGGCATCACGGCCAGCGGGCCCGCGCAGTTGGTTCAAGACCTCCTGTCCGTTTCGTTGGGAATCGGTGCTGCGAGGCGCCCGGTCATCGACCGGGCCCTGCGACTGTTCTCCATACAGGGACAGTCTCCCGAACCCGCCGATCTGTTTGCAGCCCCGCGCGAATCCCTGTCAATTGCCGGTTCACGCATCCACGCGTCCATCGACGACTTCACGTTCACGCCACCGGCCAGACCATCGATAGCCGACAGGCCTCCAGCAGTTGGCTACCCAGTGCTGCAGGACGCGGAGGTCCGTCGCGCACTTGGTCATGACGGCTCTCTCGATGGCCACGGAGTCAAGGTTGCCATCATTGATTCGGGCTTTTTCCGGCAGCACCCGCTTTTCATGCGGCGCCCGTATGACTTCGAGTCCGTCGACTCGGGAGCAGACGAGACAGGTCATGGCACAGCTATGGCCTGGAATATCCTGAACGTCGCACCCGGCTGCACCCTTCGGGGCTACCGGCAAGACGACATTGCTGGCGCCATCGAACGCGCCGCTGACGACGGAGCAAAGATCATTTCTTGCTCGTGGGGATGGCCAGACGAACAGAGCTTCAATCTGCTGGAATTGAGCATCCGCTCTGTCATTGAGGAGGACGGCGCCACCGTCCTGTGCGCGGCTGGCAATGGTGAGCGGTACTGGCCGGCTAGTCATCCTCGCGTCGTCGCCGTCGGGGGGGTCTACGCAAATCCCCAGGACGGCTCACTTGAGGCGAGCGATTTCGCCAGCGGCTTTCGGAGCGACCTGTACGGGAACCGCAACGTCCCCGACGTGTCCGGGCTTTGCGGACTCTCCCCGAGGGGGGTGTACCTTCCGTTGCCAGTGCCGCCTGGTTCCATTGCCGACGTCGCGCGGCATGGCCCTGCATTCCCTGAAGCTGACGAGACAGAGGCTGACGACGGCTGGATCTACGACAGCGGCACTAGCAGCGCTACCGCCCAGGTGGCCGGCGTCGTCGCGCTGTTGATGCAGTACGCCTCGGCGCATGGCAAGACGATGACGCCCGACAGGATCAAGAGTTGCCTCCAGGCAGGTGCCGTTGCGGTGGAACGGGGGCGAAACGCCTTTGGCGTTCCCGCAGTGGGCCAGCCGAACATCGCCACCGGCTGGGGCCTCGTGAACGTCAAGGCTGCCTTGAAAGAAATCGACAAACTATGATCGCGCGGTGGACCCCCAGGACGTCGTAGTCAATCTTCGGGTGGCTCCGTCTTCAGGAGTCTCCGGCGCCACGCGCCCAGAGCAGACGCGAGTGCAACAGGCTGCCGACGTGCTGCGAGACCTGGGCTTCGACATCGTCCGGACGGGGCGATTCGCCGTCAGTGTTCGGGGACAGCCTCAACAGTTCGAGGCGGTGCTTGGCGTACCCGCCGCCGACTTGCTTGGCGTCAGCGGGCCGCTCACGCCAAGAGTCCCTGATCTGATGGGGCTGGTCGACTACATCGAAGTGTTACCGCCCTCACGGCCGTAGCCGGGCACTCGGCTGCAAGAGCACGAGCGGACAGCTATTCCCCGGTCAGGGTAATCCTGGCGGGAGCGCTGGACAACATCTCCGCGCCCGCTCCGGCGACGACGCCATCACTGTTGGTTAGCTTCCATCGCGCGACGGTTGTATTGCCCGCGAATACTTTGAAACCGGCGAAGAGCCGATCCGTTGCAACCGTATCGGCGTCCGAGGTGATCACCTTTAGCGTGAACGTGAGCTTGCGTTGCACCTTCGTCAACGTATCGGCCAACGCTTCGCCTCGCTGCGCGGCATCAAACGGGGTGTTGCCTTGCACATCCGTCACCAGCAGCGCGGCAACGAACTTTTCCGCTTCATCAACCGTCTGCTCCAGCTCCGTAGCTTTGCGCTCGACCTCGTCAGCAAAAGCCATTCGGGCCTTCTTGGCCGCCTCGGTCTCTCCCGCCGGGACATTCTCTCGTGTTTGCTTGACCAGGCGAGCCGTGTCGCGCGCTTCGACGTGAGCGGCTGAAATCGTGGCCCGCAGGGCCTTCAGCTTGGCCCCGAGGTCGGAGCTGTTCGGGGGAAGGGGCAACAGCGCATCGGTGTCCACGACCCGCACCTCCCACCTAGCGAGGTCACCTTGCACCAGCGCTTGCAATGCGGCCTCCGCATTTGACGTGACCGACACAGTGGCAAAGCCATACTGGGTCCTGAGGATCGTCGCGTAGGACACAACATTCTCGAGAAGCGAGCCAATCATCAGCAGCGCGCCCGGTCCAAAAGCTGGGGCCGGCTGATTCGTCTTCTTGGCCTTGAGATCAAGCATCGTCTCCTTGACGCGCGCGTCTACGCCGACGAGCGCTTCCTTCGTGGCGGTGGATAGCGCCAGCAGCGTTCTACCTTTGCCATCGTCAGCGAGGAGCGCTACCTTCTTAAGCTCAGTGGTGTCAGGGCCCTTGACGGTCGAGCCTGGCTGCACAACAAAGGGAGCAAGTGTCTCTGCCACGCTGGCCGCGATGGTCGAGCTGAGCGACTTCGCCTGATTGAAGGTCAGCTTGGCAACCGTTGCGCTGAGCGTCGGCGCCGCCGGTTTATCGATCTTGTACTTTGTGGGGTCAGGCGGGGTCGGAAGACCTGCCTTCACAGCATCGAAGCGAGCCTTCTCCGCGTCGGCCTGGGCCTTATCGGTGTCTGCCTTCCCCTTAGCAAGGTCATTCGCGGCTTTTGCTGCGGTGGCGGCTGCGTCCGCCCTTGCTTTGTCGGCGTCGGCCGCTGCCTTGCTCGCGTCGGCCGCTGCCTTGTCCGCATCGGCTTTCGCCTTGGCCGCGTCGATCTCCGATTTGGCCTTTGCCGCTTTGGCATCCGCATCGGCCACCGCCGCTGCTTTTCTCGCCTCGGCCTCCTTCTTCAGCTGCTCGGCGATGTTGGCCTTGAGCGTGGCGGCTTCCAAGTCGGCCTGGGTCTGGGCAACTACGGGGTCGGTCATGATGAGAAAAGCTCCTGTCAGCAGTGCACTCTTGAGCCAAGGACTGATCAACATAGAACCACTCCCTTAGATTTCTTCACCAGTCTGTGCAGCATTGTCGTGGCGAGTCCAGCGCACGCCATCGATCGAATCATTAGTTTTGAGGAGCGCTCGAGATATGGGTGAGATATTCGGGCGTTGGCTCATGGCCAGAAATCCCGTGTTGGTTAAGGTCTGCTCCAGATCCAATCGGCGCTCAGCGAGCGTCCTGCTACTGTCGCCTTCAGGCCGTTCAGGCGAAGGTGGACAAGGTGACCCGTGAGGAGCGGCCCGCAAGCCGGCGAGCGGTCGCGCCGGCCGTCGGATCGACGGGACGGCCCGCCGCGCTCAACCGGCGATTCAACCGCCGACTCAACCGCCGAAGCGGTAGTCCAGCTCGATCCAGCCCTGCCGCCCATGCGGCAGGTAGTAGCCGACCGGGTAGTACGGCCAGGTCGCGCTGGGATCGCGGCGGATCTTGTCGAACAGGTTGTTGACGATGAGGCTGACGCGGGTGCGCTTGTCCAGCTGCCAGGCGGTGCTCGCGTTGACGTTCCAGTACGGACCCAGCCAGCCGTCCTGCTCCTCGCGGGCGATGCGGCCGTTGCGCTGCGCGGCCAGCGTGTGCGTCCAGTCGCCAAGCTCCCAGGACAGGCTGGCGTTGAGCTTGCTCGGCCAGTCGCTGAAGTCCGGTGTGCCCACCAGGTTGCGGTTGTCGTCGCCGGCGAACTGCTGGTACTTGAAGCTCTTGACCCGCGTGTACTTCGCGTCCGCGGTCCAGCGGCCCCAGCTCGCTGTCGTCCAGCGGTAGCGCGCGCCGACGTCCACGCCCCAGGTCGATTCGTTGGCCGCGTTGATCGGGTTGACGCGGATCTCGGCGACCTCGCCGGGCCGCACCACCGCGTCCAGCGGATTGCGGCGCACCCGCGCGACCGCGTCCTGGCAGGTCGGCGACTGCGGGTCCTTCACGCCGGTGCGGCAGTCCGCCTCGGTGCGCAGCACGCCGTCGGCGCTCAGGTCGGTGACCAGGTCGCGGATCGCGATCTTCCACAGGTCCACCGAGAGATCGAAGGACGAGACCGGCTGCCACACCGCGCCCAATCCCCAGGAGCGGCCGCGCTCGGACTTCAGGTCCGACGAGCCGGTGCGCACATAGTTGAAGCCCGGCGACACGCCGGCGAAGTCGCATTGCGACAGCGGCTGGCCGGCCTGTGCGCAGCGGTAGTAGTCCGTCGAGGACGAGTAATAGCCCTTGGTCTGCTGCGCGAAGATGTAATTCATGTCCGGCGCGCGGAAGCTGGTCGCATGCTGCGCGCGCAGCAGCAGAGTGGACAGCGGCCGGAACTCGAGGCCGGCGTTGTAGGTCGTGCTGCCGTCGCTGCGACCGGCGAATTCATAGCGGTCATGGCGCGCGGCGACGGTGGCCGTCAGCTGCCGGGTGATCGGCGCGTTCAGCTCGCCGCCCAGCGCCAGCCGTTCGCGCGTGCCGCGCACTGTCGGCGACGCGCTGGTGTTGTAGAAGACGCCCTGCCCCAGTCGCGGGTCGGCCTCGTTGCGGAAGCCCTGCGTACCCGCCTCGGCGACCACCGCGGCCCGCACGGGACCACCGGGCAGCTGGAACCACTCCCCGCTGGCCGACGCGCTCAGCTGCTGGTTCCAGCTGGCGTTGCGTGTCCAGCTGCGGTCGCTGACGCTGTCGATCTCCTGCGGCGTCAGCGGGCGGAACAGCCGGGCCGGATCCGCGGAGTAGATCGCCACGCCATTGGCGTCGGTCCCGATGCGGGGCCCCAGCAGCAGGGACTCGATGCCGGCCGTCAGGCGCGGTGTCGTGGTGCGGTTCAGGTAATAGGAGCTGTTGGCCGCGACCTCGAAGGTCCAGCTGCCGGTGAGCTCGCCGCGCGCGCCCACCGCCAGGTTGTGCGTCGCGTCCCGCCACTGGCGGTTGAAGCGGTCCACGCCGCCCAGCTCCTCGGGCGCGAAGCGCCGGGTCCAGATCTCCAGCTGGTTGGTCGCGGCATTGCGGAAGTAGCCCTTGCCGGCGGCATCCGAGGTCCAGCTCGGGCCGCGGGTGTTGTTCTCGGTCCGCGCCCAGCCGAACTGGCCCTCGGCGAAAAGCTCCAGCCCGCCATCGAGCTGCCAGGTCAGGCCACCGGCCGCCTGCGCGCTGCGGTTGCCGGTCTGCGTGGTCCAGTAGGTCGGCGAGGCGCGGCCGCTGCCGCAGTAGGTGCCGTTCCTGGCCTGGTACGGCGCCACCGAACCCTCGAAGAGACCGCTCGCCGCGGCGCAGCCATCGCTGGGCGTCAGGTAGGCGCCGCCGGTGGCGTTGCGGCGACCGAAGACCACCGTCGGCGCCGCGCCGCTCAGCGTGGTGTCCGCCATGAAGTCGCGCTGGCGGCTCCAGATCGGCTCGCGGCCGCTGACCTCAATGCCCCACACGCCCTGCAACCGGCCGCCGTCGAAGCCGCCGGTGATCTGGGCCCGGGCGTTCTCGCCGCCGCCGCGCTGCGTGCCGCCGGCGCGCAGGTTCACCGAGACGCCCTCGACCCGCTTCTTCAGCACGATGTTGACGACGCCGGCGATCGCGTCCGAGCCGTAGACCGAGGACGCGCCGCCGCTCAGCACCTCGATGCGGTCGATCAGCGCGGACGGGATGTTGGCGATGTTGACGAAGTTGACCGAGCCTTCATAGGCGGTCGGGTAGTCGGCGACGCGACGGCCGTTGACCAGCACCAGCGTGTGATTGGGGCCGAGGCCGCGCAGGCTGATCGCATTGGCTGCGGGCGTGAAGGTGTTGCCGAAGTCCTCGCCCTGGGTGAAGCCGGTGTTCTCGGTCAGGCCGCTCAGCGCGTCCGAGACGTTCTTGTAGCCGAGGCGGTCCAGGTCCTCCGCCTTGATCACCGTGACCGGGCTCGGACCCTCGCTGTTGATGCGCGAGATGCGCGAACCGGTGACCAGGACCGATGGCAGCGGCGCGTCCTTCGCGTCGACGGCCGCCCTCGGGTCCTTGGGATCCCTGGCGGGGCTGGCGTCCTGCGCGGACGGCGTTACCGCGGTCTGGGCCTGCACGGTGGCGATGGGGAACGCGGCGGCCAGGGCGGCGGCCAACGTGGCGGCCGATCCGGTGAGGCGGGCCGCATGCTCGACGAACTGCTTCAAGTGACTTCCTCGTGGGAGTGAACAGGTGAGCCCGTCACTCTAGGAAGCGTCCTCGCGCCGATGAAGCAATCGTTTCTGCTTTGCTTTGTCGTGCGGTCCCGTTATGCACATGCGGAAATTCTTTCGGCACCCCTGCTGGCCCGCAGCCTGCGTCCGCGCCGACGCGTGAGCCGGACCTTCAGTCCGACCCGTTGGGCGACAGCCGCGCCTGCTCGACCAGGTCGCGCGTCAGCGGCGGCGCGAAGGTCTCGATGAAGGCGTAGACGTAGTCGCGCAGGTAGGCGTCGCGCCGCACCGCGAGCCGCGTCAGGTTGTCGGCGAACAGGTGGCGCGCGTCGATCGCGCGCAGATGGCGGTCGCGCTCCTCGTCATAGGCGATCGCGGCGACGATGCCCACGCCCAGGCCCAGCTCGACGTAGGTCTTGATCACGTCCGCATCCATCGCGACCAGCACGACGTTGAGCTCGAGCCCGGCAGCGGCGAAGGCGTCGTCGATGTGCGAGCGGCCGGTGTAGCCGGTCTCGTAGGTGATGACCGGGAACTCCGCCAGCCGTTCCAGCGTCAGCGGCGTGCCGGCGGCGGCCTCGGCCTCCAGCGGATGGCCCGGCGGCACCAGCACCGTGTGGGTCCAGCGGTAGCACGGCAGCGTCAGCAGCTGTGGATGCAGCGCCAGCGCTTCGGTCGCGATGCCGATGTCGGCCTCGCCATCGATCAGCAGCCGCGCGACCTGCTGCGGCGAGCCCTGCGTGAACTGCAGGCTCACCTCGGGATGGGTGTCGCGGAAGTCCCGCACCGCCGGCGGCAGCGCATAGCGGGCCTGGCTGTGGGTGGCGGCGATGCGCAGATGGCCGCTGTCGGCGCGGGCGAAATCCTCGCCGGCGCGGCGCAGGTTCTCGGCCTCCCGCAGCAGCCGCTCGACGATGGGCATCACGTTGCGACCGGGCTCGGTCAGGCCGGTGAGGCGCTTGCCGGCGCGCACGAAGATGTCGATGCCGAGCTCATCCTCGAGCTCGCGGATCTGCCGGCTGACGCCGGGCTGCGAGGTGTGCAGCGCCTGCGCCACCTCGGTCAGGTTGAAGTTGCGGCGCTGGGCCTCGCGGACGGATCGGAGTTGCTGGAAGTTCATCGTCGGCAGTCACATCGGGGATGGCTCGCCAGCGTCGACGACATTCGGCGAACGTCGCGAAAGCGGCTTGCTTATGCGGATTGATTATTCGAATCCGCGCCGCCGATGTCCTCCAACAAATTCCGATAAGCAATCCCGCGGCGCACGCATGAGCAATGCAGGCGCGCCGCGCTTCAGGCGTCGGGATCCATCGCCTCGCGGACCGCGTCCTCGGTCAGTTCGGCCACGCATTCCTGCAGGAAGCGATAGGCGAAGCCGCGCAGGTAATGGCCGCGCTTGAGCGCGATGCGCGTCGTGTTGGCCGGGAACAGGTGGCTCGCGTCGATCAGCTGCAGGCCGGAGTCACGCCCCGGCTCGAAGGCCATCGCCGCGATGACGCCGACGCCCAGCCCGATCTGCACGTAGGTCTTGATGACGTCGGCATCGAGCGCCGACATGACCAGGTCGGGCGCCAGGCCCGCGGCGGCGAAGCTCGCGTCGATGCGGGCCCGGCCGGTGTAGCCCTCGTGATAGGTGATCAGCGGCTGCTCCGCGAGCGCTTCCAGTGTCAGCGGCTGGCGCGTGAGCGCATGCCCTTCGGGCACGACCACCGCATGGCGCCATTCGTAGAACGGAAAGGTGACGAAGGCGTCGTCCTTGCCGAGGGCCTCGGTGGCGATGCCGATGTCGGCCTCGCCCGACTGCAACAGCGAGACGATCTCCTGCGGACTGCCCTGGTGCAGCACCAGGTGCACGCGCGGGTATGCGGCCTTGAAGCGCGCGACGACCTGCGGCAGCGCGTAGCGCGCCTGCGTGTGCGTCGTGGCGATCGTCAGCTGGCCCTGGTCGGCGCTGCTGAACTGCTGCGCCAGGCGCTTGATGTTGCGCACGTCCTGCAGCATGCGGTCGACGACGACCGCCAGCTCCTTGCCCGGCTCGGTCAGCCCGAGCAGCCGCTTGCCGCGGCGCTGGAAGAGCTCGACACCGAGTTCGTCCTCCAGATCCTTGATGTGCTTGCTGACGCCGGACTGCGAGGTGAACAGCGCCGCCGCCACCTCGGTCAGGTTGAAGTTCTGCTGCACCGCCTCCCGGACGATGCGCAACTGCTGCAGGTTCATGGTCGTGGACCGCTCGCTCTACGGCTCGCTGGTGTGGAGGTGTCTGTCGTGCGGTCAGGCCGCCTGGTCGATGCCGAACAGGCTCAGGCGCGAAGCCTGCAGGCGGACCTGCTGGCCCGAGGCCAGCTGCAGGGCCTCGGCCTGCTCGCGGCTGAGTTCGGCTTCCAGGTGCTCGCCCTGCGCGCCGCGCAGTTCCACCCGCGCCGCGGCGCCGAAGGCCAGCACGCGCTCGACGGTGGCGGGCAGGCCCGGCGCATCCTGGGTCGGGATGATCACCAGTTCGTGCGGACGCGCATAGGCCTGCACCAGGCCTTGCTGGGCGCCTTCGATCGCGGCGCCGGCGCCCTGCGCCAGCGTCTGGTCGCCGACGCGCACGATGCCGCTGTCCACCCGGCCTTCGAAGCGGTTGACCGCGCCAAGGAAGCCATAGACGAAGGGCGTGGCCGGACGCTGGTAGACCTCGGTCGGCGAGCCGACCTGCTCCACGCGGCCGTGGTCCATCAGCACGACGCGGTCGGCGACTTCCAGGGCCTCTTCCTGGTCGTGCGTGACGAAGATGCTGGTGATGTGCAGCTCGTCATGCAGCCGGCGCAGCCAGCGGCGCAGTTCCTTGCGGACCTTCGCGTCGAGCGCGCCGAAGGGCTCGTCCAGCAGCAGCACCCGCGGCTCGACGGCGAGCGCCCGGGCCAGCGCGATGCGCTGGCGCTGGCCGCCGGAGAGCTGCGGCGGATAGCGATCTGCCAGCCAGTCCAGCTGCACCAGCTGCAGCAGCTCGTGGACCTTGCGCTTGATCTCGGACTCGCTCGGCCGCTGCTTGCGCGGCTTCACCCGCAGGCCGAAGGCGACGTTGTCGAAGACCGTCATGTGCCGGAACAGCGCGTAGTGCTGGAACACGAAGCCGACCTCGCGCTCGCGCACGTGGGTGTCCGAGGCGTCGGCGCCGTCCAGCAGCACCTGGCCGCGGTCGGCCGTTTCCAGGCCCGCGATGATGCGCAGCAGCGTGGTCTTGCCGCAGCCCGACGGACCCAGCAACGCGGTCAGCTCGCCGGTGGGGAAGTCCAGGCTGACGTCGCCCAGCGCGGTGAAGCTGCCGAAGGACTTGTGGATGTTGCGGACCTGGATGCTCATGCTTCTTCCTTGATCACATTGCGCGAGGCTTGCCACTCGACGAACTGCTTGAGCCCGAGCGTGACCAGCGCCAGCAGCGCGAGCAGCGACGCGACGGCGAAGGCCGCGGCGAACTGGTATTCGTTGTAGAGGATCTCGACCTGCAGCGGCAGCGTGTTGGTCTGGCCGCGGATGTGGCCGGAGACGACCGACACCGCGCCGAACTCGCCGAAGGCGCGCGCGTTGCACAGGATCACGCCGTAGAGCAGGCCCCACTTGATGTTGGGCAGCGTCACATGCCAGAAGGTGCGCCAGCCGCTGGCGCCGAGCACGGTGGCGGCTTCCTCCTCGTCGCGGCCCTGGGCCTGCATCAGCGGGATCAGCTCCCGGGCGACGAAGGGAAAGGTCACGAAGATGGTGGCCAGCACGATGCCGGGCACGGCGAAGATGATCTTGATGTCGTGCTCCGCCAGCCAGGGGCCGAACCAGCCCTGCGCGCCGAAGATCAGCACGTAGATCAGGCCGGCCACCACCGGCGAGACCGAGAACGGCAGGTCGATCAGGGTGATCAGCAACTGCTTGCCGCGGAAGTCATGCTTGGTGATGGCCCAGGCGGCGCTGACGCCGAAGACGATGTTCAGCGGCACCGAGATGACCGCGGCGATCAGCGTGAGCTTGATCGCGGAGACGGCGTCGGGCTCGATCAGCGAGCTGAGGTAGGTGTCCCAGCCCTTGCGCAGCGCCTCGGTGAAGACGGCGGCCAGCGGCAGCAGCAGGAACAGCGCGAAGAAGGCCAGCCCCAGCGTCAGCAGCGTGTAGCGCACCCAGCGCTTCTCGGCCGTGGCGGGGTTGCCCTGGTAATGGCCGGCGCTGCGCGCGCGGCCGAGGGTGGCGGCGGATCCGGCCATGTCAGCGCTTCCCGTCGAGTCCGTTGCGGCGCAGGCTCCAGGCCTGCAGTCCGTTGATGCCCAGCAGCAGCAGGAACGAGAACACCAGCATCACCACCGCGATCGTGGTGGCGCCGACGTAGTCGTACTGCTCGAGCTTGGTGATGATCATCAGCGGCGTGATCTCGCTGACCATCGGCATGTTGCCGGCGATGAAGATGACCGAGCCGTACTCGCCCACGGCCCGCGCGAAGGCGAGCGCGAAGCCGGTCAGCAGCGCCGGCGTCAGCATCGGCAGCACCACCAGGCGGAAGGCCTGCCAGCGGTGCGCGCCCAGCGAGGCGGCGGCTTCCTCGAGCTCGGTGTCCAGGTCCTCGAGCACCGGCTGCACCGTCCGCACGACGAAAGGCAGGCCGATGAAGATCAGCGCCACCAGCACGCCCAGCGGGGTGAACGCGACCTTGATGCCCAGCGGCTCGAGCCAGCTGCCCATCCAGCCGTTGGGCGCATAGAGCGCCGTCAGTGCGATGCCGGCCACGGCGGTCGGCAACGCGAAGGGCAGGTCGATCAGCGCGTCGACGAGCTTCTTGCCCCAGAAGTCGTAGCGCACCAGCGACCACGCCAGGATGAAGCCGAAGATCACGTTGATGAACGCGCCCAGCAGCGCCGCGCCGAAGCTCAGCCGGTAGGACGCGAGCACCCGGGGCGAGGTGGCGGCGGCCCAGAAGGCCTCGACGCCATGGCTGGCGGACTTCAGGAAGACCGCGCACAGCGGGATCAGCACCAGCAGCGAGAGATAGAAGAGCGTGAAGCCCAGCGTCGGTGCGAAACCGGGCAGCACGCGGCGTCGCTTGCGGGCGGGCGCCGGGGCGGCCTGCGTCGCGGGGAGCACGGCGGTGTTCATCGGATCAGTCGGTCAGGGGTCGGCGTTGGCGGGTGGAGAACGCGGGCGCCGATCAGCGGCGCGCGGCCATGATCTGGTCGTAGGTGCCGCCGTCGGCGAAGTGCGTCTTGCCGACCTTGGCCCAGCCGCCCAGCGTCTGGTCGACGCTGAACAGCTTGATCGGCGCGTAGCGCTTCTCGTGCTTCTTGAAGATCGCCGGATCGCGGGGACGGAAGTTGTTCTGGGCAATGATCTCCTGGCCTTCGGGCGTCCACAGGAAGTCCAGGTAGGCCTTGGCCAGCGCGGTCGAGCCCTTCTTGGCGGCGACCTTGTCGACGATGGCCACCGGCGCGTCGGCCTCGACCGAGATGCTGGGCGCGACGACCTCGAAGTTGCCCTTGCCGAATTCGTTCTCGATCAGCTCGGCCTCGGACTCGAAGGTCAGCAGCACGTCGCCGATGCCGCGCTGGGTGAAGGTGGTGGTGGCGCCGCGGCCGCCGCCGTCCAGCACCGGCACGTTGGCCAGCACCTTGGACACGAAGTCCTTGGCCTGCGCGTCGGTGCCGCCCTTGGCGATGACGCTGCCCCAGGCGGCCAGGTAGCCGTAGCGGCCGTTGCCGGTCACCTTGGGATTGGGAATGATCACCGAGATGCCGGGACGAGCCAGGTCGGCCCAGTCCTTGATGCCCTTGGGATTGCCCTTGCGCACCAGGAACAGCATGGTCGAGCTGTAGGGCGCGGCGCCGTTGGGGAACTTGCTGCGCCAGTCGGCGCCGGTCAGGCCCTTCTCGGCCAGCGTGTCGACGTCGGTGGCCTGGTTCATCGTGACCACGTCCGCTTCCAGGCCGCCGATCACCGAACCGATCTGCTTGGACGAGCCGCCGTGCGACTGGTTCACCGTGATCGTCTGGCCGGTCTTGGCCTTGTAGGCGGCGACGAACGCAGGATTGATCTGCTTGTAGAGCTCGCGCGCCACGTCGTAGGAGACGTTCAGCAGCGTCGTCGGCTGCTCGGCCGAGGCCACCATCGGCAGGCCCAGCAGCGGCGCCGCGGCGGCCAGCAGCAGCGCCTGGCGGCGCGTGTTGGAGAACAGGGAGCGGTTCTTGGAGGCGTGGGTCTGGGACATGGCAAGCAGGCGAGGGCCGGCGACGTGAAGGTCGGGCTGCGAAGCTTGCCAAACAGTCCTTATTCCAGGAACGATTGTTTGAGCATTTGCTTATCTCGCATATCGAATATGCGGTGGAGCGACTGAAAGGCGCCAGGACCGCGATCGGGCTCCGCCGGAAGCGCCTCCCCCAAGACCCCGAGGGCGGCGCCCGGTCGCGACCTGGGCTTTCACCATGCCTTCCCGGCGGCCCTACTGCCGCCGCCGGCGGGGGCGACATGGGCGCGCCCCGTGGAACGGAGTCTGGTGCGGGACGACCTCCGCCGCCAATGCGGAATGCAAGTGAGCAGCGTCGGCCGGCTCATATGGGCGGCCCCATGGCGACGTCGTGCCGCGCCGTCCTCCCTCAGATGGACGAGAACGCTGGCGGGCGGTGGGTGAGTCGGCTAGGCTGCGCCTTCGTGGCGCGGTGGTTGTGGACCGCGCAGGGAGAACGAACCCCACCGGCGAACCCCACCGGAAGAGCGAGGAACCGCCTCCATGATGACTGCCCCGATTCCCGCGAACGAAGCCGAACGGATCCAGGCGCTGCGCGAGCTGCTGATCCTGGACACGCCGCCCGAAGAGCGCTTCGACCGCATCGTCGAGTTCGCCGCCGAGGAATTCGGCGTACCGATCGCGCTGATCAGCCTGGTCGACGACAACCGTCAGTGGTTCAAGGCCCGCTTCGGACTGGCCGTGTGCGAGACCGACCGGCAGAGCAGCTTCTGCGGCCATGCCATCCATGTGTCGGAGGTGACGGTGGTGCCCGACGCCACCCAGGATCCGCGTTTCGCGGACAACCCGATGGTGCTGGGGCCGCCGAACATCCGCTTCTACGCGGGCGCGCCGCTGGAGATCCGCCCCGGCATCCGCGTCGGGACCCTGTGCCTGATCGACCGGCGCCGCCGCACGCTGGACGACACCGACCTGGCGATCCTCATGAGCCTGCGGGACGTGGTGGTCTCGGAGCTGCTCGGGAAGGACGCGGAGTCGAGCCCATGAGGGCCGCCACGTCGCCCCAGCTGCTGCTGGTCGACCCCCATTCGCTGTTCCGCCGCACCGTCGCGATGGTCGCGCGGCAGCTGCGGATCGCGGAGGTGCATGAGTCGAGCAGCCTCGAGGCGGCGCACCGCCTGCTGGAGCACCAGTCGATGGACGGCCTGCTGCTGGACATCGGCCAGGGGCTGGATGCGCTGGCGCTGGTGCAGAGCGTGCGGGCCGGCGCGCTGCGCTGCCCGCCGACCACCCCGGTGGCGCTGACCGCCGAGGCCTGCGACCTGCCCACCGCGCAGCTCTACAAGGAGCTGCAGGTGCGGCGCATCATGCTCAAGCCCTTCAAGGTCAAGACCGCGCTGGAGGTCATCCAGGACCTGGCTCGTCCCGAATCCCCGCCCTGAGGGTCATTCCACCCAATGCTGGGTGAGCCAGGGGGTGGGCAAGACGTAGCTGCGCAGGTGGCGCCAGCGATGCTTCACGCCGCCGGTGAACGCGGCGCGGAAGTGGTCCCACGGCTTCTCGTGCGGCGGGTCCTGGGTGTTCCAGCGGCCCAGCATCACGTCGGCCGGATTCGGTCCGCCGGGGAAGGTCACGATGCGCGCGCCGGCCGGCAGCTTGGCCGGCTTGAAATAGCGCAGCGGGAACGCGGGCAGGCAGTGCAGCCGGAAGTGGCGCGTCCACAGATGCGGCCAGAACTTGATGCCGCCGGGCACCGAGGCCGTCACCCAGTGCTGCTCGAAGCCGTGCTTGTCGGCGACGGCCTGGGGATCGGCGCGGAATTTCTCGATGATGTGCGGGTACTTGCCCACCGGGAAGCGGAACACCGAGGTCTGGCCCAGGCGCTGCATCGGCTTGGCCCAGTTGCGGGCCAGCACCACGTCGTCGGGATGACCGTGGGTGAAGTAGCCGTCGATGTTGTCGACGATCACCGAATCCAGATCGATGAACAGCACCGGGCCGGACAGGCCGGTCTTCGGCCCCAGGTCGGCGCTCCACATCACCAGCTTGCGCCACTTGCCCAGGGACTTCTTCGGCCATTCGCAGCCGAGCTCCTCCAGCGGGTAGGCGTCCACCTCCGGGCGCAGGCCCTCGGCGTTGTCGGTCAGGCAGACCAGCCGGAATTCACCGGTCACATGCCGGCGCAGCATGCCGTACAGGCGGTTGACGTATTCCGGGCCGTAAGCGGTACCCCACTTGACGCAGATGACTTGTTTCATGGGGGCTACGGCTCCTTCTGGTTGTTGTCCCTGCCTGGATAGGGAAGCCCATCACTATACGCAGGTATGTGTAAATGGATTGCTAACAGGGCTTTCAGGTCAGTGACGCCGGGCATCTGACACCCGTACGGGCTGCCCAACCCAGCGATCGCGGCTGACGCCGATATGCGATTCGCATGCTTGGACATGCCAGGACCTTCGTTCCAGCGAGGAAGGCCGCTGCCTAGAGTCGGCGCTCATGACAGCCCTCGCCCCACCCGTTGCCGCCCCGCCGCCGCGGCCCGTCGCGTTCGCGGAGGACGCCGACGTGCCGTCGCAGACCTTCGAGATCCATGCCTTCGACGAGCCGCTCGGCGCCGAGGTCCTGGGGCTCGACCTGACGCGGCCGCTGAACGCGGCCGACTTCGCCCGGCTGCACCGCGCTCACCTGGACCACCATGTCCTGGTCTTCCGCGACCAGCGGATCACGCCAGCGCAACACATCGCCTTCAGCCGGCGCTGGGGGCCCTTGCAGATCCATGTGCTGCGCAACTTCCAGCTGCCGGGCCATCCGGAGATCCTGCAGGTGTCCAACCTCCGGGACGCGCAGGGCCAGCCGATCGGCTTGGGCGATGCGGGCCAATACTGGCATTCCGACCTGTCCTACAAGGAGCGTCCCAGCCTGGGCTCGCTGCTGCATGCGCAGGAGCTGCCGGCGGAGGGCGGCGACACCCTGTTCGCGAACCAGCATCTGGCGTATGACGGCCTGCCGCTGGCGCTGAAGACCGCGATCGTCGGCAGGCGCGCCGAGCACAGCTACCTGGCGAAGTACGAGGAACTGCGGGCGCGCAATCCCTGGCGCCCGAAGCTGACGCCGGCGCAGATCGCCGAAGTGAAGCCGGTAGCGCAGCCGGTCGTGCGCACCCACCCGGAGACGGGACGACGCGCCCTCTTCGTCAGCGAGCACTTCACGACGCGCATCCTGGACCTGCCGGAGGACGAGAGCCGGGACCTGTTGGCGCAGCTCTTCCAGCACAGCAGCCGCGAGACCCTCGTCTACCGGCACCGTTGGCAGGCGCACGACCTGGTGTTCTGGGACAACCGTTCGCTGCTGCACCTGGCCACCGGCTGTCCGGACGCCATGCGCCGCCATCTCCACCGCACCACCATCGAAGGCGACATTCCCCTGCCATGACTCCTCTCCTCAAGAAGCCCCTGATGGCCGCGCTCGGCGTGGCGCTGGCACTGACCGGCACCGCCTCGCTGGCGGAAGGCAAGCTCCGCATCGCCGAGCAGTTCGGCATCGTCTACCTGCTGCTCAACGTGGCCCAGGACCAGCAGCTGATCGAGAAGCACGGCAAGGCCGCCGGCGTCGACATCCAGGTCGAGCGCGTACAGCTCTCCGGCGGTCCGGCGATCAACGAGGCGCTGCTGTCCGGCAGCATCGACATCGCCGGCGCCGGCGTCGGCCCGCTGCTCACGCTATGGGACAAGACGCAGGGTCGGCAGAACGTGCGCGGCATCGCCTCGCTGGGCAACTTCCCGTATTACCTGACCAGCAGCAATCCCGCCGTCAAGAGCATCGACGACTTCAGCGACAAGGACCGCATCGCGCTGCCGGCGGTGGGCGTGTCGGTGCAGTCGCGCATCCTGCAGCTGGCTTCGGCCAAGCGCTGGGGCGATGCGCAGTTCAACAGACTGGACCGATTGCAGGTCGCCCTGCCGCATCCGGAAGCGACCGCCGCGCTGATCAAGGGCGGCACCGAGATCAACGCCCACTTCGGCAATCCGCCCTTCCAGGAACAAGGCCTGGCGGGCAATCCGAATGTGCATGTGGTGCTCAGCAGCTACCAGGTGCTGGGCGGGCCGGCGTCGGCCACGGTGCTGTACACGACGGAGAAGTTCCGGCGCGACAACCCGAAGACCTACAAGGCCTTCGTCGGTGCGCTGGCCGAGGCGGCGGACTTCATCGCCAAGTATCCGGAGCGCTCGGCCGACATCTACATCCGAAACGAGAACTCCAAGGTGCCCAAGGACCTGCTGCTGAAGGTGATCAAGAACCCGGAGGTGCAGTTCAAGATCACGCCCCAGAACACCTTCGCGCTCGCATCGTTCATGCATCGGATCGGCGCGATCAAGAACAAGCCGGCCTCCGCGCAGGATTACTTCTTCGACGACCCGCACAACGCGGCGGGGAGTTGAGCATGAGCGCGGTGCTGGAGCCATTCGACGCGATCGACACCGGCCGCGACTGCGCGGCCTGCGAGGCCGGCGACCAGGTGGCCGACGGGCGGCTGGCGCAGCCCTCGCGGCTGAGCGTGGAGGGCGTCAGCCTCGACTACCGCGGCGAACGCGGCCCGATCCGCGCAACGCACCGCGTCGGCTTCGATGTGCTGCCGTCGGAGCGCTTCGTCCTGCTCGGCGCGTCGGGCTGCGGGAAGTCCTCGCTGCTGAAGGCGGTCGGGGGCTTCCTCTCGCCCACCGAGGGCCGGATCCTCGTCGATGGCCGGCCGATCGACGGACCCGGGCCCGACCGCATCGCGGTATTCCAGGAGTTCGACCAGTTGCCGCCCTGGAAGACGGTGCTGGAGAACGTGGCGTTCCCGCTGATCGCTTCGGGTTCGTCACCGCGCAAGGCGGCGCTGGAGCAGGCGCGGCACTGGCTCGCCCGCGTGGGCCTGGCGGACTTCGCGTCGGCCTTTCCGCATCAGCTGTCTGGCGGCATGAAGCAGCGCGTCGCGATTGCCCGCGCGCTGGCGATGAAGCCGCGCGTGCTGTTGATGGACGAGCCCTTCGCCGCCCTGGACGCGCTGACGCGACGTCGGATGCAGGACGAGCTGCTGGCGCTGTGGGAGCAGGAACGCTTCACCCTGCTCTTCGTGACCCATTCGATCGAGGAGGCCTTGATCGTCGGGCATCGGGTGCTGGTGCTGTCGCCGCATCCGGGACGTGTGCGGGCGGAGCTGAATGCGCAGGGGCTGACGCCGGCGCAGCGTGCCGCGCAGGCCAATCGCATCGAACGACTGCTGTTCGGCGGTCCGGCGGCGGTCGATGCGTTCAGCGAGCCGGTGGCCGCCGAACGGGCCGCGGCCCTGAACTGAGGACCTTCCGATGACTGTGACTGCGCTGCCGACCGCTCGGTTGGATCCTCCCGCGCGCGCTGAGCGGGAGCTGGTGCTGGCCGATGTCGTGCCGGTCGATGCGACGCAGGTGCGGCTGTGGCGGCGCGCGCTGGACTCGAGCGCCTGGCGCCAGGCGGCGCTGCTGGCGCTCCTGGCCGGGCTGTGGGAAATCGCCGCGCGCGCCGCAGGCAATGACTTGCTGCTGCCGACCTTCACCGCGGCCGCGCGCGCGCTGTGGGAGGGGCTCGCCAGCGGGGAGTTGCTGCAGCGGGCGCTCATCTCGCTGAGATTGCTGCTGCAGGGCTATGCACTGGGCGTCGCGCTCGCGCTGGGCTTGACAGCGCTGGCGACCTCGTCGCGCTGGGGCCGCGACCTGCTGTCCAGCCTGACGGCGATGTTCAATCCGCTGCCGGCGATCGCGCTGCTGCCGCTGGCGCTGCTGTGGTTCGGCCTGGGTTCGGGGAGTCTGATCTTCGTGCTGGTCCATGCGGTCCTGTGGCCGCTGGCGCTGGCGGCGTCGGCGGGCTTTGAGGCGGTGCCCGAGACCTTGCGCATGGCGGGCCGGAACTATGGCCTCAAAGGGCCGCGCTATGTCGCGCAGATCCTGCTGCCCGCAGCGCTGCCGTCGATCCTGTCGGGCCTGCGGGTGGGCTGGGCCTTCGCGTGGCGGACGCTGATCGCCGCGGAGCTGTTCTTCGGGGCGTCCTCGGGCCAGGGTGGCCTGGGCTGGTACATCTTCCAGAACCGCAACGAGCTGATGACCGACCGCGTCTTCGCCGGCCTGGCGCTGGTGATCCTCATCGGCTGGCTGGTCGAGCGGCTGGTGTTCAGCACGATCGAGCGCGTGACGGTCAGGCGGTGGGGCATGCAGCGTTGAAGGCTCGGCCGATGGAAAACAAACGCCCCGGCCGAAGCCGGGGCGCTGCTCGCATCGGATGACAAGGGTCAGTTCATGGCTGGGTCTTGGGCTTCCTCATGCTGGACGAGTGGGATGAAGGGTAGGGACGCGACGCCAGGCCGGGAACGAAGCGAAGCGGATAAGCTGCGGCGATAACCGCGCTTGGAGCGACCCGCTCCCGGCGGATAGGCTGCGCGGTTTGCCCGCACCCGGCATCACCCCGCCGGATGCGTCGCCGGACCATCCCACCAGGATCACAAGGAGCGCCCATGAGTGCCAAGGAGACCTCTTCCACCCCCGCCTCGCCAGCGATCGACCGGCCCGACCGGCCCGCCGTGCTGGACCTGATCGGCAACACGCCGCTGGTGCCGGTGAACCGGCTCGACACCGGCCCCTGCCAGCTCTTCCTGAAGCTCGAATCGCAGAACCCCGGCGGCTCGATCAAGGACCGCATCGGCCTGTCGATGATCGAGGCGGCCGAACGCGACGGCCTGCTCCCGCCCGGCGGCACCGTCGTCGAAGCCACGGCCGGCAACACCGGCCTCGGGCTCGCGCTGGTCGCGCGCGCGAAGGGCTACCGCGTCGTGCTGGTCGTGCCGGACAAGATGTCGGCCGAGAAGGTGCTGCAGCTCAAGGCGCTCGGCGCCGAGGTGCACATCACCCGTTCCGACGTCGGCAAGGGCCATCCCGACTACTACCAGGACCGCGCCGCGCGCCTGGTCCGGGACATTCCCGGCGCCTGGTACGCCGACCAGTTCAACAATCCCAACAACCCGCTCGCGCACGAGACCACCACCGGTCCCGAGATCTGGCAGCAGGTGGGCCATCGCATCGACGCGCTGGTCTGCGGCGTCGGCTCCGGCGGCACGATCACCGGCCTGTCGCGCTTCTTCGCCAAGGTCCGGCCGGGCCTGGACGTGGTGCTCGCCGATCCGGCCGGCTCCATCCTCAAGGACTTCATCGAGACCGGCAGCTTCGGCGAGGCCGGCTCCTGGGCCGTCGAGGGCATCGGCGAGGACTTCGTGCCGCCGATCGCGGACCTGAGCGGCGTGCGCCACGCCTATGCGATCACCGACGAGGAGAGCTTCGCCACCGCCCGCGACCTGTACCGCGCCGAAGGCATCCTGGCCGGCTCCTCCACCGGCACGCTGCTGGCCGCGGCGCTGAAGTACTGCCGCGCGCAGACCACGCCCAAGCGCGTCGTGACGCTGGTCTGCGACACCGGCACCCGCTACCTGTCCAAGGTCTACAACGACCCGTGGATGTTCGACCAGGGCCTGCTCAAGCGCGAGAGCAAGGGCGACCTGCGCGACCTGATCGCGCGGCGTCCGGAGGACGGCGCCGTCATCAGCGTCAGCCCCGAGGACACGCTGGCCACCGCCTTCTCGCGCATGCGCCAGGCCGAGGTCTCGCAGCTGCCGGTGCTCAAGGACGGGAAGCTGGTCGGCCTGCTGGACGAGTCGGACCTGCTCGCCCAGATGCACATGGACGCGCGCCACTTCAAGGACAGCGTGGACAGCGCGATGAGCCATGATGTGCAGACGCTGCCGCCGGGGGCGCCGCTGTCCGACCTGATCGCGCAGCTGCGCAAGGGCCTGGTGGCCGTGATCGCCGACGATCGCGGCTTCCATGGCCTCGTCACCCGATTCGACCTGTTGAACCACCTGCGAAAGGGCTTGTCATGAGCCACGCCTCCGAGAAAGACAACGACCACCCCGCCGACGCCGACCTGCGCTTCGATACCCGCGCGATCCATGGCGGCCAACGCCCCGACCCGCTGACCGGCGCGGTGATGCCGCCGATCTACGCGACCTCGACCTACCGCCAGCAGAGCCCCGGCGTCCACCAGGGCTACGAATACGGCCGCACCCACAACCCGACCCGCCAGGCCTATGAGCGGGCGATCGCCAGCCTGGAAGGCGGCGTGCAGGGTTACGCCTTCTCGTCCGGCCTGGCCGCGATGGCGACCGTGCTGGACACGCTGGACGCCGGCGCCCACATCGTCGCGGGCGACGACCTGTACGGGGGCAGCTACCGGCTGTTCGAGCGCGTGCGCAAGCGCAGCGCCGGCCTGCAGGTGACCTATGTCGACAGCAGCGATCCGGAGAACGTCCGCGCCGCCCTGCGGCCCGAGACGAAGATGATCTGGATCGAGACGCCCAGCAATCCGCTGCTGAAGCTGACCGACCTGGCCGCCGTCGCCAGGATCGCCCGCGCGCACGGCGCGCTGGCGATCGCCGACAACACCTTCGCCAGCCCCTGGGCGCAGCGCCCGCTCGAGCTGGGCTTCGACGCGGTGATGCACTCCGCGACGAAATACCTCAACGGGCACAGCGACGTGATCTCCGGCGTGGTCGTGGTCGGCGGCGAGCAGCGCCAGGCCGCGCTGCGCGAGCAGCTGGAGTTCCTGCACAACGCCGTCGGCTCGATCGCCGGCCCGTTCGACAGCTTCCTGGCCCTGCGTGGTCTGAAGACGCTGGCGCTGCGCATGGCGCGCCACAACGAGAGCGCGCTTGAACTGGCCCGCTGGCTGGAAGGCCAGCCCAAGGTGCGTCGCGTTCACTACCCGGGCCTGGAGAGTCATCCGCAGCAGGCGCTTGCCCAGCGCCAGATGCGCGGGGGCGGCGGGATGATCAGCGTCCAGCTCGATACCGACCTGGCCGGCGCGCGTCGCTTCCTGGAGCGGGTGCGGATCTTCTCCCTGGCCGAGAGCCTGGGCGGCGTCGAGAGCCTGATCTCGCTGCCGGCGCTGATGACCCATGCATCGATCCCGGTCGAGACGCGAGCGCGGCTGGGCATCACCGATTCGCTGGTGCGGATCTCCGCAGGCATCGAGGACCTCGAGGACCTGCGCGACGACCTGAAGGCGGGCCTGGACGCCGTCTGACCCTCAACGATGCGCGGTGATCCCGCGCCAGTCGAACGCGCCGGGGCCGCGAGGCCGCCGGCGCGTTCTGCTTTTCCGAACCGCTGGCCGCACAAGAATCGAAGCGAGACGTGAAGAATGCGTGAAGATGCGCGCGTCATCCGCGCGATGCGACGGACCGCCATGGTTCGAACCCGCATCCGCCGACTCCGTCTGTCTGTCGGAAAAACCTTCGCATGAACGTTCTTAACTTCCGTTTAAGCGAAGCTGTTTATGATCCGGCTTCGTTTTTTTCGGAGGCCCTGCCATGTCCGCCCTCAACTACCGCCATCTGCACTACTTCTGGGTCGTCGCCAAGGAGGGCGGTTTCGCCCGCGCGGCGGACCGGCTCGGCATGGCGGTGCAGACGATCAGCGCGCAGGTGCGGGAACTCGAGCGATCGCTGGGGCATCAGCTGCTCAAGCCCGAGGGCCGCGGCCTGGTGCTGACCGAAGCCGGCCAGGCCGCCTTCGCCCGCGCCGAGGAGATCTTCCAGATCGGCCAGATGGTGCCGCACGAGGTCCACGAGGCGGCCACCCAGCGCGTCCAGCGCCTGTCGGTGGGCTTGTCCGACGGCCTGTCGAAACTGGCCGCCCACGCCCTGCTGGCGCCCGTCCTGGATACGCCGAACCTGCGTCTGGTCTGCCACGAAGGCGAGGTCGACCAGCTCATCGGCGAGTTGGCCCTGCACCATCTGGACCTGGTGCTGACCGACCAGCCCGCGCCGGTGAATCCCACCCTGCGCATCACCAGCCAGTTGCTGGCCAGCACCTCGGTCGACTGGTACGGCCCCGCCGAGCTGGTCGAGCGCGCCCGCCGTGCGCCGAACAAGGGCTTCCCTCACGTGCTGGAGACGCTGCCGGTGTTGCTGCCGACGCGCCACGCCTCGCTGCGCGCGAGCCTGGAGCGCTGGTTCGAGCAGCACCACATCCGGCCGCAGATCGTCGGCGAGTTCGAGGACAGCGCGCTGATGAGCGTCTTCGCCGCCCGGGGCCTGGGCGTCTTTCCGGTCAGCCGGCTGGGCGCGGACGACCTGTCGATGATGGCCGGCCTGCACCTGCTGGGACAGACCGAGGTCGTCGAGGACGTGCACGGGATCTACTCGCGCCGCGGCCAGAACCATCCGCTGGTGTCCAAGCTGCTGCAGCGTCGCGGCATGCAGGAACCGGTGATGGACAACGAATCGGAAATTGCTTCAGCGGAATGAGAATGAAGCAGGTTTATCCGAAGTGAAGCTGGCGTTAAGGTCCGCGGTTCGTGCGCGCGAGAGCGCGCGTTCCGTCCAACGGCTCACTCGGATCCAGGAGAACCAGTCATGAGCGACTACCAACGACATCCGGCGTCCCCCACGGCCTGGACGCCCGCCACCGCCAACGGTGGCGATTCGGTCTTCACCCAGCGCGCCGACGTGGCGCGCGTGCTGCGCAACACCTACGCGCTGCTGTCGATGACGCTGCTGTTCAGCGGCGCGGTGGCGGCGGCCGCGGTGGCATTCAAGCTGCCCGCCCCGGGCATGATCCTGACGCTGATCGGCTACTTCGGCCTGCTGTTCGCGATCCACAAGACGCAGCACTCCGCTGCTTCGGTGCCGCTGGTCTTCGCGCTGACCGGCTTCATGGGCTACACCCTGGGCCCGCTGCTGAGCGCGATCCTGAACCTGCCCGGCGGCGCCAACACGATCGCCCTGGCGCTGGGCACCACCGGTGCGACCTTCCTGGTGCTGTCGGCCTATGTGCTGGCGACCAAGAAGGACTTCAGCTTCATGGGCGGCTTCCTGTTCGCCGGCATGATCATCGCGATCCTGGCGTCGCTGGCCAACCTGTTCTTCCAGCTGCCGATGCTGGCGATGGTCGTCTCGGGCGTGGTGGCGCTGCTGTCGGTCGGCATGATCCTGTTCCACACCAGCATGATCGTGAACGGCGGCGAGCGGAACTACGTGATGGCGACGGTCAGCCTGTTCGTCTCGCTGTTCAACCTGTTCACCAGCCTGCTGAGCATCTTCGGCTTCGCCGGCTCCAGCGACGACTGACGCGCGGCGCCCGATGAAGACCTTCCTCTGGTCGGTGACCGGCGTGTTCGCGCTGCTCTGGAGCGGGCTGGCGTGGGCCGCGGCGAGCCTGGTGCGCTGGACGGTGGAGGCCCTCTCCACCGGCCGCGCCACCGAGCTGGGCAAGGCCGCGGTCGAGTTCAAGTTCCCGGCCTGGGCCGAGCCCTTCCTCGACACCGGCCTGCTCGAGCTGCTGCAGTCCTTCGTGCGGTGGCTGATGGAGATCGCGGGCACCGGTGCGCCGATGGCCGGGACCGCGATCGGCTGGCTGGTGCCGGTGGTGTGGATCACCTGGGCCTTCGGGCTGACCGTGCTGGTCGTGATCGCGCTGCTGCTCCACCACCTGATCAAGAGCCTGCCGCGCACCGGCGGCGGCACCGCGACGGCGACACGCTGATGCGCCCGGCCTTGTTCAGCCTCCGCAGGGCTGGACGAGGCCGTCGCCGTGAGGCGCGGCGCGGAACTCCGGCAGCTGCTCGACCTCGGTCGCATAGGCGATCAGCGTCTGCAACCGCTCTGCCGGCGGCAACAGCTCCGGTGTCATCTGCCGGACGAATTCCCACATCACCCCGATCGTGATGCCCGCCAGCCCGATCGCGTCGCGCTCGGCCGACAGCGGTGCCTTGCCCATTTCCGCCTCCAGCTCCAGCAGCGCGGCGCGCAACTGGGCGCCCACCCGCTCGAGCCAGGGCGCATGCTGCTTGTCGTCCGGGCGCAGCTGCTGCTCGTAGACCGCTTGCACGCTCTTGTCGGTCGCCGCCAGCGCCAGGCCGATCAGCCGCAGCGCGCGCTTGAGCGCCGGGTCGCTGGGCGGCAGCAGCGCCCGGCCCGGCGACAGCGACTGCGCGTACTGCAGGATCAGCGTGGAATCCATCAGCACCGTGCCGTCGTCGCAGACGAAGGTCGGCGCCTTGACGACCGGGTTGATGCGGCTGAACTCGTCGAAGGTGCGGAACACCGACAGCGAGCGGTGCTCGAAGTGGAGGCCCAGCAGCTGCATCGCGATCGCGGCGCGGCGGACGTAAGGGGAGTCGAGCATGCCGATGAGCTGCATGGCGGAACTTTCGTGATGGAAGGGGATGGGCTCAGGCGCCGGCGGGCAGCGCCACGGTGAAGCGGTAGAGGCAGCACTCGTCGCCGTGGAGCGTGCGGACCTCGCGATCGATCTCGCCAGCGGCGCGGCCGCGGATGACGCCGGGCCAGAATTGCGCGGCCGGGGTGTTGGCCATCAAGTGGTAGACCTCCCAGCGCCCGGGGAAGCGCGCCAGCACCTCGCCGGCCGCGCGCGCCGCCAACCCGTGGCCCCGATATCCCCGCGCGAGGAAGAAGTAGCCCATGTTGTGGTCGGACCGGCTGTCCTCGCAGTCGCGGTCGACGACCGCGAAGCCGGCCAGTTCGTCGCCGACCCAGATCAGGAACGGATGCACGTCCGGCTGCGCCCAGTACGGCGCCTTCGGCCGCAGCTGGTAACGCCCCTCGGGCGCGAACGCCACCGGTGTCCACTCGCTGAGGTCGTAGTTGTAGAACTGCATCAGGTTCTCGATGCGCGGCAGGTCGTCGGGCGCCGCCCGCTCGATCCGCAGCGCCGGGCTGTCGGGGAGCGGCACGGGGATCGAGTCGGAAAAGGCGCCGGGTCGTGTCTCCATGGGGGCTCGCTGCTTGCTTTTCTGATGGTCCTCTCCCCGCGGCCGCGTCAGCGCGTCGGCGGGAAGTCGTCGTCGAATGGGTAGCGCACCCCGGCCAGGGCACGGATGCGATCCATCCAGCCGAGCACCGCCAGCGTCTCCGCATGCGGCACCACCGGGCTTTCGATCTCGCCGGCGCGGGCACAGCGCATCGCCTCGCGGATCTCGTTCTCGAAGCCGTTGATCTCGAAGGGGCGCTCGATCGTCTCGGCCGTGCCGCGCGCCGGCAGCCACTGCAGGCGCGTCGCTTCCCAGAAGGTCTCCGGCAGCACGATCGCGCCGGCCGCGCCGAGCACCTGCATCGTGTTGGGCGCGAAGCTGTCCACCGCGCAATGGAACTGCGACACCAGCCCGTCGCCGAAGTCCAGCATCACCGCCAGTCGCGCATCCACGCCGGTCGGCGCGAGCCTGGCCCTCACCTGCAGGTCCACCAGCGGCGGCACCTCGCCCAGCGCGTGCTGCAGCACCCAGCGGGTGGCGGTCATGTTGTAGATGCCGACGTCGAGCAGTGCGCCGCCGGCCAGCGCGGGGCTGAAGATGCGGCTGTCCGGGTCATAGGGCGCGGGGAAGCAGAAGCTCGATTGCAGCCCGTGCAGCGCGCCCAGGCGGCCGTCGCGCAGCCAGGCCGCGAGTGCCTGGTAGGCCGGCAGGAAGCGCGTCCAGACGGCTTCCATCAGGAAGCTCCGATGGGTGCGGGCGGCCTCGACCAGACGGCGGCCCATCTCCTGGTTGGGGACCAGCGACTTCTCGCACAGCACCGCCTTGCCGGCACGCAGCGCGGCCAGGACGGGCTCGTAGTGCTGGCCGTGGGGCGTCGCCACGTAGACGCCGTCGATGGCCGGATCCGCCAGCAGCGCCGCCGGATCGGTGTGGGCGAGCACGGCGGGCTCTCCAGGCGCGGACCAGCGCTCGGCGAACTGCTGCGCGCGATGGGCATCGCGGCCGCAGACCGCATGCAGGCGGCAGCCGTCGAGGCGGGCGACGGCATCGGCGAAGCGATGGGCGATCGCGCCCGGGCCGATCACGGCCCACTGGAAGGTGGATGCGGACATGGGGCGAGGGGCCGCGGGCCGGTCCCGCGAGCGGCGGAAGTGAGCCGCCATGCTAATCGCCAACGCCGGCGTGACGTCTTGCCGGAGAAGGCCTCAGGGTTGTCCCGGGGCAGGGTTCGCCACGGGGGCGGACGGCGCCCATGCCCTTCGTTCGCGGCGGGGTCATCGGCTAAGGTGGCGGGCTCGCACAACACGAACGCCTGTGTCCCCCGCGGGCCCCGTCTCCCATGAGGATTCCCTTCGTCCTGGCCGCTACCGTGGTCCTCGCCGCGCCCGTCCTGGCGCAGACCGCCACGCCCGCCGCCGCACCGACCGTCGCCGCGACCCCGGCCCCGACCGGCGCGCCGTCGCCCAACCTGCTGCTCGCGCCGAGCCCGCTGCCGCTGCAATACCCGCCGTTCGACCGGATCCCGGATGCCGACATCGGTCCGGCGCTCGACCAGGGCATGGCGGAGCAACTGGCCGAAGTGGCCGCGATCGCCAACAACCCGGCCGCGCCGACCTTCGACAACACCATCGTCGCGCTGGAACGCGGCGGCCGCACGCTGGGCCGCGCGACCACCCTGCTGATGAGCCTCACCGGCGCGGACGCCAACCCCGCGCGGCTGAAGCTGCAGGCGGACTACGCGACCCGGCTGGCCGCGCACCGCGACGCGATCCAGCTCAATCCCCGGCTCTTCGCCCGCATCGAGGCGCTGTACCAGCGCCGCGCCGCGCTAGGCCTGGGCGCGCAGGAGCAGCGCCTGATCGAACGCCAGTACCACCAGTTCCTGCGCGCCGGCGCGAAGCTGGACGAGGACGGCAAGGCCCGCATGAAGGCGATCAACGCCGAGATGGCGCAGCTGGGGGCGCGCTTCAACCAGAACGTCCTGGCGGAAGTGAATGACTCGGCGGTCGTCGTCGACAGCCTGGAGGACCTCAAGGGCCTGGACGACGAGCAGGTGTCCGCCGCCGCGGCGGCCGCCAAGGCCCGCGGGCTGAACGGGAAGTACCTGATCGCATTGCTGAACACGACCGGCCAGCCGGTGCTCGCGCAGCTCGAGAACCGCGCGCTGCGCCAGCGGATCTACGAGGCGTCCGTCGCACGCGGCTCGCGCGGCAATGGCTTCGACAACACCGCGCTGGTCTCGCGCGTGGTCACCCTGCGGGCCGAGCGGGCCCGGCTGCTGGGCTTCGCAACGCATGCCGACTTCGTGCTGAAGGACGAGACGGCCAAGACCCAGCAGGCGGTCAACGGCATGCTGCGCCAGCTGGCGCCGGCGGCGGTCGGCGCGGCGCGGCGCGAGGGCGCCGAACTGCAGGCGCTCATCGACCGCGATCAGGCCGCGCGACATCAGCCCTCGTTCAAGCTGGCCGCCTGGGACTGGAGCTTCTACAGCGAGAAGCTGCGGGCCGAGAAGTACGGCTTCGACGAGTCGCAGCTCAAGCCCTACCTCGAGATGAAGAACGTGCTGGAGAACGGCGTGTTCTACGCGGCGGGACAGCTCTACGGCCTCAGGTTCAAGGAACGCCACGACCTGCCGGTCTACCACCCGGACGTGCTGGTCTACGACGTGTTCAATGCGGACGGCTCGCAGCTGGCGATCTTCCTGGCCGACCTGTACGCGCGGCCCTCCAAGCGCGGTGGCGCCTGGATGAATGCCTACGTCGACCAGAGCGGCCTGATGAACCAGAAGCCGGTGGTGGCGAATCACCTCAACATCCCGAAGCCGGCCGAGGGCAAGCCGACGCTGCTGACCTGGGACGAGGTGACGACGATGTTCCACGAGTTCGGGCATGCGCTGCACGGCATGTTCTCGAACGTGAAGTACCCCAGCATGGCCGGCACCAAGGTGCCGCGCGACTTCGTCGAGTACCCGTCGCAGGTCAACGAGATGTGGGCCGACTGGCCCAGCGTGCTGGCCAACTACGCGCGTCACTACAAGACCGGCGAGCCGATGCCGCGCGCGCTGCTGGACAAGGTGCTGGCCGCCAGACAGTTCAACCAGGGCTTCGCCACCACCGAATACCTCAGCGCCGCCAGCCTGGACCAGCGCTGGCACCAGCTGCCGCTCGACCAGATTCCGTCGGCGGACGGCGTGATGGCCTTCGAGGCCCGGGCGCTGCGCGAGGAGGGCTACGACTACGACGCGGTGCCGCCGCGCTACCGCACGCCCTACTTCAGCCACATCATGGGCGGCTACGCGGCCGGCTACTACGCCTACGTCTGGTCCGAAGTGCTGGACGCCAACACGGTGCAGTGGTTCAAGGCCAATGGCGGCCTGAAGCGCGAGCTGGGCGACGCCTTCCGCGCGAAGCTGCTGTCGCAGGGCGGCAGCCAGGACGCGCTGACGCTGTTCCGCGGCGTCGTCGGCCATGAGCCGCAGATCCAGCCGCTGCTGGAGCGCCGGGGGCTGGTCCTCGAGAAGACCCGCACCGCCGGGTCGCCGCAGCAGGCGGCCCAGCCCTGATCGCAGAGGGCGCTCGCCGCGCGGGCGCCCGTCAGCCGCCGGTCTTGTCGAGGTCCTTGGTGTCCTCGACGCCCTGCTGCGTGATCAGGCGCTGCATCAGCGCGAAGAAGCGGTCGTAGAACTGCCCGGCCGGGATGGTCTCGGACGCGACCTTGACCAGCGATTCCGACGTCGACGACAGCGGCACCGAGATCGAGCCGATCGCGCTCACGCCCAGGCTGGTGGAGTTGGCGCTGCGCTTGACGTTGTAGCGGTCCTGCAGCGCGGACACGTAGGCGGTGGCCAGCTTGCCGCTGCCGCCCTCGGGCACGCAGACGATGGTGAAGCTGATCTCCACATGCACTTCGCCCTCGGGCTGGAAGCGCTTGGTACCGGCGATCGAGTCCGGCGTCGCGGTGTTGATCACGTAGCCCTGGCTCAGCAGCGCGCGCCGCGCGGCCTCGCAGGTGTCGTTGACGCTGGCGTCGAACAGGCGCGAGAAGGTCTCGTCCGCCGCGAAGCGCTCGTTCTGGTAGACGGAGTTCCTGCGCGCGGCGCTGCCGGGGCCGAAGGAGCCGCAGCCGGCCAGCAGCGCGGCGGCCAGGGCCGCGATCGCCCAGGGGCGAAGGGAGTCGGAAGTGAGGCGTCGGATCATCGTCATCGGGCCGTGATCGGCCAGCGGCGGATTATCCGGGTTCGAGCGGACGACGCCTCGTCGTCGTCGCGCCGGTGTGCGGGCGCAGGCTCAGTGCGTCAGCTGAGAGGTCAGCAGCGTCTCCCATTCGCCGTCGATGCAGACCTGCAGACGGCGAGCGCTGCCGGGGCAGCGGTGCCAATGCTCGCTGGCCGCCGACAGCAGGGCCGGCCACAGGGGGCGGTCGCCGTCGCAGCGGCTGCGCGGGATGACCAGGGCCAGCTCCCGCTGCGCCTCGTGGCCGTCGGCCTCCACGAAATCCAGCCGCGCCCGCACGACCACCGTCAGCGGGGTCGACAACAGCAGTTCGGCATTCACAATTTCCAGGGTTTCCATGCCGGCGATCGTAGGCAGGGCGTGTGCCCGTGGGTGTCGGGGTCGCCCGCGACGCCCTGTAGGACATTGCCTCATCCCGCAGGCGGTGATCGCCCTCGTGACCCTCGGTGCGAACGCGCCCGAGGGCCATTGACTCGTGACCACGACCGGCGCGCCGCGGACGCCGCGCCGGTGATCTCCGCTTGTCCTACAAAACATCGCGGATGCGGACGACAGGGCCGGCTGTTCGGCATACGTAGAGTCACTTCCAGCGCACCACGGGGTGCACAAGGAGCCGACAGATGGGTATCGCCGACCACCACTCCCTCGCCCTGCATGTTCATGAGATCGCCTGCCAGGTCCAGTGGACCGCGGTCGGCGAGCAGGAACCGGTCCTGGGACTGGAAGCGGCGCTGCCCTACCTGATGGACCACGCCCCCGCGACGTTCGCCGAGCCGGCCCCTGCCGTCGTGTCGACAGACCGCCACGCCGCGTGAGTCCGAGCCCTGTCATCAATCCAAGGAGATCAACATGATGATTCGAGCCACCGTTCTCGCCCTGGCCACCGCTGTGGGCGCCATCACGATGCTGCCGGGCTGCGCCGTCACCCGCGGTCAATCCTCGGTCGGCGAGTATGTCGACGACGCGGCGGTCACCACCGCGGTGAAGTCCAAGTTCGTCGAGGCCAAGACCGTGGACGCCAGTTCCATCCACGTCGAGACGCTGCAGGGCGAGGTGATGCTGTCGGGCTTCGCCAAGAACGCCACCGAGAAGGCCGATGCCGAGCGCCTGGCCCGTGAGGTCAAGGGCGTGAAGCGCGTCAAGAACGAGATCGCCATCCGCAACTGATCGGGCGACCGATCGGACCGCGGAGGTCCTGCCTGAAGCGCTGACGCGCGACCGACACGCGCCCGGCGGCGGCCTGACCAACCGCCCCGGGCGCTGCGCGCGAACGGACGGTGTGCCTCCGCATCCCGTCCGTTCGCGCGCATCCGCTTGTGGTTTCGAGCCGTACACGAGCCCCATCATGGATTCCCAGCCCGCCAGCGCCGCCCTCACCTGCTTCCTCGTCGAGGACAACGCCGTCATCCGGGAGAACCTGGTGGCGACGCTCGAGGAGATGGTGGACCTGCGCGTGCTCGGTCATGCGGTGGACGAGCGCGGCGCGTTGAACTGGCTGTCGGAGAGCCATCCCGGCTGCGACCTGCTGATCATCGACATCTTCCTGGCCCAGGGCACCGGGCTGAACGTGCTGCGCGCCGCCGGCGAGCGCATGCCGGAGGCGCACCGGGTGGTGCTCAGCAACTACGCGACGCCGGACATGCGCCAGCGCTGTCTCGCGCTGGGCGCCCACAAGGTGTTCGACAAGTCGGCCGAGCTCGAGGACCTGCTCGCCTACTGCGGCGACCTGGCCGATGCGGCTACTCGATCAGCCCGTTCTTGAGGGCGTAATACGTCAGCTCGCTGTTGGTGTTCAGCGCGAGCTTCTCCAGCACGCGCGAGCGGTAGGTCGAGACCGTCTTCACGCTCAGCGACATGCCGTCGGCGATGTGGCCGACGGTCTCGCCGCGGGCCAGGCGCAGGAAGACCTGCAACTCGCGCTCGGACAGGGACTCGTGGGGCGCCTGGTCGGCGGGAGCGCCGAGGCCCTCGGCCAGCAGTTCGGCCACCGCCGGCGTGATGTACTTGCGGCCGCGGAACACGGTGCGGATCGCCGTGGCGATCTCCTCGGGGTCGCATTCCTTGTTGAGATAGCCGCTGGCGCCCTGGCGCAGCAGCGTGGTCGCGTAGTGGGTCTCGGGGAAGCCGCTGAGGATCAGCACCGGCAGCTCGGGCTTGCGGGCCTTGATCGCGGCCAGGGTCTCGACGCCGCTCTGGTCGGGCAGCGAGAGGTCCATCAGCATCACGTCGACTTCGCCGGCGCGGGCCAGGTCCAGCGCTTCGCGGCCGGAACTGGCTTCGCCGGTGACACGCAGGTCGACCTGTTCGGAGAGGAATTGCCGCAGCCCGGCGCGGACAATCGCGTGGTCGTCGACGATGGCGATTCGGATCATGGTGGCGATGGTCAAGCGAGCGAAATCGCTCGGGGAGTGTAGAGGATGAGCCTGAAGGACACCGTCACGAACCTCGGTCGCAAGACCTGGGCGATGCCGCTGGGCGTGTTCGTGGCCCTGTTGATGATCCTGATCAGCGAACTGGCTTACTTCGGCGCCGTGTCGCAGATGGACCGCCTGGACACGCTGGGACGGGCCCGGATGGAACTGCTCCGGCTGATGGCCCGCGTGACCGACGCCGAGTCAGGGCAACGGGGATACCTGATCACCCGGCGGCCCGAATACCTGGACCCCTACCGCTTCGCCGCGGAGGACGCCTCCCAGGGCCTGAACGCGCTGCAGCGGATGTACGCGCAGGTCGGGGCGGAGGACGCCGAGCGCCGCAGCAAGGAGATCGCCAGCGCGGTCGGCGCCAAGCTCAGCGAGCTGCAGGAGGTGCTCAAGCTCTACGAGAGCGGTCGCGAGGCGGCCGGCCGGGAGCTCATGATGACCGACATCGGCCGCGACCAGATGGAGCAGATCCGGCGCCGCTCGGCCGAGTTGCTGGCCGACGAGAACCGCCGCATCGCCCTGGGCACCGGCCAGGTCTACGACACGCTGATGCTCAGCCGCATCGGTGTGGCCGGCATGACGCTGCTGAGCCTGATCGTGTTCGTGCTGTTCGTGCGCAAGAGCCGCGCGCTCGACGACCAGCGCACCGAGCAGGCGCAGGAGGTGCGCGCCGAGCGCGACCGGCTGGAGGTCGAGGTGGCGCGCCGCACCGCCGAGCTGACCCAGTTGGCCCGTCACCTCCAGACCGCGCGCGAGGATGAGCGGGCCCGCCTGGCCCGCGACCTGCATGACGAGCTCGGGGCGCTGCTGACCGCGGCCAAGCTGGACGTCGCGCGGCTGCGACCCAAGCTGCAGGCCGGCGCGCCTGACCTGATGCAGCGGCTCAACCACCTGACCGAGACGCTCAACAGCGGCATCGCGCTAAAGCGCCGCATCATCGAGGACCTGCGGCCGTCGACGCTCGACCAGCTCGGCCTGGTGCCGGCGCTCGAGATCCTGTGCCGCGAGGCGTCCGAGCGGCTCGGCGTGCCGATCCGGATGAGCCTCGATCCCGCCGTCGAACTGCCGGCCAGCGCGCAGCTGACCGCCTTCCGGCTGGTGCAGGAGGCGCTGACCAACACCGCCAAGTACGCGCGGGCCACCGAGGTCTCGGTGACGCTCAAGCGCGAGTACGCGCAGGCGATGGTCGTCGTCTCGGACAACGGCCAGGGCTTCGAGCCGGACCGGCTCACGCTCGGCTCGCACGGGCTGCTGGGCATGCGCTTCCGCGTCGAGGCCGAGCGCGGCCAGCTGCGCTTGCGCAGCGCGCCGGGGCAGGGCACCGAGGTCTGCGCCTGGCTGCCGCTCAAGCGCGACGAGCCGGAAATCCCGCGCATCGACTTCCCGATACCGGGCATGGCCGGGATGGGGGGGATCGGCGGCGAGGGCGGCCCGGCACCGGCCGGCGGCGGCCTGTAGCGGGCGCTCCCGCGCCTGTAGGCCGGCTCCTACGGCGGCCCGGGACGCCCGGTGACCGCCGCTTCCGGCGGCCGCCGACCCGGCGTCGCCGGGCCGCTGCCTAGAGTGACGGCATGGATCCGCGGCCTTCCGCGGAATTTCCGCGACACCGCGATATCCCCGAAAGGAGCCTCGCCATGAAGCACTCTTCCCGCCCCACCCAGCTTGCCCTGCTGCTGCCCGCCGTGGTGGCCGCCGTCGCCCTGACCGCCTGCGGTCGTGAGGACGACGGCCGCACCGCCGGCCAGCGCCTGGACGACGGCATCTCCAAGATGGAGCAGAAGTCCGAGGAAGCGAAGCAGGACACCCGCCAGGCCATGGACAACATGGGCAACAAGATGGACCGGACCGCCGACAGGGTCGGCGCCGCGGTCGACGACGCCCAGATCACCACGTCCATCAAGACCGCGCTGGCGGGCGACCCCAAGCTCAGCGCGCTCGATGTGAAGGTCGAGACCGAGAAGGGCCATGTGACGCTGGACGGCACCGCGCCGGACCTGGCCGCGCGCGATCGCGCCGGCTCGATGGCCCTGGCCGCCAAGGGCGTCCAGTCGGTCAACAACCGCATCAAGGTCAACGGCTGATCTCCTCCTCTGCAGCCGCCTGACCGGGGCCCCGGCCCGCGTCCCCCGACGCGGTGCCGGGGCTTTCTGCCATTGGCCAGGCCGGGGTATTCCCGGCTTCCTGTCGTATTCGTGACGATTCGTTAACGCGCTTCACGGGGCTGTCATCGGCGCTGCCTAGCGTGCCGCCCTGTCGCGACCCGGCCCCGTCGAGGGAGATCGGGCGCGGCGTCCTCGAGCCACGAAAGATCGACATGAAGAAGACGACCGCCCGTTCCGTTCCCCGTCTGCGCCGGCTGGGCCGGACCCTGATGACCCTGACTGCGATGGCGGCGCTGAGCGCCTGCAACACCAAGGACAACGACGGCTACGACATCCCCGCCATCGTCCAGCCGATGCAGGCCCGGCTGGTGGACGCGCCGGTGGAGGGCGTCAGCTACCTCGCCACGCCCTCGGGCATCTCCGGCAAGACCGGTGCGAACGGCGTCTTCACCTGCAAGGCGGGCGACACGGTGAGCTTCAATGTCGGCGGCGTCGTCGTGGGCAGCGCCGCCTGCGCGGCGACCGTCGCCGCGGCGGACCTGGCCGGCACCGGCACGCTGAGCGACGTCAAGCTGCAGAACCGCCTCGTCTTCCTGCAGGCCCTGGACGATGACGACGATCCCACCAACGGCATCCGCATCACGGCGGCGGTGCACGACGCGCTGACCAAGACGCTCGACTTCACCCTGGCCGCGGCCGACTTCGACAAGGCCTTCGCCGCGCTGCTGCCGGCCGGGCAGAACGACGCCTACGGCCAGCCCTATACCGGGCGCACGATGAGCGCCGGACGCCGCGCCGCCGCGGTCGACCACTATGAATCGACGATGGCCACGCTGCTCGGCAAGACCGAGACCAGCAGCGCCACGCAGGACAGCGCCGGCGGCGCCGTCGCGATCACCAAGTTCCAGATTCGCGCCGCCGACAGCCAGTACGTCAGCTACGAGGGCAGCAACGCCGACGCGAAGAGGGACTTCCCGAAGGGCTTCTATCCGGCGGTCGGCTCGGGCCTGGTCTACAAGGGCAAGAACGCGGACGGCGCGCTGGAGTTCTGGGGCATCACCGATCGCGGCCCCAACGGCGACAGCCCGAGCGCGCCGCGCCCGGACACCGGCGCGGTCGCGACGACCAAGATGTTCCCGGCGCCGAGCTTCGCGCCGTCGATCGGCGCGATCACGCTGGGCAAGGACGGCGCGGTCATCGCCAGCCTCCATCCGCTGAAGAACCCCGACGGCTCGAAGGTCTCCGGCCGTCCGCTGCCCTTCGGCGCCATCGGCAACAGCGCGGAGGTGCCGCTGTCCGACGCCCTCCGGTTCGACCAGACCAAGGGCAACTTCGACGCCAACGGCCTGGACAGCGAGACGCTGGTCTACGACGCCGCCGGCAAGGCCTTCTGGACCTCGGACGAATACGGCCCCTTCATCGTGAAGATCGACGCGGCGAGCTTCCAGATCGTCAAGCGCTACGCGCCCGGCACGGCCGCCGGCAGCCTTCCGGAGGTGCTGAAGCACCGTCGCCCGAACCGCGGCATGGAAGGCCTGACGATGGATGCCGCCACCGGCAAGCTGCATGGCTTCCTGCAGAGCCCGATCGATCCGGTGGACGCCGCCGGCAAAAGCATCGAGGTGGTCGACAGCAGCGACCTGGACCAGGACGGCAAGACCACCGACAAGGTGAAGGTGCGGGACTTCGCCCAGTTCGCGCGCTGGATCGAGTTCGATCCCAAGACCGAAACCTCCCGGCTCTACGCCTATCCGCTCAGCTACCCGCTCGCCGCCAAGGGCGAGAAGTGGGATCGCAATCGCACCGGCAGCGCCAAGCTGGGCGACCTGGTCTCGCTGGGCAACGGCAAGTTCATCGTCATCGAGCAGGGCGCGGACTCGACCGGCGCGGTGCGCAACTTCCTGATGCTGGTGGAGCTGCCCGCCGGCGCCACTGACATCGCCGCGATCGGCCCCGAGCTCGAGCGCAACAGCATCGATGGGGTGACCGCTGCGGCGGTCAGCTGGTCCAAGGTGGTGAAGCTCCGGAAGACGGTGCTGCTGGACCTGAACGCCGCCGGCTGGAAGGCCGAGAAGGCCGAAGGCCTGGCGGTCGTCGACGGCAACACGCTGGCGCTGATCAACGACAACGACTTCGGCCTGAAGTCGACGCTGGTGGACGCGAAGGGCAAGCTGCTGGCCGGCGATCCGACCGAGTGCACCGTCGACGCCAACGGCGTGATCCTCCAGGACGGCAGCTGCGCGGCCGGCGCCGCCACTGCCCGCGTCACCCGCGGCAATGAGGTCGACCGCCTCACCCACCTGTGGCTGTTCAAGTTCCCGAAGGCGCTCAGCAGCTTCAGCGCGCCCTGACCGGCCGTCGGTCCGGACGGCATCGGTCGGGTCTACCCGAGGTGTCGTCCGGCACCTCGGCGCCTGAAGGACGCTGACGGAGAATGCCGCCCAGCAAGAACTCCTGGCTGTCGCGCATGACCCGTCACCCTCTCGCCCGCACCACGGCGGCCGCGCTTGTCGCGGCCGCTTCCCTGGGCGCCGCCGCCTTCGCCCAGGCCGCGACCCCCGCACCCGGCACGGCCGCATCCGCGCCCGCCGCGACCGAAGGACCGCTCGACCAGCTGCCCTACACGCCGAGCCTGGACACGGCCGCGATGGACCGCAACGCCGATCCCTGCGACGACCTCTACCAGTACGCCTGCGGCGGCTGGATGGCGGCCAACCCGATCCCGCCGGACCAGGCGCGCTGGTCGGTCTACGCCAAGATGGCCAACGAAAACCAGCGCTACCTCTGGGGCATCCTGGACAAGCTCTCGGCCGCCGATCCGTCGCGCACCGCCAACCAGGCGCGCATGGGCGACTACTTCGCCGCCTGCATGGACGAATCGGCCGCCGACCGCCACGCGCTGGCGCCGCTGCGACCGCTGCTGTCGCGCATCGAGGCGCTGAAGGACCGCCGCGAACTGCCGGCGCTGCTAGCCGCGCTGCACCTGGCGACCAACAACGAGCGGGTGCTGTTCCACTTCACCTCGGGCCAGGACATGGCCGACTCGACCCGGGTCATCGCCTTCGCCTACGCCGGCGGACTGAGCCTCCCGGACCGCGAGTACTACTTCAAGAGCGACGAGAAATCCCGCACGCTGCGGGACCAGTTCATCGCGCACGTCGCGCGCAGCTTCGAGCTGCTCGGCGACGCACCGGACGCGGCGCGCACCCAGGCCAGGCAGGTGATGGCCCTGGAGACCGCGCTGGCGCGCGCCTCGCTGAGCCGCGTCGACAAGCGCGATCCCTACAAGGGCTTCCATCCGATGAAGGCGGCCGCGCTGCAGGCGCTGACGCCGGGCTTCGACTGGACGGCCTACCAGCGCGCGCTGGGCCTGGACCCGCAGGCGGCCTACAACGTGACCGAGCCGGCCTTCTTCAAGGCGATGGCCAAGGAGCTGCGCCAGCGCGACCTGGCGCAGTGGCGCAACTACCTGCGCTGGCAGCTGGTCAGCAGCCAGGCGCCGACGCTCTCCAGCGCCGCGGTGCAAGCCAACTTCGAGTTCTTCGGCCAGACGCTGCAGGGCGTGCCGCAACTCAAGGCGCGCTGGAAGCGCTGCGTCGAACTGGTCGATGCGCAGCTCGGCGAGGCGCTGGGCCAGGAGTTCGTCGCCCGCAACTTCAGCCCCGACCTGAAGGACAAGACGCTGAAGATGACGAAGCAGATCGAGGACGCGATGGCCGCGCGCATCCAGTCGCTGAGCTGGATGAGCGAGACCACGAAGCAGCGCGCCCAGGAGAAGCTGCACGCGATCGTCAACAAGGTCGGCTACCCGGACCGCTGGCGCGATTACGGCGCGCTGACGGTCGCGCGCGACGACTTCGCCGGCAATGTGATGCGTGGCAATGCCTTCGAGCTCAAGCGTCAGCTGGCCAAGATCGGCAAGCCGCTGGACCGCGGCGAATGGGGCATGACGCCGCAGACGGTCAACGCGTATTACGACGCGCAGATGAACGACATCAACTTCCCGGCCGGCGTGCTGCAGCCACCGCTGTTCGATCCCAAGCTCGACGACGCGCCGAACTACGGCAACACCGGCGGGACGATCGGCCATGAGCTGATCCACGGCTTCGACGACGAGGGCCGCCAATTCGACGCCAAGGGCAACCTGCGCGACTGGTGGACCAAGAAGGACGGCAAGGCCTTCGAGCAGCGCGCCGCCTGCGTCACGAAGCAGTACGCGCAGTACGTGGTCGTCGACGACATCCGCATCAACAGCAAGCTGACCCTGGGCGAGGACCTGGCCGACCTGGGCGGCCTGGTGCTGGCGCACGCGGCCTGGAAGGCGCAGATCGCGGACATGTCGCCGAAGCCGGCGGACCGCGACGGCCTCACGCCGGAGCAGCGCTTCTTCGTCGGCTTCGCCCAGTGGGATTGCAGCCATGCGCGGCCGGAGTACGCGCGGGTGCATGCGCTGACCGACCCTCATTCGCCGGGGCGCTACCGGATCAACGGCGTCGCGGTGAACATGCCGGAGTTCGAGCAGGCCTTCCACTGCAAGCCGGGCCAGAAGATGGTCAAGCCCGACGCGGAGCGCTGCCGCATCTGGTGAGTGCCGGACCCGGGCATCCCGCCCGGTCCTGCCGTTCCCCGGCGACCGTCAGCGGATCAGCAGATCCTCGGCGGTCTTGCCGGCGGCCAGCGCGTCCTTGAACCAGGTGGGGCGCTTGCCGACGCCGGTCCAGGTGCGACCGGCGCCATCGTGGTATTTCGGCGTGCCGGCGCCGCGGGGCGCCTTGCGCTTGGCGGTGGTCGCGGTGGCGGTGGCGCGAGCGGGTTTCGCCGCGGCCTTGCGGCCTGCGCGCGGACGTTGCAAGGTCGCGCCGAACAGTTCCTCGGGCGTCAGGCCGTAGTGATCGATGGCCTCGCGGATCCGCGCGACCACGCCGGAGATTTCCTTCGCGCGCAGCGCCTCGGCTTCCTTCTGCAGTTTCTCGATCTGACTCAGGACTTGTTTCAAGGATTTCGCCATTCGGCTGGCTCCATTCGGGGTGAATCGACATGGGCATTCGCCTCTGCGTCGCTGACCTCCCGGGCGCGACTGTAGCGCCACTCGCGAGGGCGATGCGGAAACGACACAGCCTGTCCCATTGACGCGGGGTATCTCGACTGATTCCAGTAGTGCGGCAGAACACATACACGTCGATTGAGCAGCTCGCGCCGGGCCGAGACATCGATTCATTGCGCTTCGGCAAGAACGCCATCGTCGACACGATTCGCCGGGAATAGACAGCGGGCGGCCTCCTTAGAGTGAATCGTTCATTCACCGCAATTGCTGGACGGAGTGCCGCGATGGTTCGATCCACACACCCGATCAATGCGCCGACCTATCTGCGCCTGCGCGACCAGATCCGTGCCGACATCGAGGACGGCTGCTGGCGCCTGGGCCAGCACCTGACGCTGCACGAGCTGAGCGCGCATTACCAGGTGAGCAACGTGCCGGTGCGGGAGGCGCTGCTGCAGCTGCAGGGGGACGGCATGGTCGACATGCGGATGAACAAGGGCGCGGTCGTGCGGGCGGTGGATGCGCGCTTCATCGAGGAGTACTTCGACGTGCGCGAGGCGCTGCACACGATGCTGCTGACCCGGGCCTGCCGGCGTGCCGAGGCCCGTGAGGCGGCGGGGGCGCCGCAAGTCCAGGCGCTCGCGCGGGCGGTGGAGGAGGCGGCGCGCTCGGGCCGCGCGCGCGAGTTGCTGGCGGCCGACGAGGCGCTGCAGGACCACCTCGCCCGATGGGGCGGCAATGCGCAGGCGCTCGGGATGCAGGCCTCGCGCGGCAGGCTGCTGGAGGCGGTCCGGCGCTCGCGCATGGCCCTCTGGACCTCGGAGCTGGATGTGCTGGCCGTCCAGGATCGGGCGATGGTGGAGGCGATCCGGCAGGCCGACCCGGCCACCGCCAGCGAGGCGGTGCGCCGCCATGTCGCGGCCGCGCGGGCCTACATGCTCCGCCTGCTGCGGCTGCCCGAACTGCCGGCGCGGGCCGAGCGGGCGCCGGTGGCGTCGCGTTCGACCTCGGGCGACGCGCCGGCCGACGGATGAGCGACCCCGACCGGAGACTGCGCCGGCCCCAGATGCTGCCGCCTGGGTGCCGTGCCGCTCAGAGGGGCAAGGAGCTCGCCTTCAGGCAGCGCAGCACGAAGCTGGACTTGCTGTGGCGCACGCCGGGGATCTTGTAGAGCTTCTCGCGCAGCAGGCGTTCGTAGTCGCGGGTGTCGCGCACCGACAGGCGCAGCACGTAGTCGTAGTCGCCGGAGACCAGATAGGCGTCGATGACCTCGGGAATGGCCTCGAGGTGGCGGGCGAACTCGGCCATCGCCGCATCGGTGTGCTTGTTCAGGGTGAGCTGCACGATCAGTTGCTCGGGTCGCCCGATCTTTTCGGCGTTCACCTTGACGGTGTAGCCCTCGATCACGCCGGATTCCTCCAGCCGCTTGATGCGCGTCCAACAAGGCGAGGTCGTCAGGCCGACCTCCTCGCTGACCTCCTGCAGGCTGGCGCGCGCATTGCGCTGCAGCGCGCGCAGGATGGCGCGGTCGAACTTGTCGAGCTTGATTTGCTGCTCCATCGCCATATGGAAGGAAGATTTGCTGAAGGCTGGATTCTATGAGGCAAGAACGGCAACCCTTTCCGGGCCGCTGCCCGGACACTGGAGCGCATGAATGCCAGGATCGACGGCGCCCAGGTCAGCGCCCGTGGCGCGGTCATCGACGCGCCTTTCACCCCCACCTCCCCGGGCTGCCGCGGCGCCCTTCCGTCATCCGCGAGCGCGCTGCCACGCAACGGCGCGCAGGTGCTGCTGGACACGCTGGTGGCCTGCGGCGTCGACACCGTGTTCGGCTATCCCGGCGGGGCGGTGCTGCCGCTGTACGACGCGCTGCACGGCGAGCCGCGCCTGCGCCACGTCCTGGTCCGTCACGAGCAGGCGGCGGTGCACGCCGCCGAGGGCTATGCGCGCAGCACCGGCCGGCTGGGCGTGGTGCTGGTGACCTCGGGCCCCGGCATGAGCAACACGACGACGGGCTTGCTGGACGCGCTGTGCGACTCGGTGCCGGTGCTGTGCATCAGCGGGCAGGTGAACAGCGCGGCAATCGGCACCGATGCCTTCCAGGAGTGCGATGCGCTGGGCATCTCGCGGCCGGTGACCAAGTGGAATGCCCAGCTGCGACCCGGCGGGGACGTCGCCGCGATGGTGCGCAAGGCGGTCGAGATCGCGCGGGGCGGTCGACCGGGTCCGGTGCTGCTGGACGTGCCGAAGGATGTGCAGTTGGCGCCGGCGCCGGCTGACGCGAGGCCCGAGACGCGGACGACGCCGCAACGGCTGCCGTCGACGTCGTTGCCGGTCTCGCCCATCGTCGACGTGCGCACGATCGAAACGGCCGCGGACTGGATCGCCACCGCGCGACGACCGGTGTTCTACGGCGGCGGCGGCCTGGTCAATGCGGGCGACGAGGCCTGCGCCGCGTTCGCGGCCGCGGTGGCGCTGGCCGGCGCGCCCTGCACGCTGACGCTGATGGGGCTGGGCGCGGTGCCGGCGTCATCGCCGCACTGGCTTGGCATGCTCGGCATGCATGGGACGCTGGAGGCCAACCTGGCGATGCATCATGCCGACCTCATCGTCTGCGCCGGCGCCCGCTTCGACGACCGGGTGACCGGGCGGCTCGACGCCTTCGCGCCCGGCGCCCGCGTGATCCATCTCGACATCGACCCGGCGTCGATCGACAAGGTCCGGCGCGCCGACCTCGCCCTGTGCGGGGATGCGCGCGCGCTGCTGCCGCGCCTGCGCCGTGCGCTGGAACGGCGCGCGATGCCGCCGGAGCGCTTGTCCGACTGGTGGGCGCGGATCCAGACCTGGCGTTCACGCGGATCGCTGGCCTTCGAGGACACGCCGGAGGTGATCGCGCCGCAGGCGCTGATGGCGCGGCTGCAGGCGCAACTCGCCGGCCGGGATGCGATCGTGTCGACGGATGTCGGCCAGCATCAGATGTGGGCGGCGCAGCACCTGGCCTTCGAGCGCCCGCGGCGCTGGCTCACGTCGGGTGGCGCCGGCACGATGGGCTATGGCCTGCCGGCGGCGATCGGCGCTCAGGTGGCGCATCCGGACTGGCTGGTCGTGTGCGTCAGCGGCGACGCGTCCATCCTGATGAACCTGCAGGAGATGGCCACGGCGCGGCAGCACCGCGCGGCGGTCAAGGTCGTCCTGTGCAACAACGGCCACATGGGCATGGTGCGGCAGTGGCAGGAGCTGCATCACGGCGAGCGCTACAGCCACAGCTACAACGCCTGCATGCCGGACTTCGTCGCGGTGGCGAAGGGCTTCGGCTGGCAGGCCGGGCGGGTGGCGCGGCGGGAGGACCTCGACGCCGCGCTCGCCGAGTGCCTGGCGAGCGAGGGCCCGTATTTCCTCGACGTGGCCGTCGCGCCGGTGGAGAACTGCTTCCCGATGATCCCGGCGGGAAAGGGGCATCAGGAGGTGATGCTGGGGCGATGACGCTGCGCCGGCGTCACCGGGCCAGCGGATCGGGTCGCCTTGGGGGAGCCCGGCTACATTGCTTGCCATTGCCGGGCGCACCGGCTCGGTCTTTCGCCTGACAGGAGATCCCGATGACCCGTCCCTATGCCCCGAAGAACCAGGCGCTGTTCGACGAGGGCCTCGCCACGCGCCGTGAGGTGCTGGGCGATGCCTATGTCAATGCGTCGATCAACAACGCCACCGACTTCACCATCGACATGCAGGAGCTGGTGACGCAGTACTGCTGGGGCGACGTGTGGAACCGGCCGGGCCTGGACCGGCGCTCGCGCTCGCTGCTGAACCTGGCGATGCTGACGGCGTTGAACCGGCCGCATGAGCTGAAGGTCCACGTGCGCGGCGCCCTCAACAACGGGCTCACCCGCGATGAGATCAAGGAGGTCTTCCTGCAGACGGCGATCTACTGCGGCGTGCCGGCGGCGATCGATGCGTTCCGCTCGGCCACCGAGGTCTTCAAGGAGATCGACGGCTGAGCGCCGGCCCCCTCGCCGCCTTTCGCGCTCAGCGCATCAGGTCCATCAGCGACGGATCGATGCCGGGCGGCGGCGCGCTGCAATCGCTGCCGATCCACTTGTGGACCGAGGTCGATTCATAGGTGAGCGGCATGCCCTGGGCCGTGGTGCCCTTGAAGGCGACCTTGATGGTGGCGCTGGACTTGTCCGTGACCTGGTAGGTACCGGCGCCCATGCCGCTGGCGGTGGCGCTCTTGCAGCTCATCGTGAACGAGCCGCTGGTGGCGTCGCCGGGCTTCACCTGGGTGGTGCAGTCGTCGACGCTCTGCGGCTTGGGCAGGGCGAACTCGGACGATTGCTGGCAGTCCAGATGCGGATTGCCGCCGGTGGGCAGGCCAGCCTTGGCCATGGCGGCGGCCAGGCTGGTCTTCTGCTGCGGCGTGAGGGCGCCGTTGATGTCGAAGATCGTGGGCATCTTCCGGCCGTTGAGGGTGTTGACGCTCGCGCTGGCCCACAGGCCGGGCTTGACGCTGATCGACTGAGCCTGCACCGAGGCCGACAAGGTCAGCAGACCGGTGGCCAGGGCGAGCGCCGATGCGGCGGCGGGAGCGGAGCGAAAGCGGGATGCGTGCATGGGGAGCCTCGTGATGCGGTAGGGCGAGGCGCAGTCTCCACGCGCCGGGATCCCCCTGTCGAGGCTGCTTGCCCCCTCCAGAGGGGGCAGAGGTGACCGAGGTCATGTGGCCCCCGGGCGGGCCATGCCGATCTGGGCGCCGAGCCCTCGACAGGGCGGTCGTATGCTGGCGCCCTCTCACCACAGGACGGACCCGATGCCATGACGCGGATCGCCACAGGGACTTTCGATGTTCAGCTGACGCCTCAGCCGGCCACGCCGGGCCACGAGGCGTCGCAGGTCGGCCGCATGGCCATCAGCAAGCGGTTCCATGGGGACCTGGCGGGCACGAGCCTTGGGGAGATGCTGGCGCATCGGACCGAGGTGGCCGGGTCCGCGGGCTACGTGGCGATGGAGCACGTGGAAGCGACGCTCGCCGGCCGCGAGGGGAGCTTCGTGCTGATGCACACCGGCGAGATGAACCGCGGCCAGCCGACACTGACCGTGCAGGTGGTGCCGGATTCAGGGACCGGCGGGCTGACCGGGCTCAGCGGGCGGCTGAGCATCGACATCCGGGACGGGCGGCATTTCTATGAGCTGGCGTATGAGCTGACGTGAAGCTTCCGAGCTCGCCGCGCCCCCGCCCAAGAGCGGGGGACACGGCTGTCAGCGGGCGAGGTTCGCGACGGCGGCGGCGGTCAGCGCTCCGCTGTAGATCCGGAAGTCCTGCATCCGCCCCTTGAAGAAGGGATCGCCCCCGTACTGCGAGCGTCCCAGCCAGTTCCGCGTCGTGTGGCCGAACTGATAGGGCGCCATCCAGATCTCGGGACTGGTGGCGACCGGTGAGCCGTCGACGTAAAGCGTGCCGACCGTGCCAGAGAGCGTGATGGCCACATGGGTCCAGCGGCCGTTGGGCGGAATGGGCGCCGCCAAGGGCGAGGGCATCCAGAACTGATTGCGTGTGGACATGAGGCGCATCAGGCTGGGGACGGGTGGGCGTGTCGACTCCCGCGGGGTGAGCGCCATGTACGACACGTCGTTGGAGCCGAAATCGAAGAAGCGCGAACTGGCGCCGGTGTTGTCGCAGTAGACCCACATCGCCACCGTGTAGTCGCCCAGCGCCGACACCACGCCATCGACCAGGCGCACATGGGCGCGGCGGCCGTCGAACACGACGCAGGTGCTGCCGTTGCGCCCCTCGCCCCAGGTCGCGCCTTCCATGAGCACGCCATATCGGCCGTTGCCGCTGAGGTCATCGGTGCTGCCGTTGAGCGGCAGATGCAGCCACAGTTCTCCAGGCACCGCCACGCGCAGGGTGTCCGCCCCGACCCGCTCGCCCTGGCCGGTGACGGCGCTGATGCGGTAGTACCAGGTGCCCGCAGCCGGTGCGTCGGTGTAGGTGCGCGGGTCGGTGACTCGCGCCAGGGTGGTGAACGGGCCGGCGGAGGAACTCGCGCGCTGCACCAGATAGTCCGTGGCGTCGGCGCTGCCCCACCACGACATCAGCACCTTGCCCTCATGGAGGACGGCGCTCAGGCCGCTTGGCCGGGCGGGCGCGACGGGGTCACGGACGTAGAGCAAGGACCCCAAGCCCGGCGAGTCCCCACCGTCCACCCGTTCAGGACGCTGCTTGTTCACCATCTTCTGGGTCCACGGGGCCGACAGGCCTTTGCGGGCGACGTAATGGTTGAGGATGAGTTCCCAGCAGGGGCGGGGGTTGTCTCCACCGGACACCGTGGTGCTGGATCCGTGGACGCCGGCGTAGGGGGTGAAGGGCATCGGGTACGCGATGTAGTCGGGCGGCGGTCCGACCAGGACGTTGGTCTTCGCGACGTACTCCGCACCGGCGAGGAGGCGGTTGTTCCAGAGCCCGTAGAGGTCCTCGCCCTGGTTCCAGGCCATCTCGCACAGCATGCCGGCCAGCGCGATGCCAAGGGTCGAATGTCCTTGGTCGCGGTGGCTTTCCTGCCACTGGCCCAGGTAGCCGGGATGCAGGTAGTAGACGTTGTTGCCGTGCGATCCACAGCCCCGGCCGTTCTTGTAGTAGTTGCTGGCCTCAGCGACGATGTCCGATCGGTCGCAGAACACGCCGATGGCATACATGCTGCAGACGTTCGCCAGGTCCCAGTTGGCCCAGTAGTGGGTGACCTTTCTGATCTCGGTGCCGTTGTGGTCGGTGAGGAACGCGTGGCACTCCGGATAGAACACGTTGAGCAGCATGGTCTGGAACCGTGCGACGTCCTCCTTGGCCCAGCCCGGATAGCTGCGCATCACCTCGGCGGCATTGGCCCATTGGTTGCCGTAGAGGCCCGACGCCAGGTAACGATTGGAGTCGCCGGCCAGTCGCTTCAAGGTCGACGACCAGGCATTGAGGAACTTCACCGCGTCTTTCGCATAGGCCTCGTCGCCCGTGACCTTCCAGCGCAGCGCGAGGTGATACGCGCGCATCATGTCGGTGACCATCACCCAGAAGTTCTCGCCGGTTCCGCCGCGACTCACGACTTCCAGCGGTGAGGGCTTCACGCCCAGCTCGGCACGACGCGCGGCGAGCAGCAGGTTCCAACTGCCGAGCCAGGGCTGCCGGCCGGCAGCGACCTGATCGCGCATGCGCTGAAGGTCCGTCTGCGTATGAAGCAGCCCCGGATGGACCAGCCCGCCTGGCGCAGGTGCGGGCGCAGGTGCAGGTGCAGGTGCAGGTGCAGGTGCAGGTGCAGGTGCAGGTGCAGGCGCAGGTGCAGGTGCAGGTGCAGGCGCAGGTGCAGGCGCAGGCGCAGGCGCAGGTGCGGGTGCGGGCGCAGGCGCAGGCGCAGGTGTGGGCGCGGGTGCAGGCGCAGCCGGGGCGGGCGGCATGGGCTCGGTCGGGGCGGGAGCGGGCGCCGGAGCCGGGGCGGGCGCTGGAATCGGATCGTCGGGCCGAGGATCCGGTGTCGTGTCGGGCGGCGGCGGCGTCCCGATGCCCGCCGCCGCTTCATCCGCTCCGCCGAGCAACGGGGTACCGGCCTCGCTGACCGGGCCGCCGCCGCATCCCGGCAGAAGCGGCAGGATCGGGAACAGGCCGACGCCCAAGGTCAGCAGGCGCCGGTGCGCGTCCGGAAAGTCGTCAAGGGCCGCGTGCTCCGCCCCGGGTTTGGATATCGTCATTGCGGTGGATCTTGTTGAAGTGCGCCACGCTATGGCCGGCGTGCGCGGCAGTCATAACGGCGCCTGATCGCGTGGCTGATCTCGCCACTTCGTCACGCAACCGGATGGCTTGGCTGGGCGCGGCTCACGCATCACGGCGGCGGCGCCGGCCACGTCGGGCCGCAGCGTCGCCATGGCGAGCCCCCTCTCTCGCGTCGTGCGACCCGCCTCGCGACCCCTCCCCGTGAGCCAGCACGACGTCGAGCCGCTTTTGGCGTCGATGACCGGTTGCAGCGGAATGCCGGGCTACTCGAGTGTTCGCGCCGATTTAGCGTTAAATCGTTGCGGCGGGATGATAGGGCGGGCGCTGAATGCGGTGCCTCTGGAATTCGCTACATGAGGTAACGGCGCCGCAACAGGAATTACAGAAGTCGCGTCGAACGAGACGCCTTGCGACAGGACACGGACAGGGATCCGGCTGGCAAGCGGGTTGCCGTTGTTGGTGGGACCGATCTGACCCGGAGAACCTGCATGTCTCACGCCCACAAATCGATTCTTGAGAAGGCGAACGCGGCCATCGTCAAGCGCGACTTCGAAGGATTCCTGCAGTTCTGCACCGAGGATACCGAGTGGACTTTCGTCGGGGAGCGGACGCTCAGGGGCAAGGAGGCCGTTCGCAAGTGGATGGCCGACACCTATCGCGAGGCCCCCGAGTTCGACGTCCATCGAATGGTGGCCGAGGGCGACTTCGTCATTGCGATCGGCGAGATCACGCTCAAGGACGACAAGGGGGAAGCCTCCCGGCATGAGTACTGCGACGTCTGGCGCTTCCGTGATGGCCTGTTGGCCGAGCTGCGCGCTTTCGTCGTTTAGCGCCCTGGAGGCGCCCACCGAGCCCGATCGACCTGACAACGGTCGGAATCATCGGACGCAGCCATCGATATCCGCAGCGGTCGTCGCCTCCGTGATCAGCGCCTGTCGAGCCGAAACGACGCCCGCGTCTCGACCGCCGGCGCCACTTCCACGCTTTCATCCTTCAACGCAACACCGGTCACCTGACGGGCCCGCGCTTCGTTGAGCAACCACGCCAGCCGCGCCGCCGCGGCTTTCGGCGCCAATCCTTCCGGCCGCACGTTGGAGATGCAGTTGCGCTCCGCGTCCACGCGGCCGGGGCGAGGCGCCCAGGTGACGTAGACGCCCATGCTGTCGGGGGAGCTCAATCCAGGGCGCTCGCCGATGAGCACCACGACGAGCTTCGCTCCCAGCGCTTGACCGATCGGATCGCCGATCGCAACGCGCGCCTGACGGGCGATGGCGACGGGCGACCAACGCCAGCCGTCGGCGAGCAGCGGCCGGAGCGCTTCGACGAACGGGACCGCATGCCGCTCGATCGCCAATGCGGACAGGCCGTCGGCGACGACCAGCGCCAGATCCGGCGGCGGCGCCACCTCGCGCGCGGACAGCACGGCTGTCGACCGGTCGTCGAGCCGTCGACCGAGATCCGGTCGCTGAAGGTACGCCGCCCGATCCGCGGCGGCACTGTGCAGATCGAGCGTCTCCAACCCCGCCTTGTTCAGGGCGGCCGCGAGCGCCACGTGATCCAGCTCGCGATGCACCGCGTCCCGCGCCTGCGCATGGGCCAACTGGAACGCCAGGTGCGCCGCTGTCGGCTGACTGACGCCCGCTCGCCCCAGACCGATCCGCGCCGGCGTGTGGCGCCGCAGCGAGTGCCAGGGATTGGGAGTGATCGCGTCGCTCATGGCGTCTCGCTCACGACGATGGCAGCAAGGCAGCGAAGGCCGGGGACATGGCGTCGACCAGATGCCCCGGCGCGCCGGGTCGCGCGATGCGCATGCGTTCGAGCCAGCGCTCGAACTCCGGCGCGGCGCGCAAGCCCAGCACCCGCCGGGCGTACAGCGCGTCGTGGAACGAGGTCGTCTGGTAGTTGAGCATCACGTCGTCCGAGCCCGGGATGCCCATGATGAAGTTGCATCCCGCCACGCCCAGCAGCGTGAGCAGCACGTCCATGTCGTTTTGATCCGCCGCCGCATGATTCGTGTAGCAGATGTCGCAGCCCATCGGCAGGCCCAGCAGCTTGGCGCAGAAGTGGTCCTCCAGCCCGGCCCGGATGATCTGCTTGCCGTCGTACAGGTATTCCGGCCCGATGAACCCGACCACCGTGTTCACGAGCAGCGGCTCGAAATGCCTCGCCACCGCGTAGGTCCGGGCCTCGAGGGTCTGCTGGTCGCAACCGTGGTGAGCGCCGGCGGACAGCGCGCTGCCCTGGCCGGTCTCGAAGTACATCACGTGGTCCCCACGCCGGCCGTCGTCGAAGACGGCGCCCCGCGCCAGCGACATGGCTGCCGCGCGGGCTTCGGCCAGCAGCTTCAGGTCGACGCCGAAACTGCGGTTGGTCGCTTCCGTGCCGCCGATGGACTGGAACACCAGATCGACCGGCGCGCCGCGCTCGATGCACTGCATCGTGTTGGTCACATGCGTGAGCACGCAGCTCTGCGTGGGGATCTCGAAGCGCTCGATGACCTCCGCCAGCAGGCGCAGCAGATGCGCGACCTGGGTCACGTTGTCGGTGGCGGGATTGATGCCGATGACCGCATCGCCGCTGCCGTACATCAGACCGTCGAGCACGCTCGCGGCGATCCCGCTGGCGTCGTCGGTCGGATGATTCGGTTGCAGGCGCGTGGACAGCCTGCCCGTGAGTCCCAGCGTATTGCGAAAGCGCGTGACGACCTGGCACTTGCGCGCGACCAGGATCAGGTCCTGGTTCCGCATGATCTTGCTGGTCGCAGCCACCATCTCGGGCGTGAGGGCGGGCGCCAGGCGCGTGAGCGCCGCGGTGTCCGCCGCGTCCGAGAGCAGCCACTCGCGCAACCCGCCGACCGTCAAGTGGGCGATCGGCTGGAAGGCCGCGGCGTCGTGGCCCTCGACGATGAGCCGGGTGATCTCGTCGTCCTCGTACGGGATCAGGGCCTCGCTGAGGAAGGTCTTCAGCGGCAGATCGGCCAAGGCCATCTGGGCGGCCACGCGTTCCTGCTCAGACCCGGCGCAGACGCCGGCGAGCCGGTCGCCCGAACGCTCCGGTGTGGCCTTGGCCATCAGCTCACGCAGGCTGTCGAAACGGTAGCTGATGGCGCCGACGCGCTGGGAAACATTCATCGCTGCCTCCTTGCGTCCAGCTTAACCGTGTCCCTGTCCGATCGTGTGACGGGCGTCCCGCTTGCGGTGGCTCAGTCCTGCGACGGCGGCCGCTCCGTCCGGCCGTCCGCATGCCGCGCGAATCGGTCCTCCTGGTCTCCGTGCACCGGCGCCGGATCCGGCCACGGCCAGCCGCCGAACTCGGTGCGACGGTAGTCCTCGAAGGCCTGACGCAGCTCCTGCTCGGTGTTCATGACGAAGGGGCCGTACTGCGCCACCGGCTCACCGATGGGACGGCCCTGCAGCATCAGCAACTCGGCAGGTGCTTCGCCATTGGTGAGCACGACGTCGACGCCCGCCCGCACCTCGAGGGAATGGCCGACGGTCACGGGCTCGTCGCCGATCGTGATGCGGCCGCCGGCGAAGAAGTACAGCTTGCGTCGCGTGCCGTCGCCCAGCGCCGCAGGCAAGGTCCATTGCGCACCGGGCTCCAGGCGCAGCGTCCACATGGCCAGGTCCGAATGCAGCCGCGAGCCCCACGAGTCCGGCGGCGGCGCGAGCGGCTTGGTCACCGTCGCGCCGGCATGAGCGGCGTCCGGCAGGGCGCCCGCGATGACCACCACCTCCGTCGCGCGTCCGGCGTCGTCGACGAAGGTGTGCCGCGGGATGTCCTGCGACCAGAACATCGTGAAGTGCGGCTCCACCATCTTGCTGTCCGCGGGCAGGTTGAGCCAGATCTGGAACAGCTCCAGCGGGTTGGGACGGTCGGTGTGCAGCAGCGGGAACATCTCCGCGTGGACGATGCCCTTGCCGGCTGTCAGCCACTGCACGTCGCCGCCGCCGAAGCGCGCGCCGGCGCCCAGCGAATCGGAATGGTCGATGCGGCCCCGGCGCACGATGGTGACGGTCTCGAAGCCGCGGTGCGGGTGGGCGGGGAAGCCGGGCACCTGCTGGCCGTGATACATGCTCCAGCCGTCCTTGCGCGAGAAGTCCGAGCCCATCTGCCGGCCCGCCAGCAGCGAAGCGTCCGGGCCGTACCGGCCGTTGCCGCGCGGATAGGCGTCGTCGTGGTGGACGCAGAACAGGAAGGGGTCGACCGTGTCCCAGGGCATGCCCAGGGGCTGGACGGAGAGGACGGGCGAGGCGGTGAGGTCGGTGCGGAGGGTGGTCATGGCGGGGTCCCCAAGGGCCCTCACCCTAACGCGAAATCGTGCATCGTGCTGGGGGCATGCTGGAAGGCGGCGGTCACTCCAGTCGTGGACCACTGATGGACGCCGTCCGCCGCAATGCCTGCCCCCGGGTGCTGCGATACATCCGCATCGACCAAACCAGCAGCCCCCCGCCAGCGCCGCCGAACCCGACCGCGAAGAGCGACCAGAAGCCCAGCACTGCCCAGCGCACGCTGCGGTCCAGCACCGCCTCTTGCGGGCGTTCTGGATTGACGTAGGCGGTCAGCCGCCCTCCGGACTGAAGAATCCGCTCCAGCCGCCTGCCCAGTTCGAGATTGAAGTCGGTGACGTTGTCGGTACCCGCGACGATGGTCGCACGCCTCCCTGTGTGTTGCACCCCGTCGATCTCGTAGCGGTACAACGCGCGCACACCGTAGGCTCGCCCGCCTTTGCCGTTCCGGGTCAGGAGTTCGGCCTCGACCAGCTGCGCATGCACCGGTTGCCACGACCGCATGCGCCATCCGTCGTAGAGCATCGGCCCGATCGCCGCGAACAGGAATATCAGCCCCACGATCGTGAACGGCAGCGCGAACAGCGCCATCGCTATCCACGACCGGGGTGAGGGTCGACGTCTGGAACGGGCGACCATGGCGATGAGTGCCCTTCTTCGAATGGAGGCAATGACAGGGCGGAAGGCGTCCGCCTCCGCGGCAAGGCATTGTGAAGGCCGCCGCGCGGGCGCCGGGCATCGCCCCCGTTTGAATGGCCGCCGCACGGTCCGGTTGTTTTGGTTTCACCACGCTCCAACCTCGGCGAGGTAGACCAAACAACGACTTCGGCGGGTTCGCTGCGCGGTGCTCCTGACCGGTCGCCCAACAAATCCTCAAACGTCGATGTTGGCCGCCCTCAACGCATTCGTCTCGATGAACTCCCGGCGCGGTTCGACCTCATCGCCCATCAGCATCGTGAACACGCGGTCCGCCTCGATCGCATCCTCGATCTGCACGCGCAGCAGGCGGCGGACCGTCGGGTCCATCGTCGTCTCCCACAGCTGCTCCGGGTTCATCTCGCCCAGGCCCTTGTAGCGCTGGCGACCCACGCTCGATTCCGCCTGCGTCATCAGCCAGGCCATCGCGCCGCGGAAGTCCGCCACCTTGCTTTCCTTGGCCTTCTCGCCTTCGCCCTTGCGGATCACCGCTTCCTCGCCGACCAGGCCCTTGAAGGTCTTGCCCGCTTCGGCCAGGACCTCATAGTCCGCGCCGTGCACGAAGTCCGCCGTGATGATGCTCGAGCGCACATTGCCGTGATGACGACGGCTGATGCGCAGGAACAGCTTGTCCGTTCGCGGATCCGTCTCCGCGCTCACCACCGCGTCGTGCAGCGCCGACTGCAGCGCCGTCGCGGAAATGTCCGCCGCTTCCTTCGTGTCCAGACTCAAGGTCAGACCCGACGCCAGCAGGTGCAGCGCCTCGCCGTCCATCCATGCGGACAGGCGCTCGATCACGTTCTGCGCCGCCACGTACTGGCGCGCCTTGGTCTCCAGGTCCTCGCCCTTGAGCACCGGACCCGTGCCCACGCCGCCGGTGTGCAGCTCGGCATCGTTCAGCGCGACCTTCAGCAGGAAGCCGTCCAGCTCATGGCCGTCCTTCAGGTACTGCTCGTGCTTGCCGACCTTGACCTTGTACAGCGGCGGCTGCGCGATGTAGATGTGACCGCGCTCCACCAGCTCCGGCATCTGCCGGTAGAAGAAGGTCAGCAGCAGCGTCCGGATGTGCGCGCCGTCCACGTCCGCGTCGGTCATGATGATGATGCGGTGGTAGCGCAGCTTGTCCGGATTGAAGTCGTCGCTGCCCGCGCCGCGACCGATGCCGGTGCCCAGCGCGGTGATCAGCGTGATGATTTCATTGCTGGTCAGCAGCTTCTCGTAGCGCGCCTTCTCGACGTTCAGGATCTTGCCGCGCAGCGGCAGGATCGCCTGGAACTTGCGGTCCCGGCCCTGCTTCGCGGAGCCGCCGGCGGAGTCGCCCTCCACGATGTAGATCTCGCACAGCGCGGGATCCTTCTCCTGGCAGTCCGCCAGCTTGCCCGGCAGGCCCATGCCGTCCAGCACGCCCTTGCGCCGCGTCATCTCGCGTGCCTTGCGCGCCGCTTCACGCGCGCGGGCCGCCTCGACGATCTTGCCGCAGATGATCTTGGCGTCGGTCGGGTTCTCCAGCAGCCAGTCGCCCAGCTTGCTCGCGACGATTTCCTCCACCGGGCCGCGCACTTCGCTCGACACCAGCTTGTCCTTGGTCTGCGAGCTGAACTTGGGCTCCGGCACCTTGACGCTGACCACGCAGGCCAGGCCTTCGCGCATGTCGTCGCCGGTGACGTCGACCTTGGCCTTCTTGGCCAGCTCGTTGTCCTCGATGTACTTGTTGATGACCCGCGTCATCGCCGCGCGCAGACCCGTCAGGTGGGTGCCGCCGTCGCGCTGCGGGATGTTGTTGGTGAAGCAGAGGACGCTTTCGTTGAAGCCGTCGTTCCATTGCATCGAGACCTCGACCCCGATGTTCGTGTTCTGCTCCGACATCTTGTCGCCCTGGGCGTGGAAGATGTTGGGGTGCAGCGCCGTCTTGCCCTTGTTGATGAACTCGACGAAGCCGCGCACGCCGCCCGCGAAGGCGAAGTTGTCTTCCTTGTTGTTGCGCTCGTCGACCAGGCGGATCTTCACGCCGTTGTTCAGGAACGAGAGTTCGCGCAGGCGCTTGGCCAGGATGTCGTAATGGAACTCGGAGTTCTGGGTGAAGATCTCCGTGTCCGGCAGGAAGTGGACCTCGGTGCCGCGCTTGTCGGTCTCGCCGACGATCTTCATCGGGCTGATCTCGAAGCCGTCGCGTAGCTCGATCAGGCGGTCCTGCGGCACGCCCTTCTTGAACTCCAGCTGGTGGACCTTGCCTTCGCGGCGCACCGTCAGGCGGAGCGTCTTGGACAGCGCGTTCACGCAGGACACGCCCACACCGTGCAGGCCGCCCGAGACCTTGTAGCTGTTCTGGTTGAACTTGCCGCCGGCGTGCAGTTCGGTCAGCGCGATCTCGGCCGCCGAGCGCTTGGGCTCATGCTTGTCGTCCATCTTCACGCCGGTCGGGATGCCGCGGCCGTTGTCGATGACGGAGATCGAGTTGTCGGTGTGGATGGTGATGACGATGTCGTCGCAGTAGCCGGCCAGCGCCTCGTCGATCGAGTTGTCGACCACCTCGAACACCAGGTGGTGCAGGCCGGTGCCGTCCGAGGTGTCGCCGATGTACATGCCGGGACGCTTGCGCACCGCCTCCAGGCCTTCCAGGATCTGGATGCTGGACTCGCCGTACCCCGCGCCGTCGTTCTGCTGCTGAGGCTGCTGGTCGGGATTCTGCTGAGGATCGGTCATCGAAAAACTCTCTCTTCTCACTGCGGGCCGCGACCGCCGCGACGGCGGATCGCGCGCCCTTCAAAAGCGCTGAAGCGGGCCGAAGCCCGCTCGTTCATCTCTTTGCCGCGTCAGATTCTCATCGGCATGACGACGTACTTGAAGCCGCTGTGCTCCGGAATGCTGAGCAGCGCGCTGGACGAGCTGTCATTCAGGTCCACCCGCACCATGTCCTGCGACATGTTGGCCAGGACGTCCATCAGGTAGGTCACGTTGAAGCCGGTCTCGATCTGGTCGCCGCCGTAGTCGATCTCGAGTTCTTCCTTGGCCTCTTCCTGCTCGGCGTTGCTCGAGGCGATCGACAGCAGGCCCGGCTCGAAGGACAGGCGCACCGCCTTGAACTTCTCGCTCGTCAGGATCGCGGCGCGCTGCAGCGCGGCCAGCAGCGGCTGGCGGCCCAGGATCACGTGGAAGCGGTGGTTCTTCGGGATGACGCGGTTGTAGTCGGGGAACTTGCCCTCGACCAGCTTGGTCACGAACTCCATGCCGCTGAAGCTGAACTTGGCCTGGTTGCCGGCGAAGCGCATCTCGATCGGCGCGCTCTCGTCGTCGCCCTTGCCGCCGTCCTTGAGCAGGCGCATCAGCTCCAGCACCGTCTTGCGCGGCAGGATGACTTCCTGCTTGGGCATCTCGGTGTCCGTTTCGGCCTGGGCCAGCGCCAGTCTGTGGCCGTCGGTCGCCACCAGCGTCAGGGTCTTGCCCTCGGCGACGAACAGGATGCCGTTCAGGTAGTAGCGGATGTCATGCACCGCCATCGCGAAGTGCACCTGGTTGATCAGGCCCTTCAGCGTCTTCTGCGGCACGCTGAACGCGGGACCGAAGTCGGCGGCTTCCTGCACCAGCGGGAAGTCGTCGGCCGGCAGCGTCTGCAGGGTGAAGCGGCTCTTGCCGCCCTGCAGCGTCATCTTGTTCTGGTTGGAGGTCAGGCTGACCGTCTGGTCCGAGGGCATCGAGCGCAGGATGTCGATCAGCTTGCGCGCGCCGATGGTCGTGGAGAAGTCCCCGTCGTCGCCTTCGAACTCGACCGTGGTGCGGACCTGGATCTCCAGGTCGCTCGTGGTCAGCTCCACCTGCTTGCCCTGCTTCCGGACCAGCACGTTGGCCAGGATGGGCAGGGTGTGGCGCCGTTCCACGATGCCGGACACCGCCTGCAGCGCGGCAAGCACTTTGTCCTGGCTGTCTTTCAACACGATCATGTCAACCTCTCTCCACTGTTGGCTGTACGGGCGAACGCGGCATTTTCGCTGAAGGCGAAGGCCTTTTCTCTCATCCCTTCAGCGTTTGCTCCAGCACATGCAACTGCTGGTTCAACTCGGTGTTCTTCTGGCGCTCTCCGCCGATCTTGCGGACCGCATGCAGCACCGTCGTGTGGTCGCGGCCGCCGAACAGCTCGCCGATCTCCGGCAGGCTCTTCTGCGTCAGCTCCTTGGCCAGGTACATCGCGATCTGACGCGGCCGGGCGATGCTCGCCGGGCGCTTCTTCGAATACATGTCCGCGACCTTGATCTTGTAGAAATCGGCCACGGTCTTCTGGATGTTCTCGACCGAAATCTGCCGGTTCTGGATCGACAGCAGGTCCTTGAGCGCCTCGCGCGCCAGCTGGATGTTGATTTCCTTGTGCGAGAAGCGGCTGTAGGCCAGCACCTTGCGCAGCGCGCCCTCAAGCTCGCGCACGTTGGCCCGCACGTTCTTCGCGATGAAGAAGGCCACGTCCTCCGGCATCGGCGCGCTCTCGGCCTCGGCCTTCTTGATCAGGATCGCGACCCGCATCTCCAGCTCGGGCGGCTCGATCGCGACGGTCAGGCCGGCGTCGAAGCGGCTGGTCAGGCGCTCGTCGATGTCCACCAGGCCCTTCGGATAGGTGTCCGAGGTCATGATGATGTGCGCCCGCTTCGCCAGCAGCGCCTCGAACGCGTTGAAGAACTCCTCCTGCGTCCGGTCCTTGCCGGCGAAGAACTGCACGTCGTCGATGAGCAGCAGGTCCAGCGAGTGGTACTTCGCCTTCAACTCGTCGAAGGTCTTGCGCTGGTAGTTCTTGACGACGTCCGAGATGAACTGCTCCGCGTGCAGGTACAGGACACGCGCGTCGGGGCGGTCCTTGAGCAGCGCATTGCCGACGGCGTGGATCAGGTGGGTCTTGCCCAGGCCGACACCGCCGTAGATGAACAGCGGGTTGTACATCTGACCCGGCGCGCCGGCGACGTGCAGCGCGGCGGTCCGCGCCATCTGGTTGGCACGGCCAGGGACCAGCGTGTCGAAGGTCAGGCTGGTGTTGATGCGGTGGCGCGTGGCGCTGGGCGGGACGTTGGGCGTTGCGCCCGGCTGGATCAGGCT
>NZ_PEOG01000081.1 GCF_002761755.1 Roseateles chitinivorans
AGGTCAACGTGCCGCAGCTGTATGCCGACCTGGACCGCACCAAGGCGCGCCAGCTGGGCGTGGCGGTGACGGACGTGTTCGACACGATGCAGATCTACCTGGGCTCGCTCTACGTCAACGACTTCAATCCAGCTTCGTCGAGAAGGTGCCGGAGGCGGCCGATGCCGAGCGGGTTTTCCGCGACCTCGTCCAGCAGGGCAACACGCTGGTCTTCGGCACGACCTTCGGCTACATGGCGCCGATGCTGAAGGTGGCCGCGGACAGCCCGCAGGTCCGCTTCGAGCATGCGACCGGCTACAAGCAGGCCGCCAACCTGCGCAGCTACGACGCGCGGACCTACGAGGGCGCCTACATGGCCGGCGTCGTCGCCGGCGCGATGACGAAGACCGGCACGCTGGGCGTCGTCGGCTCCATCCCGATTCCCGAGGTGATCCGCAACATCAACAGCTTCACGCTGGGCGCGCAGAGCAGCAATCCGAAGGTGACGGTCAAGGTCGTCTGGGTCAACGAGTGGTTCAATCCGCCGCAGGAGACCAATGCCGCCCAGACGCTGATCAACGCCGGCGCCGACGTGCTGATGCAGAACACGGATTCGAGCGCGGTGCTGCAGACGGCGGAGAAGAACGGCAAGTACGCCTTCGGCTGGGACTCGGACATGAGCTCGTACGGGCCCAAGGCGCACCTGGGCTCGGCGGTGATCGACTGGTCGCCGTACTACATCGCCAGCGTCCAGGCGGCGCTGGATGGCAGCTGGAGCGCCGGTCCGGGCAAGCACAGCTGGTGGGGCGTCAAGGAGGGGGCGATCGATCTGGTGTCGCTGAACGCCGCGGTGCCGGCCGAGGTCAAGGCCAGGGTCGACCAGGTCCGGGCCGGACTCAAGGACGGCAGCTTCGTGATCTGGAAGGGCCCGATCGCCGGCCAGGACGGCAAGGAGGTCCTGGCCCGGGACGCGGTCGCCGACGACCCGTTCCTGCAGAACATCAAGTTCTACGTGAAGGGGGTCGAGGGGCAGGTGCCTGCCGGCAAGTGAGCCGCCGGTCGGCCAGGGGATGGGCAAGGACTGACCCCGGCGTCTACAGTCGCCGGATCCCGGGATGGTCCCGGGCCCGATCAGGAGAGGAGAACCCGATGAGGAAGTCGTTCCCGAAGACCGCCCCCCGACAGGCGCTGACGCTGCTGGGCCTGGCCCTGGCCGCCGCGATGGCGATGCCGGCCCAGGCCGCGACCGAGCGGGCCGCGCCGGCCCGGTCCGAGGCCAAGGCCAAGCAGCCGCGCCCGGCCAAGCGCTACACGATCGAGCAGTTCATGGCGACGACCTCGATCAGCGGGGCGTCCTTCTCCCAGGACGAGCGCCGCATCCTCTTCAGCAGCAATGCGAGCGGCATCTTCAATGTCTACAGCATCAGCGTCGACGGCGGCGAGCCGGTCGCGCTGACCGCCTCCAAGACCGACAGCCATTACGCCGTCAGCTACTTCCGCAACGACGATCGGGTGCTCTTCACCCGCGACCAGGGCGGCAACGAGAACAACCACCTGATCGTGCGCGAGCTCGACGGCAGCGAGCGCGACCTGACGCCCGGCGACAAGGTCAAGGCCGGCTTCAGCGGCTGGAGCCGCGACGGCGACGCCTTCTTCGTCACGACCAACGAGCGCGACGCCCGCTACATCGACGTCTACCGCTACGACGCCAGGACCTACGCGCGCACCTTGGTCTACCAGAACAACGACGGCAACGCGGTTTTCGGCGTCAGCGGCGACGGCCGCTGGGTGGCGCTGGGCAAGACCAACACGACAGCGGACTCCGATGTCTACCTCTACGACACGCAGTCGAAGGAGACCCGTCACCTGACGCCGCACCAGGGCGTCGCGTCCTTCAGCGTGACCGGCTTCGACCCGGAGTCCAGGACCCTGCTGATGCTGTCCAACGAGGGCGCGGAGTTCCAGCGGCTGCTGGCCTACGACCTGGCCTCGGGCCAGACGCGCGAGCTGGAGAAGGCCGACTGGGACATCGTCTACAGCAGCTACTCCCGCGACGGTCGCTACCGCGTCACCGGCATCAACAACGACGCCAGCCTGGAACTTCGCATCGTCCAGACCGCCGACGGCAAGCCGGTGACGCTGCCCCGGCTGCCGGGCGGCGAACTGCGCGGCGTGGCGTTCTCGCGCACCAGCCAGCGCATGGCCTTCTACCTGAACGGCGACCGCTCGCCGAGCAACCTGTACGTCTACGACTTCGGCAGCAAGCAGGTGAAACAGCTGTCGCGCAGCCTGTCCCGCGACATCGATCCGGAGGAACTGGTCGAGGCGCGCATCGTGCGCTTCCGCTCCTTCGACGGCCTGGTGATCCCCTCGGTCTACTACCAGCCCAAGGAGGCCTCGCCGACGAACAAGGTGCCTGCGGTGGTGCTGGTGCACGGCGGCCCGGGCGGGCAGACGACGCGCGGCTACTCGGCGATGGTCCAGTACCTGGTCAACCATGGCTACGCGGTACTGGGCATCAACAACCGCGGCAGCTCCGGCTACGGCAAGACCTTCTTCACCGCCGACGACGGCAAGCATGGCCGCGAGCCGCTGTGGGACTGCATCGAGGCCAAGACCTGGCTTGCCAGCACCGGCGTGATCGATCCGGAGCGCATCGGCATCATGGGCGGCAGCTACGGCGGCTACATGACGCTGGCGGCGATGGCCTTCCGGCCCGAGGCCTTCAAGGTCGGCGTGGACATCTTCGGCGTGTCCAACTGGCTGCGCACGCTGGAGTCCATCCCGCCCTACTGGGAGAGCTTCCGCAAGGCGCTGTACCTGGAGATCGGCGATCCGGTGAAGGACAAGGAGTTCCTGATCGCCACCTCGCCGCTGTTCCATGCCCGGGAGATCCGCAAGCCGCTGCTGGTGATCCAGGGCAAGAACGACCCGCGGGTGATCAAGCCGGAAAGCGACGAGATCGTCGAGGCGGTCAAGAAGAACGGCGTGCCGGTCGAGTACGTCGTCTTCGACGACGAGGGCCATGGCTTCTCCAAGAAGAAGAACCAGATCGAGGCCAACCAGAAGACGCTGGAGTTCCTCGACAAGTACTTGAAGCCTGGCTTGAAGAACTAAAACCGTGTGAAGTTGCACGGCTTACAGGCTGTTGCCCGGCGCCGTGTCGGCTTGGGCAGCATGCACCCCCAGAAGCCCGGCCCCGTGCCGGGCTCTTTTTCCGAAGAGAGAGAAGCGCTCGATGGAGGGCGTCCAGCGGACCACAAGTCCGCGACGCGGCGTCGGGCGATCCACAAGACGGGGGAACTAGTCATGCGATTCGAAGGAACCTTGGACAGCTGGTACGCCGAGCGCGGCCACGGCGTGGTCCGGCCCGAGCAGGGCGGCGAGACGCTGTTCGTGCATGTGTCCGCTTTCCCGATGGACGGCCAGCCGCCGCAGGAGGGCGAGCGCATCAGCTTCGAGATTGTGTCCAGGAGTGACGGCAGCAAACAGGCGGTGCGGCTGCAGCGCCTGCATGCCCACAAGCTGCCGGCGCAACTGCGACCCGCCCGCATGGCCTCCCGTCCGCCGCGGCCGATTGCGCGCCGCCGCACCTCGCCGCTGACCTGGATGGTGCTGGTGCTGCTGGCGCTGGGCGTCGGCGCCACCGTCTGGACACCCGCCAGCCATGCGCTGGGCGGCGCGAAGGCCCAGAACGAACAGCCAGGCCGGCGCTGAACCTGTTGACTCCTTGGGGCCGGCCCCTGCGGCCCCGTCGCCCTCGCGGAGGCGTGCAGCTCCGCTTTTTGCAGGCTGCCCTCGGGCAGCCTTTTTTGCGTCCTCAGACCTTCAGTTCCAGGCGCACCGTCCAGACGGTGAAGCTGCGGCCGGTGCTCTCGCTCGTGACCAGCCGGCCCGGCGTGACGGCGATGCTGCCGTTGCCATAGCTCAGCGGCACCAGGTTGCTGGCGGCCACGCGCAGCGCCACGGCGGGCGAGAAGGTCCACAGCGCCGAGACGTCGATGACGCGCTTCTTGTCGATCTCGTTGAGCACCTGGTCGCTCTGCTGCAGCAGCGTCGTCGGCGTGTAGTTGAGCGAGGCGCCCAGCGTCAGCGGCAGCGAGCGCAGCCGGTAGTCGGCGCCGAGGTTGGCGGTGTAGCGGGGCTGCTGGTCCAGCTTGTTGTCAGGGCCGCGGATGCCGTCCACCGACGAGTCGAACAGCGACAGGTTGCTGCGCAGGTTGATCGGCAGCGCGTCGGCCAGGTATTCGTCGAGGCGGAACTTGGCCTCGAGCTCGACGCCATGGGTGGTGGCGTTGCCGATGTTGCGGGGCCGGATGACCCAGCGCGGCTCGGTGGCGTAGGGCACGGTCTCGAGCTGGGCCTGGGCGCGGATCAGGTCGGTGATGCGGCGATAGAAGAAGTTGACGCTGAGCAGCCCGCCCTTCGAAAGGTATTTCTCGTAACCGATCTCGATGCCGGTCGCCATTTCGGGCTGGAGGTCCGGGTTGCCGAAGCGGTCGGGATAGTTGATCAGGTTGCTGCCGCAGAGCGTGGCCGGCGGCTGGCAGGTGAATTGGCTGTTGATGCTGAGCCGGCCGATGACGTCGTTGAGGTTGGGCGCCTTGTAGCTGCGGGTCAGGCTGGCGCGGATCTGCTCGCGGCTCTTCTCGTCGATCTTGTAGACGCCATGCAGCAGCGGGGTGAGCACGCTGGAGGTGTTCTTCACCGGGCCCTGGTTGTTGGTGCTGTCGGTCTGGATGCCTTCCCAGCGCAGGCCGGCGTAGAAGCCCCACTGCTTGCCGACGCTCCACTCGTCCTGGGCGTAGGCGGCGAGCCGGCGAGTCGATGCGGAGACGTTCTCGCCGAAGTCGGCCAGGAAGGCGCAGTTGTCGCGCCGCATCGTGCGGCCGTAGACCTCGGTGCAGCCGCGCGTCTGGTCGCGGGTGGTGCCTTCGCCCTCGACGCCGGCCACCAGGTTGTGCTCGTTGTCCATCTGGTGGGTGAGCTTGAGGTTGACGCTCCACTGCGTGTCGCGGCTCTTCGTCGTGTCGTCCTGGGTGCGGAAGAAGAGGCCTGGCGTGGCGTCGAGGTCTTCCTCGCGGTGGGCGTCGCCGTCCATCGTCATGCGCCCGGCGCCGAGCCGTGTCTCCATGCGGGTGCGGTCGTCCAGGCGCTTGTTCCACTGCAGGTTCAGCCGGGCCATGGTGGCGCGGTTGCTGCTGTCGCTGGTGTAGCTGTCGTACTTGATGCGCTCGAAGGCGTTCTCGTCCGGCACCGCCGATTGGGTCTGCCGGGCGCTGCTGGCGCCGCGGCCGCGGTTGACCATCACGAAGGGCTGGAGCGCGAGGGTGTCGCCGCCGTCCAGGCGCAGCTGCAGGCGGCCGGTGAGGTTGAGCGACTTGCGTTCGTCGGCGCTCTCTCCGCGGGTCTGCAGCAGCGTCTGGCTCTGGAGCGCGCCGGTGCCGGTGTCGAAGCGGCGGGTGAGCGACTGCGACGCGATGTCGTCGAGCCGCTTGTGTTGCATCGCGTTGAGGGTCACGTTGTAGGCGGTGCCCTGGTCGTCGAGCTTGTCGTTGCGGGTCCAGCTCAGGTGGGGCGTGACATGGCCGCGCTCGAAGGTGGAGGCCAGGCGCAGCTCGTTGAGGCGGCGCTGGAGGGCCTCGCGCAGGACGACGTTGATGGTGCCGGCGATGGCACGCGCGCCGAACTCGGCGGTGGGCGCGCGCATGACCTCGATGCGCTCGATCTGTTCGGGCGGCAGCTCGTCGAGCGAGAAGCCCGGCGGCATGCGTTCGCCGTTGACCAGGATCTGGGTGTAGCCGCCGCCCATGCCGCGCATGCGGACCTCGCCGCCGCGGCCGGGGCGGCCACCCGTGGTGACGCCGGGCAGGCGCTTGAGCACCTCGCCGATGGTGGCGTCGCCGTAGCGTTCGATCTCCTCGCGGCCAATGACGATCTTCGAGGCGGTGGCGGCGCGGCGCTGGTCGTCGTCGCGCGAGGTGCCCTGGATCTCGACGCGGTCGAGCTGGGCAGGGTTGTCGGCGGCGTCGCGCCTGGCCGACGGCGGCGCCGGGCGGGTGGACGGGGAGGTCCTGGCTGGCGTCGCGGCGGGCGCAGGAGCCGGCGCGGTTGCCGGCGCTGTTGCCGGAACTGTCGCGGGCGGGGTCGGCGCCGCGGGCGGAGTGGTCTGGGACCAGGCGGGAGCGCTCAGGCCCAGCATCAAGGCAACGGAGAGGGGATGCGGGGCAGGGCGGCGGGAGCTTGTCATCGGGCAGGCCAGTGCGAGGCGAGCGCGGCCGATCTGGCGATGGCTGGGACGGAAGCGCGGGGAAGTCGAGGTGAGGTCGTGGACCCGGCCAGGGCGGCCGGCTCGCGGAACGGGCGGAAGCATCGCACGGTGTACGTTTCGTGAAGAAGCGCGGGTGCGGACTTTCAAAGTTCTTTACCCAAGGTGATGGGCGGGCGCGACGGCACTGAGGGAAAACCCGGCATCCTGGCGCGCTCAGAAGCGGCGCGCCAATGAAAGAAGCCACCCGTCGGGGTGGCTTCCTTTTGAAGAGGGTATCCGGACGCTGGTGACGGGTTCCAGCTTTCTGCCCTATGTCGCAGTCGGTTGTTTGTCTCGGATGCGTGGCATTGTGCCGAGGCCGTGTGACGGCCAGTTGACGAAAAGCGAGGCGAGTCCGGGCCAGTTCGTCGGCGGGGTGTCCGGGGGATGGTGGCGCGCCCGAATGTGGAAAGGGCGCCGGGATGGAAGAATGCGCCCCATGCCCGCTCAGGTGCATCGGAGGCCCTTGCCTGGCGCCATGCGGGCCCGCCGATTGCTACCGCCGCTCCAAACATTTCCGAACGACACCATGCAGGATCGCCTGAAAGTCCTGATCGCCGACGACCAGCCGGACTCGCTGGAGCTCCTGCGCGAGCTGCTGACGGTCTACAACTTCGAGCTGAAGGTCGCGCCCACCGGGCTGGAGGCGATCCGCATCGGGCTGAAGTGGGAGCCGGACCTGCTGATCACGGACATCGCGATGCCGGACGCCGATGGCCGGCATGTGGCGAGTCGCCTGAAGCTGAGTCTGCCGGCGCTGGTCGCGATCGCGGTCAGCGGCACGCCGCTGAACACGGATTTCGAGTCGGCGGATGACCTGGTGTTCGACGATTACTTCGTCAAGCCGCTCAACTGGGCGCGGCTGCACGCGGTGCTGACCCGGCATGGGGCGAAGATGGTCGACCCGGGCGATGCGCAGCTGTTCGGCCCGAACGACGGCGCCGACGTGTCGCTGGGGGCGCCGACGGATCCGAGCCGGCGTCCGGAGCGATGAGACGGCTGCTGCACCTGACGAGCCGTCACCGCGCGCCGTCGACGAACCAGGCGCTGGGGCTGCTGCTCGCGTTCAACGCCGGCGCGGTGAACGCGGGCGGGTTCCTGATCCTGCAGCGCTACACCTCGCACATGACCGGCTTCGCCTCGCAGCTCGCCGATGGTGCGGTGATGGGGCAGGGCACGCTGGTGCTGAACGCGCTGGGCGCGATCCTCGCGTTCGTGTGCGGCGCGGCGGTCTGCGCGGTGCTGGTGAACTGGGCGCGGCGTCACGGCCTGCGCAGCGTCTACGCGCTGCCGCTGATGCTGGAGGCGGCGCTGCTGTTCCCGTTCGGACTGATGGGCGCGATCACGCTGACCTGGCACACGCCGTTCGCGGTGCCGCTGACGGTGCTGCTGCTGGCGTTCATCATGGGCCTGCAGAACGCGGTGGGATCGAAGACCTCGGGCGGCAGCGTCCGCACCACCCACATGACGGGGAACATCACCGACCTCGGGATGGAGCTCGGGAAGATGCTCTATTGGAACCGTCAGCCCAAGGCGCTCCGGCCCGGCGTGCGCCACGACCGCGAGCGGGCGCTGCGCGCGGGCGGCTTGCTGGCCGCCTTCGTGCTGGGCGGCGTCGCGGGAGCGCTGGGCTTCAAGCACCTCGGCTTCATCTGCGTGGTGCCGCTCGCGACGGTGTTGTTCGTGCTGGCGCTGCCGCCGGTGACGAGGGATTGGGGACGGTGGAGAGGGGTGCTGGCGCGGCAGCGGTGAGGCGGGGCTCAGGCCGCCGAGCCAGTCTCGCGTCGATGACAACACCTTCCCACTGAAGGCACGCGTCGGTCAGCGGCGCGCAAGCGTCAGCGCGTGGACCGCAGACGCAGGTCTCTTTCGCGTCGGGCTGCTTCGCGCTCTCGTCGAGCCGCCTCGCGCTCATCCGCTTCCCGCTGCCGCGCGATCCGGTCGCCTTCCGCGGGATCGGCCGCGCTATGGACCGCCTCCGCGCGGCGGCGGGCGTCGGGGCCGCCGGTCAGGCTGCTCTGGGCATCGACCGCCTGCTTGCTGATGTTCCAGTCCGCGGCGTTGTACTTGCCCTGGCCTTTCTGGCATTGGCGCGCCCGGCGGATCTCGTCCTGAACGAAGCGCTTCGCCTCGGGGCTCAGCGAGATCGAACTCGCCTTGGTTTCCATGCCGGCGATGTCGCGGTCGGAGGGGCAGACATTGGCGGGAGCGACCGGCCCGGCCGGTGCTGCCGACGGCGTCGCGGTGGTGGCCTGCTGCTCCGCGGCGGCCGCCGCCTTGGCGCGCTCGATCGCGGCGCGGTCCGCCGAGGTGTCGATCACATTGCTCTGCAGCGACCGCGACTTCATCGGCTCGCCCCTGGCGGGGCAGGGCTGGTCCGAGTACTGGACCTTGCCGTCGATGACGCATTTCCAGACCTGGGCCTGGGCGGTGGTGAGGGCGCCGGCGCAGCACAGCATCGCGGCGACGATCGGATGGAACTTCGGCATGTGGTGTCTCCCTGAGCCCGGGCGAACGCAGTGGCGGCTACCGGGTTGACACACTGTAAGGGGCGAGGGTGTAAGGGGCGAGGGGCTGCTGGCGCCGCTTGGGCAAGGCGGTGCGCCCGTCGACGAGCCGCGGACAAAGAAAAAGCCCCGACACCTTGCGATGCGGGGCTTCAGTTTTGGCTCCTCGACCTGGGCTCGAACCAGGGACCTACGGATTAACAGTCCGGCGCTCTACCGACTGAGCTATCGAGGAAAAGTCTGCTCAGATCCTATCGATCTGAATTCTTGGGCCAGCGTCTTCGGTCGGACACCGGCTGAAAAAGAACGAAGGTCCGAAGACCTTCGTCATCTGATCTTGGCTCCCCGACCTGGGCTCGAACCAGGGACCTACGGATTAACAGTCCGGCGCTCTACCGACTGAGCTATCGGGGATCAGAGCCTAAGAGTATACACAGAAAAATCAGAAGCTCACAAGACCCACTCCAACGAGGCACGCCAGGTGCGATTGGCGAGCGGGTACAGGTACACATGACCGTACTGGTACGGCGACTCTCGCCACGCCCGGCGGTCGGTCACGTTGTCGACGCCGACACGCCAGATCAGCTGCTGCCGGCCGATGTTCTGCTCATAGCGCGCGCCCAGGTCCAGTCGCGTCCAGCTGGGGATCGCCAGCGAGTTGTCCGGCAGCACCATCCGCTTGCCCTCGTAGACGACGCCCGCCTGCAGCTCCAGGCCCGGCAGACCGACGTTCTGGCGCGCCTGCAGCTTCAGCACCGTCTCCGGCACGTTGGTCGGCTTCAGGCCGTTGAGCGTCGCATCGGCGCTGCCCTCGCGACGCGCGCGCAGCTTCATCGCGCTCGCGAGCAGGCCGCCGCCGGTCCACTTCAGGTCGGCCTGCGCCTCGACGCCGCGATGGTTCTGCTCGCCGTCGATGCGGCTCTCCAGCCGATCCTCGCCGTTCACCGTCAGCGGCACATCGCGCGTCGCCGGCTTGCTGATGTCGAAATAGTTGACCGACCAGTCCACCGAGCGGCTGCCCGACTTCAGGCCGATCTCCCACTGCCGGCTGCGGATCGCCGCGAGCGGCCGGCCCGCGTTGACGTAGATCGGCAGGTTGGGCGCGACCGCCGATTCCACGCCTTCGCCCCAGCTCGCATAGGCGAGCAGCTGCGGATCGATCGCGTAGCTCAACCCCAGCCAGGGAGTGGTGACCGACTGGCGGTAGCTGGTCGGCGCGTTCTCGTCGCCCGGCTGCACATTGACCAGCGTGCTGTCGCGGTCCAGGCGGGTGTGGCGCAATCCCAGCCAGCCCTGCCAGCGCTCGCCGAGCTGCACGGCATCGCGGAAGTAGAACTCGGTGCTGCGTTCGGTGCGGTCGGTGTTGGTCGAGCCCAGCGTCGGATCGGCCACAGTCGGCAGGGTGCCCCAGATGTTGCCGGTGCCGGCCCAGTTGTAGGCCTGCCCCTGCAACCGGCTCTTGTAGCGGGAGAACAGCACGCCGGCGGTGATCTGGTGCGCGAGGCCACCCAGCGTCGTCCGACCCTGCGCGGACAGGTCGAGCGCGTCGCTGTTGCGGTGCTCGTTGTCGCTGCGGAAGTCGTACTGGTCGAAGGTGCCGTCCGGGCAGTAGGTGCTCGGGTAATAGGTGCCGTCGCCGGCGGTGCAGCCGAACGGGTAGGCGAGGCGGTCATCGGTCACCAGTCGCTGGATCGCCGCATGCGCCTGCAGCTTCCAGTCGGCATTCAACTGGTGCTGCACCCGCAGCGACGCGGTGCGGCCTTCGAAGACGACCGGCTGGCTCCATGACTGGTTGTTCAGGTTGGTGCGCGGATCGATGGACTTGGCGTCGGGCAGCTGGCTGCCGAGCAGGCTGAAACCGGGCTGGCTGGGCTGGGACTGGCGGGAGATCTCGACCTCGGCCTCGACCAGCGTGTCGCGAGTGGCGCGCCAGTCGCCAGCGACGGCCAGCATCCAGCGGTTGCCCTCGGCGTCGCGGAGTTCCGGGCGCAGCTTGGCGGCGGCGACATTCACCCGCAGGCCGAAGGCCTTGTCGTTGCCATGGCCGTCGCCGAAGCGGCGGCTCCAGTCCATCGACGATTCCAGGGTGCCGCGCTCGCTGACGCCGAGCATCACGCTGGTGAGCTCGGTCGTCGGCCGCTTCACGACGAGGTTCACCAGACCGCCGGGCGCGCTCGTCCCCGCCTGGATGCCGCTGGTGCCCTTGAGCACCTCGAGGCTGCTCTTGTTGGCGAGGGGCAGGGCGGTCTCGGCGTTGATCGGCAGGCCGTCGCGGCGGAAGTTGAAGCGGTTGTCGAGGTCGTAGCCGCGGATCTTCAGGTAGGAGACGTAGCCCGCGGAGTTGTACGAGTCGCCCACGCTGGCGTCGAGCAGCGTCAGGCCGGCCAGGCTGGTGAGGCCGCGGTCGGTGAGCTGCTCGGCGCTGACGACGCTGGCCTGCATCGGCAGCTTGGCGACCGGGGTGTCACCGAAGCCGCCGACGGTGGCGGGCGCCTCGGCCGAGCCCTTGACGACGACGCTGGGCAGCGCCGGCGAGGTCGTTTGCGCAGCGGCATGGAACGAAAGACCGGCGGCCGCGAGCGCGAAGGCCAGGCGGCGGAGCGGGAACGGATTCAGGGGAGACGAAGTTGCCATCGATGTGCCGGAGCCAGAAACGCGATGGCAGGTCGGCAAACCGGGCACGCCGATGAGAAGGCGGCGTGCGAGGACACGAGGCGTGTCGAAGGCATGCTTCCCTGCGCGAGGATTACCTCGGGCCGCGGATCGCTCCGCAGCCTGGCGGCCGAAGCCGCCGATCAGGTTCAAAGGGACTTTCTCAGCCGGTCCCTGACGCATCGTCCGGACCAGCACCCCTAGCGAAACTCGCCGGACGGGCCGGCGAGCGGGAGGGATTCTAGCGGGAGACGCCGCGCCGCCATCCGCCCGCGGCGCTGGCCCGTTCAACGGTCCCAGTCGCAGTTCAGGACAAGCCTGGCCCGGTCGACGGGTGCGCCGCCTACAACGCCTCCTCCACCAAGGAGGATTGAACATGCATGCGGATTCGGCAGCCGTCGCGGCGGCACTCGCGGGCGAGGGGCAGGCGCCGCTCGCCACCCCCCGGAAGAAGAGCTACTTCATGGCCAATGTCGCCACCGTGCTCGCCCTGGCGATCGGCGCGGCGGCGACCTGGATCACGGCGATGGCGCTCGTGGAGGCCTATGGCGTCGGCCCGGACAACTTCGGCCAGGCGGTGCAGGCGGCGCGGCGGGAGGCTCCGGGCGTCGGCTTGTACCTGCTCGACGCCGGGGCGCTGCTGGTCGTGGCCGTCCTCGCCTGGCTGGCCTCGCGAGGCTATCGGTCCGAGCGCTGAGGCGGCGCCCACCTCCCGGCGCCCCGCCTCCGGGCGCGGGCGCTTCCACAAGCGCGGCGGCGCCGGGCCGCCCCTGGCCGATGGCGTGAGGAACTCCCCGGTATCCCGCTCACCTCGTTCTTGAGGACTCCCACCAATGGGGGGAAGCGATTGACGTCGCCGCCACGGACCGGTCCACTCCGCCCTCGTGAGCGCGATCAGGGCTCGGCGAAACCTGCATGAGGCGCCTGAAATTCGAATGCATTCGCCTGTTGACGGATGTATTCGAATGAATACACTGAGCCGATTCCAACGGTTTCAAGCCTCATCGTCATGACCGCGAGCAGCCCACCGCCCACCATGGAGCCCTTGTCGGCCCGCATCCCCAGCGACCTGTACCTCTGGCTCGCCCAACTGCAGGTCGACGGTGCGACGACCAACAGCGACAAGCTGCGGGTGCTGCTCGGGCAGCTCAAGCGCCAGCACGACGGCGCCTTCGACTATGTCGCCGCCCATGCCTGGACCCGCGATCTCACCGCGCGGCTGCGCGAGGCGCTGGTCCGGATCGAGAGCGAGACCGGTCACCATTCCGAGGTCGTCAGCCTGTTGCTGGACCATTTCGTCGCGGCGCTGGCGCTGGCGATCAGCCAGGCGCCGGCCGACGCCGACGACGCCCGCAAGTTCGAGGAGGCGCTGGTGCGCCGCGCCGCGACCCTCTGCGAGACCCTGCTGCGCCAGGGCACGCCGCTCACCGCCGCGGCCTACGACCCGCAGGTCGTGAGACGCCACCTCGGCCCGACGCTCGCCCTCGCCCATCCCCTGCAAGCCACTTCGTCCTCGAAAGGATCCTGAGATGACCGACTCCCTGAAGACCCGCGTCGGCCGCGTGATCGCCGGCAGCGTGCACGCGCTCCTCGACCGCATCGAGGACCAGGCGCCCGAGGCGACGATGGAGCAGTCCATTCGCGAGGCCGACGCCGTCATCGACGAAGTGCGCCATGAATTGGGCACCGTGTCGGCCAACCGCCACCTGTCGCAGCGCCAGCATGCCAACCTGAACCAGCTGCATGCGACGCTGTCCTCGCAGATCGACGAGGCGATGACCGCCGGCCGCGAGGACCTGGCCCGCGCTGCGGTGGCCCGCCAGCTCGACATCGAGGCCCAGTTGCCGGTGCTCGAGACCACGCTGGCCGAGCATGCCCGCCAGGAAGGCGAGCTGACCGGCTTCGTGGCCGCGCTGCTCGCGAAGAAGCGCGAGATGCAGGATGCGCTGGCCGAGTTCCGCAAGAGCCGCGCCGCGGCGGCGGCGACCGCGACGGCACCGGCCGGCGCCGGCAGCGCGGCCCACCGCATCGGCAAGGTCACGGACGCCTTCGACCGCGTCTACGAGCGCCAGACCGGCCTGTCCGGCACGGCCCGCCAGAACACCCTGCAACAGGCCGCGCAGCTCAAGGAGCTCGATGACCTGGTCCGCGACAACAAGATTGCCGAGCGCATGGCGCAGCTCAAGGCCGCCAAGTCATGAGCCTGTTCACCGCGCAGGAGAACCTGCCGTTCGGGATCGGCTTCGCGCTGATCGTCGGCATCGCGGTGGTCGAGGGCGCCGGCATGCTGATCTCGCTCAGCCCCAGCAACCTGATCGACGACTGGCTGCCCGAGGTCGATGGCGACACCGGCCTGGACCGCGTGCTGGGCTGGCTGCATCTGGGCAAGGTGCCGGCGCTGGTCTTGCTGCTGTTGTTCCTGACCGGCTACACCGTCTTCGGCTACAGCCTGCAGGTCGTGATGAACGGCCTCTTCGGCGGCTACCTGCCCGCCGCGGCAGCCGGGCTCGCGGCGGTGCCGGCGGGCCTGGCGACAGTGAGAGGCCTGGGTTCGCTGATCGCGCACATCATTCCGCACGACGAAACCAGCGCCGTCAGCGAGCAGAGCCTGGTGGGCCGCGTCGGGGTCGTCGTGACCGGATCGGCGCGGCGTGGGCTCGCGGCGCAGGCACGGGTCAAGGACGTCCACGGCCGCTCGCACTACCTGATGGTCGAGCCCGACGTCGACGACGAGGTCTTCCAGGAGGGGGCGCAGGTGCTGATCGTCAGCAAGGCCGGCGCCTTCTACCGCTGCATCGCCAATCCGCATCCGACCTTGATGTAGCGCAGCGCCGTGGGCGGCGCGTCGTGCCGCCACGGCCGTTTTCGATACCAACACGAGTTCCAAGTTTCTTGAGGGAGTAACCAGTCCATGAGCAATCTGATCGAGCTGCTGACCATTGCGGGCATCGCCCTGGTCGCGCTACTGACCATCGGCTTCGTCTTCGCGCGCCTGTACAAGCGCTCGACGAAGGAGACCGCCTTCGTCCGCACCGGCCTGGGCGGCCAGAAGGTCATCATGGATGGCGGCGCGATCGTGCTGCCGGTGTTCCATGAACGGGTGCTGGTCAACATGAACACCCTCAAGCTCGAGGTGCAGCGCCGGGAGCGCGAGAGCCTGATCACCCGCGACCGGATGCGCGTCGACGTGACCGCGGCCTTCTTCGTGCGGGTCAAGCAGACCGAGGAGGCTGTCAGCATCGCCGCGCAGACGCTGGGCGCGCGCACGATGAGCCCGGACGAACTCAAGGCGCTGGTCGAGGACAAGTTCGTCGACTCGCTGCGCGCGACCGCCGCGACGATGTCCATCCAGGAGCTGCAGGACAAGCGCCGCGACTTCGTCCAGGCGGTGCAGAACGCCGTCGCGGAAGACCTCGAGAAGAACGGGCTGGAACTGGAGTCGGTGTCGCTGACCAGCCTCGACCAGACGGACAAGCAGTTCTTCAATCCCAACAATGCGTTCGATGCCGAGGGCCTGACGCGGCTGACCGAGCAGACCGAGGCGCGCCGCAAGCAGCGCAACGACGTCGAGCAGGACACCGAGGTGCAGGTCCGGACCAAGAACCTGGACGCGACCCGGCAGAAGCTCAACATCGAGAAGGACCAGGAGTTCGCGACGCTGTCCCAGCAGCGCGAGATCGAGATCACCCGCGCCGAGCAGGTCGCGCTGATCGCGTCGCAACAGGCCGAGCGCACCCGCCAGGCCGAGGCGGCCAAGATCGAGGCCGAACGCCAGGTCAGCCAGAAGCGCATCGAGGCGGACCGCGAGATCAAGTCGGCGGAGATCGAGAAGAACCTGGTCGTGCAGACCCGCGAGATCGAACTCGAACGCAAGACCGAGATGCAGCGCGCCGAGCAGCGCAAGCAGGTCGAGATCGCGCGCCAGGACACGCAGATCGCGATCGCGACGAAGTCGCGCGAGCAGTCCGATGCCGACGCGGCCGCCAACATGGCCCGGGCCGACGCGGTCAAGGCCGAGGAACTGGTGAACACGGCGCGTCAGGTCGCGGTCGCCGAGCGTGAGAAGAACATCCAGCTGATCGAGGCCTCCAAGGAAGCCGAACAGCTCGCCATCGCGGTGCGGGTGTCCGCATCGGCGGAGAAGGAAGCCGCGCTGGACCGCGCCGAGGCGCTGACGATCGAGGCCCAGGCCAAGCAGGCGGCGGCCCTGGCGGAGGCCGAAGGCCGCCGCGCGATCAACGAGGCGCTGAACACGCTCTCCGCCGCGCAGATCGATCTGCAGGTCCGCACGATGCTGCTGCAGCAACTGCCCACCATCCTGGAGCAGGCGGTGCGTCCGATGGAGAAGATCGACTCGATCCGCATCTTCCAGGTCAACGGCATGCCGGGCGCGAGCAACGACGGCGGGGCGGCGAACGGGCAGGGCGGTGTCGGTGGCTCCGGCGCCAACGCGGGCGCGACCTTCCCCGAGCAGGTGATGAACTCGGCGTTGCAGTACCAGATCGCCAAGCCCATCGTCGACGCGGTGATGAAGGACGCGGGCCTGTCCAATGAAGGCATCACCGGCGTGGCGCAGTCCCTGGCCGGCATGCTGGGCCAAGGCAACGGCGCACCGGTGCCGGCGCCGCAGCGGGTGCTGGACGGCCCGCACGCCTGAAGCCGGGCGGCCATCGGCCGTAAGCCGCCCGCTAGCCATGATCCAGCTTGCAGCGAAGGCGCCCGAGCGGTAGGCGCCTTCCGCGGCAGCGCGGGCGAGCCAGGACTCCCCCAGGAGAGGGGACCGGGGGGCAATCCCGAGGCCGACCGCCACCGCGCTGGCTAGGATCGCCGGCATGAACATGAGGGAGGGGAGCGCGCCCGCGCTTCCGATACAAGACTGGTCGGCGATCGATCGATCGCTGGATCTCGGGCACTACCTGACGGTCGCGGACCGGATCGACGGCTGGATCGCCGACGGTTCGCCCGACGCCGTCGTCCGCGCGATCCGCGCGCTGAGCTACCTGGGTGACGATCGCCGCGCGGAGACGCTGGCGCTGCGCCTGGGGCGCCGCCATCCGGACCATCCGCAGGCGCGCCTCTACCTGCTGCGCGCGGTGTTGGCCCGGCAGGGACCCTTCGGGATGTGGCGGGCCTGGCGCCGCTGGCCGTCCCCGCCCGGCCAGGACGACGCGTCCCGGGCGGACGAACACGCGTTGCGCGGCACCTGGCTCGGACAACTGCGCGATTTCAGCCGGGCCTGCGACCAGCACGAGCAGGCCATCGCGCTCGATCCGTCCGACCCGTGGCTGCGCATCGAGTACAGCTTCACGCTGATGGGCCAGGACCGCTACCAGGACATGCTGGCGCGGGCCCGCGAAGCGCTGGCCTTGTGTCCCGGCTACCGCTCCGGCATCCAGGCCGAGGCTCGGGCGCTGACGCTGCTGAACCGCCAGGACGAGGCCATCGAGGTGCTGCGTGCCGGGATGGCCGGCACCGAGTGCGCAGCAATCGTGCTGCAGCTGGCCGACCTGCTCAAGGAGCGCGAGGCCTGGTCCGAGGTGCTGGCGCTGCTGGGGGAGGCCGAGCGGATGATGCCGCTCGCGAACCTGGCCGAGCGCGGCTACCTGGAGGCGCGGCGCGCGGATGCGCTGATGCGACTGGGTCGTCATGCCGAGGCCCGAGAGGCGGCGCTGCGCGTGCCGGGGACGGGCTTCTACAGCGCGCTCGCCGATCGCCTGGTCGATCCGCCGGCCGGTCAAACGCGCGTGCTGCTGCGGCTGCCCTTCGTGCGCCAGCACTGGTCCACCTGCGCGCCGGCCACGCTGAGCTCGCTCTGCCAGTACTGGGGCTGGGCGGCGGAGCACCTCGAGATCGCGCAGGCCATCTGCTACGACGGCACCAGCGATGCCAATGAGCGCCTGTGGGCCGAGCAGCGCGGCTTCGTGGCCCGGGATTTCCGCCTGGACTGGGACAGCGCCTGCGCGCTGATCGACGCGGGCGTGCCGTTCTCGCTCGTCACCAAGGGGGCCGCCAGCGGGCATCTGCAGGCCGTCGCCGGTTATGACCGGCTGCGGCGCACGCTGCTCATCCGCGATCCTTTCCATCCCTCCCATGCGGAGATGGAGGCGGCCCCCCTGTTCGCCGCACAGGCTGCGCACGGGCCGCGCGCGATGGTGCTGGTGCCGCCGGACCAGGCGCACCGGCTCGACGGCATCGCGCTGCCCGAGGTCGACGACCACGATGAACTGTTCCGCCTCCAGACCGCGCTGGAACGGCATGACCGCCCAGCCGCGGTGGCGGCGCGCGACGTGCTGGTCGCGCGCGCGCCCGGCAGTCGCCTCGCCTGGCGCGCCGCGCGGCTGGTGGCTCTTTATGACGGCAACGAGCCGGCGATCCTCGAGGCCACCGAGGCGCTGCTCGCGATGTTCCCGGACGACCCCCAGTTGCGGTTGAGCCAGGTCGCCTCGTTGACGGCGATTGCCGGGCAGGCCGCCAGCTCACGCGCACTGGAGGCGCAGGCCGCGATGCCTGAGGCCGACCCGCTGCTGCTGGTGCGCTGGGCCGATCGCCTCGCGCTCGACAGTCGCCGGGCCTGGCAGGCGCGGCATTGCCTGCGCCGGGCGATCCGGCGCGGGCCGCTGATGGGGCAGGTCTGGTGGCAATGGGCGGATTTCGAGTGGGCGCATGGCTCGCGCGAGGACGCCCTGGCGCTCTACCGCTGGACCGCCTGCCTGCAAGCCACCGACGAGCAGGCCGCGCGTGCCTACATGACCGCCTGTCGCGTGCTGGGTCACGAAGCCGAGGGCCTCGCCTTCCTGCGTGAACGCGAGCGCGAATGGGGCGGACGCTCCAGTGCACCCCTGATCACGCTGTACCAGCAGCTGGATCTCGCCGAGCGCGCCGAGGAGGCGGAGGCCCTGCTGCAGGCCGGCCTGGTGCGACGGGCGGAGGATGCCTCGCTGAAGCTCTTCGTCGCCGAGCAGCGTCTGCGCCGTCAGCAGCTCGAGGCGGCGCAGGCGCTGGTGGACGCGGCGGTGCAACCGGCGCATCCCGCCGAGGTGCTGCGCCTGCGTGCGCTGCTCGACGAGGCCCGCGGCGAGCTCGACGCGGCGCTGCGCTGGGCCGACGAAGCCTGCGCGTTGCAACCCTTCGGCCTGGCGCTGCACCGGCTGCGCCTGCGGCTGCTCTCGCGCCGCGACGGACAGGCTGCGGCGCTGGCCGCGCTGCGCAAGGTGGCCGGGCGCCATCCGGCGCACTACGGGCTGCAGCGCCTGCTCTTCGACTGGGTGCCGGATCGTCCCGAGGAGGTCAACGCGGTGCTGGAGCGCCTGCGCGAGCACCATCCCGACGATGCCTGGACCCGGCGGGAGCTGGCGGTGCAGGCCAGTCGCCAGGGGAGGCACGACGAGGCCGTCGCCATCGCGGAAGCCGCCTGCGCGCTCACGCCCGAGCGCGCCGATGCGCAGGGCGTGCTGGCCTACGTGCGTCATCGACGCGACGGCTACGACGCCGCGCTGCCGGCGCTGTGGCGGGCGGTGGCGCTGGACGCGGACTACGACTTCGCGATGCGCCTGCTGGTCAGCGCCGCGCCGGATCCGGCGAAGGCCCGCGACGCTGTCGACCGGGCGGCGGCGGAACTGGACCGGCAGGTCGTGCTGGGCGACGGCTGGTTGTGCTTCCAGCAGGTGGCGGGGCGCGGCTGGCGGGCGACGGCGGTCGCCCGTCGATTGATGCGCGCCCTGCGTCGGCAGCCCGAGACCTGGCATGTCTGGATCGCACTGGCACGGCAGTGGATCGAGTCGGGCCGCGCGCCACGGGCGCGGCGGCTGCTGGTCGAGGCCGCGCGGCGCTTCACCGCGTTGCCACGCGTCCAGCACGAACTGGCGGTGGCGTTGCGCCAGATCGGCGATCGCGAGGGCGCACGGGCCGCCTGCGAGGTCGTGCTGGCGGAGTCCCCCGGCTGGAATGCGGCGGTGCGCCTGCAGGTGGACCTGCTGACCGAGACGCAGCCGGACTACGAGGCCGCCGAGCATGTCGTGACGCGCGCGCTGCACCATGCGCATGACGACGATGACCTGATCGCGCTGCTGGCCTGGCTGCACGAGCGTCGCCAGCGGCCGGACGACGCGCTGCGCGAGGCGCGTCGCTCGCTGTTGCTGAATCCCCGCCCGACCTGGGTCTGGGCGCTGGTGCGGCGCGTCTGCGAGGCGGGCGAGCGCCTGCACGACTTCGACGCGCTGGTCGACGAGGTCGAGCGCAGCCGCCCCGGCGACGCCGGTGCCTGGCTGGTCCGCGCCAGCCAGGGCCGCGACGACGCCGAAGCGCTGGCCGCGGCCGAACGCGCTGTCGCCCTCTCGCCGCTGCTGGAGGCGGCCTGGAACGCGCGCTTCGAGCGGCTCGCGCGCTTGTCGCGCCATGACGAGATCGAGGCCTTGCTCAAGGCGCTGCCCTGGCCTGGCGCCGCGCCGGTCGCACTGCGGGCCTGGGAAGCGCGCTGCGCCTGGCGACGCGGCGACCGGGCCGGCGCGGTCGCCCGGCTGCGCACGCTGATCGAGGAGGTGCCGGACGACGAAACGCTGTGGCGCGACCTCGCCGACTGGGAGGACGCGCGCGACGAGAACGCGGCTTACCTGGAGGCCGCGCGCCGGCTGCGGGCGCTGCTGCCGCACCGCGGCCTGTCTCACGCCTACGTCGGCCATGCGCTGTTCAAGGTGGGCCGCCATGCGGAAGCGGTCGTCGACCTGCGCCGCGCGATGGAGCTCGAGGGCGGCTACCTCTTTGCGGCCCGCGTGCTCTGCGAGGCCGCGGAACAGGTCGGCGACCACGAGAGCGTCGAGTGGGCGGTGCGTTCGCAATGGGCGGCCGAGCCGACCACGGACCTCGCGCGCCGGGCGGTGATCGCCGCCAGCCGGGCCGGCCGGCGCAACCTGGCCTTCGAATGGCTGGAGCGCCTGGTCGACCTGCCGGGCTACGACCTGACCCAATCGCGCCTGGCCTGCGAGGCGATCGATGCGGCCGGCTGGGGACAGGGGCTGGCGGCCTGGCAACTGGCGCGCATCGAGCGCGGCGAGGGCGCGCCTGGCCTGGCCTATCACTGGTTGAGCGCTCAAGCGCGGCGCCGCAGCGACCTCATCACCGCGTTCGCCGCCGCGCGACTGCTGCGACGCGCGCAGGGCCAGCTGTTGCTGCGCGGGCTCCTGCGCTGGCTGGTCGACACCAAGCACGACTTCTGGCTGCGCTGGCTGGTGCGCCACCATGGCGACCGGCTGCGCGCGGACCCGGCGAGCTGGGGCGAGACCAGTTATGCGCTGGTGTCGCGTGACCTGTTCCGCGAGACGGTCCACTGGATGCGCGACTGGCGCGAGCGCACGCAGCCGCCGCTCTACGCGCTGACCAACCTGTGCATCGCGCTGGCGCGACGCGGGCATTGGGACCAGCTGGACGAGGTGGTCGCGCATGCGCTGCCACGCGATCCGTACCACGAGGACATGCGGCTGTGGGAACTGGCGGTGCTGGCGGCGCAGTCGCGCACCGAGCAACTGGAGCACCGCCTCGCGCGGCGGCATGAATGGTCGCCGTCCGGATGGATGACGCCGGTGCTGTCGATGATCGAGGCCTACGCCACGCTGATGCGCACGAGGGGCCGCGACGGCTCGGTGGCGGCGCTGCGCCGCGCGGTGGTCAGCGACGGCCCCGGCGCGTCGATCTGGCGGTGGTTGCGCCATCCTGCGCGCTGGGTGCACACGGCGCCGATGCAACGCTGGCGCTGGTTCATCCCGCAATGAAAAGAGCCCGCCGGCATCGCCAGGCGGGCTCTTTCGATCCAGGCGCCCCGTCGGGGCGCGGAGCTCAGTCGAACACCGGCGTCTCGACGCCCAGCACCTTGTGCAGCTTGGGGCTGGTCGTCGTGTACTGCAGGTGGACCCGCTTTTCCGGGTTGATGATCGGCATCGCGCCGAAGGCCGCCAGCGCCGCTTCGTGGAAGCCCGACAGGATCAGCTTCTTCTTGCCCGGGTAGGTGTTGATGTCACCCACCGCGAAGATGCCGGGCACGCTGGTCTGGAACTTCTCGGTGTCGACCTGGATCTGCTTCTTCTCCAGCGCCAGGCCCCATTCGGCGATCGGGCCCAGCTTGGGCGACAGGCCGAAGAACACCAGCACCTGGTCCGCCGGCACCACCCGGGTGACGCCGTCGCCGCCGGTGATCTTCAGGCCCTTCAGCGCATCCTCGCCTTCGTCCAGGTCCGCCACCTGGCCGACCATGAACTGCATCTCGTAGGCGTCGCAGAGTTCCTTCATCTTGGCCACCGAGGCCGGCGCGGCGCGGAAGCCGTCGCGGCGGTGCACCAGGATCACGCTCTCGGCCTTGTGCGGGTTGCCGTCGGCATTGCCGGCGCAGAAGTTCAGCGCCCAGTCCAGCGCCGAATCGCCGCCGCCGATGATCACCAGGTTCTTGCCGGCGAACTGCGCCGGGTTGCGCACGCGGTAATGGACCTGCGAGCCCTCGTACTTGTCGATGCCCTCGACCTTCAGCGTGCGCGGCTGGAAGGAACCGACACCGCCCGCGATGAAGATGGTCTTGGTCAGGAACTGCGTGCCCTTGCTCGTCGCGACGAAGAAGCGGCCGTCCTCCTGCTTCTCGACCGTCGTGACCTCCTGGCCCAGATGGAAGGTCGCGCCGAAGGGCTCGATCTGCTTCATCAGGTTGTCGGTCAGCTCCTTGCCGGTCACCACCGGCAGCGCCGGGATGTCATAGATCGGCTTGTCGGGATAGAGCTCGATGCACTGTCCGCCGGGATAGGCCAGGGAGTCGATGATGTGGGCCTTGATCTCGAGCAGGCCCAGTTCGAACACCTGGAACAGGCCCACCGGGCCCGCGCCGACGATGACGGCATCGGTCTCGATCACGCCCGCGTGCGGGGCGGAGGTCGCTTCAGTCACTTGCGTTTCCATTCTTGTAGGGGGCGGTCGCCGGCAGGCCGCGGCGCCGCGGGATGAGGGGATCGGTCAGCGGACCAGCTGATCGATCTTGCCCGTCTTGTCCTTCCACTCCTCGGCGTCCGGGAGCGAGGCCTTGCGCTTGGTGATGCTGGGCCACTTCTTCGCCAGGTCGGCATTCAGCTTGATCATGATCTGCTGGTCGCCGGGCACGTCTTCCTCCGGCATGATCGCGTTCACCGGGCACTCGGGGATGCACACCGCGCAGTCGATGCATTCATCGGGATCGATGGCCAGGAAGTTCGGGCCCTCGCGGAAGCAGTCGACGGGACAGACATCGACGCAATCGGTGTATTTGCAGCGAATGCAGGCTTCGGTGACGACGTGGGTCATAGCGGCTCTTCTAGTGGCGGGGCCGGCGGGGGGCCCTCGAAATTCAGCGTTTCCCTGGCGGATCCTGGTGATTCCCGGACGGTGGGCTCGGTCGGCGCTGACGGAAAACGGCGGATTTTAAACGTTCGGGGTTTGTGCCAGGGATTCCGGCCCGTGCGGCTCAAGGTCTTGCGACGGGGAAATCGTCGCGTATTCGCCCAATCCGAGGCCGGACGCCCGGGCTGGGGCCCGGGCCACCGGTCCCGTCGGCGCGGCACCCGCGCCGACGATGACGACCGTCGGCCGCCCCTTGTGCAGCATCGACGCGGCGCCCAGCGTGGCGACCTCGTGCTCGCTGGCCAGCGCGTCCGCGCAGCCGGCGCGGGACACGACGCTCAC
>NZ_PEOG01000082.1 GCF_002761755.1 Roseateles chitinivorans
CCGGTGACGGCGGTGGCCGCCGCGTCCGCGGCCAGTCCCGCAAGGCCCGCCGCGGCGCCGTGGCGCGTCGGCATCCAGCGCCTGGCGCTGGAGGGCGGGCGGGTCGGCTGGACCGATGAGACGCTCCGTCCCGTCGCCCGTTGGCGGGTGGACGGGCTGACGCTGACGGGCAGTGGGCTGAACTGGCCGCTGGTGGCGAAGGCGGCGCCGGTGGAGATCGCCGCCACCCTGGGGACTGAAGGCGAGGCGTCGCCGGCGACGGTCTCCGGCAAGGGCCAGGTCGGCGCGGCTGGCATCGCACTGGACTGGGCCTTGAAGGACCTGGCGCTGGACGGGCTCGCGCCTTACCTGAAGGCGGCGACGCCGTTGTCCGTGCGCGGCCGGTTCGGGACGCAGGGCACCGTGCGCGCGGGGCCGAACGGCGAGCACCTGACGCTGTCGCTGAAGGCGCTGACTCTGGACGGCGTGGCATTGGCCGACGGCGGGAAGCCGGTGCTGGCGCTCAAGCAACTGAGCCTGGACCAGGCGGAGCTGGCCCTGGACGACCGCCGGTTGAGCGCCGGCAAGCTCGCGCTGGTGGCGCCGCAGGCGCATCTGGGGCGAGACAAGGCCGGCAAGTGGAGCTGGGAAGCCTGGAGGGGGGCGTCGGCGCCGTCCTCGGGCGCTGGCGCCGCGACGGCCTCCCGACGGCGCGTGACCGAAGCGCGGGGGGACCGCCTGACGCTGGAGCCGCCCGAAGCCCGCGAAGTGGCGGCCGCATCCACGCCCGCGGCGCCATGGACGGCGCAGGTCGCCGAGATCACCGTCGAGGGCGGCGAGGCGACGCTGCTGGACCTCGCCACCCACGTGCTCGATGACGAGCCAGCCCGGCCGATCGGCCTGCAGGAACTGGCGCTGAGACTGTCGGGCGTCGAGTGGGACGGTCGGCAATTGCGCAAGCCGCTGCCGGTCCAGCTGAGCGCCACCCTGCGCCGGCCCGACGCCACGCGGCGCAACCTGCGCGAGGTCCCGAAGTTCCGCTGGGACGGCCAGCTGGCCCTGTCGCCGCTGAAGCTGTCCGGCAAGGTCAGCGCCGAGCATCTCCCGCTGCACTGGGCCGATCCCTACCTCGATCCGTCGATCGGCATCCACTTGCAGCGGGCCGAGGGCTCGATGCGCGGCGCCTTCGAGCTGACCGAGACGGCGAAGGGGCCGTCGGTTACGGCCGGCGGCGATGTGCTGATCGCCGACCTGCGCCTGCGCCAGGCTCGCCTGCAGGAGGGCCGGCGGCGCTCGGCCGAGGAACTGCTGAGCTGGCAGGGGCTGAAGCTGGGCGGCCTGCGGCTGGCGCTCGCCCCCGGCGGCGCGCCGGACCTGAAGATCCAGCAGGCGGTGCTGGACGAGTTCTATGCCCGGCTGATCGTCAATGAGCAAGGGCGCCTCAACCTGCGCGACCTGAACCAGACCGAGCAGGGACAGGCGGTGGCCGCCGTGGCCGGCACGGCGGCAGCCTCGGCCCCGGTCGCGACGACGGTCGCACAGGCCACCTCGGCCCCCGTGCCGACGCCCGCTGCCGCTGCCGCCTCGTCCGCCGCCGGCCAGCCGCCGCTGCGGCTCAGCATCGCCGAAACCCGGCTCAACGGCGGCAAGGTCGATTTCAACGACCGCTTCATCAAGCCCAACTACAGCGCCAACCTCAGCGAGCTGACCGGCACGCTGGGGGCGTTCTCGGCGGGCTCGGCGGAGATGGCGCCGCTGCAGCTCAAGGGCAAGGTCGAGGGCACCGGGCTGCTGGACATCAGCGGGCGCCTCAATCCGAGCGGGGCGCCGCTCGCGCTGGACATCACCGCCAGCGCCACCGACATCGAACTGGCGCCGCTCTCGCCCTACGCCGGCAAGTACGCCGGCTATGCGATCGAGCGCGGCAAGCTCTCGACGCGCGTCCATTACGAGATCGAGCCGGGGGGGCGGCTGCAGGCCGACAACAAGATCGTGCTCAACCAGCTGACCTTCGGCGACCGCATCGACAGCCCGACCGCGACCAAGCTGCCGGTCAAGCTGGCGGTGGCGCTGCTCAAGGACCGGGACGGCGTCATCGACGTCAACCTGCCGGTCAGCGGCTCGCTCAACGATCCGGAGTTCAGCGTCGGTGGACTGGTCGTCAAGCTCATCGTCAACCTGCTGACGAAGGCGCTGATGTCGCCGTTCTCGCTGCTGTCCGGCGGCGGCGGGGCGGAGATGAGCCAGCTCGAGTTCAAGCCCGGCACCGCCGCGCTGCAGCCCGAGGCGGCGAAGAAGCTGGAGCCGCTGAACCGGGTGCTGGCGGACCGTCCGGCGTTGCAGTTGAGCATCACCGGCTGGGTGGACCCCGCCGCCGAGCGCCGCGCCGCCCAGGCGGCCCGGCTCGAGGAGGCGCTGCTCGCCGAACGGCGCCGGGAGCTGCGGCGCGCGGCGGTGACGCAGGCGGCGGGCCCGGCGGCGGCCGCCTCGGCCGCGCCGGATGCGCCACTGGTGCTTGACGACGCCCAGCGCGCGCGCCTGCTCAAGGCCGTCTACGACAACGCCAAGCTGCCCGGCAAGCCGCGCAACTTCATCGGCCTGACCAAGGACATCCCGGCCGAGCAGATGCGGGAGCTGCTGATGGACAGCTACACCGTGACCGACGAGCAGCTGCGCGAACTGGCGCTCCAGCGCGCGGTGGCGGTCCGGGATGCGCTGATCGAGCGCGGCGTGTCGAACGCGCGGATGTTCCTGGCTTCGCCGAAGCTGCATGCGAAGGACGACGAGCGCGGCGCGGACAAGGACAAGCCTTGGCAGCCGCGCGTGGATCTGGCGCTCAGCGCACAGTGAGCGGCCGTCGCTCGCCTATGCTCGCGAGCGTTGCCCGAGGTGGGCGGGCGACCGGCGGACGGGCTTGATTTCCGAGGCCTGCGCCCGATCTGAGCCCGCCTGTCGCGGGAAGACTTCCCGCCAGCTTTGAGGACTTGCCATGACGACCACTCCGAATCCCGTTTCCCTGCAGGCCGGCGAGGACCTGATCACCCTCGGAGGCGGCTGCTTCTGGTGCACCGAGGCGGTGTTCCTGCGCGTCAAGGGCGTGCTAGGCGTCGAATCCGGCTACACCAACGGCCAGGTCGCGCAGCCGAACTATGAGCAGGTCTGCTCCGGCAACACCGGCCATGCGGAGGTGGTGCGGGTGCGTTTCGACACCCGCGTCGTCAGCCTCGAGGACCTGCTGCAGGTCTTCTTCACCATCCACGATCCGACGACGCTGAACCGCCAGGGCGCGGACGTCGGCACGCAGTACCGCTCCGGCATCTACTACACCCGGCCCGAACAGCTCGGCGTGATCCGCCAGGTGCTCGACGAGGCGCAGCGCGCCCATGGCGGCAAGGTCGTCACCGAGGTCCAGCCGGAGCAGAACTACTGGCCGGCCGAGGCGTATCACCAGGACTACTTCGCCAATCACCCGGAGCAGGGCTATTGCGCTTTCGTCGTCGCGCCCAAGGTCGACAAGTTCGCGAAGAAGTTCAAGGAATTGCTGAAGGACGAGGCGGCCGGCTGATGGCGTCGACGGACGCCGCGCTGATCGCGAGCCACGGCCTGCGCTTCCGCCATGGCGGGGCGGTCAGGGGCCGGCGGCCCGTCGCGGCCGCCGAGGCTCCCTCGCTGCCCGATGTGTCCGACTCATCGGACGCACCCGCTGGGCGCGGGTCCTCCGCGGGGTTCCTTCTGCGCTTTCCCGACTTCGAGCTCCCGCGCGGCGGTCACCTGCTGCTGCGCGGCGCGTCGGGCAGCGGCAAGAGCACGCTGCTCGCCTTGATGGCCGGATTGCTGACGCCGACAGCGGGACATCTGGCGATGGATGGCGTCGAGATCGGCGCGCTGGCGCCGGCCGCGCGGGACGCCTGGCGGGGCGCCCATCTGGGCTTCGTGCCGCAGCGCCTGCATCTGAGCCCCTCGCTGAGCGTGCGGGACAACCTCGCGCTGCCTTACGTGGCGGCCGGACTGAGGCCGGACGACGCCCGGATCGCCGCGCTCCTGGCCGAGCTGGGCATCGCGCAGCTGCTGGATCGACGTCCCCATGCGCTGAGCCAGGGCCAGGCCCAGCGCGTGGCGTTGGCCCGGGCGCTGCTGCGGGCGCCGCGTTTCGTGCTCGCCGACGAGCCCACCGCCAACCTCGACGACGAGGCCTGCGACGCCACGCTGGCGTTGCTGCGCCGCGTCGCGGACGAACACGGCGCCAGCCTGGTGATCGCCTCGCACGACGCACGGATCGAGGCCGCCTGGGCCGACTGGGCCGCGCTGCAGCGCTTGAAGCTCGCGCGGGAGGGGAGCGCGGTGACGCCGCCAGGATCGCCGTCGCCGACATCGCCGCCGCCGTCGCCTTCGTTCTCGAACCCATGAGTCGCTCCCCGCTGAACCTGCCGCGCCTGGCGTGGCGATACCTCTGGGCACGTCCGATGCTGACGGCGCTCAATCTGATGCTGCTGAGCCTCGGGCTGGCCGCGATCGGCTTCGTCGTGCTGGTCAGCGAGCAACTCGAACACGGCCTGCGGCGCGACCTCGGTGGCATCGACCTGGTCGTCGGCGCCAAGGGCAGTCCGATGCAGATCCTGCTGGCGGGCGTGTTCCACCTCGACCAGTCGACCGGCAACATCCCGTTGGCCACCGTCGCGCAGCTGCGAGCGCAGCCGCTGGTGGCGCAGGCGGTGCCGATCTCGCTGGGCGACAGCTTCCGCGGCCACCGCATCGTCGGCACGACGGCGGCCTACCTGGACCTGTACCGGCTCGACCTCGCGCAGGGCCGGCGCTGGACCGGGCCGATGCAGGCGGTGCTGGGCGCCGAGGTGGCGCGCCAGTCCGGGCTGAAGCCGGGTGACCGTTTCCATGGCACGCACGGTCTGGCCGGGGGCGGGGAGGAACACGAGCATGCCTATGAAGTGACCGGCGTGCTCGCGCCGACCGGCGGGGTCGTCGACCAGCTGGTGCTGACCGATCTCGCCTCGGTCTGGGAGGCCCATGCGGCGCATGGGCATGCGGACGAGGCGACGGAGGCATCGCTCGAGGTCAGCATGGTGCTGGTGCGCTACCGCAGCCCGCTGGCCGCGGTGATGCTGCCGCGCTGGGTGAACGCGCAGGCGGGGCTGCAGGCCTCGGTGCCGGCGCTGGAGACCGCCCGGCTGCTGAGCATGGTGGGCGTGGGCCTGGACGTGCTGCGTGGCTTCGGCGGCGTGCTGCTGCTGGCGGCGGCGTTGTCGGTGCTGGTGGCGCTGCTGCACGCGGTGCGGGAACGCCAGGGCGACCTCGCGATGCTGCGGATGCTCGGCGCGACGCCGGCGCGCGTCGCCGGTCTGATCGCGCTGGAAGCGCTGATGCTGGCGTCGCTCGCGACGCTGCTCGCGCTCGGACTCGCTCATGGCCTGGCAGCCGTGCTGGGCGCGGTGCTGGCGGAGCAGCAGTCGATGCGGATCTCCGGCGCCTGGGTCTCGCCCTGGGAGGCCCTGGTGCCGGCGCTCGCGCTGGGCCTGGCGCTGATCGCGGCCGCCTGGCCGGCCTGGCGCGGTTACCGGCTCGACGTGACCGAGCTGCTGCAGACGCCGCGCTGACCGCAACTCGCCCGTCGCAGCGCGCCACGGACCGGCAGGGCGAGGCACAATGTCGCGTTTCACGCGGCGCCGACGCCGCTCTCACGCCGACGCCCCGATGCCCTCACGCACCGCCATCGCCATGCCCCGCCTTCCAGGAAGCGCGGTCGCCTGCCTGACGATCGTCATGGCCGCGGCGGCGTTCGTTGCCGCCGGTCCGGCCCAGGCCCAGGCGTCCTCCTCGGGCGCGGCGATCCCGATGGGCTCGGGCCCCGGCTACCACGATCCCCGCAGCCCGTTCCAGCCGCTGCAGGAGGTCGAGGGGGTGGTGAGCTGGAAGCTGCTGTCCTCGGTCACGGTCAAGGCCGACAAGAGCAAGGTCATCCCGACTTTTCCCTCCGGCGTGCTCGCGCTGGACAAGCGCACGGTGAAGGTCCAAGGATTCATGATGCCGCTCGAGCCGGGCGACAAGCAGAGCCACTTCCTGCTGTCGTCGGTACCCACCAGCTGCTCCTTCTGCGTGCCGGCCGGTCCGGAAGGGCTGGTGGAGGTGCGCAGCAAGACGCCGGTCCGCTACACGCTGGACGTCGTGACCGTCGAAGGCCAGATGGCCGTGCTCAACGACGACCCGTACGGCATGTTCTACCGCGTCACCCAGGCCGTGCCGGCGCCGCGCTGAACGCGCCGCGACGCAAGCCCGCCCATGCATCGCCCGACCGCGACCCTCCGGACCCGCCAGCAGCGCTGGTGGATCTGGCTGTGCGTGGCCGCGGTGCTCGGCTTCCAGGCGCTCGGCCTCGTGCACCGCAGCCTGCACGGGTCGGCCAGCCATCCCTCGCGCATCGCGATCGCGATCGCGCAGGCCACCGGCGAGGACACGCCCGCGCCGACCTTCGGCCATGCGGCCGGCACGCCGGACTGCCAACTGCTCGACCAGCTCAGCCACGCGCTGGGCCCCGTGGCCCAGGCTTTCGCCTGGACCGCGCCGCCGCCGGACCTCCCGGCCGACCTGCACGCGCCGCGCGACGCGACGCTGGCGCAGCTGTGGCGCAAGGGCGCGCGCGGCCCGCCGCTCGCCTGAGACCTCCGTCGATCTTTCCCGCGTCCTTTCCGGATCCTCGATGCGCTGCGCTCCACGTCCCTCGACGGGGCCGCGCATCGCGGGGCGACGCGTCCGGCATCCGTGTCGACGTCGGCGTTTGCGCCAGCGGGATTTCCACCAGCATCTGATCGCGCCGCGGTGCTCGACCGCCGGCGCTCGAGAGTGTCCTCATGGCCAACCAGCCCCGTTCCCCGTTCCTTCTGTCTCCGATTTCCCTGGCCCTCGCACTGGGCACCAGCATCGCCTGGGCCCAGCAGGCGCCTGTTCCGCCCGCGGCCGATGCCGCCGCGCCCGCGGGTGACGCCGCCAACGCCGACACCGCCGCGGGCGGCGCGGCCCGCGCGCACAAACACAAGCTCGACGTCGTCGTCGTGACCGGCAACCCGCTGAGCCAGCGCGAGCTCGCCGCACCGGTGCAGGCGCTGAGCGGCGACGCGCTGACCCTCAAGCGGGGCGCGAGCCTGGGTGACACGCTGGACGGCCTGGCCGGCGTGGGCTCGACCTACTTCGGTCCCAACAGCAACCGCCCGACGATGCGCGGCCTGGACGGCGACCGCGTCCGCATGCTGAGCAACTCCGGCGCCTCGGTCGACGCGTCCAGCCTGAGCTTCGACCACGCGCTGCCGGTCGATCCGCTGGTGCTGACGCGCGTCGAGGTGCTGCGCGGCGCGGCGGCGCTGCAGTACGGCGGCAACGCGATCGGCGGCGTCGTCAATGCGATCGACAACCGCATCCCGCGTCTGGCTCAGCCGGGCCTGAACGGCGTGGCCGAAGTGCGCCTGGGCGGCGCGGCCAGCGAGCGCGGCGGCGCGGTGGTGCTCGATGGCGGCAGCAACGCGTTCGCCTGGCACGTCGATGCCGCCGACCGCCGCGCCGACGACCAGCGCGTGCCCCGCTTCACCAGCGAGGACGGCACCAGCACCCATGTGCGCAACTCCGACGCTCACGGCCGCAGCGGCGCGGTGGGCGGCTCGCTGCTGTTCTCGCAGGGGTACGCCGGCGTGTCGGTGGAGGACTACCACAACGAGTACGGCGTGACCGTCGAGCCGGACGTGCGCATCCAGATGCAGCGCCAGCGCCTGGCCACCGCCGGCGAATGGCGCGACCCGCTGCCTGGTCTGGCCCGCGTGACCTGGCAGTTCGCGAGCAGCCGCTACAAGCACCAGGAAGTGGAGGGCAGTGGCGAGATCGGCACCGTCTTCGAATCCGACGGCAAGGATGGCCGCGTCGAGGCCACGCATGCGGCCTTCCAGGGCCGCTGGGGCACGGTGCAGGGCGTGCTGGGCTGGCAGTGGGAGCAGAGCGACTTTTCCGCGCTTGGCGAGGAGGCGCTGGTGCCCGGCACCCGGACGCGAGGCAACGCGCTGTTCCTGATCGAGCAGTTCAAGTCCGGACCGTGGAGCCTGCAGGCCGGCGGGCGCGCCGAGCGGATCACCGTCGCTTCGACCGGCGGCGACCAGGAGCGCTTCGGCGATCCGATGACGCGCCGCTTCAGCCCGAAGAGCCTCTCGCTGAGCGGCGCCTATGAACTGGGCCATGGCTTCAGCCTGTCGAGCAACCTGAGCAGCAGCCAGCGCGCACCGACCTTCTACGAGCTCTTCGCCAACGGCGTGCACGTGGCCTCCGGCGCGTACGAGGTGGGCGACGTCAACCTCGGGCTCGAGCGCGCCAAGGCGGTCGACCTCGGCCTGCACTGGAAGCAGGGCGAGGCGAAGTGGAGCCTGCAGGTCTACCAGACGCGCTTCTCGAACTACATCGCGCTGGACGCCAGCGGGCGCGACGTCGAGCTGGTCGGCGAGGACGGCGGCACCGAGACCGTGCCGGAGTACCTGTACCGCGGCGTGCGCGCGCGGATGCATGGCATCGAGCTCGAGGGCCGGCAGCCGCTGCCCGCCGTGGCGGGTTGGGGCCTGACGCTGGGCACGACGCTGGACCTGGTGCGCGGCACCAACCGCGATACCGGCGAGCCGCTGCCGCGCCTGGCGCCGGTGCGCGCCAGCCTGTCGCTCCAGGCGGAGCGCGGCCCGTGGCTGATCCAGGCCGAGCTGCGCGGCGCCAAGCGCCAGGACCGCGTGCCGGCGCTGGACACGCCGACGGCGGGCTACGGGATCCTGCGGCTGAACATCGCGCGCCACTTCGACATCGGCAACCTGGACGCGATGTGGTACCTGAAGCTGGACAACCTGGTCAACAAGCTGGCGTACAACGCGGGCAGCGTGCAGACCATCCGGGAACTGACGCCGCTGCCGGGACGCAGCCTCTTCGCCGGGCTGCAAGTCAAGTTCTGACCCTTCCGGCTCCGCTCGCTGGCGGGGCGGGTGGGGCCTTCAGTCGTGCCTCTCCGCCTCCGGGAGAGGGTTGGCCCCCTCTTTCCCTCTCCCGCTTGCGGGAGAGGGCAGGCTGAGGGGATATTCAGGGCGCGAGGCGCTCCCGCACCCACTGCCCTTGCTCCAGCCGGTACACCAGCCGGTCATGCAGCCGCGACTTGCGCCCCTGCCAGAACTCCCAGCGTTCCGGCACCAGCCGGTAGCCGCCCCAGTGCGGCGGTCGCGCCGGATTCAGCCCGTGCTGGGCCGCGGCCTTGGCCGCGTTGGCGACCAGCACCGCGCGCGACGAGATCACCTGGCTCTGCGGCGACGCCCAGGCGCCCAGGCGCGAGTCCAGCGGGCGCGACGCGAAGTAGGCATCCGATTGGGCGGCATCGACCTTCTCCACCCGGCCTTCGATGCGCACCACCCGTTCCATCTCGACCCAATGGAACTGCAGCGCGGCGAATGGGTGCGCCGCCAGTTCGCGGCCCTTGCGGCTGTCGTAGTTGGTGTACCAGACCAGGCCGCGCTCCTCGATGTCCTTGATCAGTACGATCCGGGTGGACGGCCGGCCGTCCGGGCCTACCGTGGCCAGGGTCATCGCATTGGGTTCGGGAATGCCGGCGTCCAGGGCCTGCTGGAGCCATTCGCGGAACTGGCGCAGCGGTTCGGGCGAGGCCAGTTGCTCGTCGAGCTCATCGCGCTCGTAGCTCTTTCGAAGGTCGGAGAGTTTGTCCATCCTTTGGAGTATCGGGCGAATCCTTAAGTAAAGCTCCCACTCGTGAAACTCCGGGTGCGGTCCCCATCTTCCGGCAGGCATGCTTCCCGGCATGGAGCCGCGCCACAGAGCGGCGGCCGGGAGGCTCGGGACCCAACCAGAAGGAAGTTTGCATGAATCAGCGACGACCCGCCGTCGTCGTGCTCGCGGCAGGGCGCGGCCAGCGCTTTCGCGGCGAGGGCCACAAGCTGGAACAGGTCTTGAACGGGGACACCGTGCTGGCGCTGACGCTGCGCCAGACGATGGCTTCCGGCCTGCCGATGCTCGTGGTGACCTCGACCGCGTTGGCACCTCTGGTCCGACGCCATGTGGCCTCGCGCGACATGCTGGTGCTGCCCGACCAGGATCGCCTGGGACGTCCGGCGCCGCTGGGCATGGGCCATTCGATCGCGGCGGGTGTCGCCGCGACCGGGGACGCGCCGGGCTGGTTGATCCTGCCGGCCGACATGCCGATGGTGCGACCCAGCACCCTGGCGGCGGTGGCCGATGCGATCGAGCGCGATCCGATCGCCTACGCGCAGCACCGCGGTCGCCGGGGCCATCCGGTGGGATTCAATGCCGAGCTCTTCTCCGAACTCACCGGCCTGCAGGGCGACGAGGGCGCGCGCCGCCTGCTGGCGCGTTATCCGGCCCAGGCCGTGGACGTCGACGATCCGGGCGTGCTGATCGACGTCGACACCGTCGAGGACCTGCAGCGGCTCAAGGTCGACCCGTCAATGCCGCGCCCGAGCGATCTGGGCCTGCGCACCTTCGGTGGCTGAGGCCGGCCCGCCGCGCCGCGGCTCAGGCCATCCCGACCGATCGGCTCACAGCCCGTGCGAGCGGGCCAGCGCCAGCTGGCGCTCCAGCGCGCGGTCGTGGATGCCGTGCTCGCGCAGGCAGGTCACGGCGCGCGTCAGGTAATCCAGCGTCGTGCCGTAGCGCCCGCGCGCGTGGCGCAGGATGTGCAGCAGCCGGTCGTCTGCCAGGTCGCCCACCCAGCCCGGGCTGCGTCGCGACAGGGTGAAGGCCAGCGCCTTGCGCGTGCCCAGGCCGTCGGCGCACTGGCAGTCCAGCCAGCGCGGCACATAGGTGCCGACCACCATCTCCCGCAACCACAGGCGATGCAGCGTGGCCTCGCTGTCCTGCGGCGCCACGCGGTAGAGCAGGCCGCGGCAGCTGCCGCCCGACAGCAGCGTCATCACCAGCCCGGGCTGTTCGGCGCTGCCGCGGTTCACCAGCGAGCGCAGGCGCAACGCGCGGTGATAACCCTGGACCCTCGCCACCAGCGTCTGCGCCGGTTCGAACCCGGGATTCCACATCAGCGAGCCGTAGGCGAACATCATCAGGCCGTGCTCGCGGTCCCATTGGCGCTCCGCGGCTTGCAGCAGCGCTTGACTGTGGGCAGGAAGGTCTTCGAGCCGCGCCTCGGCCAAGGGGTCGTGAATCATGGCGGAATGCTGCCATAGCGGGCGTTCCGGCCTGCAACCGCCGGTGCGTTGGCCGCGAGGGCATGGGGCCTTGGCGGCCAGCGCCAAAACCCCATGCCCTCCCGTCCCGGCGGCTAAGGCGGACTGCGGGCGAACAGCTTCGGGAACGTGGACTGCCGCAGAGCAGGAGAGCGTTTTCGTAACTCTCTTGTACCCGGGAAAGCGTTCCGGGAGAGTCTCATGACCTTCCGGGCGTGTAATATGGTTACCAATCTAACCCTGGCCGAGTTACATCGGCAGTCGGCATGAACAAGACGCTTCTGGACGTCACCGCGCGCATCAAGGCGCGCAGCGCCGCTTCGCGCGAGCGTTACCTGGATCTGATCGAGCGCATGGCGGGTCGCCAGCGCGGCGTGCAGCGCCTGGGCTGCGCGAACGTCGCCCATGCGGTGGCCGCGATGCCGGCCAACGACAAGCTGCGGATCGTCGCCGAGAAGGCGCCCCACCTGGGCATCGTCACTGCCTACAACGACATGCTGTCGGCCCATCAGCCCTACGAGAACTACCCCGCGATCATTCGCGACGAGGTGCATCGCCAGGGCGCCACCGCGCAGGTCGCCGGCGGCGTGCCGGCGATGTGCGACGGGGTCACGCAGGGCACGCCGGGCATGGAGCTGAGCCTGTTCTCCCGCGACACGATCGCGATGGGCACGGCGGTGGCGCTGTCCCACGACGTCTTCGATGCCGCGCTGCTGCTGGGCATCTGCGACAAGATCGTGCCGGGCCTGCTGATCGGTGCGCTGCACTTCGGTCATCTGCCCTGTGTCTTCGTGCCGGCGGGACCGATGAGCTCCGGCCTGTCCAACAACGACAAGGCCAAGGTGCGCGAGCTCTACGCGCAGGGCAAGGTCGGCCGCGACGAGCTGCTGCAGGCTGAGTCCCAGGCCTATCACGGCGCGGGCACCTGCACCTTCTATGGCACCGCCAACAGCAACCAGATGCTGCTCGAGGCCATGGGCCTGCATGTGCCGGGCGCGGCCTTCGTCCATCCGCACGACGGGCTGCGCGAGGCGCTGACCCGCGAGGCGGTGCGCCAGGCGCTGAAGATCATTCCCCAGCGCGACTACACGCCCATCGGCCGCATGGTCGACGAGCGCAGCATCGTCAACGCGATGGCGGCGCTGCTGGCGACGGGCGGCTCGACCAACCACCTGATCCACTGGATCGCCGTGGCGCGCTCGGCCGGCATCCTGATCGACTGGAGCGACTTCTCCGAGCTGTCCTCGGTCGTGCCGCTGCTGGCGCGGGTGTATCCGAACGGCAGCGCCGACGTGAACCAGTTCCAGGCCGCGGGCGGTCCGGGCTTCGTGATCAAGGAACTGATCGGCGCAGGGCTGATGCATGGCGACGTGCTGACCTCGGTGTCGGGCCAGGACTTGACTGCCTTCGGCCGGCTGCCGCGCCGCGCGGAGGACGGTTCGGTGAGCTGGAGCGACCTGCCGGACCGCAGCGGCGACGAGGCGGTCGTGCGCACGGCCGCCGCGCCGTTCTCGCCCACTGGCGGGCTCAAGCTGCTCGCGGGCAATCTGGGTCGCGCGGTGATCAAGGTGTCGGCGGTGCCCGAGGACCGGCACACGGTCGAGGCGCCAGCGCGCATCTTCGACAGCCAGGAGGCGATGCAGGCGGCGTTCAAGGCGGGCGAGCTGGAGCGTGACGTCGTCGTCGTCGTGCGTTTCCAGGGCCCGCAGGCCAACGGCATGCCGGAGCTGCACAAGCTGACTCCGCCGCTGGCCGTGCTGCAGGGCAAGGGCTTCAAGGTGGCGCTGGTGACCGACGGACGCATGAGCGGTGCGTCGGGCAAGGTGCCGGCGGCCATCCATGTGAGCCCGGAAGCGCTCTCGGGCGGACCGCTGGCCAAGCTCCGCGACGGCGACCTGGTGCGCGTGTGCGCCAACAGCGGCGAGCTGACCGCCCTGGTGCCGGCGGCGGAGTGGGAGCGCCGCGAGCTGGCGCAGATCACCGCGGACGCGGTGATGGAGAACGGTGCCGGACTGGGCCGCGAGCTGTTCGCCGGCATGCGGCGCAATGTGACGTCGGCGGAGGAGGGCGCGGTCACCTGGCTGTGAGGCCGGGTGATCGACGCGTCGGCGGAGTCGGATTCGATTACGAGGAGAACCCCATGAGTTCCATCAAGGACACCCTGAGCCTGGCCGAGCACGGTCCGGTGATCCCGGTCATCGTCATCGACCGCGTCGAGGATGCGGTGCCACTGGCGCGCGCGCTGGTCGCGGGCGGCGTGAAGGTGCTGGAGGTGACGCTGCGCACGCCGGTGGCGCTGGAGGCGATCGCCGCGATCGCGCGGGAGGTGCCGGAGGCGCTGGTCGGCGCGGGGACGCTGCGCACCTCGGCGGACGCGGTGGCGGCCAAGCAGGCCGGTGCCTGCTTCGCGGTCAGCCCCGGGTTCACCCCGGACGTGGCCGGCGCCTGCGAGGCGCATTTCCTGCCTTTGCTGCCCGGCGTGTCAACGGCCAGCGAGGTGATGATGGCCAGCGATGCCGGCTACAAGTTCCTGAAGCTGTTCCCGGCCACCGCGGTGGGCGGGACCAGCCTGCTCAAGGCGCTGGCCGGCCCGTTCCCCGACGTGGCTTTCTGCCCCACCGGCGGCATCACGGTGCAGACGGCGCCGGATTTCCTGGCGCTTCCGAACGTCAAGGTCTGCGGCGGGTCCTGGCTCACGCCGGGCGACGCGGTGAAGGCGGGCGATTGGGCCCGCATCACCCAGCTCGCCAAGGAAGCGAGCGCCTTGCGCGCCTGATCACCGCTTCGGCGGGTCGAACACCAGGCAGGTCGTGCTGGCATGCGCATACAGCTTGCCGTCATGGCCGACCAGGTCGGCCTCGGCCGTCGCCATCTGGCGGCCGACATGCCGGGTGCGACCAATGGCCCGCACGACCGGCACCCGCTCGTTGAGCGCCCGGACCAGGTTGATCTTCAATTCGAGCGTCGTGTAGCCGCGGCCCGGCTCCAGCGTCGTGTGTACCGCGCAGCCCAGCGCGGAATCGAGCAGCGTCGCGTACCAGCCGCCGTGCACCGTGCCCATCGGGTTGTAGTGCCGGAACTTGGGCGTGCCCTGGAAGATCACCTCGCCCTTGCTCACCCGCAGCAGCGTGAAGTCCAGGGTCTGCGCGATCGGCGGGGGCGGCAGCTTGCCGTCCAGCATCGCCTGCATCTGCTCCAGGCCGCTCAGGCCGGCGATCTCCGCCATCGTGGCGACCCCGTGATCCGGTCGGAACTTCGCCCGGGCCGTCTTCTCTTCGTTCAGCCAGTCGGCGAGTACGTCGTCATGCGTCGGAGTCAAGGCAGCGCTCATGGGAATCCCTGTATCAGTGGCGGGCGAACGGAAGCTTGTGGCTGCAATGGTTGCAGCTACAATCTTTCGCTGTCAAGCCCCTGGGAGACAGCGCCCTGGCGCCGCCGCGGACATCGCGGGCCCAATGGGCTTCCACGACACCCCTCATCGCCATGAGCGCCACGCCCACCGCCTCGAAGACCACCTCGGCCACGGCCGAGCCGATCTCGCCCAAGGGATGTACCAACTTCAAGCTACGGCAGCTGACCCGGCTGGTGTCCAACCACTGCGAAGCCCATTTCGCCGAGAGCGGCCTCAAGACCACCCAGTACGCGCTGCTTTCTCACATCACCGTGCTGGGCCCGATCCAGCCCAGTGAACTCGCCCGGCGGATGGATCTGGACCTGTCCACCTTGTCGCGCAACGTCCAGCCGCTGCAGGCGATGGGCCTCGTGGAATCGCTCCCCGGCGCCGACGCCCGGAGTCGCCAGCTGCAGGCCACGCCGGAGGGGCACGCGCGGCGCAAGCAGATGAAGGCGACCTGGAAGCGCGCTCAGCTCTCGCTCAACGAGCGCCTGGGTGATGAGCGCGTGCGGCAGCTGCATGCGCTGCTCGACGAGTGCGCGGCGCTGATGCGCGGCGAGCTCGATCCGGACGATCTTGCTGGCGACTCGCCGTGAGCGCCGGCGCACCGCCAACGCGATGAGCGCTCAGCACGCGATGACGGGCGCACCGCGTCTTCATGGTGAGCCGCCCGCGCTGAGCGATCGCCCGGCTCATCGTCCGAGCTGGAACAGGTCGAGCGCCGCGGCGACCTCGCTGGCCTGACCGCGCAGCCGGTCCGAGGACCGCGCCAGGTCCTCGACCATCGCCACGTTCTGCTGCGTGATCTGCTCGAGCTGCCGGACCGCGTCCGACACCTGCGAAATGTCCTGCAGTTGCGTTTGCGCGCTGCGCTCGATGTCCTCGATGACACCCCCGAAGCGCTCGACCGCGGACAGCGTGTCGCCCATGCTGCGCCGTGCCTCACCGGTCTGGCGCGTGCCGGCCTCGACCTTCTCGTCGGAGGCGGCGATCAGCTGCTTGATCTCGCGCGCCGCCAGGGTGCTGCGCTGCGCCAGCGCGCGAACCTCGCCAGCCACGACCGCGAAGCCGCGACCATGCTCGCCGGCGCGCGCCGCCTCGACGGCGGCGTTCAGCGCGAGCAGGTTGGTCTGGAAGGCGATGCCCTCGATCAGCTGCGTGATTTCACCGATGCGGGCCGAGGCCTGCGCGATCGCCTGCATCGTGTCATTGACCGAGCGCACGTTGCCGTCGCTGCGCCGGGCGGCCTCGCCGAGTTCCGCCGCGACCTGCCGGGCGCGCTGGGCCGCATCGCGGTTGCCGCGGACCTCGTCGGTGATCTGGCGCATGCTCGCGGCGGTCTGTTCCAGGCTGGACGCCTGGGCCTCGGTGCGCCGGGCGAGGTCGTGATTGCCCTGCGCGATCGCGTCCGACACCGCCCGCATCTCGCCGAGTTCGTGCTGCGTGTCCGACACCAGCGCGCGCAGGTTGACCCGCAGCTGCGTCAGCGCGCGATCCAGCAATCCGGGCGCGGCCGCCTCCGAGGGGGCCGGACGCGGCGCGCCCAGGTCACCCGCTGCGAGGCGCTCGGCCATCCGCACGCCCGTCCGCAGGTCGGCGCGTCGCCGGCCCATGCGGAACGCCGAGATGACACCGACCGCGAGGCGCCGCCAGAGCGGCGCGCGCAGGCGGCCGTGATGCAGCACGAGGTCGCCACGACCTTGCCGGGCCGCGGCATTCATCCGCGCATACAACGCCTGGGCCGCCTGCACCTGCTCGCGCGTGGGCTGGCTGCGCACCGACAGGTAGCCCGCCGGCTGGCCGTCGCGCAGCAGCGGCGTCACGTTGGCCATGACCCAGTAATGGTCGCCGTCCTTGCGGCGGTTCTTCACCAGACCTGACCACGGCCGCCCCGCCTGCACCGTCGCCCAGAGGTCGCGGAAGGCCTCGGCCGGCATGTCGGGATGGCGGATCAGGTTGTGCGGCCGACCGATCAGCTCCTCGCGGCTGAAGCCGCTGACCGCGACGAACACGTCGTTGCAGTGCAGGATGCGGCCTTTCAGGTCGGTCGTGGACACCAGCGCGCGGCCTTCGGGAAACGGGAACTCCCGTTGCGTGACCGGCAGATTCGTTCTCATCGATGCGTTCCCTGTACGGTAAGTCTTGACTTGGATCAAGACACAGCATCGATGAGTTGGTCAGGGCGTCACTTGCGCAAGATCAAGCCATTGCGACTTGACCCGGTGGAGGGTTAGCGCGGCGTGAAGGAGTGCCGGCGCGCCGGCGTTCAGTCCAGCGTGACGATCACTGGCGCGTGGTCGCTGGGCTTGGGCAGCTTGCGCATCTGCCGGTCGATCGTGCAGGCGGTGACGCGGGGCTTCAGCGCCTCGCTGACGAGGATGTGATCGATGCGCAGGCCCTTGTTCTTCTGGAAGCCCAGCATGCGGTAGTCCCACCAGCTGTAGCTCTTGGGCGGCTGCTCGAACATCCGGTAGGCGTCGGTCAGGCCCAGGTCGAGCAAGGCCTGGAAGTGCGCACGTTCCTGCGGCGAGGTGTGCGTCTGGCCGACGAAGGCGGCCGGGTCGTAGCAGTCGCGATCCTCCGGAGCGATGTTGAAGTCGCCCATCAGCACGAGCTGCTTGTGCTGCTGCATCTCGCTGGCGAGCCAGGCGCGCAGGCCGTCCAGCCAGGCCATCTTGTAGACGAACTTGTCGCTGTCCAGCGCCTGCCCGTTGGGGAAGTAGGCGCCGATCACGCGCACGTCGCCGACGGTGCCTGCGATCAGCCGCGCCTGTTCGTCGGCATAGCCGGTGATGTTCTTGACGATGTCCTGCGCCGGCGTGCGGCTCAGCAAGGCCACGCCGTTGTAGGTCTTCTGGCCGAACCAGTGGACCTGGTAGCCGGCGTCGTTGATCGCCTGAGCGGGGAACTTGTCGTCGGTGAGCTTGGTCTCCTGCAGCACGATCGCGTCGACCGGGTTGGCGTTCAGCCAGTCGATCAGTTGCGGCAGGCGCACGGCCAGGGAGTTGACGTTCCAGGTAGCGAATTTCATGGCGCTCGTAGGTGATTGAGGCAGGCAACGGCGCATCGTACCCAGTCCTTCGACGAGGACGCGCCATCGCCCTGAAGGCGCCCACCGCGCAGGCTCAGTTGAGCTCGGCGGAGGTCGGTGGGAGCCGCCTGCCCAGGCGCCGGGCCGATTCGATCAGCACCGGTGTCATGACCGCCCAGCCCGCACCCAGCACGGCCAGTGCGGAGGCCGGGTCGGGAAAGCTGCCAGCGCCCAGCCGCACGGCGGCCAGGTACGACAGCGGTCCTCCGACTCCGCCCAGCAGCGCCGCCAGCAGCGGCCGCCCGTGCAGCCACGACAGCGGTCCCCGGAGCAAGGTCGCGAACAGCGCCCAGAGCGCCAGGATCCAGATCGGCGCCAGGTGGGGCAGCGGGCCGGGCGATGCGTACTGCACCCAGTCTTGCCGGACCATCCAGCTGTCCCACACGAGACCGACCAGCATGGCCAGCACCGTCAGCGCCAGATCCGCGGCGCGGGCGGGACTCATGGCCAGGTGCAGGAGCACGACCGCGGCCACCGCCATCAGGCCCGCCGGGACCTGACCGTGCGCCGCGCCCAGCACGCACGCGAACCAGGCGGCCTGGAACAGGCAGAACTGGACGATGCCGATCATCAGCTGCCTCTTCGACCTGCTGACTGCCTTCATGGGGGAACTCCTTCGCTGGCGGTGCGTGGCGGCGGCGCGCCTGACCGGGCCACGCCGCGCCGCCGATCAGCGGCCCATGGCCTCGATCCACGCGCCGCGCCGCGCGCTGCCGCTTCACAGCGGGTTGGGAATCAGCACCTTGTCGATGACGTGAATCACGCCATTGCTGGCTCGCACATCGACCGCGACGATCCTGGCCTGCGTCGCGGTGGAGTCGGTGATCGTGAGCGGCGTGCCGGCATTGACCACGAGGGACTGGCCCAGCACCGTGGTGACCGGCGTGCCGAAGGGAATATTGGCCGACAGGACCTCGCTGCCCAGGACGTGATAGGTCAGCACGTTGGTGAGCTGCTGCGTGCTGAGGCCGTTCACTGTCGAGGCGATGGCGGCGAAGGCGTCATGGGTCGGCGCGAAGACGGTGAAGGGGCCGGCGCCGCTGAGCGTCCCCTGCAGGTTGGCCTTGACCACCGCAGCGACGAGCGTGTCGAAGGTCGGGTTCACCTGCGCCATCTGGACGATGTTCAGGAGCCCTGGAGGCACGAGCACCTTGTCGACCGCGTGAATGACGCCGTTGCTGGCCATCACGTCGGCGGTCGTCACACGGGCCGTGGTGAGCGCCGCATCCTGGATCGTGACGCCGCCGGTGAAGCTCAGGCCGAGCGTCGTGGCATTGCCATTGAACTTGTACAGCGTGGCCTGCGTCGCCCCGCCCGCGGCCAAGTCGGCTGCGGTCTTGCGCGTGCCCAGCACGTGGTACTGGAGGATGCCGGCGAGCGTTGATGCGGGCAGGGCGGTGACCATCGCATCGGCGCTCGCGAAGCCCAGCTGCGTCGCCAGTTTCGTGAACGCGTCGTTGGTCGGCGCGAAGACCGTCAGGGACACCGAGCTGTCGGCGAGCGTCAACGCCAGCCCCGCTTTCGCGGCGGCCGCCGTGAGCGCGGTGAACCCGCCGTTCTGGGCGGCCTGGGCGAGGGTCGGCGTCGGCGCGGGGTCGTTGTCGTCGCCGCCGCAGGCGGTGAGCATCGTCGATACCGTCGCGGCTGCGAGGAGCCATTTGAAGAGACGAAGCATGGGAGTTCTCCTGAGTTGATCTTGTGGCGAATGCGGCCGGCGCGACCGGCAACGAAACGCGGCTGTCTTACGACGCCCGCGCCGTCATGGATCAACTGGGGAGGCGGATCGTTACGCTGGGTGCGGCACCCCACATTGCCGATGGGCAGGGCGATCCAGTCCCGCGGATCAGCGGGCGAGCCGCTCGCGCAGCGCCTGCGCCTGGGTCTGGATCGCTTGCGTCTCCTGCGCCGACAGGCGATCGAGGCGGCGGACCTGCGCGCCCAGTCGTGGATGACGCGCGAAGCGCGTGCGGTGCCGCAGCAGGAAGTCCCAGTACAGCGTGGTGTACGGACAGGCCCGGGGACCGACCTTGACGCCGGGCTGGTAGGGGCAGCGCGCGCAATGCCGGCCGCCGCTCATGCGCTCGATGTACGCGCCACTCGCGACATAAGGCTTGCTCGTCATCCGGCCGCCATCGGCGAACTGGCTCATGCCCAACGTGTTGGGCAGCTCGACCCATTCGACCGCATCGACATAGACCGCCAGGTACCACTCGTGGACCTGCTCAGGCCGCACGCCGAGCAACAGCGAGAACAGCCCGGTGATCATGAGCCGCTGGATGTGATGCGCGTAGCCCAGGCGCAGCGTCTGCCGCAGCGCGTCCGCCAGGCAGGCCAGCTCGGTCTCGCCGCTCCAATAGAACGCGGGCAGCGGCTGGTCGGCCTCCAGGGCATTGGCTGTCGCAAGCGCCGGCATGTGGGTCCAGTAGACGCCCCGCACGTACTCGCGCCATCCGAGCACCTGCCGGATGAAGCCCTCGACGCTGGCCAGCGGCGCGGCGCCCGCCCGCCAGGCCTGCTCGGCCCGTGCCACCACCTCGCGCGGACCGATCAGCTTGAGGTTCATCGCCGAGGCCAGTTGTGCATGCCACAGCCACGGCTCGCCCGGCCACATCGCGTCCTGCCAATGCCCGAACTCGGGCAACCGCTCCGCGATGAACCGATCGAGGGCCTGCAGGGCCTGCTCCCGGGTCACCGGCCAGTCGAAGTCTTGCAGCGACCCCGGATGCCCGGGAAAGGCCCGCTCGACGATTGCCAACACCTCGCGGGTGATGTCGTCAGGGGACACCCGAACGCGATCCGGCAGGAAAGCCGGCCCGCCCGGCGGGAACGGGCGCTGGTTCTCCGCGTCGAAGTTCCAGCGGTCGCCCGCGGGCTCGTCGCCGTTCATCAGCACGCCGTGACGGCGGCGCATCTGCCGATAGAAGACTTCCATGCGCAAGATCCGTCGCCCCTGGGAAAAGGCGGCGAACTCCCGCACGGTGCAGAAGAAATGCCGGTCGTCGCGCAATTCGATCGCATACCCGGCGGCGGCCGCGGCGCCGCGCAGCGCCTTGAGCACGCGCCAATCGCCGGGCGCCGTCATGACGACGCGTCGCGGCTGCCAGCGCGCCAGGGCGCGCGCGAGTTCACCGGCGAGGCTGCCGGTGTTGCCCGCGTCGTCGAGTAGCACATAGTCCACCGGCCGGCCCAACTCCCGCAGCGCCAGGGCATGGTGCCGCATCGCCGAGAGGAACAGGGCGATGCGGATCCGACTCGACCAGACATGCACGGACTCCTCGCGCACCTCCGCCATCCAGACGACATCGCGTTCGGGATCGAAGTCGTCGAAGGCCGAGCTGTGCAGATCCAGCTGGTCTCCCAGCACGAGGACCAGCGAGCGCACGGTGCCCTTCATGGCGATGACGGCCTGGCAATCATGGCGCGGTGTCCAAGGGCCGCGTCTTCAGGCGCCAGCCCATCGGAGGGGTCTCTTCGTTGTTCCGCGTCGATATACGGCGGTCGCGACGCCTTGGATCAATGAGACTGCGGCCGCCTACCGCAGGCGTTCCACGAGGCTGCGCTGCGACGGCCATTCCTGGTGCGAGGCGGCGCGGTGGTTCTCCACCTCGGTGAAGGTCTTGCGCCGCTGCTCGTCGGTCTTGCGCATCGCGCGCGCGATCGAGTCGCGCGTCGTGTCGATCAGCGTGGTGACGGTCCTGGTGTCCTCGACGTCGGTGGCGTCGTAGTTGCCGCCCGCGCGGTCCAGCGTGTAGGTCCGCGACTTCTGGAAGCTGGCGCTCAGCGTCTCGGTCTGCGTCTGCGTGATCGAGCGCCCGCCGGTGGCCGTGTTGGGCCGCTCAGTGGTCGTCTGGCCGATCCGGTAATCGGCATGGCCGGCCTCCTGGACGCTGCCGATGCGGCTGGTGCGCTGCGAATCGGCGCTGAAACTGGCCTGGAAGTCGGCCAGCCCGCTTTGCAGCGCCTGCGTCTGCGCGCGCAACCCATCGCTCATCGGTGCCATCGCGGCGGGGTCGAGGCGGTCGACGATCCCGCCAGGCCGGGCGTCGGCGCCCTTCGGCGCGGACCTGATCGCCGGCGCCGATTCAGCGGCCAGCGGACGGCCGCGCGTCGCATCGACATCGGGACGCCGGCCGTCATCAGGCCGCCGTGTCTCGTCGGGACCGCTGGGTGGGGCCTGCAGTTGCCGGAAGGCGTCCTTGAAGGACTTCGTCATCGCCGCGTCCGCATGGCCGCGTTCGGCCGCGGCATCGATCTGCTGGAGCAACTGGTCGATCGCCGACCAGCGCTGCCCGCTCGCTGGCGCGGCGGTCGTCGAGGCGGCATCCACCTCGAGCGACATCTCGCCGCTGGTGGTCCGCAGCGCCAGCGACTTCTTCTCGGCGCCCAGTTGCAGCGAGAACGAGCGCAGTTGGCCGGGCCGGTCGGCCGGGGCATCCGGGTTGTCGATGCGCAGGTCCAGGCCGGTCAGCACGCCGTCGGCGTCGAAGCCGGTCAGCCCGGACAGGTCCAGCGTCGGCGCACCGTCGCCCAGGCCCTCCAGCGCGCGGTCCAGGCCGTCGGACAGCGTGGCGAGCGCGTCGCGCTCGGCGCTGCTCAGCGGCCCGGAGCTCGAGACCTCGACTTGCAGGCCGCGCGTGCCGCCCGATTCGCCGCTGTTGACGCCGATCCTGAGTTCGACGGTCTGCCCGGAGCGGGTCTGTAGCTTCAGGCTGACGGTCGCTGCCTGGGTCGCGACGCCGGCCAGCGCCTGCTGCTGCAAG